>DJIF01000106.1:0-979 GCA_002433485.1 Deltaproteobacteria bacterium UBA6601
CAGGTGGGTGGCGAAGGAGTGGCGAAGAGTATGCGGACTTAGATTGACCGTAATCGCGGCAGCTTGAGCGTAACGCCGCAAGTTCTTCCAGAAGGCCTGTCGGCTCAAGGCCTTTCCGGAGGGACCAATAAACAGAAATGGACTGCCCCTGCCCTTGTCGAGCTGCGGCCAGCCCTCTGCCAGAAACCGCCGCACAGCCTGCTCGGCAGCTGGGCCCACCGGAACAATGCGCTCCTTGTCACCCTTACCCCGGACAATCACTGTGGCAGGCGCTGTGCGCAGCGAGTTACGGCGCAAACCGCAGAGCTCTGAAACCCGCAAGCCGCTGCTGTAGAGCAACTCAATCATCGCGGTATCCCGCAAGGCCCTGGGCGTCGAGGTTCCCGGCGCGGCAATCAGAGCGGCCACTTCCTCGACCCGCAGCACTTCAGGCAGCTGGTGGGGAAAGCGCGGACTCACCAGCCTGGAAGCCGGATCGTCCTCACGGTGGCCTTCGGCGATCAGAAACCGAATAAAGCCCCGCACACTGCTGATGTAGCGATTGACGGTGCGGGGACGAAGCTGCCGTTCATGCAGCGTCAAGACAAACTCCTCAAGGGCCCCACGATCAATCTCAACGACCGCACAGATGCCCTGCCCTTCGCACCACGCAGCCAGGCTGCTGAGGTCTCTGGCATAGGCGGCTACGGTATTCTCGGACAGACCACGCTCAACCCGAAGAACATCGAGATACTGACCGATGAGTCCGTCGACCGACAGCGGGCCGATCACGCGAAGCGCTCCTCAAGAACAGTGGCGAGATCCCGGCAGCTCTTCCTACCCAGCTTTCTGCCAAAGCGATTGACCACGTAGAAGGCATCGGAAGCAAGATCATGGCGAGTCGCGATCTTTGCTACCTGCAGGTCCAGACCGCGCTCAAGGAAGACCCTGGTAATGTCATGCACCAGACCGACTCGGTCGTCGGTTACGACCTCAACTA
>DJIF01000106.1:1274-12057 GCA_002433485.1 Deltaproteobacteria bacterium UBA6601
CCCAGACCGACTCGATCGTCGGTTACGACCTCAACTACGGTAGCCTGGTCACTGAGTTCGTTGGACACCTCAATTCGCTTGAGTCGATCATCACCGGCCCTGACAGCGGCTCCGCTGTGGTGCCTGGCGCGCGCCAGCAGCTCACCGAGCCCACGCTCACCCGACATGACCCGAGTAAGAGTCCTCTGAACTCTGCGCCAGCGCGCCGGATCGGCGACAGCCCGGCCCCTGGCATCGGTCACAGAGAACGAGTTAATGCAGGCACCATCACGGCGGGTTACCGCCTGGGCCGAGACAATGCTGAGACCACAAGCGGCCAGGACCCCTGCCTGGGTCGAGAACGTGCCCGGCTCATCGCGAGTACAGACCATCCACTGGGAGATGCCGGCCGCTGGTCGGTGACGAGCATGACAGACCAAGTCCTGCCGCTGCTCTGAGCCCTGTTGGCCCTGGTGCTGGGCAAGCAGGGCGGCATGGGACGCGAGCAGCTCGGAGGGGCTATCGAGATAGCGCGGCTGACTGGCCACCGGCACCTCGAAGACCAGGGCTGCAAGCTGAGAGGCCCGCTTACGACCCACCTCAGGCAACAACAAGGCCTCCACCTGCGCGCGCTTCTGCTCAAGGCTCAGGGGGCCGCCAGCCTGTTCCGGCTCAACCACCTGCAGCGCGGCACGATAGGCATCCAACAGCAGAGTCTTACGCCAGGAGGTAAAGCTACTGGGATTGGTCGCACTGGCATCGGCCCAGCTCAAAGCGAGCAGGTCATCAAGGTGTGCGCGGCTGGGAACAATGGCCGCCAGATCGCTAAGGGTCTTTGGATCGCGCAAATCACGAAAGTAAGCAACGTTGCTCAGGGTCAGATGGTGACGCACCAGCCAGGCAACCTGCTGCTGGTCCTCGGGCGAAGCACCCATGCGACCGAGCAAGGCGCTCACCTGCTCAGCACCCACCCGACTGTGAGCGGTACCGTGGGTCTTCGCCACATCATGAAAGAGACCGGCCAACAGCAAGGGAGCACGGCGCTCCCGACGCCCCCATGCGCGCCGCACCTCTGCAAACTCAACCTCCAGTTCATCACTACCAAGAGCTTCCAGCTCCCGCACCGTATAGAGCAGGTGAACGTCGACCGTATAGAGATGGAGCCGATTGTGTTGAGCCTGGCAAAAGCAGGCCGCCCACTCCGGAATATAACGACCGAGGAAGCCGCTTCGGTGCATCGCAACCAGGGCGCGAAACACATCATCCCCCTCCAGCATTGCGAAAAATCGGCCGCTAATCTCCCGATCCTCACGGAACCGCTTGTTAATTCTGGGCAGAGCCCCACGAACCTGCTCCAGGGTGTCGTGGTGAAGTCGCGCCCCTTTGCCCTGAACGAACTCAAACAGAGTCATGATGGTGCGTGGTTCGCGACTCAAGGCGGCCGGGTCAACACAACGGACGCTGCCCCGCTGCAAGAGAAACAGCTCATCAGCAGAGCGCTCCTCCAGCTCCCAGCCAGACCGAACCACAGGAGCCGAGGGCCCCAACTCAAGCGGCTCACCCACCGAGCTGTGGTCGTGCTCCTCGTCCCAATAGAAACCCAACATGCGCGCCACATAGAGTCCACACAGGTGGGCCATTGCATAAGCATGGCGATAGTACTCACCCATAAAGCGCTCGACGGCCAGCAGACCACCACTGGCCTTAAAGCCCAGCGCCCGGGCCACTGGCTCCTGGGACTCAAACACAAGCCGGTCCTCCCGGCGGCCGTGAAGCACATGAAGCTGCAGTCGCACCCGCAGCAAGAATTCGCGAGCATCAGCGAGTTCCCGATAGTGCTGCGGCTCCACCACGCCGCGAAGCAACATGTCGTAGTCTCCGCGTGCACCATGACGCAGGCGTGCGATCCAACACAGCCAGTCAAAGTCGCGCAATCCGCCCTTGCCCTCCTTGACCTGTGGCTCCAGCAAAAAGACTGACGCCCCATACCGGTTAAAGCGCGCCAGATTGGCAGCCCGAACGCGACCAAGCAGTTCCCTTCCCCAGGACTCCACACACCCCTCGATGGCCGCCTTAAAGGACTCATAGAGCTCCAGGTCACCACCAAGAAAGCGTAAATCCAGCAACGAGGTCCGAGTCGCGAGATCGGCCTCGGCAAGGGCCAGCACCTCAGCGATAGAGCCTGGATGACAGCCAACATCCAGACCAGCATCCCAGAGGGGATAAAGAAGCGCGCGCGCCAGCTCTTCTTGTGTCCTGCTGCTCGGATCACGCCTGAGCAAAACCACATCGACATCGGACCAGGTGCACAAAGAGCGCCTCGCATAGCCTCCGGTAGCAATCAGGCAGAACGACTCAGCAGGCGACTCCTGCTGCAGCTTTGAGCACAGCTCGCGACAGCTGTTGTCCACCGCGGCGGTGTAAAGAGCGGTGCTCCTGGAGCCCGAACGGTCCGAGCCACGCAGGAAGCCGGTAACCCGTTCCCGAGCCAACTTCAGTACAGCTGCTTCGTTCAAGGGACCGCGGCACCTGGAGCGGACCGGGCGGCTCGCTCACTGAAATCGGCGACGGCAGCCGCCAGGGTCTCACCCGCTAGATTATGAAAGCCGCGCGTCCTGAGTCTCTTTTCCTCGTCCTTCGAGGTGAGATAACCGACCTCAATAAGGACCGAGGGGATCTGGCTGTCAACCAGCACCCAAAAGGGCGCAGTTCGGACACCCCGATCACGGAGCACACCTGCACCGTAGAAGCTGCTCCCTGCGCGCAGCAGCCCAGTATGAAGGCGCTCTGCCAGTTCGCGACTGTGCTGGGCGGTTGCGCCCATACGCAGCTCCGAGATGAGCTCGTCGACACCAGCCCTGACGACCTCATCATCGGCGAGCGCCAGCTGACCAGAACGATTCTCCCGCTCTGCTAACCGCATGGCTGCCTCATCGGAAGCAAGGTCCATGTAGTAGGTCTCAATCCCATGAGCCTGGGGAGATGGCGCTGCGTTGGCATGGATCGAAACCATCAAGGCTGCCCCCGATGCATTAGCGATACTGGTACGCCGCTCCAAGGACAGGAACAGGTCCTCAGTGCGAGTCTCGACCACCTCAAAGCCGCGGGCCTCAAGACCATGTTTCATCTCCCTGGCGATAGACAGTGTGATGTCCTTCTCTTGAGCGCCCGACACGCCGATAGCACCCTCGTCATCACCACCGTGGCCAGCGTCGACCACGATTCGCTTCCAGCTGCGCTCCACGCTCAGGCCCGCGGGCTGCGCCTCAACAACCGGCACCTGAGCTAAGGCCTCCGCCGATTCCGCCCCTGGCGATGCAGCTGAAACCGCAGCGGTGAGCTGCGGCGGTTCCGTGTCGAGACCTTGGCTACGGTCAACCCCACACGCTGCGAGCATAAAAAGCACAGCAAAGAACTGCGGTTGAGAGCGCATCAACCTCGCGCCCTAGCTTGCAGATCAGCGAGCAGATTGAGGGCTTCAAGCGGGCTGAGACGATCCAGGTCAAGGCCCAGCAATTCTTCCTGCAACAGAGAACCCCGATCGCCGAACAACGCCAACTGGCCTTCACGCGGCAGCGGGTCACCCGGGGTTCTGGCCAGCCGTGGACTGTCCATGGAGTCCCGCTCACCTGCCTCCAAGGTCGCCAGGACCTCCCTGGCACGAGCCAGCACGCCGTCGGGCAGGCCAGCAAGTCGGGCCACCTGGATTCCGTAAGAGCGAGATGCGCCTCCCTCCCGGAGACGCCGCAGGAAAATCACCTTGCCGCCGATCTCCGACACCGTGATGTTGTAGTTACGCACTTGCGGCCGGGTCTGAGCCAGCTCGCTCAGCTCATGGTAGTGGGTCGCAAACATCGTCCGGCAGCGCAGCACATCAGCCACGTACTCGACCACGGCCCAGGCGATGGACAAGCCGTCATAGGTAGATGTTCCCCTACCGATCTCATCAAGAATCGCCAGGCTTCGGTCGCTCGCATGATGAAGGATCGCCGCGGTCTCACTCATTTCCACCATAAAGGTGGACTGACCTCGCGCGATGTTGTCTGAGGCTCCTACCCTGGTAAAGATCCTGTCGACCACTCCAACATGCGCTGCACGGGCAGGCACAAAGCTACCGGCCTGAGCCATCAGGGTGATCAGCGCGACCTGCCTCATGACAGTGGACTTGCCCGCCATGTTGGGCCCACTGATCACCAATAACTGGGATGCTTCGGGTTCGAGGAGCACATCATTTGGAACAAAACGCTCGCTCAACTTCATCTGCTCAATGACCGGATGACGGCTCTCATCAAGGCGCAGCGTACGAGAATCGTCCACCAGAGGCTTAATGTAGCCATTACGTAGCGCGACCTCGGCCAGCGAGTAGACCGCGTCGATGGAGGACAGCCGCTCGGCCAGTGCTGCAAGAGACTGGGCCCGCTCGGCCACTCGCGAACGAAGCTGCTGAAAAAGCTCCATCTCCAAACTGCAGCGGCGCTCTTCTGCACCCAACACCTTGGCCTCAAACTGCTTGAGTTCGTCGGTCAAATAGCGCTCGCTATTGGCCAGGGTCTGCTTACGCACATAGTGAGCTGGGACCGCAGCTAGGTTGGCCTTGGTCACCTCGATGAAATAGCCAAAGACCCGGTTGTAGCGGACCTTGAGACTGGAGATCCCGGTTCGGCTTCGCTCCTCGGACTCTAGGCGAACCAGAGCCCCCTTGCCTTCCCGGCTTAGGTCGATCAGTTCGTCCAGCTCAGGATGGTAACCGCGCCGCACAATCCCACCATCACTGATGCTATGTGGCGGCTCCTCGGTCAGCACCGCAGCGATATCGGCCCGTAGATCCTCCAGATCGGGCAACAAGGCAAACACGGGCAGTTCACGGGCATCGCTCCGGTCGAGCAGCATGTCGATGGCGGGAACCTGCTGAAGCGAGTCGCTGAGCGCCTTCAGATCGCGGGGCGTGGCACGCCCACTCATGACCTTGCCGTTGAGACGCTCGATGTCGTGAACCATTGCCAGGCGGTCACGCAAGGCCTCACGAAGCTCGGCGGATCCATGCAACAGTTCAACGGCCCTTAGCCGGGTCTCAATCAGCCCCGGATCCAGCAAAGGAGCACCGATCCACTGACGTAAGCGGCGCGAACCCATGGCTGTCGCTGCCCGATCCAACAAGCCGATCAGACTGCCACGGCGGCTCCCGTCGGCCATGGTGCGGAACAGCTCCAGATTGCGACGAGTGGTCTGGTCCAAGACCATGAACGAGTCCTGCGAGTAGGGCCGGAGACGCTGGACATGGCCCAGAGAAGCCACCTTCGATGCCCGCAGGTAGTAGAGGATAGCGCCGGCAGCGCAGACCCCCAGAGAGGACTCTTCAACGCCAAAACCACGAAGGTCGGCGACACCAAGCAACTCGCACAGTTCGACCTGCGCGGAGTCGGCCACGAAGGCCTGATCTGGCAAGGGTGCCCAGCGCGTATCCAGGCTCGACTGCAGTGCACCCAACTGCTCTTCTGCAGCATCCAGGAAGAGCACTTCACTGGGGGCCAGACGGTGCAGTTCAGCCTCCAGGCTGGGCAGATCTGCGAGGTCGGTGCAGGCAAACTCTCCAGTGGAGATGTCAATAAAAGCCAGGCCCATCCCACCGGCACCGGGGGCAGTGAAAGCTGCCAGATAGTTGGCGGCACGGGCATCCAGATTCTCAGGCTCAGTGACCAGCCCTGGAGTCACCACCTCGGTGATGGCTCGCTTAACGATCCCCCGTGCTGTGCGAGGATCCTCAATCTGGTCGGCGAGGGCGACCTTATGCCCGGCACTGATCAACCGCCGCACATAGCCGCGCACCGCATGATGGGGTACCCCTGCCATGGGGATCGAACTGTCCTCAAGTTTGTCCCTGGCGGTCAGGGTCAGGTCCAACAAAGACGCAGCAAGTTCGGCGTCCTCGAAGAACATCTCGTAGAAGTCCCCCATTCGGAACAGCAGCAAGGCGTCGGGCACCTGCTCCTTGAGCTCGGCGTATTGCCGCAGCATCGGCGTAACCCTCCTGCCGTCGGAAAGATCTGCGAAGCGTAGCGAGCGATGTCCGGGAGCCTGGGGAGCCATGGAGGCGGGAATCTAGCGCGTGCTTGAGAGCCAATCAACGATCGGCTGCGATGGGAAATAACGCCAGTGTTGGCAGAATCATCTAGAATAACCGTACCGATGAACGATTTGAGCTCCATCATCGTTCATCGCGGAAACCGAGTGGAGAACGCTCGGATCGTAGAACTGATCACCGAACTTCTCGGCGGCCATCTGCGTCCTGACGCGGAGCTGGCGCTGCGACGATCGGCGCCCATCCGGCTGCGGCGGCGGGCTCCCTCAGCAACCCAAACGCCCCTCGCCGACACCTTCTGCGCCTTGCACCTGGCGGTCCCGAAGGACAGCGAGGGCATACTCACCAAGCTCAGTACGTTGGCCCTCAAAAACAAGCTTGGCTTCCCCCGCCCGCAGGCCGCAGAGGGCTGGCAGCACTTCGGTCACCTCGCGTTGGATGCCATCGCGCTGGCCCTATCAACCATTACCGGACCAGTCGCCAGCCTCTCTCTGAACTCGGGACCACAACGACTCATGGGTGCTTACGGCCTGTTCGCCAGTGGCCGTCGCCTCTGGAGTACCTGCTACGAACCGCAGCGGCGCTACAGTTGCTGGAACGGCGAGGATTTTCAACACCGCGACATCTCCCAGCCTGACTTCAGAGCCCCCGAAGGTAGGATCGAAGGCTTTCCGGCCCATGGCCTAAAGCTGCTGTTCGCTAACGAAGTTCTGCTCAACGCCCGAGAGCAGCGTTCCCTGCTGCCGAGCCTACTGCTCGCCTGCCGTCCACCCAGCGCTGAAGCCCTCGGTCTGCAGCTGGTCGAGGCTGGTCGCTTTGTGCCACCACGGCCCCTGGGTGAGGCCGATTGGCAGCGGTTCTCCGGCAGCTTCAGCTCCTGAACAAGGGGCTAAGCCTGTAGTGCTTCCCAGCCATCAAAGGCCCAGGCAAGATCAGCGTCGGCCAGCTCAATCTCAGCTTCAGAGGCCAGCAGTGGCCATGCTGAGGTAGAGGCTGCAAAGAAGGCCGGCTGTCCCGCATAGTGACCCAGCAGGTAAAGGGCCGCATCAATGGTGTGCTCAGGCACGGTCAGACGAAAAACTCGAGCATCGTCAATCACCCACAGCGGCTTGCACTCGGGAGAAATTGGCGTGCGATAGACCGCAGCCTTCTCGCCCAGGCAGCGGGCCAGGCCATGGAGCAAAAAGCTGGTCATAGCGGCCACCTCCCGGTTGTCGGCAGGCTCTCCTGCAAAGGACACCAGAAACTGCAGCAGCCAGCGCGGCTCGCCATCCTCCTCATCGGCTAAGATACGGCCCCAGACTTCCACCGGCCAGTCCGGCCAGCGCTCGGCCATTACTGTAAGCAGACCGCCCCAGGACTCCTCCAAGCTACGGTTGAGATCCTTGTGAGTACCTGTCAGCTCTTTGAGCGGATAAACCACCGCCATAGCCTGGGTAGCTCCTCGCAAGGGAACCATCATGAGCGACGCTCCAGGCGGGCAGCGAAGAAGGCGTCCAGATTGTGGCGATGGGGATAGGTGCGCAACACCCTGCCATCAAGCAAGGGTTCCATCGAGGCCGGCACAAGAGGCCGTGGATCCACCAGCTCAAAGTCGCTCTCGGCGCTAAGGAAGGCTTCGATCACGTCGTCGGTCTCCTGCCGAGTAAAGGAACACACAGAGTAGACCAGTGCGCCACCAGCGGCCAGGGCTGGGACCAGGGAGCGCAGCAGCTTAAGCTGGTTGCAATGACTGCTTTTTGGGTCCCCGGCGCTGCGCGCCCAGCGCACCTCAGGATGCCGCCGAATCACGCCCAGACCAGTGCAGGGCGCATCTAGCAGAACCGCATCAAAACAAGGATCACGCTCCAAGCTGCCCCATGGCTGGCGGAGTAGGTCCCGTTGTTGGACCTCAACCGCCGAGAAGCCCGTCCTCTGCAATGAGTTCCGTAACAAATCAAGACGATCATCACTTCGATCAATCGCCACAACCTGGCCCTGAGAGCCGACCTCCCTGGCCGCGGCCAGGGTCTTTCCGCCTGGTGCCGCACATGCATCCAACACCTTCATACCGGGCTTCAGGCCCAACATTAGGCCCACCGCCTGAGCGGCTCCGTCCTGCACCCAGAAGCGCCCCTCTGTGAATCCTGGCAGGGAACCAACCGGGCCCTGCTCGGAGCCTAGATGGTAGGCCCCGTCAATCAGCTCAAGGGGCTGCAGGTCGAGGTCTTCAGGAACCTCCGCTGCGGCAAACCGAAGGTGAACAGGGGGCTTGGAGTTATTCGTATCGCACCAGGAAGCGGCCTCTACCGGGCCCACCCGATCGACCATCGAGTCAACTATCCAGCGAGGATGCGACGCGACCTGTTCGGCCCAGGCGCGAGGCTGCTCTTCCCGACCGGGTAGCGTCACAGGCGACTCGCGCCGAGACAGTCTTCTCAGCACTGCATTAACGAACCCGCTTGCACCAGGCTTGCCGAGACGGCGACACAGCTCAACTGCCTGATGCACTGCGGCTCGGTCCGGGACCGCATCCATACTGGACAGTTCATAGGCCCCCAGATACAGGGCTACCTGGACTGCTCGGGGCTGACGCGCCATCGGCTTCTTCAAAAACGGTGCGAGTTGCGCTTCAAGCAATGTCTTTGAGCGCAGCACCCCGTAAACCAAGGCCCAAGCCCGACGACGGTCAACAGGGCTGACATCCTGAGCTTGCGCGAGCCACAGATCGACCCGCCCGGCGCGCTCCAGCTGCCGCAGTAGAACCCCAGCTGCAAGCTGCCGATCTGCACTTGGCCCGGATGCTGGCCCACTACGACTCACGGCTGACCTCAAGGAGCGGGGCTGGGCGCAAGATCCCAGGAGAAACGACCGGCTCTCTCTGCCGCAGCTTTCTCCACCAAACGCACCAGGTTCTCAACCGTGGGGCGCTCGACAACCCGCCGTCCATCGATGAACAAGCTGGGCGTTCCCTTCACC
Organism: Deltaproteobacteria bacterium UBA6601; assembly: GCA_002433485.1. Classification (GTDB taxonomy): domain Bacteria; phylum Myxococcota_A; class UBA796; order UBA9615; family UBA9615; genus UBA6601. The sequence goes on from DJIF01000106.1 coordinate 10,291, forward strand.
CCGACCGACAGGGCCTCAGTTCGATCAGCCTCCACAATGGCACGCACTTCGGCCGAGCGGAAGTCGGCCCGGTAGCGCTCCAGGTCAAGTGACAGCTCTTGCGCCTGCTCCTCGAACGGCACAGGTCCCTGTTCAGGAATCTGCTCATCTGGGTCCAATCCGTCACCAATACCTTTACCCAGGTCAAAGAGCAGATCGTGCATCTCCCAGGCACGGTCCTGAAGACCGGCTGCTTCCATAGCCAAGGCAGCAGGCAGCGCAGCAGGATGGAAGGATAGAGGAAAGTGCTTGAATACTACCTTGACCTCGCTACGCTCGAGCAGCGCGTCAATAAGCTGCCGCGAGCGCACACAATATGGACACTGGAAATCCGCCCACTCAACCAGGGTGACCGGCGCCTCCGGATCACCCCGCACGCTACGGCCGGCTACATCCAGATCAGCGCGTCGCTCAACCCGGAGAACCGCCAGAGACTCCTCTAGATCCGAAAAACTTCGCAGCGCGGCGCGGGCCAATCGCAATTGAGCGGTCGCGTAGGCAGGGCAAGCGCGCTCAGCGTCGACCAGGGCCGTGGCCAGGCTCACTCCCTTACGAGCCCCGCCCCGACAAGGAGAAGGTGCGCGGTTGAGCAGATCAACAAAGGCAGGCAGCTCAGCCTCTTCCAGTCCAAGCCCGTCCAGCGCACCTGAGGCGCGCAACTGTTCAGCGGTATGACCCCGGTCGACAGGCTGGGGCGGGCGCTCCCGGGCAGCATCCAGTCGGCCCTTACGCTGGCCCCATTCGTACCCCTCACTCTGGCCGACTCGTTTGCCGTATTGATAAGAGCCATAAGACGCTCCACCAGCCACAGCCAGGGAGAGCAGAAACACCACGAGGTTACGCTTGGACAGCATGCACCGGCTCCTCGACTCGCTTCAGATAAGCTCGTCGAAGTCTGTAGTCTCTTCGGTCGCCGGTGTTGAGCTACCCGGTGCTTCGATGGAGGAAGGGGAAGCCGAATTTCGTTCGACGCGAGCCAAAGCGAGTTCATCTTCAAGAGCGGCTATCTGAACACTGAGGGACCGCACGGCACGCCCTCGAGCAACCGCTTTACCACCGAACCAGATGCCGGAGAGCAGCAGGCCGCTTACCAACGAGCCAAACAGCAGGAGCGGTATCGAGGCTCCCCTGACCAGATACCAGGCAACCCCAGGAAGACGGAAAACCAGATCAACCCGGGTGCCGGCATTCTGCAGATAGAACAAGCCCAAAGGTGCAAGCAAAACGAGCGCAAGGAGCAGCTTCGCAATGCGGCCAGGGGTCATCCTCGGTTCACCCTCTCACGGAGTTCCTTGCCGACCCGGAAGAAAGGCACCCGAGTCGCGGCGACCTGCACCTCTTCGCCGGTCTTGGGGTTTCGCCCTACTCGAGCGGCACGCTGCCGCACATGAAAGGAGCCAAAGCCGCGCACTTCAATCCGATCGCCGCCAGCCAGCGCATCACTCATCGAACCAAAAACTGTATTGACCAGTAATTCCACTTGCTTACGCGGCAGCTCGGGCAACTGCTCTGCAACTTCATTGATCAGATCGCTCTTCGTCACCGAACACATCCCCCACCAGGGCCAACAAGCAAGGTAGACCCATCAGCAGCGCCCGGGGAACAAAGCCCCGGCCAATCGCAACAACAGCGGGCCACGCACGCGGCCCGCTGCCTTCAGTTTTCAGTCGTCCTTGCTTTCCTCAACCGCGGCCTCGGCAGGCTCCTCGGCAGGCTCCTCGGCGGCGG
>DJIF01000074.1 GCA_002433485.1 Deltaproteobacteria bacterium UBA6601
TCGGAAGCGCAGGGATGAACGCAAAAAGAAGGCGACTGAGGAGCAGTCTTGAGCGTCATTCGGCCCGGACACTATGCGGCCGGCTTTTCTATGCTGCTGGTGGTGCTGATCACGCTGCCGGCGGCTTCCGCTACAGCGCAGGATGCCCCGCGAGTTCGGGTCAAGGGTAGCGCTCCGCTGGAGTCGGCTGGGCCCAGTTACGAGTACCTCATTCAGAAAGGCAAGCTGCTTTTTGAGCATGGGCGATTCCGTGAGTCTGTAGATGCTTTCATCGAGGCCTGTGAAACCGCCCGCGGCTTGCGTGAGGCGGGGTGCTGGCAGCGCCTGGCTACGGTTGCCGAGCGGGCTGGGATGATTGGCGTCGCGATGGATGCCTGGCAGCGAACCGCGGAACTGGATGCCAGATTGGCAGATCAGGCCCTCGCTGAAGAGCAGCGCTTGCGCCAGGCTTTTGGCAAGGTGACGCTGGAACTGCCGCCAGATACGCGCCTGCCGAGCAGGCCGATAGAGGTGCGCTACGAAGGCCTGCTCATTGATCCGCAGGTCAAGAAGTACCTAAAACGCTTTCTCGATCTGGCCGCCGTGGCGGGCCTTGAGGAGCGAGTCTTGTGGTTGCCGGCGGGGCGCTACAGTGTCGGCGATCTAAGCTTCGAGTCGGTAGCGGGTGAGAGCCGAACCGTCTCGTTGGGGTCTGATCTCGTGCCCTATAGACCGGCGGCGTTTGGCTTGCGGGGTGCTGCTCCATCGCGTTCCGTGCCAGGGCCTTGGGCGCTCTCAGTGGCTTTTGAGATGGGCCTTGGCAACGCTCCTGGGGATGGAATTGGCGTGGCTCCTGCCGGCCTTGGCCTCCGGGTCGGTCTGACGCGCCGTTTGGGGCCGGTTCGGTTTGGCGGCGGTTTGCGCCTTGGGGCTACAATTACCTCTGCCTCTGGAGAGGATGAGGAGGGCCTCCGTGATGGCAGTGCCTGGCATGCCCTTGGTGAGGCGGAGGTTGGTGTAGATCTCGCCGTCCGACCCGCGCTCTATTTGACTCCTCGTCTCGCTTTTGTTGGTGGTTCGTTAGGCCAATTGCTGTTCTCGTGTCTGGCCGAAGAGAAGGCGAGCGGCATTGTCTATCGGGGTGAGTGCCGCCTGGGAGGTGTGGCCCTTGGAGGCCGGGCGGGTGTCGATCTCTGGTATGTGCCGGAACGAGATGATGGGCGGGTTGTGCTGCGTGTGGGGCTCTGGGCCGAGGCTCTGGGTGGCCGGGTGCTGGCAGCCGCAGGTGATGTGCTAGCGGGTGGCCTTGAGGCTTCGCTGGTGCGGGTCGATTCAAACCGCTTTGTCTGGCTGCGTGGCGGCTTTGATGTCGGGCCCGTGATTCGCTTCTGAAAGCTTGCATCGTGCTGTTCAGGCGGGCCTATCTGGTCGCTTTTGTCGGTGTACTCTGCTGGGCTTCCTCCGGGCTGGCCGATGTCCCGTTGCAGAGCTCTTTTGCCCACCATATGGCACAGGGACGCTATCTGCTGGGAGGCGGCTTGTACGCTCAGGCCCTTGCCGAATTTGAAGCGGCTGAAACCTATCCCGAGGCTGAGGCTGAGGCTGAGCTGTTCCTTATGACCGCCATCGCCAGTTATGAGCTGGATCGCGTTGACGAGGCGATACCGGCTCTTCGCCGAGCGATTCACATTGCCATGGTTCACGGTGGAACCACCGATCGTATGGTGGAGTTGTCCCAGTTTCTTGAGTCGAGTTTTGTGGAGATCACTGCCGTTGGGGCGGGCCCTGATGCGCGTCTTCCCGTTCCGGTTCAGCCGTTACTTGATCCAAAACTGAAGCGAGTCTTGAGCCGGGCTGTAGAGCAACTTATTGCGCCCGGACCGGAAGCTGAGCGGAGGGTTTATCTGCCGGTAACCGCCTATCGAATTGGCGTTCATATTGTTGAACTCAAGGCCGGTGCCGCTGCGGTTGTCGATTTGAGCCCGACCACCGGCGTCAGAACCGATGCTGGAGTCTATGGAGAGGGCAGAGCGAAGGCAGTACCTGCGGTCGACGCTGCAATGTTGGTGCAGTTGGGGCTCGCGGCTATTGGCCTGCAGGGTGAGCCAGGAACGTGTACCCGGTTGTTGATTGGGGTCCAGCTTAAGCAGGCCGCTAGGGGCTTGTTTGTGCGCCTGGCCGGACAGGTGAGCATGCGCCCTGTGGAGCGGCTTCGTGGCGACGGTATTGACAGCAGCCCGGCAGGACTCAGCTTTGGTTTCCTCGGCGGACTGGGGTTGCGCCGTCAGCTCACGCCAAAGCTTGCCTTAGTGTCCGGATTCGGGTGGAGCATCGGCTATGCGCGTCCGCTTCAGTTCGCTCTCCCGTCTGGATATCGTGGGCCCATTGACTATCTTGTTCAGGGTCCTGATGTGGAATTGAGCGCCCTGTTTTTACCGCGACGTCCGGTCGCTGGCACAATGGTGGAACCCATGGTTGGTCTTCGCCTGCTGCTCCGGCTCCATCATCCGTCATCCGCTATGGATGATGAACAGAAGGTTCACCTGGTTGCTGGGCTTGGGGTCGAATTGGGTTTGAGGTTTGGACGTTAATGGCCGCTGAGCGCCCTGCTCTTGATGAACTGGAGTTCGTGGTCGGGCACGTTTTTGCCGATCGCGCGCTGCTGGAGCGAGCCCTTACCCATCGCTCGTGGGTAAGTGATGGAGATGGGCGGAATCGTGGTGAAGACAACGAACGCCTTGAATTTCTTGGTGATGCGGTGCTGGATCTGGTCATCTCCGAGCAGCTTTATCGGGCCTCCGATAGCGCTGAGGGACGATTGACGCGAGCACGGGCAATGTTGGTCCGGCGGGAAAGCCTGGCTCGGCATGCTCGTGCGCTGGGCTTGGGTGGCTTTCTGTTGCTGGGAAGGGGCGAGGAGCGCAGCGGAGGAGCCGATAAGGACTCTATTCTTGCCGATGCGCTGGAGTCGCTGATTGCAGCCTTGTATCTCGATGCCGGCTTTACTGTTGCCCGTGATTTTGTAACTCGCTTATTTGCTCAGGATCTGGCGCGGCGCGGACAGGACGGAGAATTACATGCGCCCAGGGACTCTCGAACAGAGTTGCAGGAGGTGCTTCAAGGAGCGGGGAGGGGCACTCCTGAGTATCGACTGAAGGACTCCAGTGGACCCGACCATATGCCTGTTTGGGTCATGGAGGTGGTGGTTGCCGGCCAGGTGCTTGCGGTCGGGCAGGGGAGCACCAAGCAAGGGGCTGCCAGGGCCGCGGCCCTGAGCGCTCTTCAGAAGTTGTCAGGATCAGGGGATGGGTGAGATGGTCTCTGTGCGGCCTCAGGTTGTGCCTGTTTTGCTTCCTCACGACGCTTGTCCGGGACTTTGTCCTTATTGCCCTCCCCAGGCAGCTTCGGAGCAGCGCCTGGCCTATCCGATCCCGACCGCCGCGGATCTGCGCCGCACCGTGCAGCGCGTGCGAGATCGGCAGCGATGTAAAGAGGCTGGCAAACAAGGGGAGGGGCCTGCTTCCCTGGAGTTGGCCTTTTTTGGCGGCGATCTCTGGGCTCTTCCACGTGCAGTTCGAACGGCTCTTTTGGACGAGGCGGAACGGATGGTTCGCAGTGCGCTGATCGTGAGCATCCGGCTCACGTTGTCGCCAAGATCTGCCCTTAGAGTGCCTGTTGGTGAGTTGGTCTCCAGGGGAGTGGCCACCATTGAGTTGCCCATCCATAGCTTGCACCGTGAGGTCTTCAGAGAATTTTCGGTAAGGGATTCTCCCCGCCTCTCCCTTGATGCCTTGGGCAGAGTTAAAGGAGCGCGGCTGCGCAGTATTGTGCATCTCAGCCCCGGCTTGCCGATGAGCTCTCATGGTTCCGCGCTGGCGACAGCTGATCAGGTTGTCACAGCAGCGCCAGATGGCGCTCGAGTGCTACCGGCTCTGGCCCTCTCGGGGACCCGTTTGGGTCGTAGCTTTAAACAGGGTCGCTGGCAGCCGATGACGGTGGGTCATGCTGTTGCTACCACCAAGCACATGATCCGGCGCTTGAGAAAGGGTGGAGTGGAGATTGTCCGGGTTGGCCTGCAGCCTGGTTTTGACCTGGCAGAGTCGCCAGAGGTCCTGGAGGGGCCCTACCATCAGGATCTGAGGCTGTTGGTGGAGAGTGAGATCTTGCGTGAGCAGGCCGCTGATAAATTGACTTCAGTTTTCACCTTCGGTACACGCGCCTTCACCGTTGTGGTTCATCCGCAGGATGAGGGCAAGCTCAGAGGGCCGGAGAATTGCAACCTCCGCAGTCTGATGGGTCAATTTCGCCTAGACCAACTCCGGGTTCAGGCCGACGAAGGTCAAGCCAGGTTTACTCTGCGCGTTTTGCCAGGCATTGGTGGTGGTATGGAGCAGGCAGAGGAGCGACTGTCAACGCCAATCCGCAAGGCGAGTGTTGCAGCCGAATAGCTCTGCGGCGGGTTGGTCGCGAGGTAGGAGACGATAAGTCGATGGAGAAGTCCAGTACCAGCCACCGCAGTGGTTATGTAGCGATCGTCGGACGCCCTAATGTAGGGAAGTCAACGCTACTCAATGGATTGCTAGGCACTAAGCTGAGCATTGTCTCCTTTCGGCCGCAGACCACCCGCAACCGGGTCATGGGGATCTTCAATAGTGACGAACTGCAGGTGGTCTTTTTGGACACCCCTGGAGTGCATGAGGCAAGGGGACTGCTAAATCGTCGGATGGTTGATCAGGCACTCTCAACTCTGAGTGATGTTGATCTGGTCATGCTCATGATTGACCCCAGGAGTGAGGCAGATCCAGAGCAGGACTCTGTGCTGCTCGAGCGGATCCGCTCCAAAGGCCTGCCCTTGATCCTGGTCATCAACAAGGTTGACCTGGTGGAGAAACCCAGGTTGTTGCCGGTGATTCAGGCTTGGGATGAGGCGGTCTCGCCACTAGCGATCGTGCCCTTGAGCGCCTTGAAGCAGCAGGGCCTTGACCCGCTCATGGCCGTCATCGCGGGACAGCTGTCTGAGGGTCCAGCGTATTTCCCCAAGGATCAGCTCTCGGATGTGAGCGAGCGCTTTGTTGTGTCCGAACTGATTCGAGAGAAACTGTTTATTCAGCTGGATAAGGAGTTGCCTTATTCTCTCGCTGTCGAGATCGAGGAGTGGGAGGAAGCTCGAAAAAAGGGAGATGTCACCAGGATCATGGCCCGCATATGGGTAGAGCGGGACAGCCAGAAGGCCATCGTTATTGGCAGAAAGGGTGCCCGCATTAAAGAGGTTGGCACAGCTGCCAGGCTGGATGTGGAGAGGCTGCTTGGCACCAGGGTTTTTCTCAAGCTGACGGTTGGGGTTAAGAAGGACTGGACCCGCAAGAAGAGTGTGGTCGAAGGGCTCGGTCACTTCGATACCAAGGGCCACTCATGAGCCGCCCTGTTGTCACTGTGATTGGCCGTCCCAATGTGGGCAAGTCCA
>DJIF01000148.1 GCA_002433485.1 Deltaproteobacteria bacterium UBA6601
GGGATCCAGGCTTTGGTTCTGGCCGGTGAAGAGGCCTCACCGCGTGCCGCTCAGTCCCGCTTCGTACTGGGCTTGACCCTGGTCTCTATGGGTGTGGGTACCCTGTCGTCTTCTATCGCTGGGATCGAGCGGAGCGTGCGCGGTTGGAAGTCGGTACGTCGGCAGTTTCGCGGCGCTTCAGAGGCGCAGCGGCGCTTGCTGCGTGCCCAGGAAGCTCGGCGGCTCCATGCGCTGGCCTCGGGACGGGCGCTGTCGCTGGTTGCGAATGGCAGCTTTCTGGCCATTGGCATTGTCCTTATGAGTCTTGAAGCCAGTGATTTGGGGCTACCGCTGGTATTAGATGGCGCCTTCGCCCTTGGGATCGATATCTTTCGGGTGGTAGTTGATCACCAGTCAGCCCTTAAGTGGCAGGGTCTGGAGCAGGAGAGTGAGCGGGGCTACTTCAGCTTCGGGCCGCTCCTGATCGCTCCGCCGCTGCCGGTTGCGATGGCGGGGCCACGCGGAGAGGGGCCCGGGATGGGTTTGCTGCTGTCCGGGGCCTTTTAAGGGTGATGCAGGTTCGGTTTAGTCGACCTCAGCCTGCTCATCGTCTATCCAACGCAGGATCAAAGTGCTCAGGCCCATGACCTCGCAGTTTGGATATTGAGCCTGTAGGGCCTGCTCGCAGTCGCTATCGCCGGTGACGATCCAGCTGCCTGGAGCAGCCGGCTGGCTTCGTGCTGCCCATGCACCAACGGCCTGGGCGCGAGCGGGCTCTCGGCAGTCAAAGAAATCGCCGGCGCCGCAGCAGTGAGTGCGGCCAGGGCTTGCTGCCAGGGACGGGGCCGGTTGCCCGCAGAGGACTGCGACCACTTCATGGACCAGCGGACCTTTGGCCAGGCGTCGTTGCAGTCCGCAGGCGTCGTGGACGCGCACTGAGATTGCTGGGAGTCTTGCTGCCGTTCGGCGCCGAGCTGCCTCTCGTCCCATGCTGGCCAGGCGGGCACGAAAGAACAGCAGATACTCAGCGAGGTGTAGCAGTTCAGCGTTGATTCGGAGCCCTTCTTGAGGATAGCTACGAGAGACGGTGTCCAGGCAGGTACTGGAAGCAGTGACCCAGGTACGCTGTCGATTAAAGAATTGGTGCAGGCCGCTGGCGTTGCTCTGGAGACCGGGGCGGTCTCCAATGGAGCGCAGTGCGCCGCCGCAGCAATCTGGCACATCGTCCCGGGAGGGCAGGCTTACATGGTCTGCGCCGAGTCGTCGCAGTAGATCAAGGGTTCCCGCGACCTGGGCTGGGCGCTCTGCGAGAGCGCGGCAGCCCGGCCAGAACAGCACTCTTCCTTTGGGCTGGAAGTCCAGATCATCGGCAAAGGGCTCGAGTGCTCGGTCCAGACTCGCGCCAAAGGGGTGGCCATGCTCCAGACAGCGTCCATGAAATTGGCGCGCTCCATCCGGCGCTATTCCTCGCTCCCAGGCTAGCGCTCGACCCAGGTGGACCATGGCAGGGATGTCGAGGTCGAATTCACAGGGTGAGGTGCAGGCAGCGCATCCGGTGCAGCGAGCTAGATTGTCGGCCGCAGCCTGCCAGGAGAGCTGTTCTGAGTCAGCCATTTGCAGTCCGCCGAACATGGCGGTGGGGGTGGCACCTTCGTCAGCTGTGGCACCGGCCACCGGGCAGGCGAAGCGGCACAGCTTGGGACAAAGGGAGCACAGTTCACCGGGCAGCTCGACGTTGTTGCCCGAACTCACCGCAAGTCTCCGGTCTTGGCGGTCAGCAGCTGGTTAGAGATTTCCTGAGCAAGCCGCTGACTATCGCTTGGTCTTGAGCTTCCTGCTCCACGTCCGCTGACCAGATAGTCCGGTAATTCTTCGCTGTGGTCGATCTCAAGGTTGATCAGCCGCGCACCATAGCTGCGCAGGCTTGCTGCGATCTGGTGTTCAAGGAGGTGGGTTCCGCGGGCCGACCTGCGGCTCGCGGAGATCAGAAATCTCACCGTGCAGCCGCTCTCCAGCGGGTTATCGATCCAGCCGATGGCGCTGTGCGGTCCGCCGCATAGCGTCTCAACCGCTTGAATCAGCAGCGCTGCGCGAGTCCAGGGGATGGTCGCCGCGCAGCGGCCCACCGGTTCACCTGAGCCGCAGATGGTGGTCTCTTCGAGGCTTGCGGCGCCCTCCTTGCAGGCGCGTCCCCAGTGCTGCTGCCACCAGCGCATCACTTGCTCTTCGGCGAACATTCGTCCGCCTAGGTGCTCAAGGGCCTGGCCGATGTTCTTGCTTTGATCCGGGTGGCTGCGGTCATTACTGAGGACCAGATGGATGAAAGCGCGGGTACCGGTGGTGCAGGAACTTCTGCTCGGCGCAGCAAAGTCGCTCGCTCGTTCAGCGGTAAAGAGAGTTCCGGCGAGCGGGCGCACCGAGCCGCGCAGCGCGCTGCTCAGGGCGGTGCATGCGCTTCCGAGGTTGTCGAACGAGCAGCCGATGTAGCTCAGTCTCAGCCCTCGGTAGACGCGAAAGGTTGCGCTTTGCGGTTCTGTTGGCAGTGCTTTGGGACCGAGCGCTAAGGGAAGCCACGATGGTCCCGCAGCAGAGCGCGGCAGCAGCCCGCTGCGGAAGTGCTGTCCTTCCTTCAGCCGCCCAGATGCTGCGACTAGTGGATGTTCCCAGGCGCCATGGATAGCGTGGTGAGCAGCGACCGCCCTGCTGGCCAGCCAGTCGCTTACCTTTTGTTCCAGAAATTCTCGCCCAAGGGGCGGTAGTAGAGCACCCTGCCCGTGAAGCTGGGCTACGAGATCGGCGCCGTTCCAGTCTCCGCCGACCTCTACTACGCCGTCTTGTGGTTTGCCGGTGGCTAACAGGAGCGGATCAAGGTCGCTGTTGGTTGGTCCTTGCTGTTGCGTTGGATGCGGGAAAAGTTTGCCCGGATTGAGGATGAGATCGGGGTCCACACTGTGCCGCGCTGCCGCATACAGTGCCGCGGCGTTGCCGTGTTCGCGCTCCATGAAGCGCATCTTCAAGACTCCGACGCCGTGGTGGTGAGTGATGGTGCCGCCGCAGCGGATCGTAGCCTCAAGGGCCGCCTGCCAGGTCTGCTGATAGATATGTTCAGCTGCCTGGGGGTCGTTGCTGTGGCCGACGAATGTGAAGTAGATGGAGCATCCTTCATGGTAGGCATGGCTGAGGTGGGCCATCACCAGGACATGCTCGCGTACAGCTTCCCGAACGCCATCGTAGAGCTGGCGGACCTTGCTCCATGGGGCCGCTACTTCCATGGTGTCAGCGAAGGCTCCTTTTGTGAGCAGTTTGGGCAGCTTGAAGCTGACGTGATGTCGGGTGCGAAACCAGCGCTCGCCGGGCTCTGGGCCGAGGTCTTCTGCGCCCAGCGAGCGAGCGAGGCTAATGACTGCATTGAGTTCTTCGCGTGCGAGTTGTTCTTCGCCTTCACAGCCCACGATGGCGAGACAGCGCTTGGGCAGCAGGTCGAGCAGTTGATTCACGCGCAGCGGTTTTCCCAGCATTCGGTGGATGGGCAGAGCTTCCGGTCGTAGCAGTCCCTTGACCCGTGCCCGCAGTCCCAGGCCGCCCCGTTGTTGGGCCAGAATGCTGAGGGGGCCCAGTGACTCCAGCCAGTTCTCTGGTGAAGCGTGGTGTTCCTCACTGGTTGGACGATCACTCGGCGCTTCCATCGGGGTACCCCCGCCAGGGCGGGGTGTGGAGCCTCCGTCATCGTTGGAGCGGCTCATTGCCATCCAGGTGTCCAGTGGGTCGTAGATCCGCATTGCGCTGGGCCGGAGCCCTGACTGAAGGACTTGTCTGAAGCACTCCATAGCGCTGTCCAGGTCGGGGAAGCGCAGTCCTCTTAGCGCGATGCTCTGCGGTAGTGGACGGATGCGGAGTTGGAGCGCGGTGAAGAGTCCCAGGGTTCCCTCGGAGCCGACGAACATCGGCGTCCAATCCGGGCTGTGGCCACTGGGGTCGAGCGATCCGGTAGCGATAAGACCCATTCCCGGAGTCGCTACCTTTAGTCCGGTCACCATGTCTTCGATCTTGCCGTAGTGACTCGATAGCTGGCCGGCGCCTCGAGCAGCGACGCAGCCACCGATTGAGGCACAGAAGATAGATGACGGAAAGTGACCCAGCGTGAAGCCGAGATCGTTGAGTCGTTGCTCGAGGTCCTGGGTGATGATCCCGGGGCCACAGGTGAGCTGCAGGTTGTCGCTGTCGACTTCAAAAAGTTGGCAGAGGCCCTTGAGATCGATAACGACGCCACCTTCGATGGGTGCAGCGCCCCCACAAACTCCGCTGCCGCTGCCGAACGGCACAATGGGTACGCCGTGTCGTCCGCAGCGCAGAACCATCGCTACTACCTGATCCTCCGAGGATGGCCGCAGCACGACTTGAGGTTTCGGCAATGGTCCCCTTCGGTCACGGACCTGGAGGGTCAACTTTGGCCACAGGTCTCGGCCGTAAGCGAAGCGGGCTGCCTCGGAGCTGTCTACTGCTGCTTCACCGAATTCCTCCCGTAGTTCGGCAATCAGATCGTCCAATTGGTCGGGAGTAGAGGTGGACATTCCTAACAACCATATCGAACAGGAACGAAGCCCGCCGCCCCGAGGGTAGGATGGTCTTATGGCAGATCGGCGTAAGGGCGACCGGCGAGACACAGAGCGGCGGGAGTTTCGACAGGAAGGCGGGCGGCGGGATGCCAGCTCGGCTCCCAGGCGCCAGGGTTGGCGACGATACTCTCCCTTGCTGGTGGGCTCAGCGTTGTTCATTACGCTGGTCCTGGTTCATTACGTATGGCTCAAGGGACCGCGGGCCGACGCGGAGTTGGTAGTTGAACAAAGTGACCGACAGCTGAGGCCTTTTTTGCAGCGTGCCCGTCTATCTCTGCTGGCTCAGCCGGGCTTAGGTGAGCCTGGGGCGGGGCCGCTGGCCGCTGATCAGGTGCTTGTGCGTGGTGAAGATCGCCGTGCGGTCGTGGCACTTGCAGATCGTCTGGAGCAGCAGGTCCTCAGTTCTCGTGTGCTGCCAGCCGCCATGGAATTGTTGGGTCTTGCGCATTTGCTGTTGGGTGATGAGTACGCTGCCCGGAGTGCGTTTGAGCAACTCCAGGCTCGGGGTACACAGGCTCAGTGTCACCGAGCTCAACTGAGCCTGGGGGTCCTCGCGATCCGAAACTCTCTGCGTCAGCCTTCGCCGGAAGATCGGCGTTTCGCCTTGCAGCATGCGCTCAGCTACTTCGCCCCTCTGGCGGCTCAACTTCAGACCCCCTTGTTGGCTGATGCCCTGTTTAACCAGGCGGTAACTCTGACACTGCTCGGGCGCACAGAATCGGCTCGAGGCGTCACAAAACGCCTGGCTGAGCTTGAAGGAGGGAGCTTACGACAGGCGCGGTTGCGGGAGTGGGTGGCGACGGGCGCAGCGGTGTCCTTGTTGCTGCCCAGCGAGGGATTGCCTACCATCGATGGTGATGTGCCGCGTTAGCGCGGTGCCGGGTTCCGGGAGCTGGACATGGCGCGACTGAATCGCGATGGCCGTAAGCTAAAGAACACCCTTGAGGGGGTGGAGACCTTCCTTAACGTCACCAATACCGAGTTTGAGATGTACTTCCTCGGGGTGGTTAAGAAGGCGCCGCACGACAAAGAGCGGGAACTGAAGCGGATGTTTCGCGACATCTTCGAGATGAAGATCAGCAATACCTCGTTGGCTTTCAAGGCGCGTACTCTGATTGCCCGGTACAACACCTTGAAGATGAAGTGGTTGCGTACCTGCAAGCAGATCGAAGAAGGAACCTATCGCCGCCAGCGCTTTATGGCTGACCTCAATGCAAAGAATCGCGACCAGGGTCAGGGGCCTTCGGCCCAGACCCTTCGTGAGGAGATCAAAGCGCTGGTCCGCGGCGATGAGGTTCCCGAGGTGCAGCCCGTGGCGCGGAGAAATGCGCGTCGGGGTCATGAGGTGGGGAGTGATGCGCTGTTCGAGCAGTATCAGGACGTGCGTCGCTCACTGGGTCAGCAGGGTGGCGCTGACCGCAAGGCTATGGAGGCGCGGCTGCAGCAGCGTGCTAGCGAGGTCAAGAAGAAGTATGGCTGTAAAGATGTGCGGTTTGATATCGTCGAAGAGAATGGCCGCAGCCGGGTCAAGGTAATCCCGGTCACCTGAGCCCTGCGCTATCCTTCACGCCGTGTCCTACGCTGCTGATCTGAAGGCCGTTCGCGCAGCTGCTGAGCGGGTGGCGGAGCACATCCATTGCACTCCACTGTTGACCTCCAGTTCCATGGACCAGTGGTTGGGTCGAAGTGGCTTTTTTAAGTGCGAGTTGTTCCAGAAGGCCGGCTCTTTCAAGGTACGCGGCGCCCTCAATGCAATTCTCAGTCTTGATGACACCATCGCGCGCAACGGTGTGGTCACTCATAGCAGCGGTAACTTTGCCCAGGCCTTGGCGCTTGGGGCCCGCCTGCGTGGGATTCCTGCCCACATTGTAATGCCGTCTAGCGCCCCAGCCGTTAAGCAGCGCGCTGTGGCCGAGTATGGTGGGCAGATTCGGCTGTGTGAGCCGACCTTGGAGGCGCGGGAAAGGACTGCTGCTCAGCTTGTGAAGGAGACCGGCGGGACCCTATTGCACCCTTTTGATCATCCGGATGTGATTGCCGGGCAGGGGACCATTGCTCTGGAGCTGATGGAGCAGGTACAGGGCCTGGACGCAGTGATCGTTCCGGTTGGTGGAGGTGGGCTTATCTCCGGGATCGCCCTGGCCCTGGCCGAGCTGGCGCCGACAGTGCGGGTGTTTGGTGCTGAACCGCTCGGCGCTGATGACGCTGCCCGTTCCAAGGCCGCCGGCCGTCTGATTCCACAGACGGCACCTGACACCATTGCCGATGGTCTGCTGACAAGCCTCGGCCAATTTACCTGGCCGGTGGTGCGGGACCGGGTCGAGGAGATCCTGGTCGTTGATGACCGGGAGATTCGGGAAGCTCAGCATCGAATCTGGACTCGTATGAAGCTGCTGGTTGAGCCAAGTGGTGCGGTACCGCTGGCGGCTGCCCGGAGTGATCGGTTTGCGCAGCTACAGGGCGTCAACCGGGTTGCCATGGTTTTAAGTGGCGGCAACCTCGATTTTGGAGATCTGCTGGAATGAGGCCAGCCCCGCTCGGGCTGCTTGGGCTCGCTCTCATCTCGCTTGTTTGCTTCTTTGTCGCTTGCCGGACTGGGTCGTCCGGCGATGCTGGGCAGGGGGCTGGGCAGGCGGATAGAGGTCTCGAGCCGAGGCTTGATGGAGTCGAGCCTGAGCCCTGCACCTGGCTGTTGCCCGAGCTCGGTGCTGAGCGGTTGGCCGCTGCGCATGGTTTTGAGTTTCAGTTATCGCTCAACCCGGGTAGCTTTCCCGCTATCCCACGCAGGGTTGAGCTGGTCTTTAGCGAGCAAGGTGGCACTTCTGCCAATGAAGCTGGGGAGCCGGTTCGGCTTGGCAGCCATGGAGTACCTGAGAGCTGTAGTTCGGAGACCTGTCGGGTAGCGGGCCGCAGCACCGTGACGCTGGCTCCCGGCCCAGGACTGCTCACCGCTGATTTCTATGGCGATGGGGATGTGCTGCTGTGCAGAACGAGCAACGCGGTGGTGGTGAATTCCCCTCCCCAGGTCGAGCAGCTGGTGCTGGTGCCGATGCCGCCCTCACTGGGTCAGAGTGTCGAGGCTCGGGCTGAATACAGCGACGCTGACGGAGACGAGCTGTTGGTCTCCCACCAGTTTCGCAGCGCTGCCGGGCGCGAACTGGCCGTATCGTTACTCCCGGCCAGTGAATTGAGCCCCGGTGAGTCCTGGACTTATCAGCTTCTGGTCCAGGACCCTTTTGAGGAGCGCGGCATGGCCACTCAGTCCTTCCGCGTTGAGGTGCCTGAAGAGTGGTCAGCTCGATATTGCGAGGCCGGTGCTCGGTTGCAGGGTCTGAGCCCCCCCTGGGGCAAGGAGCTTTGGTGCGAGCGCGAAGCGGAGAACGGTGATTGGCTACGGGACGGTTTTCACCGGCGCTGGTGGTCTTCGGAAGAAGATCTGCTGGTCAGTGAGGAGCAGTGGGCCTTGGGGCGTCGTGATGGGCGGTGGACCTCCTTTTATCGGGATGGCAAAAAGGCTGAGGAGCGCACTTACCTTGCGGATCAGCTAAGCGGACCGGCGCGTGCCTGGCACGACAACGGCAGACTGAGTGCGGAGTATCGGTTTGTGGCTGGCGTCAAGCAGGGTATCGAACTCAACTGGTTTCGTGACGGTACGCTTCGCTACCGCATGGATTCCTTTGCAGCTGGACGCAGAAATGGGCTGGAGAATCGCTGGTTTTCCAGTGGTCAGATGCAGCAGGAGCGCCGCTGGAGGGATGGGCGGAAGCACGGCATAGAGCGCTCATGGCATCGCAACGGGGTACTGCAGGAGCAGCGTGAGTTCGCAGCAGGTCAAGCGGTAGGTCTCTGGCAGCGCTGGCACCCAAACGGGGTTCTTGCTGCCAGTGGTCGGTACGATCGAGGCCGACCAGTGGGTGAGTGGCAGACTTGGGACGAAACAGGTGAACCAGCAGATGTCGAACAGACCCATTAGCTGGCGGCGAGCCGCGCTGTTCGCCCTGGCCGCGAGCGTCCTGGTGCTGTGCTGTGTGGAGCTTGCTGCCCGCTGGTGGGAGGTGGATCAGTTGGTTGACCAGGACAGCGCTGCTGATACGGCTGATGAGCAGCTGCCACGCCGGTCTCCCAGCAGCCCTCTTCATTTCCAGCAGTTCAGTGACCGGCCGATGTTGATGGATTCTGAGGAACTGGCCCGTTTGTCGGGGTTGGAGTGGGTTCGCCAAGATCCCCAGCTGGGCTCCTTGCCAGATCCCTGGGCCGATAAGCTGACCTTGACCCATGAGTGGCTGGATCTGCGCGGTCAGCAGGTGCTCAGGGATAAGCCCGAGGATGAGCTTAGAGTGGTCTTTCTGGGCGGCAGCGCCCTGGGGGGCTGGGGCTCACCGCCCGGGGCCAGCGCGGTGGGCATCGTGGAGCGACTGCTTCGGGTGGCTGCTCCCGAGCGCAAAGTCCGGGTTCTTAATCTGGCCAGAACCGGCTTTGGTAGTGCCCAGCTGGCCTGGGCCTTTGAGCAGGTGGCTCCGCGACTTCAGCCTGATCTTGTGGTGACCGTGATGGGCAACAACGAACGCCTCGATATTGCCGCGGCGAGTTTTGCCAGGCAGGACGACCAGCAAGCTCAGAATAGACTGTTTGGCGAGGAGGTTGACGCCTCGGCTCCAGAACTCCAGCTCGAGTCTCCATGGCTGGGCCTGCTGTCCAGGAATTCGGCCCTGGTTCGGTTGCTGCGCAGCAGTGCAAGGACCGTTCATGACCTTACAGCCGGGCCGCCCGCCCTGCCCGGTGAAGCTGCAGAGGATGAGCAGGAGATGCCAATGCGCTCCAAGCTCGCCGCCCCTGAGCGGATCGATCGATTCGCTATGCAGCGTCTGGCCGGGACTATGAGCACCATCGCCCGCAGCGCGCAGGCGGTAGGTGCCCGGGTGCTGGTGGCCTCGGTTCCGGTTAATGAACGTTATAATCGCAGCGGTCATGAGTGGTTTTTCATCGGCCCGGAACGGTTTCGCGAGGAGACCTATCGGACCGCCCACTGGGCTCACTATTTTGGCGCTCCCGAACAGGGCGCTGAAGCGATGCGCGCGCGGCTCATTGAGCACCCTGATGAGCTTCCCGCTCGCCTGCTGCTGGGTGTCTTTCTGCAGCAGTTGGGGGCAATGGAGGAGGCGGAGCTTGAGCTTGCTCGGGTGGTTGACGTCCTCGATGAGGTAGCCGGCAGGACGCACCAGGGCAGTGGTGTTGAGTGGACCTCTGAGACTCAGCTCCTCTACGCCTGGGCCCTCAAGGCGCTTCATGGGCCACAGCTTGCGTTGGAGAAAATAGAGCCGTGGTTACAGTCCTGGCGTGAGGAGGGCTATCGCAACCTTGGCACTGATCGCTGCCCGGTGGCCAACCTGCTCTACTACGCAGGCGATCCAGCGGCGGCTCGTGTTGAGTATCAGGCCTGCCTGATGGACATCTACTACTATCGGGCTGACGACCAGATTAATGGGAGCTTGTTGTCCCTTTCTAGGGAGTTAGGCCTTGAGTCTTTTGATCTCGCGGCCGAAGTTCGACAGCGCAGCCCCCATCAACTGCCCGGCTACGAGTCCTTTCTGGATTACTGTCACTACACGCCGCGAGGCAACCTGATGGTGGGCCACCTGCTGGCTGGGCAAATCAGCGCTGTGCTCGGTTTGCCTGGGTCAATCGAGCCGGCGGAGGTTGCACTGCAGCGATTTGACGCGATGCGGCGGGGGCGGCTGACTGATCTTCCGGCCTTGGATGAGTGGGTGGGAGTGAATTTCGATGTGACCTGGTTGACCAGCGATCGGCACGGTGAGGGTAGTGGTTTTGTCCGCCAGGGAGACCCCGATAGTGCGCTAGCGCTGGTCTTTCAGGCCAATGAACTGGCCAGTGGGCGTTATCGCTGCTTTGGGCAGTGCGGTTGTCACTGCAGTCTCCGTTTTGGGCCTCGAGAACAACACGATGCGAACCCTCAAGCTGTGGTGGAGGCGGCGCGCCTGTATGGCGAGGCCTTGCTGCGTGACCCTGGCTTGACCGTGGCGGCTGAGAACCTCCAGCTGCTGCGCGACCGCCTGCACTATTGATGGTTCAGCTCTTTGCTACAATCCCGCTCCGCTCGGTATGCGCCGTGCTGTTCAGGCTGTTGCTTTCTGTTGTCAGGAGTCCTTCATGATCCCCGAAATAGCCCGTGTCGAGGAGTTGATCTCTGCCCAGCAGTTGCAGGCTCGGGTGGCTGAGTTGGGTGCCGAGATTTCGGCCCGTTATGAGGGCTCTGACCTGACCCTGGTGGGCATTTTGAAGGGGTCTGTGCCGTTCTTGAGTGATCTGATGCGCGCCATTACCGTGCCGGTACAGATCGATTTCCTGGAGCTCTCTTCCTACAAGGGTGGCATGGAGAGCACCGGTGCGGTTCGGCTGGTCAAGGATCTCAGTCACTCCATTGCCGACAAGCATGTCCTCATCGTTGAGGATATCGTCGACACCGGATTGACCCTGAAGCATCTGAACGAGTTGTTTGAGGCGCGTAGGCCCGCGAGTCTGGCCATTGCCACCCTGTTGGATAAGCCCAGCGGACGTCATCATGGCATCGACCTGCGGGTGGACTACGCCGGCTTTACCATTCCAGGACACTTTGTCGTTGGTTATGGTCTTGATCTCGGCGGCTATTTTCGCAACCTGCCTTATGTGGGCATTTACCATCCTCCGGAGCAAGCGTGACCAAGAGCATCATTCAGACGGATCGCGCTCCAGCGGCCATCGGCCCTTATTCGCAAGGGGTTATTGTCGGCAAGCTGGTCTTTTCTGCTGGTCAGATCGGCTTGGATCCGAACTCTGCTGAGATGGTCTCGGGTGGGGTCGTCGCCGAGGCCATTCAGGCCATTGATAACCTCGAAGCCGTGTTGGCCGAAGCTGGGTGTAGCCTGGCCGATGTGGTCAAGACCACACTGTTTCTCTCAGACATGAGGGACTTTACTGCAGTAAACGGCGTCTACGACCGCCGTTTTTCGGCTCCATACCCGGCCCGCTCTGCGGTCGAGGCTGCCGCGCTGCCTAAGGGAGCCTTGTTTGAGATCGAGGCGATCGCCGTGCGTCCGGAGTAATGAGGTCAGCGCGTCTCAAGCTCGTGGCCTGGTTGCTGGCAGTGGTGGCCGGCCTGCTGCCAGCCCAGGGGCTGCATGCTGAGGAGGGCAGCCCACGCTTTACCATGGGGGAGAGCTGGGTCACTCAGCTGAGCCTGACCGAGCGCCTGGCGCTCTCTAACATCCCTGATGAGCCGCTGTGGTTTGTTGGTGAGGGCCTGGAAGAGTTGCCCGTGTATCAGCCTCGGTCCCGTGGGGACGGGCATCAGCTTCCCGAAGCCTTCAGCTGGACGGATGTGGATGGGGTTAACTGGCTCATGCCGGTTCGTAATCAGAGTCAGTGTGGCTCCTGCGCTGCTTTTGGCATCACATCTATGTTGGAGATGCAGATCAAGCAGGATCTCAACGCTCCTGGGTTGGAAATCGATCTGAGTGACTCCCACTGCCTGACCTGCAGCGGTGGTAGCTGCGAGCAGGGCATCACCCTGGCGCAGGGCATTGCGACCCTGATGAATGAGGGGCTCCCGACAGAGGCATGTGCGCCTTATATTGAGGCATCAGGGCCACTAGGCGGGGTCGAGCTGACCGCCTGCGACGAGGGCTGTGATGGCCGTGATCGGGGTCGTGCCTACCTTCGTGAGGTGGAGCGTATTCAATTCGCTGCTGGTGAGGAACTCGCGCAGCAGGTAGCGCTTATGAAGGAGGCACTCCTTGACGGCCCGCTGTTGGTACGAATGACGGTCTGGGAGGACTTTCATTACTACCTCAGTGGTGTCTATGAGCCGGTCGACCCTGATCCTGAGACCGCGCGTGCTTTCCATGCCCTGTTGCTGGTTGGCTACAGCGATGAGCGAGGTGCCTGGCTGGCACGCAACTCCTGGGGTCCCAACTGGGGCATTGATGGCTACCTGTGGCTTGCCTATGGAGCGGCGGAGTCTCATGAATTTATCTATCGGGGGCTGTCCAGCAGCTATCGCAGCTTGTTTGATGTCGACGGTGACGGACACGCTGCTGTCGAGGTGGGCGGTGATGATTGCGATGACTTCTCTGCTGATGTCCTACCAGGCGCCACAGAACAGCCTGGCGATGGGGTCGATAGTGACTGTGATGGCCTCGACCCAGAGCAGAGTTCCGGTGCCTCCTGCCTGACCAGCTCAGCTCTGCCTGCGGCGGTTTTCTGGTTGCCCTTGTTGATGGCTACCGGCTTGTGCCGGTCGCGGAGCATGAAGGAGACCGGGTGAGAACCCAGGCCGAGCAGGGCTTGTGGGATCTCAGCGATCTCTATCGGGACTTTGCCGATCCGGCCATTGCCGCGGATCGGCGGCAGGCCAAGGAGCTGGTCTCTGACTTTGTGCGGCGCTTTCGGGGTCGAGTTGCACAGTTGGCTCCCAGTGAGCTGCGCGGCGCACTCGATGAGCTGGCTCGGATCACTCATCTCGCCTCCCGACCGGAGCACTATGCTTCGTTGCGCTTTGCCGTTGCGACGGACGGTACTGATGAGCGTGCTGCTCATGGAGCAGCGCAAACCTTTTCAGCCCAGCTTCAGCAACAGCTGGTGTTCTTTGCGGTAGAGCTGAAGGCCTTGGATGAGGCGAGCTTCGCAGCTCTGATTAAGGCTCCAGAGTTACAGGATTTTGAGCACTACCTTAGGTATCAACGTCAGTTCTCCGCTCATACCCTTAGCGAGCCGGAGGAGCAGGCGATTTTGCGTAAGGATCTCACCGGCAAGACCGCCTGGGTAAATCTCTACACTCAAGTCACTTCCGGCTTGCTGTTCAAGCTGGTTGAGGCTGGTGAAGAGAAGCAGCTGACTCGCGGTGAGTTGGCTGCCTATGCTTCGCATCCTGATCGATCGCTACGTATTGCAGCTCGTCGCTCGGCCTTTGCTGGTTTTGCGCCTCATCACGAGGTTTTGAGCTTTGTCTTTAACACTTTGTTTGAAGATCATCGCTGTGACATGCAGGCGCGGGGTTATGGCGATGTGTTGGATTACACGGTGCTCAAGGATGACCTCGACGCTGGGGTGGTGGCGACCTTACTGGAGGTCGCCAGCGCCAACTTCGATCTGGTTCAGCGCTATCAGAAGTTGCGAGCCCGACTGCTGAGTGTTGATGATTACGGGATCCATGATCTCAGAGCCCCGCTGTTTGGCGAAGAGCCAAGTTTTAGCTGGGCTGAAGCGTGCGATCTGGTGGTTGCCGCTTTCAGCGCGTTCGATGAGCGGGCAGGGGCGGTGGCTCGTCGCTTCATTGAGCGTCACTGGCTGCATGCCTTTCCTGCTCCAGGTAAGACATCTGGGGCCTTCTGTTCGCCTGGCTATCCTCCTGATCATCCCTGGGTGATGTTGAACTTTGCCGGGCGGCTGGAGGATGTAGTCACCCTGGCTCATGAGCTCGGTCATGCGCTGCACTTTTACTTGAGTCTGTCGCAGAGCCCCCTGAACTATTGGACGGGTCTCCCTATGGCAGAGACCGCTTCGGTCTTCGCTGAACTCTGGCTCCATGAGCACCTCATGGCGTCTTGTGGGGAAGGAAGGCTGCGGGCGCAGTTATTGGATCGCCAGGTGCAGAGTGCAGTGATGACCGGCTTTCAGCAGGTCAGCTACGTGAACTGGGAGCTGCGCGCCCACCGGGCTCGTGCTGAGGGGGTCTTGAGTGTGGACCGACTTGGTGAACTCTGGGGTGAGGAGCAGGAACGCCTGTGGGGGGCTGAAGTTCTGCGTTCAGAATTTGAGCGTCATCGCTGGATGCAGATTCCCCACTTCGTCTTTGCGCGTTTCTATTGTTATTCCTATGCCTTCGGAAAATTCCTGACCTTGGGGCTGCATGCCCGTTGGCGAGAGCAGGGTCAGGCTTTTGTTGGAGCGTATCTGGATCTGCTTGAGCGGGGCGGCTCCCGATCTCCTGCTGAGTTGCTGAGGCCGCTTGGCTTGAAACTCCAGGATCCGGGCTTCTGGCAACAGGCCTGCGATGTCGTGCGGGGCCAGCTCGCCGAACTTGAAGATGCGGTCGCACTAGAGGACTAGGTGAATCAGCTTTCAGGCAGATTTCTGACGTTGGTCTGCTCCAAGGTGGTGCTGGCCTTCCTCGGAGTGCTTGCGGTTCTCTCCATCTGGTCTGCCAGTGGCCTTCGGGTGGACACCTCTATGGAGGTCTGGTTCCTCGATGACGACCCGGATCTGGTCTCTTATCGTCACTTCCTTGAGCACTTTGACAGTGATCAGGTCGTGCTCATGGCGTG
Source organism: Deltaproteobacteria bacterium UBA6601 (assembly GCA_002433485.1). GTDB lineage: Bacteria > Myxococcota_A > UBA796 > UBA9615 > UBA9615 > UBA6601. Next base: position 14,915 of record DJIF01000148.1, read on the forward strand.
GCAGGATCCTGAGCTGTGGACCGCCGAGGGCCTTGCCTTTGTGGACCGGGTGAGTCGAGCAGCCCAGGAACTCCGGCTGCCCCTTGAGCTCGAGCATCCTTATCTTCCCGGGCGGAGTGACTTTGGAGTGCAGCGAGTGCGCTCCATTACCAACGTGACCGAGGTGCTTGCTGAGCCGGGGATGCTGCAGGTTGCCCCGCTCTATGACGCCGAGGAACCCCTGGATCCCGAGCAACTTAGGGCCCGCGTGCTTAGCGATGAGCAGCTGGTCGGCGGACTGATCTCTGCCGATGGTTCGGTAGTTGCGGTGGTCCTGGATGTGGATCCGTTGGTTGAGGACATCGAACTTAAGTCCCGGCTTGCCAGGAGCCTCACGGCCCTGGCTGCTGAATTGGGCTCGGAGCGAGGGGTGCAGATCGTCTGCGCTGGATCGACCATGCTGGATGAGGCCTTTATGCGCTACACCCAGCGCGATATGAAGACCGTGATCCCAGGGATGGGATTGGTCATTCTGGTCGCCATTCTGCTCCTGTTCGGCTCGCCTCGAGCCCTGCTCCTGCCAATGTCTGTGGTGGCGCTCACCTCCTTGCTGGTAGCAGGCTTGATGGCTGCTGCGGGGCTCAAGTTGACCATCGTCCACACCATTGTCTTTCCGATGATGCTCGGTATTGGCGTGGCCAGTTCGGTGCATGTGCTCACCCGGGCCATTAGCCTGCGGCGCTCCGGAGAGTCTGCCCATCAGGCCTCCAGGTTGGCCCTTGAGCGGCTTCTGGCACCATGCTTCTTCACCATGGCGACGACCGTTGCCGGTCTGCTCAGCCTTACGACGGCAAGCCTTGCGCCGGTTCGGGAACTCGGTTGGTTGGGTGCCAGTGGTGCGGCAATTTCTTTCCTGCTTACTTTCGCTCTGGGTCCTCGCATGTTGCCGCTGCTCCCTGAACTGGGTGGTCAGCGCAGCGTTATCGAGCGGTTGTGGGTGGGTTGGGATCAGCGCCTTGAGCGGCTGGGCAGGCTAACGGCCAGACGCTCGCTGACTCTAACGCTTGCGGCCCTGGGATTGTTTTTGTTCTGCCTGTTGGGCTTCCTCCACCTGGAGGTTGGCTCCAATCCTCTCAACTATTTCATGCGCAGCGATCCGGTGCGATCCAGCCTTGAGTTTGTAGAGGATAAGTTGTCGGGTACGACCTCATTGGAGGTCTTCATTGACACGGGCCGAGTTGGCGGAATGAAAGAGCCCGCTGTGTTGGCCGCCATGGGCCGGGTCCAGCAGAGCCTTGAGCAGATCGACGGGGTCAGCTCTACGGTGTCTTTGTTTGACTATGTGGTTGAGCTGCGGCGAGCTTTTCGCGGCGGAGCCGAGCAACAGGCGCGGGTCCCCGATAGTCGCGATGAGGTGGCGCAGCTGTTGGTAATGCTCGACGATCCCAGCGAGCTGGAGGCTTGGGTGGACTTTGAGTTTCAAAGGGGTCGTATCAACGCCAGTCTGCGGATGGCCGACGCAGAGCAGCTGGCTAAGGAGGTTGATGCGATTGATGAACTCCTTGCCCGGGAGTTCCCAGCGCCACTACAGGCCTCCGCTACTGGCATGAGCAAGCTGATCACCAAGATGGAGAGCTATTTGCTGCAATCGCAACTTAGGTCACTAGCCCTTGCCTTCATTACTGTGCTGATCTTCATGATGCTTGCTTTTGGCAACCTGAAGCTGGGGGTCTTTGCCATGATCCCAAATCTGATTCCTATTGGGATGTCTCTGGGAGGAATGGGTTGGATCGGTATGACGCTCGATCCGGGCACTGCGATGACCGGTGCGGTGGCCCTGGGCCTAGTAGTTGATGATACGGTCCATTTCATTCACCATCTTCGCCATCGGCTCATGGTTGGTGATGATCTTACAGCGGCGATCATCGTTACCCTTCGCGAGACTGGCCGGGCAATCACCGTTACTTCGGTGGTCCTGGTCGCCGGCTTCTGGCTGCTGTGCCTAGCTTCCTTTGTACCGAACATTCAGTTTGGCTTTCTCTGCGGCCTGGCCATTGCCCTGGCTCTGGTTGCGAATCTGGTTGTCTTGCCTGCTGTTCTGAGCTTGTTCAGACCCAACTTCAGGCTCTGAGTGGCGACAGGGGGCCTGCAGTGAACGGCCATCTGTGGAGGTCCTTAGTCCAGCGCTTCTTGATCGGGGCCCTCATCGCAGTCCTGTTGTTGGGACTGCTGGAGCTTGGTCTGCGCTTAGCTGGACTAGAAGGGCGCCCTGATCGGACCACGACCTGGTTCGCCGATCACATCCTCCATCCGCCTTTGGTCGAGCGCAAGCGGGTCTTCGCACCGCGGATGAACTTCTATCGCCCCGGGCAGGCCAGTCGTTTTCGTCCGTTGGCCGCGGAAGCGGCAAAAGATGCGGTTCGGATTGCCGTTCTGGGTGGGTCAGCAGCCCATGGCTATGGAGTTCTGGGTGCTGGTGCCTTTCCTTTGAAGTTGGAGCGCCAACTGCAACAGCTGCTGCCGGATCGTGAGGTTCGGGTGGTGAACTTCGGCACCATCGCCTGGTCATCCCAGCAACTTCTGTGGGCGGCCCGTCAGCTCTGGGAACTGGGCGAGTGGGATCTGATCGTTCTTTATTCGGGTCACAATGAATTGCTTGAGCTTGCGTCCTGGAAGACCTATCTGCTTCCTGAGCAGCACCGCCGCCTGACACGATCTTTGTTGCTCTTGCAGCGGCTCTCCGGGTCACGGATCGTGGGGGCTCTGGGGCGTCTGTTGAGTCCTGCAACAGCTGGCCTGCCAGCAACGGAAGTTAATGCTCCTGGCTTCCCGACCGGCCTGGTACCAGGCCTGGATCCGGTTGCCGTGGAGCCCGCCCACAGTCTGTCTGAACTGCCGGCTCTTGCACCATGGCAACGGGGGCGGATGGGCCACCTCGAGTGGCACTACGCCGCTCAGACCTTTGCCCACAACATCGGCCAACTTATTGCCGAGGCCCAGCGGCATCGGACTGGAGTTGTGTTGGTGAACCCTGCGGCCAATGACTTTCAGGATCCTATTGGTTTTTCACCTGAGGGAACTGCAGGAGCTCGCCTCGAGCAACAGCTGCATGTACTGCAGCAACAGCGGGCCATTGGCGACTCCAGAGGTCTGGAGCGAGAGGCCCGCCTGCTGGTGGAGGAATTTGCTGATCCTCGTGCCATGTTTCTGCTCGCCGGCGCGCTGCTTCAGCACGGTGCGGTTGAGGAGGCGCGCTCCTGGTACCTGAAGGCGCGCTCCTTCACGGAGTATCCATCTCGCATTATCCCCGCGGTCAGCGAACAGATCCGGGCTCTTGCAGATCATCCAGGGGTCCTGGGACTGGTTGATGTCGAAGCGAGCTTTCGCGCTCAGAGCAGCAACGGGCTAATTGGCTATGAGCTCATCTACGACCACTGTCACCCTAGCGTGCAGGGGCACGAGCTAATCGCGCTCGAGCTGCTTCGCGCTCTCTCCAGTATCGGCTTTGTCGGCTTGCCACGCCTCTCTGAGAGGGACTGGGAACAGCGCCTCGGCAGGTGGCGAGCAGGGTTGGAGCAAGCGACCCCAGTAGGGGAGCATCCTGACCTTCGCCTGTGGCGCTATGACGGTCGGCCCCTGGTTGACGGTAGCCGGCCTTATCTGTCTTCGCTTCCAGGGGGATTTGAAGCTCTCCACAGGCGCCTCGAGGAGCGTTCAATCGAGCCGGACTTCAGTGCAGAGGATTGGCTCACCCTGGGAAATGCTCGCTTCTATCGCTACGACCTTGAGGCCGCGCTCGAAAGCTACGAGCGGGCGCTTCAGCTCGAGTCGGGGCTGTGCGTGGCTCTGGCTAATCGGGCGTATGCCTTGCGGCTTGCTGGAGCGATCGAAGCGGGCAAGGCCGCCATTGACCGTGCTGTAAGCTGCGCTCCGGGGAACGCCGAGTTCCTGGCCGAACAGCGCCTGCTCAGAGCTATGCTCAGTCGCTGATCGACCGCTTAGAAGCTGCAGTCCAGGACGCTGGAGTCAGCGCTGGAAATCATCATTTCGAGGGCCGCGGTTCGGGGCAGGAACTGGTGGCAGAAGTAGCGAAGGTCGTCGAGCTTGCTGATGTAGAAGCGGGCCTTGCCATGTTCTTCCAGCCAGGAACTCCTGCTCTCTGAGTCTCCCAGATCAATCCCTGCCTGTGCGGCCAGTTGGGCGAGGGCATCGCGGGCAATGAGCGCTTGGTCAGCAAGCATTACTGCCATCACCACATCGCCCAGGAGGTTGAGTAGATTACAGGCGTGTGCGGCAGCGGCGTCCACCTTCTTGGCCATTCCAAGTCCCATCATCTTCATCGCCGCGCTGCCGAGCCGATCTCTAGCCTGTGCCAGGGCTTTGTGTTCGGAGGCGAACTCTTCGACCTCACCGAGCTTGTTGATGCTGCTGTTGAGCAACTCCATCGTGGCCATGAAGCTGCGGCCGCCGTGCTGGCTCATCTTGCGGCCGATGAGATCCAAAGCCTGGATGCCGTTGGTACCCTCGTAGATGGAGAATACCTTTGAGTCTCGGACATATTGTTCGGCCGGGTATTCGCCGATGTAGCCGTAGCCGCCAAAGATCTGCAGTGCCCAGCTGGCAACTTCGAAACACTGGTCGGAACTCCAGGACTTGCAGATGGGCGTGAGAACCTCCAGGTAGTCCATGTAGCGCTGGCCTTCCGGGCTGCCCTGGTGGGCAACGTGAAGATCGGCAAACTTGCCCAGGCTAAGGCCGAGCGCGCGCATTGCGGAGACCTGCGAGCGGCAGTGGAGCAGCATGCGCTTTACATCGGGATGTTCGATGATGGGGATGCGCTCGGCTTCGGCATTCTTGAATTCGCTGATGCGGGTGCCTTGAATCCGCTCGCGGGCATAGCTCAGAGCCGCGTGGTAGGCAGCGGAGGCCACCGCGTAGCTCTGTACTCCGACGCCAATACGGGCTTCATTCATAAGGGAGAACATGCGGAGGATGCCTTCCCCTTCGTTACCAATGAGCCAGGCTTTGGCCCCGCCGTTATCGCCAATGGAGAGGGTGCAGGTCGATGAGCCGTTCAGGCCCATCTTGTGTTCGATGCCTGTGCAGTGCACATCATTGGGCTCTGCCAGACTGCCGTCTTCGTTGATCCAGACCTTCGGGACCAGAAACAGGCTGAGACCCTTGATGCCGGGCGGAGCATCAGGGAGCCGAGCCAGCATTACGTGAAGGATATTCTCTGTCAGGTCATGGTCGCCGCTACTGATGAAGATCTTGTTGCCTTCGATGAGGTAGTGGTCACCTTTGCGTCGAGCAGTGGTGCGGACGTCTCCGACTGCGCTGCCCGCCTGCGGCTCGGTCAGGCACATGGTCCCGGCCCATTGGCCGCTGATCAGCTTCGGCAGTAGCGTGGCGCGCACCCATGGGCTGCCCATGCTGGTGATGAGATTGGCCACTGCAACCGTCAGGCCCGGATACATAATGAAGGATGCACAGGCGCCGGTGAACAGCTCGACGACTGCTAGTGCCATGGGCTTGGGCAGTCCGCCTCCGCCGTGCTCTGCTTCGATGCTCAACCCCTGCCAGCCACCCTCTACGTATTTCTTGTAGGCCTGTTTGTAGCCCTTCGGAGTGTGAACACGACCATCTTTCCAGTGGCAGCCTTCACGGTCGCCTGCAGCGTTCAGTGGTGCCAGGGTTTCTTCGGCGAGTTTGGCCGCCTCTGCCAAGACCATCTTGTACATCTCCATATCGAAGTCGGTGTACTCGGTGTTGGGCAGGTCTTGAATGCGAATGTGCTCGAAGAGGGAGAAGCTGATGTCCCAAATGGGGCTTACGAAATCAGTGGTCGACATGAGTGCGGTCCTGTCCTGGCAAGAGCTCTTCAGAACTCCAGGTGTGCAACTATCGATCTTCAGCGGCACGGAGTCGGTCGTCAACCGGGATTTGAGGGCCCGCTCAGCACCAGCGCGGTGGGTGCTCGGCAGTGAATCCGGTCTGGACTTATTTCTTTCCGCGTCCCAGCAGGCCCCGCAGACCTCCGCCCTTGTCCTCTTTGCTCTGGGCCTCCAGTTGGGCCTCGACCTTGGTTAACTCCGCTGCTCCCCACTGATGGTTGGGGACTACTTTGGTCAGGTTCTTCAGTACCGGTTGGGCCAGCGCAGCATCACCTGCGTGCAGCAGAACTCTGGCCTTGGCCTCAAGAGCGTTGCGGTGGCTGGGATCGAAGGCCAGCGCGAGGTCTGCCCACTCCAGGGCCTTTTCCAGCTCCCTGGGCTCGTCGGGAGCCATGGAGAATTGGCACCAGCAGAGGTCGGCCAGGATGTCCGAGTTGGAGGGGTCGAAGGCGCGGAGCTCATCGAGCCGGGCGTAGGCTCGCTTGAATTGGCTCTGTTGCATTTCCCGGTGCGCCGCGCTCAGGCTCTCTGCGTCTTCTGGGTCCAGTCCCTCCAGTCGGCCGGTGATCTCGTTGGGATCATGTTGACCTGGATACCAGGGGCCACTTGCCGCTTGCCTGGAGACTGTTGCAGCCGCAGAGCCGATGCCGTGTTCTTCTTCCTCCCAGCTCTCGGCGCTGAGTGGTTTTGAGCTGCGCTTTGCCGGCTTTCGCGACGCCTCGCTCATGTCGTAGCGGGCCCGTCGCTTTGAGTCGCTGAGTTCTTCGTATGCTGCGACCAGCCGAGATAGCAGCTTGCGAGCCATTTGTTTGAGCTCTTCCGAAGAGTCTGTATCCAGATTTCGGGGTCTGTAGAGCGGGGCCAGGTGGTTGTAAGCGGCTTCGATTTCAGCTCCAGTAGCTTCCTGGCCGATCTCCAAGAAGCCGTAGTGGTTGAGGTCCATCTTCTCGCGGTAGTCGCTACCTATGATCTCGCTGGGGCTGCGGTCATCGTCATGGGCCTCGGCTTTTCTGGCGCTCTTCGCCGATGGCTCAAAGAAGACGTGCATCTCCTCGGGAGGTTGTTGCCCTTGCTGCTCAGAAGGCGCAACTCTGGCCGGTTCAGTAGAGGTTTTAGCTGGGCTTGGTCCGTTGGCCGTGGGTGGTGGCTTGGCCGGTGGAGTTTGTGGCGGTGGAGTCTGCGTCTCGACGCTGGCCGTTCGGGTGTCTTGAGCTGTGCTCTCGGTACCTTTCAGTCGGCTGGCTTTGGCGCGAGCCTTGGCCTCTCGGGCTCTCTTGCGGGTCTTCTCAGCAGTTGCCTTGGCGTGCTGGGGGTGGGGGTCGGAGAAGGAGATCAGTCCGCTATTGACCATGAACCAGAGGGCGCGGGTGCCCAGGCCCCGGTCCCCGTTTACGAGGTTGAGAAACTGCTCTCCCGTCTTCGGCTCACGGAAGGTCTCGGCGACGTTGCGCAGTCGTGGGTCACGGCCGAGGTAGCCGAACAGCTTGGCGAAGGAGCGAGTCTTGCCAAGGGAGCGTTCATCCAGTTCTGCCAATTCGGCTTCAAACCATTCGTCGTTGTTAATGCGGTAAACCCCTTGCCAGAGAGCTTGGATGGGATTGACCTCTTCGATGCGAAGCGGTTGATTAAAGCCTTCGCTGCGCTCGAATCGAGCGGCTCCCTGGTGGCTGAGGCCGCGCTGTAGCTCGTTGCTGATCCAGGCGGCGAAGATCGATGGTAGCTCCTCTTCCGGGATCAGCTTCAAGTGGCATAGGGCTCCGCGCAGGTCGCCGTCCAGGTCACCGGCTGTCTCTGCGAGCCGGGTCATCTGGCTGAGGGTCAGCAGACTCTCCTCAGCAAGGTAGCGGGGCAAGCCGTCGAGCAGATCCGGCACATCAACCCAGACCGCGTAGCCGTTGAGGAAGAAGATGCTGCGCCGGGCTCCGGGACGAATCAGCTCGAAGACACCGCAGCTGTGCGAGTGGAACAAGGTGGAGACAAGTTGCACATACTGGTCCGGGAACAGCGACTTGGTTTCGAAGGGCCCGCCGTCGTGCAGGGCTGTGAGTGGATTCTTGCTTTGTGGTTGGCCTTTGCGCAGCTCAGCTGGACGAGGCGGCATGGCTGCCCTGCTAGGCTGGGATTTGTTGCTCGGCGGCCGTCCTGGTTCCGATTGGGGCTGATTCGCCTGCTTTTCAGCTTCAGCTTGTGGGCTGTCATTGCTGGTTTTGTCGTCCGGCAGCGATGGCTCTGAGGTGTCAACAGCTGGGGGTTGAGAAGCTTCAGCGAAGAGGGCCCGAACTCCGGCTCGTCCAGCGTCTTCGCTCTCCAGGATGGTGTCGACCTTGCGCCCGAAATCGATCAGTGAGAAAGGCTTAGCTAGGAAGTCTTCTATGTAGAGTCGTTCCATATCGTCGCGAAAGAATTCAGCGTTGCGATACATTGCGCTCATCAGCAGGATAGGCACATCCCTGCCGCGTGGGAGTTCGCGTATCTGCTCAACAACTTGGATTCCTGTGATGCCTGGAAGCATCACGTCGACCACCACGATATCCGGCTCGTGGCGTCCATAGAGCTCGACGCCTTCAGGCCCGCTCGCGGCGATCAGGGCGGTGTGCCCGTGTTTGTCGACGACCTCTTTTACCTGAGAGGCGAAGCTGCGGTCGTCTTCGACGATCAGAACCCGATTGCTCATGAACTCCTCAGGTGGCAGAGCAATTGTCACCCAAGTAGACGGAAGAGGGAATTACTCCGGCGCGATTCTCTTGTGTGGTGACAGAACCCGAAAGGGCGGAGCCGGCTTTTGCCTGGCCCCGCCCTTTCTCTGGATTGTTTCCATCACCGGGAAGCAGCCCGATGATGGGAGACTTCTATGGGGTTCCAGCAGCGCTGTCGTCGTCGTCG
>DJIF01000150.1 GCA_002433485.1 Deltaproteobacteria bacterium UBA6601
AGACCCTGCGCCGGCCGAACAGCCCGCCTCAGCTGAAGAGCCCGCGCCGGAGTAGGAGGTCGAAGCTGGGTCTGAGTCCAGACTCGGGCCGCTTATTGACAGGCCTTGATGGCTTCATTGATTGGGGCTGCCCAGCGCCGAGCCAGCTGGGGCTGTTCCTGGTTGAGTTGGGTGCTGAAGCTGCTGATATCTGCCAGGGTGCTGCGGTGCTGGGCAACAATGGCGAGGACCCGCTCGCGGTGGGCCGCTGGGTCGCCCTGGAAGCGTCGACCAGCGCAGGCCAGTTCGGCTGTGCAGAGTGCCCAGCGCTTGTAGTTGAGTTGCTCCCGTTGCCATTGCTGCGCTTCGTCGACAGCGGGATAGTTGGGCCAGTCGCCGAGGCTCAGGCCCGCAGAGGGGAACTCATCATCGGCGCGGGCATTGATGGGTAGTCGCTCCCCAGTTTCCTGCTCATCGCCGCGGTCAAGGTCGGCTGTGGTGACCGGTGACTTCGTTTCGGCATGATCTGCTGATGGGGCGTTCCAGCAGGCACTGAGCGGACAGCAGCACAGCAGGGCAGTTAGCGCCAAACGCTGCGTTGCAGGCTGTAAGACCTGACCCTTGGTGTTGCCGGACATGGGCACACCTTGACCGATGAAGGTCGACTCAAGCAAGCATGATGCGCCGATCTTTTCCTGCCCCCTTTGCCTCATGATCGATCCGGGTAACATGCGCCCATGACACGGTTTGGCATCCGAAGACGGATTAAAAAGTTGGCTCGCTCTTTTCTGGCAGGTGAGCCTGAGGCCTCAACGGCGGAACCTTTGGCTGCGGCAGATGCGGGGTTGCCGGCGAGCGAGGCAGTGGCCTCTGCTGCTGAGCGGCCTCCAGATTCGGCAGAGGCTGCTGGGGCTGCTGCTGACCCACAGCCGGAACCCGCAGATGCTCAGGAGCCGAGTGTTGCGCCTATAGCCCCATCGCAACCAGAACCGGATGTGCCAGAGACCGCTGCGGCTCCGCCGCCGGGACCCGGCGCCGGCACGATGTGGGTGCAGGTAAAGCGGATCCAGCCTGATCAGCTGGAAGACGGGACGATTCGCCGTATTGAGGTGTTTGGCAATCGTATGGCTCTGGCTCGAGTCGAAGGCGAATTCTTCGTTCTCGAAGGCCGCACGCCAGGTGGGCCTGGCCAATTAGGTGATGGGGCCATGGAGGGGCATGTGGTGGTCTGTAACGTCACCGGCCTCGGCTTTGATGTCAGAGACGGTGTTTGTGTCAGCAATTCTGAGTTGGTGGCCAAAACCTTTGCCAGCCGGATCAAGAAGGACAGATTCTTCGTTCAGGTGGATGAATGACAGCCCTGGCGAGGTTTGTCCTGGGTGCGGCCGGTCCGTCCCGCTGGTTGTTGCTGTTGTTGTTGCTTGGAGCCTTGGTCCTGGTCGCCTGCCCACCGAGCGCGGGCGACGATGACGATACGGTGGTACTTCCCGGTGATGACGATGATGATGATGATGACGACGATGACGACACTGGTCCCACCGACGATGACGATGACTTCACCATTCCAGATGGCTTGCCGATCGGCGGTAACCTGCTGTGGCAGTCAAGTGACGGGGAAGTTCCTGCCGGTCATGTGCGGGTCTCGCTGTTTAAGTTGTCCTCTTTGAGTGGTGCACCTGCTGAACTCTACAGTGTCCTGGTTTCAGAAGAGGGCCTCAGTAGCGGCAACACGATCTTCACCTTTTATATAGAACAGGAACCACCGTCGGAGGACATCTCCGAGTGGAGTTCAGCGCAGGTACAAGCTGCCCTGATGGTTCCATTTTCTTATGTGGATGAAGATCAGAGTGGCGGTTACGATGCGGGTGAGCTGGTGCTCGGCGCGGCCGATAAGCTTGTAGTGTTTATTGAAGAGCAGGTGCCGTTCCCGGCGGAGCTGTCTGGGTTGGGGGCTGGGCCTGGCTGGAACCTGTTAGACGGGTCGTACTTCAGTACTGGAGCGATGAACTTCGAACACGTTCCCGAAGGCAGCAACTCCAGCAATGGGCCGTCGATTCGCGCTGAGCTGCTGCCGAATATGGCGGGCAGCTTGCAGGTCCGTTCGGCTGCTGCTGTGCCCCTTGGTAGCGCGGTTGCGCTTCGTCACTTTAATGTCGGAAGCGGGGCCTTGGACCCAGGCCAGCAGCTATTCGCGACTCAGGTTCCAACTTCGTCATCGGGTCCGGGAGCACTGCTCAGTCTGAATGTGCAGGGCGTCCCTCCCGATGCCCATCTTGGCGTCTTGCCCTCAGCGGTGGCGGTCGTCGCTTCGAATAGCTCGGGGCAGGATCCGGGTGAAGAGGCCATGCTTGAACTCGAAGGTGCTCTGTATCGTGCAGTTGCCTGGTTTGATGACGGTGACGCTGAGTTTAGTGATGGTTCCTGCGACACTCTGCTGGCTGAAGATGGGGCACGGTCTGTTGTCTGGTTGGAGCCCTCTGCCCTTAATCTGGAGACTCTGTATTCGCTACAGCGCGCCGGACAGGAGCTAGGCTGGTCTCTGTTTGATGAGCTGCTTTCCGCATGGAGGCCGCTGGCAGTAGGGGTTGATCTGAGCTTGCCGGCCGATGGCGATGATGATGACTCAGCCGGGTCCGGGGACGACGATGATTCGGCGGCCCCCTGGCCGTCGATCCCAGCGGATTGTTTTGGGGACGACGATGATTCGGCTGGGCCGGATGACCCTCCACCTGGTAGCTGAGCTCATGTCCTTGCTATTTCAGCACCCCTGGCGTGGACGCATGCTGTTCGCGTTGCTGGCGTCGTTGGTCTTATCTCTGTCGCCGGTGACCCTCCATGCGGGCAAGCGCACAGCTGTTGGGATCAAGGCGCCGCGGACGATGTTTTATGGGGCTCGTGAGCCTCAGGCTCACGAGCCACGCTTCAAGAACTTTGCGCAGCAGGTCCTGCTGGATGATGACGAGGTTATCGAGCGGCGGATCAGCTTTCTGTGGACGGCAGCTTCAGGCGCCAGCATGACGGAACTGCCATTAGCGGTCATCGATGCTGGACAGGGCGACGTCTGTGAGGCTGTTGACGGCGCGGAGTTTGGTGTGGAGCTGCGGCCCATGGCGGACGGCTTTGGCCATCTGGCGCGACCAGCACTGTGTCTTGCCGTGCCGGCGCCAGGCGAACTCGGTGACGGAGTCTTTGCTGGGGAGGTAGTGATCCGTCGCCCGCGAGTGGCTCGAATGGAAGACCGGTTTTCACTATGGATTCCCATTCAGCCGCTCAGGTTTGCCGCTGAAAACGTGAGCTTTGAGGTTCGTCGAGGACTCTCCGCTCCGGTTGTGGTGGAAACTGATCGGATGACCGTTCAGTTTGCTCGCAAGGCGCTGCCGGAGAATCGGGAGCGACAGTCCTTTGTGCTGGAAAGGGTGCGGCCTCTGCCGTTGGGCGAAGGGGTTCTCTCACTGGTCGACCGAGTTCCAGCGCTGCTGATTCGACCGTCGGTCAGCTGGGATGAGCTGGCCCTGGAACACCGCTCCTGGTGGGCTGCCAGCGCTCGTCTTGAGGGAGCTGTGATTCCGCTTGCTGCGCGGGTCCTCGCTCAGCCCAATCCAGCGGCAGCCGTACGCGAGGCCATATCCATCGCACTGAGCGAGATCAGCCTGGACGACCTTCAGGGGGCCGGTGGAACCTGGTTGTTGCCGGCTCGCGCTTCTCGTACTGCGCAGCTCGGCTCAGGCACCAGTGCCTCCCGAGCGGCGCTGCTAATTGCTCTGCTGAGGGGGGCGGACATTCGGGCGACTCCGGTATTACTGAGTCGCTCTGGTAAGCGCATGGGACCGAGCGCCCCTCTAGGCTTCCTGAATCAGGTCCTGGTCCTGATTCAAGGGGTTGATCTAGGCCTTGGTCGCAGCACCCTTTTTGTCGATCCATCGCGGGGGCCGGAGTGGTTGGGAGCTCTCGATGAGTTGCTCCTGGGTCGCGATGCATTCCTTCTTAGCGGCGAAGGTGCGCGCTGGCTGCGAACTCCAGCGGATCCGCCCCGGCGCCACTGGACCCTCAATGTCCGCGAGACCACCGAAGGCCCCTTTGAAGTCCTGGTAGAAGCTCTTCTTGAGGGGGCCCCCGCCGCGCGAGTACGAAGCTGGCAGCTCGCCGGGGCTCGGGATGAGGACATGCCCTATCGTGATCTGGCCTGGCTCGGCGGCGCCTTTCGTGGATCGCTAGCGGTGCAAGTGAGTGAGCTTCCGGGGGGCCGGCTTGAGCTGCGGGCCAGTGGCCTTGTCGCCCGCGATCGCGCGCTACCCGGTGGCTTTCTGGCGGCGCCGCTTTTGCCCGAGGCTGCACCACCGGGCCCTTTCAACGCCGCCTGGCCCTATTCCCGAGACGCTCAAGTTTTCGATCTGGCAGCACTAGAGAGCTGGACTTTTGCCTCGCGTCGCCCGGGCGGCGCCATGCCTGAAGGAGTGCGCACGACGCCGTACTGGGAGGTCGATGCGCTGGGCCGGTGGTCGGGGCCCCTGTTCAAGCGTCGCAGTCGAATACGTTTTACTGGTAGGTCGTTGGCGCGCGACGCAACCATTGAAGTGGAACGGTTCCAGGAATTTGTCGCTGCGGCGTTGGGGGGGGTACGCGCTCCGTGAGCTGATCCTTCGTATAAGGTAACTTGGGGTAGTTGCCGCCCAGCCAGAGGTAGGCGGTCAGGTGGGGAACGTGCCTTGGATGCGAGCGAGCAGAATCAGGCGACCTTAGAAAAGGATCCGGGGGATGTCCGCCGGAACCTGGAAGGGGTCCAACGCGAAGTGGCTCAGATCCTCTACGATCTGGCTAAGACCTCTCGTTCCTTTGGTTTTTATGCTCGCAACAACAAGGCGATCTCCAAGTTCCTCGATGACCTCTTTGAGACTCTAAGCGCTTTTCTTACGAACTCCGGGACCTTGTGGTTGGCGGTCGCCGGCGACCGCTTCCTCTATGAGGGGAAGGTCGTTTATTTCGACGCTGATCGTGAAGCAGGCCTGCCGTTCCGGCTGTATCGGGACGGAGTTCGGATGTTGTCCATCGAGGTGGGCTTAAGCCGCGAGGAGATGGAGGACTTCCTCGAACTGTTGGCGCGACGCCCCAGCACCGGTCATGAAGCGGAAGAAGAGGACCTGGTGACGATGATGTGGCGTCGCTCCTTTGCTCATATCAAGTATCAGGCGGTGGAGGGCTTTACCCATGACCTGCACGCTGCAGGTGGTTTCGGTGAAGGTTCGGAACAGGGCGGGGGTAAAGGCGACTCTGGCCAGGCCCTGCCGCGCATGATGCAGCAGATCTCTGGGCGTAAGGAGATCGTCTCTAGCCGTGACAAGAACTTTGCTGAGAAGCAGCGCGGGCGGGTCGCCCGCTCTTTTGTCGACGACGAGGCCAACCAGTTGCTTGCTGAGGAGTTCGGCGGCGATGAGTTAGCTATGTCTTTTGAAGGACAGGGGGGTATGGCCTTTGCCGCCGGCCTCTGGCCAGGTTCCGCCCACTATCCATTGCCTCTTCGCGGTGGCTTGGCTGAGTTGGCTTTTGACCCCTTGAGTGATGAAGAGCGGCAGTCGATTCGCGACGAGCTTGACCACGAGACTCAGCTGGGTTTGCTGCACATGTTGGACTACTGCTTTCAGCTCTGTGTCCATGAACCCCGTTATTTTCAACCCGAAGACTTCAGTTCGCTGCTGACCCCTATTCGTCGCTACCTGGTGCGGCACCGTGATCTTGAAACCTATCGTCGCCTGCTTCGCTACCTGCGGGGCATCGTTGAGGGTGAAGCCTATCCGCCAAAGTTGATGCAGGCTGCTGCTGAGATGGTGAGGGAGTGCAGCAGCGGGGAATCTCTCACTTCGTTGGTCGCCGCTGCTGCCGGAGACAAGAACGGTGAGGCGCTGGTTTGGGACATTCTGCAGCAATTGTTGCCGGATCTGGAGTCTGCCGATCTGCTGCGTCTGCTTGGTCATTCGATGAGCGCCCAGATGGCGACGGTGCTTGCAGGAACGCTGGTGAGACGCACTCGTCGCGATCTCTCGCTCTACGAAGAGGCTATCGATAGCGATGATGTTGCGCTCATCTTTGCCGCGCTGCGCTGCCTGGATGTGTTGCGCACTCCTGCAGCTGCGAGTGTGGTTGAGCGGGCGGTGGACAACATTGATCCGGCCATTCGCCGTGCAGCGGTGAGAATCCTTGGCCGAGTTCCTATTACAGGCTCATCGGCTCGGGTGTTCTCGCGGTTGTTGCGGGATGATGACGCTGAGGTGGTGAACGAGACCCTTGCTTCGGTGGATCGTCAGGGCGATGCTCGCTTTGCTCCCCTGCTGTCAAGCTGGCTGGAGGAAGGGGCCTTTAAGGACTTGTCCCCTGAACTGCGGCTGCGGATAGTTCGACTGATGGCAGAGTTGGATGGCACCTATGCTGAGAACTTTCTCGGCGAGAAGCTGGAGTCCTCCCTAGGGCTGCTGTCTGGACTGGCGCGAAGCGGTGCTGGGGATTGGCGTCTGTTGGCTGCAGAGGGCCTTGCTGCGGTGGGCTCTGAGACTGCGCTGGCCCGCTTGCGGCTCGCCAGACCGAAGGGCAACGATGAGTTCAAGGAAGTCGTTGGCCGGTTGCTGGCCGAGATCAGGCGAGAGCGTGCGCAATGAGTGATGAGCGCAGTAGCGGCCTGTTGAGCCTCGGTGCAGAGGGCGAGCAGCCCATTATTGACCCGGTGGATAGCGAGCTACAGCAGCTGCGTGACCTGGGTCGTGACCTAGTCAACTATACGTTTATGTCGCTGCGCACGCTGTCGATGCACAGCACTGTCAATGCCGCAGTTCAACAGCCTCTTGAGCGGCTGTGGAAGACCCTGGACGGCTTGTCCAGGATGGTTCACAGCGTCCACCTGATTGCGGTTGAGGGTCAGATCTACCTGAACGACCTGCGGATTCGGATGGAGACTTCTGCTTACGGCAATGTCAAGTATCTGGTGGGCATCCTGGATCGTCATGGCATCGGGGGAATCGGCTTTGAGCGGGTCTTGACCCAGGATGAGTTGATGGAGTTGTTGTTACTGCTGCTCAACTACAAGCCGCCGCCGCAACTTGCCGGAGAAGAAGGTGGCCCCCTGGCCGGTATTCGGCAGGGTCTCGATGAGTCGTCTCTGAGCGGGGTTCGTTTTGATCAGCCGTATTTCTACAAGGCCGGCGAGAGCGATCTTGGCGATCAACAAGAGGGTAGTGAGCAGGAGGAGGCGGCTCTCGCTTATGCCAAGGGAGTGCTAGCGGTTAAGGACTACTTCCGTGCGGTGGAGGCCGCCGAGGCTGCGAATCCGTTGCGGATTCGCAAGATCGTCCACGACATGATCGATGTTGCCGATTCAGATGGTGATGAATTTCTTCGGCTCCATACCATTCATGGTGTCGAAGACAACTACTACAATCACTGCGTGAATGTCTCCTCGTTGGCCGTTTCTCTTGGCCGCTACCTCGGCTTGACGCGAGTCGAACTCGCTGAGCTGGGAGCGGCGGCGATGTTTCACGATGTGGGCTACGCGGTGGTTGAGCAGGACAGCCTGGATCGGGGCGAAGAGTTGAGTGAAGAGGACCGCCTTCGCCTGCATCCCATCTCTGGTTTCAAGTCGCTTCTGCGTCAAACGGAGTATGGGCCGGCTCTGATGCGTCGGCTGCTGGTCAATCTTGAGCACCATATGCACTTCAAGCGCCCTGGAGGCTTTCCCAATCTGGGCAATAAGAGCCTATCGGTGTACACCCGCATCATTCAGGTCGCCGACCACTATGATGCGCTTGTTACTCCGGTCGAAGACGCACCTGGTCTGCTTCCGGTGAAGGCCCTGGATCGTATCGTTGCTGCCGCAGGCGAGCAGTTCGACCCCATCGTCGTCAAGGCATTGGTGCATGTCGTAGGCCGCTTTCCCTATGGCTCGCTGGTGGAATTGAATACCGGTGAGGTGGGAGTGGTTACCTCCGGAGGCCGCAGTGATGAGGCCTTCAGTCAGCCGATTGTGACAGTGGTTCGCAATGCTGACGGAACAGTCAGCGCTCCCAGGGAGGTGGATTTGTTTGAGAGTTCCGTCCTGCGTCGCCGGGTCAAGGAGGTCCTGGATCCCTTTGCTGAGGGGATCACTCCGCACGTGGTTCTGTTCAGTGAGCTTAAGGACATCCAGGAGGAGCGGGAGGAAGAGGGCGACACCGAGGAGTCTGAGACTACGGCACAGCAGGACACTGAAGCTGCTCGGCTGGCGGCATGGAATGAAGCCATTCTTCGTGGTGAAGACCCGGTCGCTGCGACTACCGGAAATGCCCTTCCGACCGTTCAGCCCGTCTCTGAAGTCGAGGCTTCAGAGTCTGTAGTAAGCGACGCTGGAGGAGCAGACATGGAGTCCTGGGATGAGGATGAACGAGCCTCCCCGCGCGCTTCTGGTCGAGTCAGTGAGGAGATGATCAGTCCAGAAGAAGAGGCCCGTCGCAAGGCAGCCTGGCAACAAGCGATGGCGGACGCATTCACCAGTGGCGGCGAGGAAGCAGTGGCTCGGGTAGCCCAGCAGGACTGGCGTGATTTTGGCGGGAACAGCTGAGCAGCCGGGGGTCTTGCAGTGCCCACTACCCCTTTCCTCAGCAGCGGTCCACAGTGCTGGCTCAGTCCACACCAGGGAGCCTCAAGTCTCGATTCATGGCAACCTGCTGCGAGAGCCTGCCGGACAGCGCCCTCAGAATCGGTCGCTTGGGTAGAATCCTGACCAGTGGCCATCAGGCTCGGGTCCTTTGTCATCGGGTCGAGGCGCTGTTGCCGAGTAGAATCATTACAGCAACCTCTTGGCTGGAGTTCAGTCTTTGACGCGCGTACGGCTTCCCGACACTCCCGTTCCTGAACCGCTACGTGGAACCCAGCGGCTTGAGGGGGTAGTGCCCGAACTGGTGGGGCTCTTGACCTGTGTTCATAACGTGGATGAGGTCATCGCATGGGCTCGCCCGCTCAGAGCTCGCTGTGCAGAGATCCTGGTTGTGGACCGGGGCAGTGGCGGCGCCGCAGTCAATCGACTGCAGGAGGCTGGGATTCGGGTACTAGCGCTGCCTGCCGACCATGGCGAGGGGGCGGCGCTTCGGGTTGGCATGCAGTTGGCCAGAGAGCTGGGCTACATAAGCGCGCTGATTCCGGGACCTGAGCAGCTGAGTGAAGGCGATGTTGATCGTCTGGCATTGGCTCAGCTGAGAGCGCCGGAGGCGATGGTCCTTGGTGTCGGCCCGGGCCAGGCTGTTGCGGGTCAAGAGTGGCGAGAAGCCGCGCTTCTTGCCGCAGGCCGCGAGTTACCTCCCCGTTCCGATTATCGACCGCCGCAGGCCAGCGGCCTGGTAGGTCAGGTAGAGCGGACTTTTGAGGCCTTTGTAGAGACCTGTTTTGCGCATCCGTGGGGCAGCCCTCGAGTGCTTCCGCTGCAAGCTATGTTGCGTCGTGGCTTGAGCTGCAGCGGCCTGGACTTTCAGATGGAGAGCTTGTTTCTGGCTGTTCGTGCCGGGATTCCTACCGTGGAGATTGAGCTGAGCAGGGAGCCTGCCCGTCGGGTCCTCGGCTGTCGGCGAGCCGCTGCTGGGTTGCTCTCGCGCCTGTTGGCACTTCGAGTGCGCAAGCGGGTGCAGGAGGGCTTCGGGATGGGTGGTGGCTATGCACCCCCGACGACTTCGCCGCTGAGTCTATTGCTGGCCTCTGGATTGGCGCTGTCCGGTCTGGTGCTGAGTCAGGGTTGTGCCCACAGTGGGGCTCAGCCGACCGCCGTCGCCGATTCTGTGTCGTGTGAGGAGAATTGGCCTCGGGAGCGCTGGCCTGGCGGGGGCGATGCTGCTGTGGCCAATGCCCAATTTGAGGCCCAACGAGCCTCTCGTGCGGATCTCTATACGGCCCAGCAGGTGCAGATGACCAAGGGGCCGGGCAGTCCGGCAGGTCAGGTGCAGGGTGCGCTGCTCCTGGGGGGGCCCGACCGCTATCGAGTGCGCCTGGTTGCACCGCTCGGCGCGGCCCTGCTGGACTTTGTCCGTGATGGGGTCAACTGGCAGCTGATTGCGCCGTCCCTTGGCCTGCGACTTCGTGATCGGGGCCCGCTGCCCGCCGAGGTTGAGAGTCGCACGGGCGATAAGCTGCCGCTCCGGCTCGATCTGCTCGACAAGGTCCTGTTCGGGACTGAGCTGAGCGGCTCGGTGCAGTGGCGCAGCGGGCGCTGTGGAGAACTGGAAGCCTACGACCTCGATGGCACCATTGAACGTCGGCTTGCCTTTACCGAGGCGCGGCCGGCTCTCGCTGTACGGGAGGAGTTCATAGTCGCTGGTGAGTTGATGATGGTCTCGACCTACGGTGACTATCGAGAGGTCAGGCCTGGCCTTTCCTGGCCTTATAAGGTGGAACTGGCCAGCCCAGGTGGAGTTTCGGTGCGGATGGAGACCACTGCTGTGCGGAGCGAGCCCCTGGGGGATTCATTCTTTGTCATGGAGCCGCTTGCTTCGAGTCACGGAGGTCATGAGTAAGTTATGGACCTGCTCGTGGATTTTCGGTTTTGCGCCGCCCATCGCCTGCCCAGACATCCGGGCCGCTGTCAGCGTCTGCATGGCCACTCCTATCGGCTGCAGGTGTTGGTCCGTGGCACACCTGAGCCTACGACCGGGATGGTGATTGATTTCTACACTGTAGAGAGCTCGGTCTCGGCGGTGGTTGATGAACTGGATGGGACCTGTCTGAATGAGGTTCTGGCCACCCCTACCGCAGAGGCCATCGTCGTCTATCTGTGGCGGCGCATATCACCCTCCCTTCCGAGTCTCTTTGAGTTGCGTTTGTTCGAGACCGATGATTGTCAGGTGATCTACCGGGGCGAGCCCGTAGCTGAAGCTCTGCTCGACCCGGGTAGCGATGAGAAGCACCCATCCACAGCCCCGGGCTTTGGTAGCGGCTTGTCCGGTTAAGTGAACGTCGATTGCGTTAGGAGCTGTCATGCCAGAGTCTCGAATCATTCGTCGACGAAGCCCTGATCTGGACGCCATGGCTACGGCGATGGGCGAATTTCTGCGTGCTGCGGGCTTTGATGCTGAGGGCGACGAACATCTTGGACGTACCAGTGAGCGAGTCGCTGAAGCCTGGGTCGGTGATCTGTTGGAGGGCTACGGTGTATCGCCGGCGCAGGCCCTGGGCGAGCCCTTTGCTGAGGATAGCCAGGACATGGTTCTGGTAAAGGACATTGAGTTCTTCTCCTCCTGCCCCCATCACTTGATGCCCTATCAGGGCCGGGCCCATATCGCTTATATCCCGAACGGTAAGGCGATTGGCTTCTCCGGGGTCGTGCGTCTGTTGGACTGTCTCGCCCATCGTCTTACCTTGCAGGAATGGCTCACGCGGGATCTGGTGGCGACCCTGGATGAGGTTCTTGAGCCGCTCGGGGCCGGTTGCATCATCCAGGCCACTCCAATGTGTGTGTTCGCGCGCGGCGTTCGCAGGCCCTGCCGTATAGCCTCTACGTCATTCTCGGGTTTATTCGCGGAAGACCCTGCCTTGCGTCGAGATCTCATTTTGGCCTCGGGGGTTGAGGGGTCGTGAGCCCTACGGAGTGGGGGGTTCATCTGGCGCGCCCGGTCACGGTCCGCGAGGTTGAGCTCCTCGAGCGCTCAGGGATTCAAGTGGTGACGGTTTCGCTGCCGTGGGCTTGGATGGAGCGACGCGAAGGTAACTTCGACTTTACTGCGCTGCATCACCTGCTAAGGCCGCTCAAGGACAGTTCGTTGCGGGTTCAGGGCTTGCTCGGACCGGCTATGTGGCACGCTCTTCCCGAGTGGCTGCGTGGCCGCGGTGGAGCTGACGCCCCTGGCTTTGTGGATGCCTATGCGCGCTATTGTGGCCGTCTCGTTGCTGAATTGGATGTGCTTATTGCAGTTCGAGTTGAGGATGATCTCAATTCGGCCCACCCCTGGGAGACCCTGCGAACCCGGCGGAGGCGCGGTCGGCGCTGGCGGGACCGGAGCTTCAGAGCAGAACTCTTGTTGGCCGCCAGCGAGGCGGTGCGCGCTCAGCGTCCCGAGCTCGAGCAGCGGGTGAGCCTGCAGGCTGGCGCACTGGGTTGGGCGCGGGAGTTAGGCTCTTGGCTCAAGCAGGGTCTTCAAGTGGAACGCATTGGGCTGTCTTTCAGCCCCTGTAGTTGGTTTTTTGACCCCCAGCGAGGGGCCAGCCTTGCCGGGCCTCTGGCTCGTTTAGCTTCGTTGCTGGCCGCTTCAGCGCAGGCTGGCGGGACCCTGCCTGAAGTGGCGCGGGTCTCCTATCCGACTCATCGGGTTTCCTGGACACCGCGCCGCCAGCGGCAGTTTCTGGCCTGTGCGGCGCGTTCTGCCCAGAAGGGCGGGGCGGTTGCTGTTCATTGGTCGACCTTGCGAGATCAAGCTTATGACGATCCGAGCCTTGGCTATTGGACTCCTGCTCGCGAGCGCCATCAGGGCCTGCTCTATTATGACGGCAGCCCGAAGCCGGCCATGGATGAACTTCGAGTCCTAGCCACAGGTGACCGCTATGGCGAGGGGGGGAGCCGCTAGGAGTCTTGCTCTTGCTGCTTCCGTAGCTGAACTGCGCCTAGCTGTTACTGCTCGTCCTCGTCCTCGTCTTCGTACTCGTCGTCCTCGTACTCGTCGTCCTCGTACTCGTCGTCCTCGTACTCATCGTCCTCGTACTCATCGTCCTCGTACTCGTCGTCGTCGTCGGTCTCTCCCGGCGCAGCTGAGTCGGTCGGTGGCTTCACGACTGGCTGGCCCGGCTTTGGCTTGTCCGTTACCGCGGTGCTGGATGGAACGGCTGCTGGGCGAGCGACGATGTCCGGCTGCTCGACTTCAGGTTCGAGTTCCCAGTCTTCCGGTTCTTCGCTGTCAGCAACCGGACTGACGCTCAACTCTTCCATAGCGTTGCTGCCACCTGCACTTAAGTCCGCGGCTTCTCCGTCCAGACTGTCGGTGCCAATCAGGTGATCGAAGTGAGACAGCTCAGTTTTAGCTTTGGTCTCTGCAGCATTTGGTTCTGGAGGGCCGCCAGCAGCTTCAGCTGGTGGCTCTTCGCTACTGTCGCTGCCAGGCTTGGTCTGATCCTGCTCCAGGCCTTGCGAGGCGAGGAAGGCCGCAACTACCCGGGCGTCGAAGCGCCCATCCTCAGGGTCTTGCAGCTCCTTCAGGATGTCTTTGATGCTCCGGTCGTGCCAGGGGCTGCGAGGATTGGAGCGTTCGTCGATGTATTCGGCCAGCGCCAGAATTCGAGCGCTGAGCGGGATGGCGAAGCCCCGCAGGCCCAGGGGGCCGCTGCCATCCATGCGTTCGTGGTGCGCTCGGATGATCGGCGCCAGTTCTTTCCAGGTGCCGCTGCGCTGGACGATTTCAGCGCCTCGTTCTGCATGCGCAGGGTCTCCTCCGGGCGGGTCGTCTGGAGAGGATGGGCACTCCACCAGACCTATGTCGTGAAGCAGCGCTGCAGTGCGGAGGTCGCGGAACTTGTCGTCGTCGAGTTCCATGCCTTGCGCCACCGACTCGCAGGTTGCTGTGACCTCCGCTATGTGGCCGTCCCAGGTGAGGAATCGCTCGCTGATCAGGCGTATCAGATCGCTCATCTCCTCTTCGAAGCGAGCGCTCTGGTCTCGGTGGCTGGCGTTGTTGATGAACAGCGCAGCCTGCCGCGCCAGACCTTCAGCTATCTTGAGGTCTACTTGAGTGAATTCTCCTTTGTCTCGGTTACGGAGGTCGAGGATGCCGATGAGCGTGTCCTGAAAGAGTAGGGGGACAATGAGGCTGTTATCGGTCCGGGTGCGGACGCGGTCATCCCAGCTGCGGTCTGAGGAGCTGAGCTCTTCCCCGAGCAATGAGCTTCGCGATGAGGCAGCCGTTCCGACCAGCCCCTGGCCGATGGGAACCGGCTGCTTGCGTGCCCGGTCCAGCGGAATGCCCACCGCGTTGCTGATTCGGAGGTCGCTCCCTTCCGGCTTCCAGAAGGAGGCCCTGCTGGCCTCAACCAGTTCGCTGGCCTGCTCGACCAGGGTCTGCCGTGCTCGATCTGGGTCGGTCTGCGCGGCAATGGCGCCGGTGGCGACATGCAGTCGGTCCAGGCGTCGTTCACCCTTGCCGATGGCTTCGATGGCACGAACAGTATCCCGGCGTACCAGCACGTAGCCAAGGATGACGGTCAGTGCGGTCAGTAGCAGGACCGCGGTGATGGAGTAGACCTGCCAAACCCTGCCTGCCTCCATCAGGGGCTCGAACACGTAGGTGGCAGAGATGTAGAACAACACCCCGAGGGGGATGAGCGAGACGACTACCATCAGGCGTTGAGTGCGAGAGAGCATGACGCTCTCTTCGGAGCTCTGCTTGAGGTCGGGCGCGACGGGGGTGCTCTCGCTGCTGTCTTCGGACATGCTGTTGACCTCTCACGATGGGCGGCTAGGAAGGGTCTTATAGAGCCTGCCTGAGATGTCGGTTGCTGTCACGGAGTCGGGTGGGGCAAGGTCGCCAGCTAGGGGGTGGGATGGCTGTACCCGGTTGCTCGGGTACACTCATCGGATGCAGCACTTAACTTTTTGGCTTTCCTGTTTGCGACCCGCCGGCCTGCTGGCTTTTGTATTGATGGCGTCAGTGACGTTCTTCAGCTGGTCTTGCGGCCCTTGGAATGGGGCTCCGGCCGATGATGATGACAGCTCGCCCAGCGATGATGATGACAGCTCGCCCAGCGATGATGATGACAGCTCGCCCAGCGATGATGATGACGACACCAGTTCGGCGAACACCGCCAGCTATCCCGAGCAGGAGGCCTGGTATGCGCTGGCTGTGGGGAACACCTGGCGTTACGACGAGGTGTTGGTCGATGATGTCGAGGCCAAAGATGATGATATTCGGGTGACCATTAGCGCGCGGATTGCCGGCGAGGAGATGGACCCGCCACAGAGTCCTGCGATGGTGGTGTTTAAGTTCGATGTGGATCGTCTGTTTGGCCCCAATGAGAGCCACTGGTATGGGATCGACGGTACCGGACCACTGCGCTGGGTCAAGACACGGCTTTCGGCGGACCTGCTTGGCTCGACCGATTATCCGGGCGATGGCTCCTTGATTGCCACTTTTGCCAACAGTGAGCAGGCCCTGATCGGTGCCGAGTATCAGGCGCTCTGGTTTCTCGCTGATGTCGAGGGCCACGACTACTCAGCGATAGTGGGGACCGATGAGACCTTCTTTTATGGCGATGGGCAGGAGGTCGAAACCCTTGGCAATCAGGCGTTCGAAGATGGCAATGCCATCGGTATTCAGTATGTAAAACCTGGCTGGGGGCTGCTGGGTCAGGAACTCACATTTGGCAGTGCCGAGGTTAATTGGACCGTCACTGAGTGCTCTGCATGTCCTGATTCCGCGGGCCTTTAGAGTGACTTAGGGCTGCCACGATACTGCTAACAGATCGCGAGCTGCCAGAGCGCTAACTACCTGGTCCAGTCGGTCAAAGTGGATGGTATCCATGCCCATCGAGCGGGCAGCTGCGATGTTCTCCGCTCGGTCATCGATGAGAAGCGCTTGCGTTGCCGGAATTTTCAGCTGTTCGAGGGCAAAGCGGTAGATCTCAGGCTCCGGCTTCAGCGCATGGCACTGATAGCTGTAGACCCAATGCTCGATGGCGGGGTTGATCCCGGTGTTCGCTTCAAGCCATGCCGAGTGGATGGGGTCGGTGTTAGAGAGGACCGCACAGCGGCTCTTGCGAGCGACTTCGTGGACCAGGCGGGTGGATGACGGGCGCTTACGCAGGCAGGCACTCCAGCAGCTACGGATCTGCTCGGCTGATACGGGCGTTTCGCTGGCCTGCTGGACCCGCTCGATGGCGGCATCAGCGCTGAGCTGCCCCCGATCGATGAGGTCCTTCAGCCCTGAATCCAGGAAGATTCGGTTGAACTCGGTCGGTGCTTGAGCGGTGGACCTGGCCCAGGCCTGCCGCGCCCAGTTCAAGTTGACGTCCACCACCACGCCGCCCAGATCGAAGAACACCAGCATCCGCTGAACCTCAGCTTCCGGCTTTGTTGACCTGCCTGACCTTGTTGCTCGTCTCAGCTGGCCTGGCTGGTTGCCCGCTCCAGTGCCTTGCTCAACTTTTCGATTGCTTCACCAACGTCGTTTTCGCTGAAGGTCAGGGTCGGGCGCAGCCGCAGGGTGCTGGCACCGCAGCTCAGCACGAACAGCCCTTCGTCCATACATAGGCCCACGAGACGGTTGCGAGTCTCCGGGTCGGGCAGGTCAAGGGCCAGGAACAGGCCGCGTCCGCGGGTGTTGCTGATCAGATCGGAGAATCGGTCTTGGAGCCCCTCCAGGGCCTCCAAGAAGATAGCTCCCACCTGGGCCGCGTTGTCGACCAGCTTGTCTTCTTCAATAACCTCCAGTACTCGCTGGAAGCGCACGATGTCGACCAGGTTGCCACCAAAGGTCGAGTTGATCCGGCTGGGCTCCACGAACACGTTGCGCTCGACCTCGTTGAGGCGCTCTCCGGCGTACATTCCGCAGACCTGAGTCTTCTTACCGAAGGACACCAGATCGGGCTTCACCCCCAGCCCCTGCCAGCACCAGAAGGTTCCGGTGGCACCGATTCCAGTCTGCACTTCATCAAAGATCAGCAGGGCCTCGCGTTGGTCGCAGATGTCTCTCAACTGAGCCAGGAATTCAGACCGGAAGTGGTGGTCTCCTCCCTCTCCTTGAATGGGTTCCACGATGATCGCAGCGATCTCATGAGGTTGTTCGTCAAAAGCGCGTTGGATGGCAGCGATGGATTCGGCTTCTCGTCGCTGCACGTCGGCGAGACTGGCTTCGGTGAGCGGGAAGCTGAGGTAGGGAGGAATGACGCGCGGCCAGTCGAACTTGGGGAAGTAGAGCGTCTTGCGAGGGTCATGGGAGTCGGTAAGGCTCATGGTGTAGCCGGTCCGTCCATGGAAGCACTCGGCGAAGTGGAGGATCTTGCTGCCACCCTCGGCTCGCCCAGCAGCCAGATTTTTGCGGACCTTCCAATCAAAAGCTGCCTTAAGGGTGTTCTCCACCGCCAAACCGCCACCATCGATAAAGAACAGCCAGGGCATGTCGCTGGGAATGCCGACCCGGTAGAAGGTCTCGACCATGCTGGCCATCTCTACCGTGAAGGTGTCGGACAGGGCCGGCTTGTTGACTGCGATGCGGCCCAACTTGGCGACGAACGACGGTTCGCAGAGGCGTGGATGATTCCAACCTACCGGCAGGCTGGCAAAGGCCGAGTAGCAGTCCAGGATGTGCTCGCCTTTAAGAGTGACCAGGTGGCTGCCCTGTGAGCGCTCCAGATCCAGGAAGAATCCGAAGCGATCCATGGTCATGTGGCGGCTGAGCACCGAGATCGCCTGATCACGCGCAGCGATGCGGGCGCTTTGTCCATTGCTGGAGGCAGAGGTGGTTCCGTCGGATGAAGCGTGAGCCATGGTGATTTCCTCTCGCGGTTCAAGATTTTGCGCGGGAGGCGAGCTCCCGCAGGGTTTCAGCCGCCTGTTCCAGGCCCAGTGCCAGCATGAACGAGCCAAATCGTGGTCCGCGGTCTTGGCCAATAAGACCACGATAGATGGAGCGGAACAGCAGTTTTGGTTCGATCTGATGCCCCCGAGCGATGTCGAAGGCAAGACTCTGGATAGCGTCAGGTTGATGGTCCTGGCAAGCGCTAAGTGCTTGGGCAAGATCGCGGAAGGCCGCCGCTTGCTCGGGGGGCGGTGCTTCTTTAGTGCGGCCCTCGGCCACCCAGTCTCGATCGTAGGCGATTGCACCACGGACCAACTCGGCGACCACTTCGCGGTGATCCTGGTCGGCAGCTCGCTGGTCGTAGCGGAGCAGGTAGCCTTCGACTAGCTCAGGGTCATCTTTGCCCATGCACACAACCAGGTTGCGAACCAAAGAATAGTTGATGGCCGCCTGCCAGCGGGGGCGCTGCTGCAGGGAATCGAAGTACAGCGCTGATGGGTTCCACAGGTTGGCGTGCTGTTGCTCCGGGCTCAACGTGGTGCCCGGCTCGGCCCAATGCCAGTCGCTCAGTTGTTTGAGGTACTGGTCGGTGAACTGTGGGATCACGTCATAGTGCAGCCGCTTGGCCTTACGTGGGTTCTGATAGAGGAAGGCCAGCAGGGATTCCACTGGCGCGTAGCTCTGCCAGCGGTCCACCGAGATCCCCTTGCCGATGGACTTGGAGATTTTACGCCCCTCTTCGTCGAGGAACATCTCGTAGAACAGTCCTGATGGCTTGCGGCCGCCCAGTAGCCGAACGATCCGTCCGGAAACCTGGGCGGATTCGATGAGGTCTTTGCCGTACATCTCGTAGTCGACGCCGAAGGTGAACCAGCGCAGCGCCCAGTCGACTTTCCAGCCGACCTTGGCGTGGCCGTCGAGGACGCTGGACTCGCCCTGCGCCCCGCAGCCCGGCAGCTCTCCGCTGCGCGCTCCATCGCAGCAGAAGGAGACTGTGCCGCGATCGGCGTGGTATCCGGTGACGCTGGTGCTCAGATTACGACCGCAGGACGGGCAGACCACCATGAAGGGGGACCAGCCCTCTCGACTGGCCGGGCGGAGTGTCGGGAGGATGATGTCGAGGACCCCATCGACGCGCTCCAGCAACAGCTGCATGCCCTCGTTGAACTGTCCGGAGCGGTAGCAGTCGGTGGAGGAGCGGAAGCTGTAGTCAAAGTCAAAGGAGTCCAGGAACTCGCACAGTCGGCGGTTCATATGGGCCGAAAAGGAAGGGTCCGTGCCGAAGGGGTCGGGGATTGAGGAGAGAGGTTTGCCCAGGTGGGGCTCGATAGCCTCTCGGTTCGGAACGTTGAGAGGGACCTTGCGCAGGCCGTCCATGTCATCGGAGAAGGCAATGAGCCGAGTCGGACGATTGGAGAGGCTGGCAAAGGCGCGGCGGATGAAGGTGGTTCGAGCGACCTCGGCAAAGGTGCCGATGTGGGGCAGCCCAGAGGGACCAAAGCCGGTCTGGAACAGGACCTCGCTGTCGCCGCTGGACAGGTTCTCCAGCAAGGCTGACGCCTCTTTGAGCGGCCAGGGTTGGTTGTTGTTGGACACGGTCTACCTCGCCTCCGCGCATTGAGGTTGGGTGGCGGACCCTATCAGGACTGCTCAGCCCTTGGTAGTAGGGTTTTTAACCTGTGCGTCTGCTCGGCTAGGATCCCGCGGTATAGGCACCGGACTTTGGAGAACGGGCATGGCTACAGCACGCGGGTTTGCCTTTGTCGATGGGGTTTTCTCGTCGCTCGCCGAGGCGCGGGTGCCGATCACCGATCGCGGCTTTCTGTTTGCCGACTCGGTGTTTGAGACGGTGCGGACCTATCAGCGCAAGCCCTTTTTGCTTGGCGATCATCTCGACCGCTTGCGTCGCTCTGCCGATACCCTTCAGATCCCGGTGCCCTGGAGTGATCAGCACTTTGGCGAGGTGGTCGCCGGCTTGCTCTCCAGGGGCGCGCAGCAGGCTGAAGCGGTGCTACGAATCATGGTGACCAGGGGTGATGGCGGCCATGGTCTGGCCTTTCCGGAGCCTCAGCGCTCGCGGTTGGTGGTCTTCTCTCGGCCCCTCCCGGCTCTCGACTCGGTTCTTTATCGGGAGGGGGTCAAGGTCGTTCTACCGGAAGCCGCTCGCCACAAGGGTCAGGCGGTACCGGCAGATGTGAAGTCCGGCTCTTACCTTGCCGCGGTGCTGGCGCTTGCCGAAGCCCGCCTTAGTGGTGGTTTCGAGGCCCTCCTGAGGGCTTCTGACGGGGCGGTCAGTGAAGCTACCACCAGCAATGTTTTTGTAGTTCGTGACGGCGTGCTCATGACCCCGGGGCTGAGCGACCACATCCTGCCGGGCATCACCCGGGCGCTGGTGCTCAGCATTGCCCGCTCTCGAGACCTGAAGATAGTCGAGGAGCCCATTTATGAGAGCAGTTTGCTAAGCGCCGATGAGGTGTTTCTTACTTCCTCTATAAAGGAAGTGTTGCCGGTTAACTCAGTGGGGGACAAGGCGGTCGG
This sequence comes from Deltaproteobacteria bacterium UBA6601, assembly GCA_002433485.1. Taxonomy (GTDB): domain Bacteria; phylum Myxococcota_A; class UBA796; order UBA9615; family UBA9615; genus UBA6601. Next base: position 20,013 of record DJIF01000150.1, read on the forward strand.
CTCTGATTGCCCGGGGCCGATCACTGTGATTTTGATGGATGCGTTCGCCGCCCAGGTCGAGGTGCTGAGTCGGCGGGGAGTGGCCCGGTTGAGCGAGCTGTGAGCACCGTTGTCGCTGGCTGGCCCTGGTGGCTGGGGCTTGCTTTGGCCGTCACCGCCGCCGCGGTCACCAGCTCGGGCTCAATGGGCGCAGCCCCCAGCACTATCGGCCTTTTGGGCCTGGCGCTTGCACTGCTGCTGGTCTGGTGTAGTGCGACCCTGCTGGATCGGTGGGGTCGAGGGCCGTCGCGGATCTTGTTGGCCGCATTAGCGCTGGTCAGCCTCGCAGTCGTCGCGGGGCAGGCTTTTCTGGAGCCTGGTCTGCCCCGTGGGCACGACATCAGCTACCACCTGTGGGCGCTCTGGAGTACCTGGCGTTGCGTGCTGGATGGCGATCTGCTGCCGCGATGGAACCCCTACCTGGGTCTGGGTATGCCCTTGCTGTCCTTTTATTCTCCTCTCTCATACCTGGCTGCCTGGCCAGCCCAGTTACTGGGCGCTTCACCGGCGCAGGCGATCGCCTGGCTGATGTTCGCCGGACAGCTGCTCACGGCCATCACGACACTGGCAGCTTTGCGCTGGCTTGGTGCTTCGTACAGCGGGGCCATGCTGGGGGTGGTGGTGGCGATGCTCGCGCCCTACCATCTCCTTAATCAGAACCTCAGGGTGGCCCTTGCAGAGACTCTGGCCATGTCGCTGTTGCCGCTGCTGTTTGCAGCCAGTTGGCAGTTGGGCCGGCGTGGTCGCCGTTCTGCAAGGTGGCTGTTGGGACTCACTGGCTCAGCCTTACTGTTGACCCATGTCCTGACCGCGTTTATGGCCCTGTTGCTCTGTGCTGGCTTGTTTGTACTGGGTGTTCGGGCCGCGCGAGTGGATCGGATCGGTCGGACGCAGCGGCTGGTCGCATTATCGCTTTGTGCGGTCTTCAGTCTGGGCGCCACCGCATTTTGGTGGCTACCGGTTATCGCGGAGGTCGATCACACCTCAGTCGATCGCCTGTCCAGGCCGGGACGGGCAATTTCCCCTTTTGCCGTCACCGTGCGGGAACCCGTGACCCGCCGCGCCTGGGAGCGCTATGGGATTCGTCACAAGCTGAGCGAGGTCGCGGAGCCTGGCCTTGTTATGCCGCTCTACTTTGGCTGTGGCCTGCTCGGGCTGGTAGTGCTTGCCGCGCTGGCTCCTCCTGCTCTGCGTCGGTCGGCCCTGCCGCAGCTTCAAGCCAGCCCCTCTCCGCGAGCTTTTGCCGTTCTTGCGTTGTTGGCGCTGGCCCTTGCAGTTTGGCCGGTAGCCCGCTTGCTCGACGGCCTGCCGTTGCTTGGGCGGATCATGTTTCCCTGGCGCCTGTATGGGCCAGCAAGTCTTTGTTCTGCGCTCGCCATTGGTCTCGCTTTTGACCGTTACTTTTCATCTGCTCCCAATCGTAGTCGGGTGCTTGCCCTCGGGGTTAGCCTGTTGGTGCTGGGCTGGGACAGCGCCCCTTTCCTTGGGGCACCAGCTCGCTTGCCCGCTTTGTCTGAGGATGGGGTGCATCAGCTCTACAGGGGGCAGGCCATCAAGCTTGACCTGCCCCGCGGGTCTTTCTTGCGGGTGGAGAGGCTGCAATTGCCTCCTGTTGACTACGGCTTTCGAATCGCTAAGTCCTACCGGGTCTTTCCCGAGTACATGGCGCCGCCACTTAGGGAGCGCTACGGGAAGCTTAGCAAGCCGCCAAGTGTAGCTACCTCGCAGTCCTACCACGCCAGCTTTCGGGTCCGTCGAGGTGGGGCCGCCTTGCAGCAGCTTGAGCCTAAGCCTCTGGTGTCATTGCGGCTAGGGAGAGGGGGCTACCGCGGTCTGCCTGAGGCGCGCTGGGAGTTGAGCCCCGAGCGCCTTGAGTTAACTCTCCCGCCCCAGTCTCAGGCCGGCAATATACGGGTTGCGATGGCCTGGTTTCCAGGCTGGATGAGCCGGGTTGATGGGGGGCCCTGGCGCCGAGCGCTGCGATCTCGCTCCCTGCTTGCAGCCTCGATTCCCGCCGGCGCAGAGCACCTCGAGTTTCGCTATTTTGCGCTGCGCCCTTGGTACAGAGCTGTGGCTATGGGGCTCTCGGTCCTGACCTTCAGCTTTCTGCTGTTCTTGTTGTTGCGAGAGGCTTGGCGCTGGAGGATCAGGTCGGCGCTTTGAGACGCTTGTCCCAGGGCACGAAGCGATTGGCCTCATAGGTGTCGAACAGCGCACCCCAGGGGCTGGTTCTTCGCCACTCGTCGAGGACCTGGCGTCCACCGCCGAGCGGGAACCAGATGTAGTCGTGGTAGACAAAGCTGCCGAAGATAAAGGCGTAGACCAGGGGGGTCTGGAAGGCAAGCTTGTGGAGCGCTTTGAGCGGTCCGAACCAGAGCAGGTCCCCCACCTTGCTGGCCATGTTGTCGCCCACTGAGAAGCCCCAGTTGGTCTGACGAACATCGACACCCTCTTCGACGATATCGATTTCTTCGATGCGTCCGACTCCCAGACCTCGCTCGTGGGCGAGCCGAATGTAGTCGAGGCTCATCGGGTCAAAGCCCATCAGGTGGCTGGACACGGCGTCAATGGCCACTGAGTCACCGCCGGCCAACAGCAGGTCCTTCTGTACCGGCACCATGGTTCTGGGGCCCGGCCCGTTGCCGGCGGTGGTGCCATCGGTGACGGTGAAGATTCCGCTGTGGATCTCCTGTTGGATGGCGAGCAGATCGACCAGAGTTTCGTGGATGGTTGGATGACAGTAGTGTCGGTTGCTTGGCAACAGACCGCCGAAGGCGTTCTTCATCGAGCCGGTGGTCGTGGTGTAGATGTGACACTTCACTGTGGGCAGGTGGACGACGTTCTTGCCAGCGAAGTAGTTCGGGATGCGAATGCCCTGCGGGTAGACCTTATCGAGGGTGATCATCTGGGCCTGGGGTCGGTAGACCTCAAACTGCATATCGCGCGGCTCGAAGTTGTAGCGAATCGGCACCTGGTAGCGGTAGAGAACCGGCAGGTAGTTGTTAAGCCTTTCACCCTTGTAGGCGTCGGTAACGACGGTCTTATTCTGCACGCAGACCAGATCTTCATAGCCTCCGGCGCGGAGCCCGAGGATGGTTCCCTCCAGCTGCCAGGGGGTGGTGTTGGCTGCGGGGTAGTTGAGGTGCCAGGAGATGTTGTCTTTGATCATGGTCTTGGCGTCGGGGTCCAGGTAGTCCTGGAAGTCCGCCATCTTCATGACTTTCTGAACATCTTCGACGACCGAGTCCGGCCGGGTCTTGAGAACTGCAACTTTGGCGCGTCGAGTCATGCGGCGCACCATAGCAGCCTGTATTCTCTCCGCCATGTCTTCAGCCACAGTACGTCTCGGCCTCGATCGACTTCTCTCTGAGCAGCTTCATCTGCTGCGTGGTAAGCGGGTTGGTCTCGTTTGCAATGCCTCAACGGTCAGCTCTGCTCTCGAGCATGCGGCCGACTGCTTCGCCGAGCATCCGGACTTTGAGCTGGTGAGGCTGTTTGGTCCGGAGCATGGGCTGCGCGGCGATGCTCAGGACATGATCGCCGTGGAGCAGGTACCGCGGGATCCCTGGACCGGTGTGGAGCTTCACTCTCTTTACGGGACCAGCGAAGCCTCCCTGCGCCCCGATCCGCAGCTGATGGCGGACCTCGACGTGGTCGTTTTTGATATTCAGGATGTTGGCGCGCGCTATTACACCTATGTGTACACCATGGCCTTCTGCATGGAGGCTGCGGGCAAGGTGGGGGTTCCGGTAGTCGTCTGTGATCGCCCCAACCCCATTGGGGGGCTGGCAGTTGAGGGCAATACGGTCCATGAGGGTTTTGTCTCCTTTGTGGGTCAGTTCCCCATCGCCAATCGGCATGGCATGACGGCTGGAGAGCTGGCTCATCTGTTCCGTGATGAGTGTGGTGTGGCCTGCGATCTGACGGTCGTTCAGTTGCAGGGCTGGGAGCGGGGCATGCACTACCAGGACTGTGGCCTGCCTTGGGTTCAGCCTTCGCCGAACATGCCCACTCCAGACACCGCCCTGGTGTATCCGGGTATGTGCTTCTTCGAGGGCACCCTGCTTAGCGAGGGTCGTGGGGCTACGCGTCCCTTTGAGGTGGTTGGGGCACCCTATATTGATGGCAAGCGTTGGGCCGCTGACGCCGCGGCGCGCTTAGATGCTGCTGGTGCAGGCGGCGTTTCCTTTCGTCCGCTGGTCTTTCAGCCCACCTTCCACAAGCACGGTGGTCTCGCCTGTGGTGGGGTGCAGTTGCATGTGTTGGACCGACAGTGCTTTGAGCCGGTGCTCAGTGCCGTCGCTTTGTTACAGGCCGCCTGGTCGCTATGGCCGGATGAGGTGCGCTGGCGCACCGAGGTTTATGAGTTTGTTGAGGACCCTATCGCAATCGATCTACTGGGCGGGAGCGCAGCCTTGCGTCATGAGATCGAGCAGGAAACGCCCCTGAGTCGGGTGCGGGAGCGCTGGCAGGACGAAGTGCAGACCTTTATCGCCCAACGCAAGCGCCATCTGTTGTACTGAGGGACCGCTTGCTAAGTGGGCGGGCTCCGTATGTCTGTTTGAGGTGGTTGCTGGTGCTGTGCAGCGCGTTGTTTGCCAATTTGGCCTGCCATCCGCTCCCCAATGAGACTGAACTCCGGCGCGGCTGTACTGGCGGCGGAAGAGGAATTGAGATGAGTGACGAAGCGACCTCTAGAAGCCTGCCAGGAGCTCAGGAACATCCTGCCGAGCTGGCCGCTCGATTGGAGCAAGCATGGCAGCAGCGGGGAGCTGACTATCAGCCTCGTACCCGGCATCTTCACGGCGATGGCTCGCCCCTTTACACCAACCGCTTGTTCCTGCAGTCGAGCCCCTACCTGCGTCAGCATGCGCACAATCCGGTCAACTGGTTCCCGTGGGGCGATGAGGCCTTCACCCTTGCTCGTGAGCTGGGCCGGCCAGTGCTGCTCAGTATCGGCTATTCGACCTGTCATTGGTGTCATGTCATGGAGGAGGAGTCCTTTGAGGCCCCCGAGGTAGCAAGCTACTTAAATGAGCACTACATCGCCATCAAGGTCGATCGGGAAGAGCGTCCAGATGTGGACTCCATCTATATGACTGCGGTCCGCAGCATGGGGCTGGGCGGCGGTTGGCCGTTGAACGTCTGGCTTACGCCGGCTCGAGAACCGTTCTATGGAGGAACCTATTTCCCGCCCAGGGACGGTCACCGAGGGATGCGCTTTGGCTTCCTGACCATGCTCCGGCAGCTTCGTGATGTCTATGACCGCCAGCCGGAGCGGGTGCTTTCTCAGTCCCAGTCGCTAGCGCAACGGCTGCGCCAGACCATGAACCCCCCGCCTGGCGATGTGGTCGTGGACCAGGGCGTCCTGGAGGACGCTGGCCGCCACTATCGTGGGCGCTTCGACTCGGTAAACGGCGGGATGGAGGGGGCTCCAAAGTTTCCCAGTAGCCTGCCGGTTCGCTTTCTATTCCGGGAGGCGCGCAGAAGCGGCCAGACCGAACTGCGGGAGATGGCCGAACTGACCCTGCGCAAGATGGCTGCGGGCGGTATGTACGATCACGTGGCGGGGGGCTTTCACCGCTATTCCACCGATGAGCACTGGCTGGTTCCGCACTTTGAAAAGATGCTCTATGACAACGCGTTGCTGGTGCCCGCCTATCTGGAGGCCTATCAGGTCAGTGGCGACGACGCTTTCAAGGAGGTGGCCGAGGATGTCTTGCGCTATGTGGAACGGGAAATGCGGGCCCCGGAGGGCGGCTTCTATTCGGCTACTGACGCAGACAGTCTGGGCCCCGACGGGGAAATGGATGAGGGCTATTTCTTTACCTGGACTCCTGCGGAGCTAGAAGAGCTGCTTGGCCCAGCCAAGGCTACCCCACTGGCTGCTGTCTATGACGTCCGTGCTGGGGGCAACTTTGAGGGTCGTAACATCCTGCATCGCCCCCGTGCTCTGGAGCATGTAGCCGAGGAGCAGGGTCTCACCGTCGATGCACTCCAGGCGCTGATCGCCGAGAGCCGGGTTCAACTGCGCGAGGCGCGGGCGGCTCGTCCTGCTCCGTTGCGGGATGAAAAGGTCCTTGCATCGTGGAACGGCTTGATGATCTCTGCCTTTGCCCAGGCCAGTGGGGTGCTCGGTGACCAGCATTGGCGCAGTATTGCTGCTCAGGCTGCCGACTTTATCCTCGCCTCAATGCGGGTCGAGGGGCGGCTTCGTCGCAGCTACAAGGACGGGCGGGCCAGTTTCAACGCTTACCTTGACGACTATGCTTTCTTAATCGCGGGACTGCTTGACCTGTTCGAGGCGGGCGCAGGTAGTGGCTACCTGGCCGAGGCGATAGCCCTCGATTGGATCCTGCATCGCCACTATGAGGATCGGGAGCATGGTGCCTTTTTCCTCACCAGCGATGATCACGAGCAGTTGTTGGTAAGGGAGAAGCCGATTCAAGATGGTGCCGAGCCCTGCGGCAACTCGGTGCAGGTACTCAACCTGATGCGCCTGGCGCGAATCACCGGTGAGGACCGCTATCGCGCGCGTGCCGACCAGGCGGTGAGCGCTGTCTCAGCGGTGCTTTCTCAATGGCCCACAGCGCTCGCGGAGATGTTGCTGGCGGTGGACTATCGTTACGATCAGGTACCAGAGGTCATTGTTGTGGTACCTGAAGCCGGTGGAATTGAGCTGGCTCGGCCTTTTATAGCTGAGCTGCGGCGGCGGTTTGTACCCAACAGGGTGGTCGCTACCGTCGTTGAGGGTAAGGCTCAGGATGAACTGGCAGCTTTAATGCCGATGGTAGCTGGCAAGCTCGCCCAGGACGGACAAGCCACCGCATACCTTTGTGAGCATGGACTATGCCAGGCGCCGACTCGAGAGGTCTCAGTTTTTGCTGAGCAGCTCGATGCTCTGCTCAGTTAGCGTTAGGAGGCGCGGCGCAGCACTGTGACCACGAGGGGCTCCCCCGACGAGAGCAGCAGCGACTCCACCATCTTCTCGCTGCCGGGAATCTTGGTGGAGTAATCCGTTCCGTCGACCACAGTAGGTAGGGAAAGTCGGGATGGCCCCGGCATAAGCCCTTTAATGTTGCCCCCGATCATGTTGGCGAGTTCACCGATGGCGTCTTGCAATTCTTCTCGGGTGACTTCGTCCACCTCCATGTCAAACATGAAGGCGGTTGTGCTGACTGCCAGACTGTGGGCACAGCTGACCACGATGGCACCCTCCCACTCGCCGGTGATCTGAACACAGCCGGTCAGAAATCGGCCTTCTGGACGGTTTGAGGTGCTGTCAGCACGCTCAAGTTCCTTTTCAACCAGGGCCAACCAGACAGTTCTGGTCACCTGTTCGACATCTTCGGCGGTCAGAGCAATGCTCATTTCTGCATCCTAACTGCGGAGCCTGAATATTGGGGCCCGACTATCTTCAATTCTCACGAAAGGTGATGAGGACAACAACTCGCCTTCTCCACTTCCGACCAGCAGAAAGCCGTCTGAGGCCATGACCCCGGCTAATCTATCCAGGATCTGGGAGTGGATGTCAACGTCGACTTTTGACAGGACATTTGCGAGAAAAATGACGTCAAAGGGGCCGCTGCCTGGTTCCTCTTGGGTTACGTCGGTGCACTCGAAGTCGACCCAACTCTTTGGCGGGTCTTTGATCGCCCAGAGATGGCCTGCCCGTTCGAAGTACTGGATCAGTAACATTGCCGGAAGGCCGCGCTGTACCACCAGCTGTGAATACGCACCGCTGCGAGCGGTCTCCAGCAATTCTTCTGAGGGGTCGAGGCCAAGTACCTGAATGTCCCAATCAGCAAGCTCCGGGAAGTGTTTGGCCAGGGTCAGTCCAATGCTGTAGGCCTCCTGGCCGGCCGCACAGACTGCGGAAAGAACCCGCAGCTTTCTGGACTTTGCACGCTGCTCAAGGAGGCTCGGCAGAGCGAGCGTTCGTAACACTTCGAATGGTGTGATGTCGCGAAAGAAAGAGCTGGGATTTCGATTCATAAAAGCTTGTGAGCTTGTAGAGCTCCAGCGATGCAAATTGTGTTGTTCGCGCTCGTCCTCCGCGCCACTAAACACCATTCCGATCGATCCGGCAAATCTGCACCCGGGCGCGACAAATTGTCGCACCCAGATGCATGCGCTGGAGTTTTAATGTTCTAACCGGTGGTTGTGGCTCGGTATTGATGAGCTGCATGGAGAGCCTTTAACTGTCGCCCAAAAGTTGCCGCCAGCAGTCTGCATTTTGCCGCCAGCGTCATGGATGACAGGACTCGTGAAGCAGCGCGCCGTCGGACCCTGCATTTGGTAGCTTTTGGGTCTTTGCGTGGCTCTTGTTGCTAGAACATCGACCCCAGGGGAGAGCAAATTGAGTGCCTCTGACCCCGACCTGTGGCCTTTGGCGTAGAATCTGCCCCGGCGCTAACTTTTTGAGCGCAACAGAAGGGGCTGGCCTGTGCCGCTTATGCTTTCCTTCGACTTGAGTGAACTGGTGTCTCGGCCGTGCCGCTGAGTAGGTGAAGCCGACGTAGAAACGGAGTAGTCAAATGAACGTGGGGACCCGCTTTCCGGCCCGATCACAGCGAGATCGCATTGCCTGGACGCAGCGACTGACGACCAAGGTGGCCGGCATGGCCGGGGCCACCACCGCTTTTATCCTGGTGGTTGCAATGTTCTTCGGCTACTCGGCCACTCAGGACGCGATGGTTGCCGCCGAGCAGCGCCATGCTGAATCTATTGCGCACCTGGTATCAGCAGGAACGCGCGAGGGCTTGCGTCAGAACAACCGGGAACTTGTTTCGGCAGCTCTAAAGGAACTGGTTGGTCCTTTGGAGAATCTTCGCGCGGTGCGGGTTAGGAATGCTAACGGTCAGACCCTCAGCAAGATCGAGCGGGCGACCAGCGGTGCCCTGATTCAGGTGGACTCGGTTCCGGTTCAGTCGCTGCGTGGGGGCAACAAGCTTGGTTCGGTGACCATCTCCATCTCTCGGTCGGCTCTTGATGAGGCACTTCGAACTCAGCGTAATCGGACGCTCGTCGCCACGATCCTGGGTGCCTTGCTGTCCTACCTGTTGGTGACCTTCCTGGTTACGCAGTTGGCCCTGCGCGCCATCTTTAAGACCATTGATGTACTCGATCGGGTTCAGGACGGTGATCTGCGGGCTCGCCTGGACATCGGCAGCAAGGATGAGATCGGCTACATGGAGAGCTTCTTGAATGCTGCCCTGGAAAAGATGCGCAACACCTTTGCCACCATGGGCGGGACTTCAGAGCGTCTGGCCGCGAATGCCACTGAACTTGGCCGTATCTCTCAGGCGATGCGCTCAAGTGCACTGACGACGGCGACCCAGGTGGCCGAGGCTAAGGACGCTGCGGAGATGGTCAACGACTCGGTTCATACGGTGGCGGACTCCGCGCAGCAGATGAATGACAGCATTCGCAGCATCGCCGATAGCGCTCATCAGGCAGCTGATGTTGCGACCACTGCGGTGGACATGGCTCGTGAAACCAATGCGACAGTCCGCAAGCTTGGCGAGAGCAGTACTCAGATCTCCAACGTCATCAAGGTGATTACCTCCATTGCTCAGCAGACCAACCTACTGGCTCTCAACGCCACCATTGAGGCGGCCCGTGCCGGTGAGGCCGGCAAGGGCTTTGCGGTGGTGGCTAATGAGGTCAAAGAGCTGGCAGAAGAGACCGCCAGTGCCACTGAGGACATTGCGAAGAACATTGACCGGATCCAGAGTGATACTCAGAGTTCTGTGGCGGCAATCGCTCAGATCAGTGAGGTCATCGACAAGGTCAATGACATTCAAAACAGCATCGCTGATGCGGTGGAGAAGCAGAGCATGACGACCCGGGAGATTGGCCGCAATGTGACTGAGGCCGCCCATCGCTCGGCGTCCATTACTGCCCTGCTTGGCAAGGTTACCGACGCTGCGGACAGCACCCGTCACGGTGCTGATTCCACCGAGGACTCTGCCGCTGAGTTGAGCCAGATGGCGAACGAGCTGCAGAGGATTGTCAGCCAGTTTGAATTCTAGACGGTCAGCCTGAGCCCGAGCAGAGGTCTGGTGGAGGAATGAGCGAAGAGGACGACGACGGACTCCAGGAGGTCATCGAGGAGTTCGTAGCTGAGAGCTACGAAGGACTCGACCAGATCGACAATGACCTGGTAGTGCTCGAAGCAGACCCGGCTGCAGCCGAGGTGCTGGCCCGCGTGTTTCGTGCTCTTCACACCATCAAGGGGACCTGTAGCTTCCTGGAGTTCAGCCTGCTTGAGAGCCTCAGCCACTCGGCTGAGACCTTGTTGAGCAGAATGCGCGATGGCTCCATTGTGGCTGATGCCACGGTGATCAGTACTCTGCTTGAGGTCAGTGACGTAATCCGCGGAATGCTCGAGCACATCGAGACCCAGGGCAACGACCGCTGCGGTGATTACAGCAATCTTGAGGCTCGCCTGAACGCACTTGCTGCGGGTCAAACGCTCCCTACCGGTGGAGCGCAGGAAGGCGCTGCTTCGGCCGCTGAGGAAGTTGGTGCCGAGTCCGTTGCCGGGGCTACCGAGTCCATTGTAAGAGCAGGAGATACCGGCCCGGGTGGTGAGCTGGAGCCCGCTCCGGTTGCTCAGCCTGCTGCTGCAGAGTCGACCGATGAGGTGGCTTCGGCCGTTGATGACGACGACGATGATGGCTTCGGTGAGATCATCAAGGAGTTCCTGGCCGAGAGCTTTGAAGGACTGGAGCAGGTTGATCAGGACCTTGTAGTCCTGGAGTCAGCTCCCGCTAATCGAGAGGTCCTGGATCGGATCTTTCGGACCATCCACACCATTAAAGGTACCTGCAGCTTTCTGGAGTTTCCCAAGCTTGAGTGGCTGAGTCATGCCGGGGAGAATCTCCTCAGCCGGTTGCGGGATGGCACTCTGTTTGCCAGCAAAGAGAACATCCAGGCCTTGCTTGAGTTGGCGGATGCCCAGCGTGAGATCCTAGCCTCAATTGAGTCGGTTGGTAGTGAGGGGCTTGGCGAATATGGCACCCTTGCGGATCGGCTGAACGACCTGGCAGAAGCGGAGGGCTCCGCCCCTTCGTCGCAGGCCGGCAGCGGTAATGAGCCGGCTCCTGCTGCGCTGGCTGCGGCTAAGGCCACCGCTGGGGCCACCCAGACCTCCACCACCTCAACCGCTGCAGCGCAAGCCCCCAAGCGCACCGCTGCTCCACGTAGTGCCAGCCCCGAACCGCAGATCGCCGAGAGCACCGTGCGGGTTGATGTGAAGCTGCTTGATCAGCTCATGAACCTGGTGGGCGAACTGGTGCTGGCGCGAAACCGGGTCCTGGAGTTCGGCTCGGTCCACGATAATCGCAGCTACAACACCACAGTGCAGCAGCTCAGTCACATCACTTCAGAGCTGCAAGCCGGGGTGATGAAGACTCGAATGCAGCCGATCGGTGATGTGTGGAAGAAGTTCCCGCGGCTGGTTCGTGATTTGACGCGAGCCTTCGGTAAGGACGCCAAACTTGAAATGGTGGGTGCTGAGACAGAACTGGACCGCAGCCTCCTGCAAGCGGTTCGCGATCCTCTGACCCATGTCATTCGCAACGCAGTGGACCACGGAATTGAGATGCCAGCCGATCGAGTCGCGGCCGGGAAGCCCGAACAGGGCACGGTCATGCTCAAGGCCTACCACCAGGGCGGTCAGGTGATCATTGAAGTCGAGGATGATGGTGCTGGCATGAACGTGGCTCGAGTCCGGCAGCGGGCGGTTGAGCGAGGTCTGGTGCCTGCTGATGTTGCCGAGCTCATGGGTGACCGGGAGGTTGCCAATCTGATCTTCCTGCCAGGCTTCTCCACTGCCGAGAAGGTCACTGCGGTCTCGGGCCGAGGCGTCGGGATGGATGTGGTGAAGACCAACATCGAGAAGGTCGGTGGTTCCATCGACTTTCAGAACCGCCCCGGTAATGGCACCACCATGCGTTTTCGCATTCCCTTGACCCTGGCCATTGTTCCGGCCCTGTTTGTCTGGGCCCAGGGGGAGCTTTATGCGATTCCTCAGACCACTTTGCTGGAGTTGGTGAGGACGCGCGGCGGTGGCGGTGGCGAGGGTATTGAATTTATCCACGGCACTCCTGTTTTTCGACTGCGCGGACGCCTGTTGCCGGTTGTCTTCCTTAACCGTGAGCTTGAGCTGGATATGCGCAGCGCCGAGGAAGTGGCCGGAGAGAGCCAGTTCAACATCGTGGTCCTGCGCACCGAGAAACAGGACATTGGCCTGGTCGTCGATGAGATTCAGAACACCGGTGAGATTGTGGTTAAGCCTCTCGGGGCAACCCTTGAGGCGCTCGGGGTATTTGCTGGCGCCACCATCACAGGTAGCGGCCAGGTGGCGTTGATTCTTGATGTAGCGCGTCTCGCCGAGCGCGCCGGGGTGGTCTCCGACGGTCCTGATTTGCGGGGCTCAGCTAACGTTCCGGGCCGGACTGCTGAAAGCGACACTCGTGAGGATATGTTGCTGCTACGGGGGACTGATGCAGGGCGGATGGCCCTGCCGTTGGCGCGCTTGGAGCGTCTTGAGGAGTTCAATCGCGCCGATGTGCAGCGCACAGGGCCCGGTGCGGTGGTGAAGTATCGTGGCGGGGTGCTGCCCCTGATCAGCATTTCGGATTTGCTTGAGGAACGCCGCGGCGCGGCCCGAGAGACCGAGGAGTCTGGATCTGAGCAGGTTGGGGTTCAGGCGGTGATCTGTACCTCAGGAGATCATGAGATAGGACTTGTGACCGAGCGGGTGCTCGACATTGTTCAGGTGCCTAGCTCGAGCATTGCAGGGGCGACCCGCGTCGGGGTTCATGGGACGGTGGTCATCAATGAGGCCATTGTCGAGATCCTCGACGTTGATCTGTTGCTGTCCAGGGCCCGTGATTTGGGTCTTGACCTGACCGAGTCTTCCTATCGGAGTCAGAGCCTGTGAGGCCTTCCACATATTGCACCTTTACCCTTGCAGAGCATCTCTTTGGAGTGGATGTGAACTGTGTGCAGGAGGTGCTGCGCCGCGCAGAGGTTACGCGGGTACCTCTAGCTCCCCCGATTGTCGCTGGCGTCACCAGCCTGCGCGGACAGATCGTGACGGTGGTCGAGGGCCGCAGGTTGATGGCTCTGACCGACCGACTTGATTCGGAGCATCCAGCCCACCTGGTCCTCAAGACGCCTAAGGGGACCGTGAGCATGATGGTCGATGGAGTGGGTGAGGTGCTCAGCCCGCCGGAGGCTTCCCTTGAGTCACTGCCAGAGCATGTGCTTCCGGAGATTCGCGATCTGCTGGACGCAGTCAGTAAGTTAGATGAATCGCTCTTATTGCTTATCGACACGGAGCGCATGTTTGCGCGCTTCTAAGCCCTTTACTCGGGCCCTTCCTTGGCTCTCGGCCTCGGATCATGTAGGCATGTGTTCTGTTTCCCTGCGCGAGGTAAGCTAGACTTCTCTAACGCACTTCTAGTTCGATCAGAGGAAGATTCCAACAGATGCCCAAAGCCCTCGTAATTGATGACTCCAAGGCGACCCGCTCAATTCTGGGCAGGATGCTCAGTGAGATGGGTTTTGAAGTTCATCAGGCTGGCGATGGTGCCCAGGCATTGACCAAGCTCAAGGAGGTCGGTGAGGTCAAGGTCGCACTGATTGACTGGGATATGCCGGTGATGAATGGCTTTGAGTTTCTCCAAGCGGTTCGTTCCCAGCCTGACTACAGTGACCTGCGCTTGATGATGGTGACAACCGAGTCGGCCATTCATCAGATCGCCAGAGCCCTTGAGGCTGGCGCCGACGAGTACCTGATGAAGCCCTTCACTCCCGCGTTGCTGCGAGAAAAACTCTCGCTCCTGGGGCTGGTGTCTCCAGGGGAGTCGAGCGAAAGCTAGCGCTGCTGCGGCTCTCTTCGCGAAGGCTTGCTGGCCTCGTGCGCTCCTTCTCTACCCGTAGCCTCCTCTTCATCGGCTCCGCTCTTGCGGTTGTGTTGGTGGCCATGGTGCTGCCGGTCCTGTTCGGAACTTCGTTTGCCCAGCCGCTGGACGAGACTGGGCTGGACTCTTTAGGGCTCTCAACGACGGCCGACGACGCTGCAGATGAAGCGGAGCCTGGTCAGCTCAATTCTGAATTGCTGGAGGGCTTGAGGCTGCTGCGGACAGGACAACTGCGGCCGGAGAATCGGACTCGCTGGGTAGAACGCTTTTCTGATCCGTCTCTGGCGCTCAATGCCCGGCATCTGGCGCCCTTGTTTGAGATCGGTGCAGAGTCTCTGGCTCAGATTGATGGCGCTCGTATTGCTGTGGCGCGGCGCGATCCTCAGCTGATTCCCTTGATGTTTGAGGCCTTCCTCAACTCGAAGATGTCCCGTTCGACCTTTGATCCTGACATCTTCGAGCGTCTGCTGCGTGGCCTGCAGTCTTTCTCCAAGGCAGAACTCAGGGAGCTGTTGGTCGAAATGGACTTGAGCTTTGTGGCTTTGGCCTCTCGCCAGCGGCTTGATTTTGATTGGCTCGAGCCGCTTGGGGTGGGAGAGGAGGACGAACTTTCGGTGCTACAGCCCTCGCAGCGCCGCGCCGCTGAGCAGACCGCGCGGGTTTGGCTGGAAGAACTGCTGGCCGGTGATCATGGTCTGACCCCTCTGCAGACCGACAGTGGCGATAAGGCCTTTCAGTTGTTCCGACGGTTGGAGGCCCAGCACCTGGCTGTGATGCTTAGGGATGGCAGCGAGGAGGATGCTCGGCTCGCCCTGGAAGTGGCTGTCCAGCGGCAGTTGCTCAGTCCTGAACTGAAGGAAGCACTGCGGGTGCGTCTAGAGAAACAGCCCTTTGCAGGGATGGCTGCTCAGGCAGCGCGCCTTCAGGAGCCCGGACTGAATCGGGTGCATCTCTATCCGGTAGTCGCTCTCGAGGAGCAGCTTGCCGATCGGGAATGGCTGTTGTCGATTGCCCGAGAGGGTGCTGTTGAACCCTTGGTGCTGGTCAGTGCGGCCGTCATCCTGGCATTCTTGCTGCCCTTGCTGGCCGCCCGGCTCGTCCGCAGATGGGAGCAGCTGTGGTTCCGGCTCGCAGCGCTGAGCCTTGCGCCGTTGCTGCTGCTGAGCATTGAACTGGTACTGGCTGCTTGCGCCTATCAGCCGGCTATGGAACTGGGGCCCACCTTCAATCCAAACCGTGCCCCGCCGCAACTGCTCACGGAGAGGGTGCTGGAGGGTGAACCCTATGTCGTCAATCTGCCTGGCAACAGTCGCCAGTTGGTACACCGTCGAGATAAGCCTGCTGGGAGCTTGCGGGTCGTTACCCTCGGTGAGTCTTCAGTACATGGTACGCACTACCTGAACGAGGAGTCCTTCTCTTCGGTCTTGGAGCGGCGGCTGGCCGGCTCCTTTGGCGCGGGCGAGGTAGAGGTGATCAACCTCGGTGTTGGCGGTGCTTTGAGCGATGAGATCGTCCACTATGCCCGGCAGAGCTATGTGCTCGACCCCGACTTACTTATCCTCTATTTCGGCAACAACGATCTGGCGGACATCTATCGACTCGCTGGCTTCCGAGCCTACAGCGCTGGAGGTGTTGCATTACGCTTCGTGCTGGCGCGCTTGCGGGTTGCTCGGCTGCTGTCCAGCCTCCTCCCGGACTGGGCTCTGGGGAGGGTCGATGCTGAGGGCGGCTGGCTGGATAGCGAAGGGCTGAGCTTTGAAGAGTCGAGCTTTCTGCGTCGTGTCGCTGAGTTGAACCTGCGCAGCAACATGGAGCGCCTGGTGCGTGACGCGCGGCGACAGGGGGTCGACAGTCTGCTGGTCCTGCAAGCGCAGAACGATGACATGTGTGGACCTACGAACGAGCAGGATGACAGCTTTCACTCGGGCTGCTTTCAGCAGGCCCTCAGGAGGGTCGCCTATCAGGTCGCAGCTCGCACCGGTGTGCCTGTGGTCGACATGCCTCAGGCGCTTCGCTCGCATCGAGGAATGAGTCCGGATCAAGGGCAGTGGGAAGGCGAGATCTTCCAGCCCCGCCGAGAGGGAGCTGGGCATGAGCTGTTCTATGACACCTGTCACCCTACTCGCCTGGGTCATCAGCTGATTGGCGAGTTCATTGCGCCGACGGCGGTGCGAGTCCTCCGCTTACGGCAATGATCAGGTTGCTGTGTCTGGTGGGTCTCGCTGGCTCGGACCTTGCTGAAGGATCTAAGCTGGCGCTTTCGCCACAGTCGTTCAGTGTTATCTTTGTCCGCTCTGCTCAGCAACAGCGGTATCCCTAAGGTGATTGAGGCTTCCATGTACACTCATGTCGTTATGTTCACCCTCCCCGATCCTGAGGATATTCCCAGCACGGTCCGGGCCCTTAGTGGCATGGAGGGACGCATCCCGCAGATCCGTTATCTTGAGATCGGCGTTGACGACAGTCCCTCGCCGCGCTCGGCCCACATCCTTTTGGTTACCCGCTTTGACTCTAAGGAAGCTATGGCCGCCTATCAGGTACACCCCCATCATCGCCATGTGCTGGAGCACCTGCGAGAGGTCGAGGTGAGCGCGGTCAAGGTCGACTACGCCGAGCCTGCACTCGCTGTAGTTCCGACTCTGGACGGAGTTTGAAGCCGACCTGAGGTTCAGTCTTCGAAGTGCTGATCGACCAGGCTGAGACCGCGGTCAATGATGTCGAAGCCTTCGGCTAGCTGCTCTTCAGTGATGGTCAGCGGCGGGTTGCACATTACGTGCCCCCATCGAACAAAGGTAAATAGCCCTTCCTGGCGGAAGAATGCGCCCAGCTCTCGCATCGCCTCAGAACTACCGTTGTAGGGAGCAGCTGGCTCGCCGGCGCTGTTCTTCTGCAGGTCGATCATGCCGAACATCCCAATGCAGCGCGCCTCCTTGAAGCTCGAGTGACGTGATGCCAGTCTGTCCATGTGGCCGCGGATGACGCTCTCCATCGCCGCTGCTCGCTCTACCAGGCCTTCGTTCTCCAGTACATCGAGAACTGCCAGGGCAGTGGAGCAGGCCAGTGCGTGCGAGTTGTAGGTCAGGCCACCCCAGAAGACGTTCTCCTCAAAGTGTGTTGCCAGTGGGGCACTCAGGCCGACCGCACCCAGTGGCATGTAGCCGCTGGTCAGCCCTTTTGCCATGGTCACGATGTCGGGCACGATATTGCCGTGCTCAAAGGCGAACATCTTGCCGGTCCGCCCGAAGCCAGCCATGACCTCATCGCAGATGAGCAGGATGCCGTGGCGGTCCAGCAACTCCCGCAGCCCCTTAAGGTAACCCCGCGGTGGGGGCAGGATGCCGTTGGTGCCGGTCACCGATTCGATGATCATGGCGGCGATGTTGGAGCCGCCCTCGTAGCCGATCACCTCCTCTAGGTAGCGTAGATTTTCTTCGCATTGCTCGGCCTCGGTCTTACCGAAGGAATAGTTGTAGGGCTGGGGGTCCATGACATGCACGATCCCTGGGGTTCCAGGTTCATTGGCCCAACGCCGGGGGTCACCGGTCAGCTGCATACACAGGTTCGTGGCTCCGTGGTAGCTCCGGTATCGAGCCAGAATCTTCTGTCGTCCGGTATAGAGCCGAGCCGCTCGAATGGCGTTCTCGTTGGCTTCCGCCCCGCCAAGGGTGAAGAAGAACTTGTTGATGTCGCCGGGGACCAGCTTCGCCAGTCGCTCGCCAAGCAGCGCGCGTGGACGGGTCGCTGTAGCCGGAAAAACATAGAGTAGCTGGTCGTTGATGGCGCGGTGCATCGCCTCTAAGACCTGTGGGTGACTGTGCCCGATGTTGACGCACATCAGCTGGCTGTTGAAATCAAGGAAGCGCTTCCCCTCAGGAGTCCAGAAGTAGACCCCTTCAGCCCGCTCGACCGGTAGCGGTGAGACCGCGTCTCCGCGGGCCCAGGTGTACATGGTGTGCGCTTTGCACAGCTCGATCATCTTGTCGGTATTCATGGAATCCTGGCCGCCTTTCGCGCCGATGATACACTTCCTTGCCGTGGATTCGCAGCGTAGCCAGGCATCTCCTTCAGTGACCGAGCCCCCCCCCTCGGGGCGTCGCCGCCGTCGTCGTCGTCGTCGAAAGTCACGTTCCAGTACGCCGGCTGCGCAGAGTCTGGGACCGCAGGTCTTTGACCCTTCGCTGCCTGCGGATCATCCGCTCAGCGCGCAGGAGGTGGTTGAGTTGAAGCGGCACCTGCGCTTTCTGCGCGAGCATCGCAAGCTGCTCAAGCTCAGGGTCAACGCTACGGAGGACCTGTTGCTGAATGGGGTTCGTGAGCCTGAGCATCGAGGTCGTTGCCTGCATCTGCTGAGTAAAGTGGACCATTCTGCGGTGGTAGCCGCTTGCGCGCGGCTGGGAGAAGGGGCAGCGCGCAGCCGTTTGCTGGCCGGCCTCGTGCGATTCTCCACCGATCCGGGGATTTTATTGCTGTTCCTTGAGTCCCTTAGCGATCCTGCCAGTCGAAGGGCGGCGGCAGGAGCATTTTCCAAGGTCGTTGGGCGGTTGGACTTCGCTGCCATGAGCGAGGCCCGAATGAGTCGCCTGTTGGAGCAGATAGCGGCGATCTTTATCGAAGATCATGAGCGGGCTCAGGTCTTGTTTGGTTTGCTGCACTCGCCCAGCTTTCGTAGCTCCTTTGCCGAAGCTCTGCCGCGCCTTTCAGCAGCCCTTTCACCTGGCTTTAGCGCGCTCAGTGCCGCTTGGGAGGTGGTCATCGCCGGGCAACCGACAGCGGGGAGGGACGGGTTGGTGCGTCAGGGTGTAGTGACCTTGTTGGCGGCCCCGGAGGCTCAGCTATTGGCCTATCCTGAAGAAATTCGTCTGCGACTGTTGAAGGTAAGTCTGGAACTGGTGGGGGAGCTTGATGATGCGGAGCGCGCCGCCGCTGCGCTGCTTGAGTCGCTACCTAAGGACAGTTCAGCCTACCGCGACTACGCCCTGGCGAGGGTGCGGGTTCTGCTGCGGCAGCAGATAGATGTGCGTGCGCGTTGGCAGCTCAAGCAGCTGAAGACGGCTCAGCCGAATTGCCAGGACGCACTGGAGCTGCTCTCTGCCCTTGATGGAAAACGCCTGGGCCGCATTGCCCTGGGTTGGCCGAGGCGGAGCAACAAGGCGTCAGGCCGGCCTTCAGGCCAAGCACGACGAGGTGGGCTGGAGCCTGGCTTCTGGCTTGACCATCAGTGCCGGGTCTGGCTGCGTCGAGGCGTGCCTGAGGAGAAATCTAGATTCGAGCAGGAGTGGCGGGCGCTTGCCGATGTGCTCCTGCCTGGGCTTGCTACGCCGCTCATTCAGGGCTGTGCAGAGGGAGGTGTCCCGTTCTTCCTGGTCGCTGCCTTATCCAATATGGAAGAGCAGGTTCTCGATGGCCAAGAACGGCCCCTGGCAGTCGACCTCAGTCTCGCCGCTCAGGGCCTGGCGGTCATCGCCGCCCTACATCGAGGCGGCTTGACTCTGCCCGATGCGCGACGGCATCGATTTCTTTGTAGTTCAGAGCGTCATCCGCGGCTCCGGTTGGCCGACTTCAGCGGGCTTCAACCCGCTAATGCAGCGGACTGCGAGGTGCGCTTGCGACTCTTAGCTAAGCGTTGGTGTCGTGATCTGCTGGGTGCCCATAGTGAGCAACTATCCAGTGATCTGCGAAGTCTGTTGCAGAACAACCATGTGGCAGCAGCGCAGTGGGCCAGGGCCCTGGCCGTCGAATAGCAAACTGCTGTCGAGCGAGTTTTAATCGGTGATGGTGATGCCGGCCTCTTCAAGTCGGTCGCGGAAGGCGCTCTTGTCGACCACCTTCTCGTAGGCCGCCTCGGGGCTCACAATCTGGTCCTGAACCAGTGCCCATAGGGCGTCGTCCATAGCTTGCATGCCAATGCTCTTACCCATCTGAATGCTGGAGGTGATCTGGGCAGTCTTTCCGTCGCGGATCATGCTTGACAGACCTGAAGTTGCGAACAGGATCTCGAGGGCCGCCACGCGGCCGCCACCCTTGCGCTTCAAGAGTTGTTGGGCAACGACTCCTTTGAGACTTTCCGCCAGTGACCCCCTTACCCCCTCCTGCTCATCTTCGGGGAACACGTTGATGATTCTGTCGACCGCCTTGGCGGCGTTGTTGGTGTGGAGCGTGCCGAACACCGTGAAGCCTGATTCGGCTGCGTTAAGAGCGGTTCGGATCGTCTCAAGGTCGCGCATCTCACCAACCAGAACCACGTCGGGGTCTTCTCGGACTGCGGCCTGCACAGCAGAGGCAAAGCTGATGGCGTGAGTGTGGATCTCACGCTGGCTGATGATGGACTTCTTATTGGGGTGCACGAACTCGACCGGGTCTTCGATGGTGATGATGTGGAGCTCTTGCTCTGTGTTCATTTTGTCGATGATCGAGGAGAGCGTGGTCGACTTACCCGAGCCCGTTGGCCCGGTCACTAAAATTAAGCCTCTACGCAGATAGCAGAAGCGCTCTACCTGCTTCGGCAGGCCCAGCTGGGCGAAGCTCATCAGGCGGGTCGGGATGATCCGGAATACCGCTCCGTAGCCGCGCACCTGCATGAAGAGGTTGACTCTAAAGCGTGCAACTCCTGCCACTTCATAGGAGAAGTCGGCGTCGCCCTTGGCGCGGAAGCGCTGCCAGTCCTCGGTATTCATGAGGGGTTTGATGAACTCGACAAAGTCCTGGTTACTCAGCACTCGAAAACGAACCGGTTCAACGTCGCCCTGGAGCCGGAACATTGGGGGCCGGCCCACCGACAGGTGCAGATCAGAGGCCCCCCTGTCGTTCATCAGGGTGAGAAAGCGGTCGACCTTGTTGGCGAGTGCCATCGGGTTGCTCCTCTAGCCAGCCTGACTCTGGCCGGCCAGAAACTCGGGGCTGACCTTGTGTTCAAAAACGTTCTTATCTTGAGCTCGCAGCCATGCCTGTTCGGGACTGATGCGACGCGCCTCAAGCAGTCGCTCCAGTCCAACATCGATGGTCTGGTGACCGCGGCTCTTGCCCACCTGCATCTGGCCATAAATCTGATAGGTCTTGTTGTCTTTGATCAGGTTGCGGATGTCCATGGTTCCCATCATGACCTCAAACAGTGCGACTCTTTCCTTGCCGCTGGCGGTGGGCATCAAGCTCTGGCAGATCACCATCTTGATGGTCTCTGACAGCATCATTCGCACCTGCGCCTGCTCCTTGATAGGGAAGTTGTCAATGACCCGGTCAATGGTCTTGGGTGCCGAATTGGTGTTGAGGGTGCCGATGACCAGGTGCCCGGTCTCGGATGCTTCGATGGCCAACTTGACCGTCTCAGGGTCACGCATTTCGCCAACTACGATGACGTCAGGGTCCTGGCGTAGCGCGCCGCGGAGGGCCGCTGCGAAGTCGTCGGTGTGGCGGCGAACTTCGCGTTGATTGATCAGGCACTCTTTGGGGGGGTGGACGAACTCAATGGGGTCTTCGAGCAGCAGGACATGGCAGCGTTTGCGCTCGTTGAAGAGATTCACCAGAGCTGCCAGGGTAGTGGACTTGCCCGACCCTGATGGGCCGGCGACCAGCACCAGGCCCTGTCGGTAGTTGACCAGATCAGCGAGGTGAGTCGGCAAGCCGATGTCCGTGAGCGTCGGCACCACCTGTGGGATCAGGCGGAATGCCGCAGCCAACCCCTTGCGTTCGACGTAGACGTTGGACCGGTAGCGTCCACGGCCGCTAATAGCGTGACAGAAGTCGACCTGAGTGTTTCGTTCCAGCAGTTCCTGTTGAATGGGTTTGAGCAGGCCATGAATGAGCCGATGGGTGTCTTCCGCTGTGAGCTTGTCCTTGCCAAGTTCGATCAGGTTGCCGTTGATTCGGGCCACCGGCGGGGAGTCGACGACGAGGTGAAGATCCGACGCTTGCCGATCACGGACCTCTACCAGTAACTGCTCCAGTTCCCCCAGTTCAGCGATTTCAGCCACCTCCTCTTCTCCTAGGTGAATGGCCGCACTGTCATCGATTGGGGCATTACCGAGCAGCTGCTCTATGGCATAAGCTGCGCGATCGCGGACCGCCGCGCTGGTGTCTTGCTCAACGCAGGCCTCAAGGGCTGGGATGACCCGCGGGTCCTGGAGTTTGACCAGGGTGCGAACCGCTTCGGCTCGGGTCTCCGGTTGGGGCGAAGAAAGGCAGCCGATGACTCCCTTGCACGCGCTCTTGCTGCCGATGCGGGCGAGCGCCTCTAAGCAGACCATAGCGGAGGACCCCTGGTTGAGGGCCTTCACCAGTGGGTCGACGGCGCGTGGGTCGCCGATCTTGCCGAGGGTTTCCGCTGCGATCATTCGCAGCCACCAGTCCTGTTCTTCAAGCAGGTGAATGATGTGCGGTACGCATTCTCGAGACTGAAGGGTAGCGCCAAGCATGAGCGCCATGGAGCGAACATCTTCGTCCTCATCGCTCATAAGCTTGATCACCGAGCCGGTAATGATGTCGGCGTGGTTGCGCAGCGACACCAGAGTGCGGTCTCGCATCCAACCCATCAGGTGCTTGCAGAACACCAGTAGCTTGCGGAGGATGCGTTCCTGATCGCCGCGTCGAATCATTACCTCGATGATGCCGCTGCGGACTGCCTCACTGCCGTCGGTGAGCAGCGAGAGCAATTGATCCTCGGTGGACTCAGAGCTGCCCAGCTGGTCGATCGCTTCGCCCAATACCCTTACCGCCTGCTGTTGCACCGCCGGCTCGGGACTCTTGAGCTGAAGGAGGGCGACCCGGACCGCTTCGGCCGGATGTTTGCTAGCCAGAATATTGAGAACAGCAAGGCGGATCCGCTCGTCCTTATCGTCGGCCAGGTCAGCTACCTTGCTGAGGATTGCCGGCAAGGACAGCAGCTCATCGCTATCACCAATTTTGGTGATGGCCAGATAACGAATCCCTGGCCGATTGTGATCCAGGAAGTTCAGAAACTCTCTACCGATCTGGTCGGCAGGCAGCGAGGAGATCGCCTCCATGGCCCTTTGTGCGAGCCCCTTGTCACCTTCTCGAACCAGGCGCTCCAGGTGGGTGATCGCGAGCTGCGGATTACTGCGGATTACGGCGTAGAAGATCACGCTTTGGGAGCGGGTCGTGCGCTGCTTGGCGAGTTCGAAGATCTGCTCCAGGAGGCGGGCATCTTGACGGTCTCGCAGGACCTTCTCGGCAAAAAACCGGACCGTGGTTTCGCTGCTTGTCATCAGCACGATCAGTTCGTCGGCTTTGAGGTCCTTAACCTGACTAAGGTCGCGAAGAGCCTCGTTCATCTCTTCGCGGCTTGACCAGCTGCGACTAGTGACCCGTTCCAGTGCCTTGGCACGGCTGGGTTTGCCGCCTGCTCCGCCAAACAGGGCCATTTGAAGCCTCTCCGCTGTGCTCGCTCTGGCTGAGCGGCTGAACGCTGGAAGCTGCTAGTATTCCATAAGATCCGGCCAACCGGTGGAACAGGCTGGCGAGAGATGCTCGCCTGAGCCTGGGAGAGGGGCCTTCATGAGTGGTGATCAGGACCCGGCCTATTGGCGCAGCTTGTACAGTCCTCCGCGGGAGTCGGAGGGGAGCGGCGAAATTACCGGATTTCGGGCGGCAATTGCTGCGGAAGATCTGGTTGCTGAGCGTACGGGAGCCGATGGGATTGAGTCGGGGAAGGCAGCCGCCGGACCGGTCTCTTCGGCATTGGACAGCGCCGCCGTGGCAGCACTGGTCCAGCAGTTGGTTGAGGAGCGCCTCGCCGGCCGTGCGGGGAGTTCTGTGTCAGCTGGCCATGGAGCTTCGCTGCCGGCCCCTGGAGAAGCTTCAGAACAGCCCTCTCAGCCGGTCCAGATGGCAGCCATTACACCCGCGCAGATGGCTGCTGCCAGCACGGTCCCTGAAGTGGCCCCGGTAGCTTTTTCGTCGAGGTCGCAGGGACAGGCTGATGATGCACTGCAGTCGGCTCCGCCCTGGGAATCTGATGACCAGGCCTCGACCACCATGGATGACAATTTTGTCCCACCCTGGGAGGAGCTTGCTGAGCCCTTAGAGACCTCGCCCCTGGATACGCAAGCTTCTACGGTTGCCATCAATGATCAAGATGTCGAGGTCGATGATTTTGTGGTCGAGATCGACGAGGAAGAGGGAGAGGATGATCACGACATCGTGATTGAGGCTGAGGATGATCAGGAGTTGGTGATTGAGGAGGTCGGTGAGCCCGAGCAGGTGGCCGCTGCCGTCGCAGGTCTTGAGGACCTGTGGCAGCGCGTACCAATCCTGCCTGGGGGCCAGTCTGCATTGATTGGGGTGGAGGGGCTCTCGCCGGCAGCACCGATGATCCTGGTACTCATTGACGGCGTGAGCACCCTCAAGGGCCTCAAGATGTTGGTTCCCCATGTTCCGGACGAGGAGTTTGAGGCCATCGTGCAAGACGGCATTGCCCGTGGTCTTGTTGTGTTCAGCTGAGCTCAGTTGAGTAGGGGAGTGCAGTCTCCTGGGCTTGGGGTGCTCTGGATGCTCCAGGCGGTGTTGCCTCGCTCCAGGCTGCTTCCTGAGGGAGCGTCGCCGACACTTACCGCTGCCACGTTACCCTGGCTGTCGAGGAGCCCGTTGTTGTTGTTCGGTCCATAGATCACGCTGTCGATTGGGATGCTTGTGGTGTCGATCAGACTCTCGGTGAGGTTGAACAGGGCGACACCGTCACCGTCGTTGCCGGAGTTCTGAAGATTAGGGGTGAAGGTCACGCTCTGATCGAAAGAGGGGGAGCCGTTATCTGCGTTGCTGGTCGGGCCCCCGATCACGAAGCAGTCTCCTGGCGCCATGTTGCCGACCAGCTGCAAGGTGCTGGTCAGATAGTTGGTTCCCCCTGCGCCAAGGCTCCAGTTGGCTAGATCAATGCTGGTGAGTCCGCCGTTGTACAGCTCTATCCATTCCAGCCCATCGTCCGCCCCGGGCGCGTCGTAGAACACCTCGCTGAGTACCAGCCCGATATCCGGTTGGTCGGTGACCAGTAAGCTAGTGTCGAGCTGTGATGCGCCGAGGGTGGCGGTGATCTGCTCACTGCCCGCCGCGACGCCCTCCACGACAAACTCAGCGGCCAATTCTCCCAGCCCGACCTGAACCTGGGCGGGGCCGCTGGCATAGTTGCCTGGGCTGAGTGTGAGGTTCACATCCTGATGGCCGACGGTGGCAGGGATGTCCAGTCGAACCGTGTAAGTGACCGAGTCGCCGACAGCTACCGATCCTGCCAGCGGCTCCAAGGCTTCAAGCTGCGGGATCTGATTGGGATCGAGGACATGAACAGATGCGCTGAGGGTAGTTCCGTCCCAGCTGGCTTCAAGGCTGACCGGTCCCGTGCTGCTGGCGAGCCCGGAGAGGGAGAGCTGTTGGCTGGTCTGGCCCTCTGGAACGATCACTGTGGCGGGAACCTCAAGCTTGGTGGGGTCTGCGCTGGTCAGATCGACTGCCGTGCCACCAGTGGGAGCGGGCCGGTCCAGCTCCACCACCAGGGGCGGCAGCGTTGTGGCCAGCAGGCTACCCTCATAAAGAAAAACCTCGCTCGGCTCCAGTGCTGTCAGGGCCGGCGGGCCACTCTCCACCAGCAGCAGATCTGCTGCATTGCGTGGCTCAAGCTTGGAGTCTTCGTTGGCGAAGCGCAGGATTCCAGTTACCTGGTAGCGATCACCCAGCAGTGGCAGGCTTGTATCGCTGAACAGGAAGTCACCGACCCGTAAGCTGTCATCGAGCAGGAATTCACCGGTTGGGTCAGTGTCGCCCGGTCCAGCCGGGGGGTTATGGGCGGTGACCGCGGCTACGTCGCTGCGCACCAGGACTCCTTCAAGAGCCTCGGCCAGACTGCCGTCAGTGCTTAGCTCGGCGATGCTCGCTTCAATGGGCGCAGGCTCGGTGTGGCCAGAGCTATCCACGACCAGGTCCCGCGCATCGGCAATCTGCCACTGGCCAAACCACAGGTTGACGGTTGCCTGGAGAGAAATGCGATCCCCCACCTCTGGTTGAGTGAATTGGTCACTGGCTGGGCTGTAGCACCACAGTCCCGAGTAGTTAGCAGCCAGAGTCGGGTCATGGTTCTCCGCGGGTACTTGCACGAAGAAGCCATGCTCGTTGACAGCTGTTACCTGGAGCTGACTCAGGCTCACATCCAGGCCCGAGTCCAGCAGGCCCTGTTTGATCTCGTAGACATTGGCCGGGCAGCCTTCACCAGCGGAATTGGCCCGCTCTGGGCAGGGATCGCAGGCGTCACCGATACCGTCTCCATCCAGGTCTTCCTGAAGAAAGTTCGGTTCACTAGGGCAGTTGTCGATGCTGTCGATGCTGCCATCTGCGTCGCGGTCATCGGGGTCGAATTCAACGCAGCCGTCAGCGCTCTCTCCCAGCGGGCAGAGGTCGCAGACATCGCCCAGACCATCGTCATCATGATCCCGCTGGAGACCGAGGTCCATGGGGCGAATGGGATTAAATACGCTGGGGCAGTTGTCATCGACGCCCGGGATCCCGTCGCCATCGACATCGTCCACGTCGATGACTTCGTATTCACCGGTTCGGAAGGGGACACAGGAGGGTTCGTCCGCCGGGGTCTCACAGAAGAACAGGTCGTAGGCATCGCTGTTCGCCTGGGCCAGAGCTTCGTAGCCTATACCGAGCTCGGTTTGCAGACAGGCGCTGCGCGCCTCGCCGCAGACCCCATCGGGGATTGCCTCGCAGTCCTGCGGGCCAATGGCTGCCACCAACTCCGAGTCGCCATAAAGAACCTGGCCGCCGCGCAGTACCAGGTGAACCCCTCCTGGGTCGCTATCGAGGATAGCTCGGAAGGGCCGTTCAGGTTGCTCCCGGCCGTCGAAGATGGCGATGTCGCCGGCGAGGCCACTCTGCAGAGAGCCGGTTGCGTCGTCGACCTTGGCGGCCCGGGCGGCCCCAGAGGTGGCCATTGCCCAAAGCTCCCAGTCCCCAAACCAGCCGCCGTAGTACTCCTGATTGAGGGCATCGGCACAGGCCAGCTCTCGGAGCACGTTCATGGAGCCCGATGGGGTCCAGTCCGTGCCCAGCGCGAGGTTAACTCCTTCGCTGTGGAGCAGGGTCACTGGCGCCGTGTTGCCGTAGAGGTCCACGTTGGAGCGGGGCGACCAGATTACGCTGGCCTCTTCGTAGCCGAGCAGGGCTGCGTCGGGCGCGGTGAGGGCCACGGCGTGGATGATCGCTGTGTTGGCCTCAACCAAGTCGCGGCCGCCGTTGTCGTTGCTGGTCAGACAGGCCAACTCGTTGCGCGCGCTCAAGTCGATTCCTTCAGCGATGTGGGGCGCATAGGCGTCGGCATCCAGCACGCTGCTGGAGTCGATGTTGGGGTAGTCGCAGCCGCTCTGGCGGGTCGAGCCGCCGCTGTCACCCAGCGGGAAGGTCTCGTAGTGCACCTGGTCTTGGTTGAGGCCCTCCTGATCCCGGTCGAGGTTGCGGAGCAGTCCGTCAGAGCTACCGGAGCCAAGGATTGATGTGGCGCCACCCAGGACAAAGCGCAGCTCGCCCCAGGCCTTTTGCTCCCAGCTGGCCCCGCCCGAGACGGTGATTTTGGTGTGGCCATTGTTGCCTTTTCGCCAGTCGTGGCGGTGTTCGTAGCGCTCATCACCGTGACCTATCGGGTGGTTCTGGATGAAGCTGATGTGGTCGTGGGCGTTGATGAGTCCTGGAGAGATGAGTCCATAGGGACAGGAGATTGTGGTCGCTTCGCCTGGCGAAAGGTCACCACTACAGTCGCAGCCTACGCAGCTGATCTGCCCGCTGCTGTCCAGCAAGACCTCGCCGCCCAGGAACACCGACTCTTCACCGAGCACGATGCCCCGCAGCAGAGTTCCTTGCTGCCCTGAGTTCACTGTGCACAGCGCACCATCCTGGGGCGCCGGGTCTGGAGTGCCGCAGAAGACTCCAGTGGGGCCACCTTGCTGACCCTCGTAGCTGTAGCCCGCTGAGCTATCGTCGTCGTCGCCCAGAGAGTCATCATCGTTGGCGATGGTGTCGTCATCGTCGCCTATGTTTCCTCCACAGGCCCCAAGGCCGAGCAGGGCAAGGGTGAGCAGGAGGCGATAAATGAGGCTAAGGGGAGAGGGTTTCATGGGATCTCCCAGTGCTGGATTGCGGGCAGTCGAGGAGGCTAACGGAGGCAGTCAGGCTTGTCGCTATAGCGCATTTTGTAGGGTACGTAGACCATGCAGCTACCGCTTGCTACCGGACCTTCGCAGATTTCCTGACAGACCTCGTAGTGCTCCTGGTGTGGTCTCAGCCAGGTCTTCCCTGTTCTGGTGCTGACCAGGCGGTTTCGGCCGCGCCCTTCTGCAGCTGAGTGGACGCTGGTGATGATGTGCTCAGGGGTGCCTTTGGCCCAGATCCCAAGCCCCTGCTCGCGAGCCTGCCGCTGCACCGCCAGATCGGTGGGGTCGGCGTCCTGATCGAAGGCGTAGACATGGCCATGGCCCACTCGAAGCAACTCCTGTCGAGCATCTGGACAGTCAACAAGGACTCGATTGTAGGAGTCTTTAGAGCCGTCCGTGATGCAGTTCCACTGGGTGGCTGATGCGATGTCTTTGGTGGCGCTCGAGATGGCGTACAGCTCTTGGGCTGTCCATCCTCCCCAGCGATGGACCGGGCCATAGGCCTCAAGGCTGTTGTAGCCCATCAGGCGAACCCCGCTCCCCTTGAAGCGTCCCGACTTGAACTTGAAGCTGTCGCCATCACTCCAGCGTACTACCGTCACCTTCTTGTTGAGCAGGATGGTTGCCTCTCCAAGTCCAGGCTCGACTGCATTCTTGCCTGCCCCGGCTTCATTGTGAGCACAGCTCAGCAGCAGACAGCCGGCAAGGAGTAAGGCAGGGACCATGGCCAGACGCATTGATTCTCCCTTGGATGCTGAGCTCAAGCATCGAGGATGAGGGGCCATATCCTACAGCAGAGGAAAGCGTTTCGCAGGCAGGAAGGCGGTGTTGCGGTGGCTGGGTGGCTGGAGCCGATGTCGGTAGCGAGCGAGCTTGATATAACTCTACTGCCATGAAAAGGCTGCTTCGGTACATCTCAGAGCAGGTGATTGCCAGACCACTGGCCGTGGTCCTGTTGGCTGTTGGGATGTCTCTGACCTTGTCGCTGCCGGCGGTCAATGTACCGGTCAACTTGAGCTTTATGTCGTTGATGAATGACTCGCTGCCGCTTGTGAGTCGTTACTTTGCTCTCAACGAGCGGTTGGGTTTTTCGTCTCGCTTATCAGTCTTGCTCGAGGGGCCCGATGAAGCACTATTACCTGCTGCCCGTCACCTCGCCGAGGTGTTTGCTGAGCGCCCGGATCTGGTTGACTCGGTTCAGGTTGAGCCCCCTCGAGATTGGTTACAGGCTCAGGCCCCGTACCTGGTAGAAGGAGAGCTGTTTGACGCCTGGCTGCGGGTAGCCGCCGGCGCTGCCACCAGCAGTGACTCTGAGCTTCTAAAACAAGGCTTTTCAGAGCTTGATACAGAGAGCCCTTTTGCCCGTAGCGGGGTCCGGCTCGTGATGCTGGAGCTCATGCGGGACCCGCTATCTGAGGACATGGCCTCCATCTCAGCGGGAACCACTTTGTTTCGCCAGGTTGAGGCGATCATTGAGGATGCAGCTGAAGAGTATGGGGTGATTGCTCATCTGGGCGGAGTGCCTGCGGTGGCAACCCAGGATCAGGAGGGCACCTTCCGGGCAATAACGCGGCTCACCCCGCTTAGCCTGCTGGTTGTGCTCCTGTTGCTGCTGATGGTCGAGCCCCATCCGGTTCGGTTGTTTCTTATCGCTGTTCCGATGCTGTTGTCGGTGGGCATTGCTTTAGGGGCTGTGAGCCTGGTCTTCGGTCAGGTCACCATTGGTGAGGCTTTCTTCGGCATGTTTGTGTTCGGCCTTGGGGTGGATTACGCCCTGCACCTGGTGGTGCGGCTGCGCGAGGAGCGCGCTTTGGGGCGGGAGCTCCGTGTAGCTCTTCAGAACACTCTGGTCGGCGCGGGGCGTGGGATTGCCGCTGGCGCGGTAACAACGGTGGGGGCCTTTTTGGTCATCGCCTGCTTCCCTGATCCCATGGCCCGTCATCTGGGGCTCTCGGCCGGAGTTGGTCTGCTTTCATGCATGGCTTTGATGTTGACGCTCTTGCCGGCGGTCTGGCTGCTTCTTGAGCAGCGCGGTGCGCGCCGGTCAGTAGGGCAGCTGGAAGTTCCCGGGCTGCGGTCCCTGTGTCGTATCTCTGTACATCGACCGCGTTGGGTTGTCGCGGTGGCGGTTGTGCTCGTAGTACTTAGCTTGATTGGGGCACAGCGCTTTCGAATGGAGTCAGACCTGAGTCTGATCTTTAATCGGGATGTTCCCGCGGTAGCGGTTGGTGAGCGTATTCAGGAGTTGTTTGACCTGAATGTCTCGCCGTGGGCGGTGACCAGTCCGACTTTGCACGAGGCGCAACGGCTGCACAGGGCCTTCGAATCGGATCCTATTTTTGTGCGAGTAGAGGGAGCTGCTGGGCTGCTTCGAGAGGATGCAGCAGAACGTCAGCTGCGCTTGCAGGCAGCGCGCCCTGAGATTGCCCGAACAGCTCGGCAGCTGGCCGATCTCTCGCTGTTGATGCCCGCCGCAGCGCCCCCGAGACTACGTCAGTCCCTTGAGGTTTTGCTGCAGGCAGCCGAGCGCGGTCCTCCGGGTCCGGCTGACCTGCCGCCTGAGCTCAAGTCTTTGGCCATGGCCCCGGACGGAGAGTTCATTACTCTCGCCTATACCCATTTCAAGGGCCTTGATGCCGAAATCTTTCGTCGGCAGCGGCTTCGCGCGGAGCAGGTCGATCCCAAGGTAGTGGGCTTCGGCGGTGTGGCGGAGACCGCCGTGAATGTTCCCTGGGGGCGGGACGTAATGCTGGCTGTGATGGCTCTGGTCCTATTGGTAGTGGCTCTGGATCAACGCAGCTGGAGGTGGATGCTGCTCGCCCTGTTGCCCGTGAGCTTCGGCTCTTCAGTGACTTTCGGCTTGATGTGCTGGCTGGATGTGGGCTTCAGCAGCATGTTGCTGTTGGTTGTGCCACTCCTCGTCGGTCTAGGGGTCGATGACGGAATCCATGTGGTTCATCGGCTTCGTGAGGACCGTGACTTGGCCCCGGACCAGGCAACCTGCTCAGTTGGGCGGGCCATTGTTATGACTACCGCAACCACCTGTGCGAGCTTCTCCGTGCTGTTGTTCTCCAATCATCCGGGCATGGAGTCGATGGCCATGTGCTTGATTCTTGGGCTGCCCCTTTGCCTGTTGGCCTCGGTAACCCTGATCCCAGCTGTCGCGGTTTTGTTGGGTCTGCGCAGCGCGCAGTCCTGAGCTGAACTTCAGTCTCTCAGCCAGCGGTCGATCGCACCGTGAAAGTGTGAGGTTGCCGCTTCTTCTGCATGGAGCTGCTGATTCTTTAGCCGTCCTGTAGAGATCCCCTGCTGAAAGCGATGAATGATCTGGAAGTCTTCGCGGAGGATGTAGCGGGAGGCTACCCAGGTACCGTAGGCTCGGAGCCGTTCAAGACCACGAGCTCCTCGTCTTTTATAGAAGCCATAGTGGAGGTCGCATTGCTGGGTGCTGACCGGGAACACCTGCATCACCGTCAGGTGGTACGGGAGCGCATTCATGAGCAGGTTCGGGAAGATCAGGTACTTGTGAAGCGCCCTGAGCTGTTTATCGCTATAGGGCCCACCTCGACTGCAGCGCGCATCCAACCAGCGACGGAATTCATAGGCGGCAATGTCCAGCCGTTGACGGGTGTGATCGCCAAAGCCGGTCAGGTCAGGCCCTGAATCTACGTGAACACCTACTGAGCGGCCATGGACTACCGGGACATGGTAGTAGTCGGTGACGTTCTCCAGCATGGTCTTCCAGTTCACCGAAAGTCGGAATGTCTTGCGCTCGATGGCTTCCATCTCGTCGAGTCGATATGGAGCCAGCTCGTCCTTGATCGCACCCAGGGATTGCTCCAGTGGGGGGGCTTTCGGGTCCAGATTGAGCCAGATAAAGCCGCCCCAGCTTTCGCATCGGACCGGCAGCAGCTTCATCCGTGAGGTTGCAAGCCGCTCGAATCCTTCGGCCTTTGGCACCGCGTTCAGGCTGCCATCTAGGTCGTAGCGCCAGCCGTGATACGGGCAGGTGATTTCCTTGACGCGACCGCAGCCTTCGAGCAGCTTGCTGCCCCGATGGCGACAGGTGTTATGAAAAGCCCGAAGCTCGCCATTCTGGTCGCGGATGATGACGACCGATTCGTCAAAGTAGCTTAGGCAGCGATATGCACCGCTGCGTTCCAGATCGGAACTGCGGCAGGCAACCAGCCAGGCCCGCCGGAAGATCCGCTCCTTCTCCAACTCAAGGAACTCAGGGTCAATGTAGCGAGAAGTAGCTACCTTGCGGACGGGCTCTACGCTTCCGAGCTGTAGAATCTTTGACGACTCTTCCGCGCCCATGCTGTTCTCCCAGCCTCGCCATTAGCGGCGACACTGATCAGCATAGCCGCTATCGTGACCGACGCAGGATAGCTTCCTTAAGTTCCCTGCTCGAGAGGGGAGATTTGGGGCATGGATTCGGTTCTGGAAGCGTTCAGAATTGGTGGGCACTCCATGTACTTTGTGCTCCTTGCAGATCTGCTGGTGGGACCGGCCGCTCTGGGCGCCCTGGCCCTGGCCGTGGCAGCCCGAGTGCTCGGTAAAGAGGGCAAGCTTGCGCGGCTCTTGAGCCTGCTGATGGCCTTGCTTTCTGCCCTTCCGGCCGCGGCCGGAGGGCTTGGTTATTGGATTGGGCAGATTCAGCTGCAGCGAGCGGTCCGGGTAGTGGCTCGCGAGGACGTCGCAGAGTTTCTGACCAGTGGCCAAGAGGCCGCCAGGGTCCCGCTCCATTTTGGTGTCGCAAGCTCCATCGTGGTGTTTGGTGTCGCCGCCGTGACCTTTTTTGTGGCGCCTCGCCGGGCTTCCTGGGAGTCCAGGCCAGAGTTGAGGATCGATTAGTGGGATTTTCCTGGTTGGAGTGTGTTGCTTGCGTGCGCGGAAGCTCAGTCCCATGACTGGTGAGGATTCCGACGTTTTCCTCACGGTGTTGGTGCCGGTGCATAACGAGGTCGCAAACCTCGCTCCTCTCTACGCTGCTCTGGTTGAGTCCATAAGTCTGTTAGGGCTGCATTTTGAGCTGTTGTTTGTTGATGATGGCAGCAGCGACGGGAGTGCTGCATTGGTGCGGGAGCTGACCGCGACCGACGAGCGAGTGCTGCTCCTACAGCATGACCGCTGCCGGGGTAAGGCGGCTGCCCTTGCCACTGGCCTGCAGCGAGTGAATGGGGAACTGCTCATTATTATCGATGCTGACCTTCAGTATGATCCCAGGGATCTGGCGGTCTTGGTTGAGGGTCTTCAGAGCGGTCACGATGTGGTCTCTGGAGCGCGTGCAATGCGGCTTGATTCCCGCGGGCGTCGGATCGGTTCTCGGGTGCACAACGCAGTGGTTAATTTGCTTGCCGGAACTCGCTTTGAGGACCATTTCTCTGGGCTCAAGGGGGTCCGCGTGGCCAGTCTCCGCGAACTCGATCTGGAGTGCGGGCGTTTGCGGGTCCTGCTGGCGGTGGCCGCTCTGTCGGGGCTTTCAGTATGTGAGGTGCCGGTCCGTCATCATGAACGGAGCAGGGGGAGTTCCCGCTACGGTTGGAGAGCGCTGTCCGTGCTGGTGGGTAGTGACCTCAGGGCACTGTTGCCGCTGGTCGGACCGTTGAGATGGTTCGGCTCGGCTGATGGCGCATCACCTCGCTGAGCGCCAATAAGTTCCACAACAACAAGCGATGATCCTGGTGACCGCTGCGGTGCCTCTGCAAGCGCTGGCGCAGAGCTTTTGAGCGCCATGAGCCGGGCAGGTTGTCAGGGTCCGGGCGGAGGGCCCCCTGGGCGAGCCAGCTTCCCAGTGGCGCGCTAAAGCCAAGCTTGCGGCGGTGAATGATGTCGGCGGGTAGCAGCGGCGCTACCGCCCGCTTGAGAATGTACTTGGTGGTACTTCCCTTTAACTTGAGGCCGTGGGGTATGCGCCGAATGCAGTCGATCAGCTCGGGATCGAGGAAGGGGCTGCGGACCTCCAGGCCGTGCAGCATACTGAGCCGGTCGACCTTCACCAGGATGTCGTCCGTAAGAAAGACGCGGCCATAAAACTCGAGGCTGCGGTCGACCGGATGATCCGACTCGCAGCCATCCCAGGCCTCGATGGCTTCGGAGTACAGCTCTTCCAGATCGATGGGCTCGCCGAGCAGTTCCTCCAGATCCGGCGGCGAGACCGGCGCCAGCCAGAGGGGGTTCCACAGTGCTGCTCCATGACCCAGGCCGCGCATGGCCCGATCGATCTTGAAGCGGGTGCTCATGTTGCTGTGACTGGGAGGGATCCGGCTCATTAGGGCGCTGATGCCGCGGTGGATGGGTCGAGGCAGCAGTTGTTCGGCCAGCCCTGCGAAGCGCAAGGCGTGGAACGGCGCATATCCGGCCAGTAACTCGTCGCCAGCGTCCCCGCCGAGGGCGACCTTCACATCGCGCCGAGCTTCTCTGCAGAGCAGATAGAACGACAGCATAGAGCTATCGCTGAGGGGCTCATCGAGGCGCTTGAATATTTCGTCGACCAGCTCCTCGACCAGCTCCTTGCTGAACACTTTAACGCGGTGGGTACTACCCACTGCATGGGCGGCCCGCAGCGCCTCCTCGC
This sequence comes from Deltaproteobacteria bacterium UBA6601, assembly GCA_002433485.1. Lineage (GTDB taxonomy): Bacteria > Myxococcota_A > UBA796 > UBA9615 > UBA9615 > UBA6601. Next base: position 54,713 of record DJIF01000150.1, read on the forward strand.
TCTCATCGAAGCTTGATTCTGAGAAGCCTATGGAGAAGCTGCGGAGCGGCCGTGTCCCGGCTGCCGCTGCACAGGCAATGATCGCGCTGGAGTCCAGACCTCCACTGAGGAAGAAGCCTACCGGCGCGTCGCTTACCAGCCGCCGCCGAACGCTGTTTAGCAGTCGCTCTCTAAGCTGTTGCGCCCAGTGCTCAGCTGCTGTTTCGCTGCAGTCGCCTTGCGGCTCGATGCGATAACGCCAGTAGCAGTGTTGTTGGCTCTCTAGATCATTCAGGTTGAGTCGCAGCCAGTGGCCCGGGGGGAGCTTGCGCACGCCGTGATAGAGACTGTGTTCGCCGGGAAAGTAGCCGTGAGCACAGTACTTGCGAAGGCCGAGTTCAGATAGCTTCAGGTCCAGCCCACGGTGCTGGGTAAGGGCACCAGGCTCTGAGGCGAAGGCAAACAGGCTTCCCTGTCGGGTGACATAGAGTGGCTTTTGGCCAAAGGGGTCTCGGCTCAGCAAAAGCTGACCACGCTTTCGGTCCAGCAGCGCCAGCGCCCACATGCCGTTTAGGTGTGCGAACAGATCGACGCCCCACTGCCGATAGGCGTGGAGGACAACCTCGCTGTCTGAGGCCTGGCTGCGGAAGCGGTGGCCGCATTGCTGGAGTTGCTCTCGCAGCTCAGCAGCGTTGTAGATCTCGCCGTTAAAGATGAGCCAGGTCTGCTCGTCTTCGCTAGCCAGCGGTTGGACCCCACCTTCGGTATCTCGGATGACCAGCCGTCGGCTGCCGAGGAAGACCGGCAGTTCTGAGTCCAGGTAGTAGCCTTCTTGGTCAGGGCCGCGGTGGCTCAGAGCCCCGGTCATGGCGAGCAGATCGCGGCGTTGTCCCTGGCCAACGAAGCCGGTGATGCCACACATGCTTCAGCCCTCCTGTCCCGCCGAAAAGAGACGCTCCAGCAAGCAGCTTATCGTGACCGAAAGCTCCAGGTTGTCGGTGCGCTCACCTGCCAGAGTGGCAGCGAAAGCGTCGATTGCTCGACCGAGATTGTTGGACTCTTCGCTGTAGAAGGGGCTTTCGGTGACTTCCTTCAAGTCCTGAGGACTGCTCCCTCGGGGGCGCCGGATGGAGACCGTGGAGCTACTGCTGAGAGGGTCAAAATCCAGCCTTCCCAGGCTGCCTATCAGCTGCAGCTGGCGCTGCTTATCGGGGTTTTCCAGCGAGGCCTCCAGGACCAGCTCTACCCCATCATCGCTGGCACCGGTCAAGCGGGTCGCGGTGATCAGATCACCGCGATGATTGCGGTCTTCCCGCCGCCATTGGATGCGTTGCAGGTCAACGAACATCGCCGCAATAGCGAGCATGTGGACGATGAGCAGGGGCCCTACCCCGTGGCTGCGGAAGCGCCCCAGCTGTTGAAAGCGGAGCTGGACACTCAGCAGCTTGCCGATTCGCTGTTGGTTGAGCTGCTGTTGTGCGTGCTCAAGTCCTGGCGAGAAGGTCCAGGTGTAGTCGGTCTGTAGTGTGAGGCCTCTGGCTCGCGCTTCCCTGGCGAGCTCTGTTGCATGTTTTCCTGACAGGGTCAGAGGCTTTTCGACCAGGATGTGCTTGCAGGACTCGAGCGCCTCTTTACAGAGCCGATAGTGAGTGCTGATGGGACTGGCGATGACCAGCGCTTCGAGTTCTGGGTCGCCCAGAAGCTCTTCGCGGCGGGAGGTGACCGGCACATCTCCCAGGCTCGCTCGCTCGCTCTGGCTGAGCAGCTCGGGGTGTCGCACGTGAACTTTCTTGAGCTGAAAGGCACTGCTGTCTGCGATGGCCCGAGCGAGCTTCTGCCCCCAATAGCCGAAGCCGATAAGGCCGACTTTGCGTGACGCTGCTGGCTTAGGGTGCGCTATCTCCGCCGTAGACACTGTCGTACCAGGTGTTGGTCTCAAGGGCGACGCGGTTGCAGCGGGCGCCGTGTTCAAAGCAGATGCTGCAGTCGAAGCTGCGGTCCTGATTGCGGAGGATCATGGTCTCCAGCTCCTCCCTCGTTTCAGGAATGGGGCCCAGACGGCCCCAGGAGAACAGTGGCTGGGCGATGCTGGAGCAGCGATAGACATAGCCGTCCGCAGCCACGGTGATCTGATAGTAACCATGAACGCATTGGTTAAAATTCATGCGGTCTACGTTCTGGTGCTCGGGGCCAAAGTAGAAGATGTACGGCAGCTCGCTCTGATCTTGGCTGACATAAGGCTCCAGCAGCTGTTGGGCTTCGCTACTGGTCGGCAACTCCCAACGGTCCCGGTAGCGGCGTACGCGGGAGAATTTATGTCCATAAATGGCGTAGGGGACCGAGAACCGCAGCGAGGCGAGCGGCAGACCCCGAGCGATTTTGACGATGTTGCTGATCTCAGCCTCGCTCATGTTCCAGCGGTTCAACAGATAGCAGACCCGAATGGTGAGCGGACTACCGGTACGGGCTTTGATCGAGCACAGCAGCCTTAAGCCTTCGATGATTTCGTCGAACCAGTATTCCTGGGTGTTCTTGCTCCGCCGATGGCTCTCAGGCAGGCCTGCATCGAGACTCAGAGTTAGGTAATCTCCGTCCTCCGCGATCTCGCAGAGGCCACTGAGAAATCCCCTGCTTTCCTCAAGTCGTTTCAGCAGCGAGCCGTTGGTCGTCAGGCCGAAGTTGCTGCCGTATTTCTTGACTCGAGTAAGGCAATCCAGAAGTTGGTGGTCGAGGGTTGGCTCGGTGTACTGCCCACCGAAGATCACGTATTCGGTTCGACCTGCGATCAGATCAATGAGGTTCAGCACCTTGTTGGTGTCGAGGTCGAGGCTTTGGTCGCCCATTGAGCCCTGACAGTGACCGCAGTGGAAATTACAGGGTTGCTTACCGTCCGAAGCAAGGTGGAATTCGAGCTGTCTTGGGTACAGCATCTCGCCGTTGAAGATGCGACTCATGTCGCCTTCCATACGCTCATGGAGGATCCCCAGGTAGTCATAGCCCTTGGGGCGGAACACCTCTGTCTGTTTGGCAGGCTCTACTGTTTTGGCTTGCTCTGTCTGCGGTCGCAGAACGCTGGTCTTGCGCCGTGGCATAGCGACGATCTGTCCGGCCCAGGCACGCTCCTGTGCCTCCTTGAGGCGCGCACCTGAGCTGCCTTCAGGGGCCCTGGCCGGGTACTCGTTGTCCCGACCTTCTGGAGTCGGGCAGCCGAGCTGCGGGTCAAGGCTCAAATTTGATCGCTTATCCATTCCTACTTAACAGTATAGCTCCGACAGGGCTGATATAAATGGGCATGCGAGGCTATCGGTCTCTTCTTGCTCCGTTCGTTGTCGCTCTGGGGCTGCTGTCTTCGGTGCAAGAGAGCAGTGCTGTTCAGCTTGATGCCCAACTGCAAGGAAGTCTGGAGTTGGAGCGACTGATCAGCGGTCTTGACTCGCCATCGGCTGCTGCCTTTCTGCCCGATGGACAATTGGTGATCTTTCAGCTGGGAGGTGGAGTGCTGCTCTGGGACGGCGCGCAGCGCCCCCAGCCGGTGGGAACCATCGAGGTTGAGATGGACGGTGAGCGTGGTCTGCTGGGACTGGCGGTTGACCCGCTCTTCAAGGACAGCGGACGCCTGTATTTGCAGTACTCCATCGATCGCCAGCAGCGGGTCGGCTATGCGGTTCTCGATGTCGCGGGAAAGACCTTGAGCTCGGTTACCGATCTGGTTACCGGACTGGCCGCGGATCGGGACCATAATGGCGGCGGGATCGCCTTTGGGCCGGACGGTTATTTGTATTTTGGTACCGGGGACTCCGGCTGCTCTCGCTCTAGGCCGCCTGGAGACGGTGAGAACTACCTGGGGACCTGCCTGACTCGATTGGAGGGAAAGATCTCTCGCATTGATCGAGATGGCAGAGTCCCGGCCGATAATCCTCTGGTTGGGCTGCAGCAAGTGCTTCGCTGTCCTGATGGGGATGCCTGCGAGGATGTTCGAACCCGACCTGAACTTGATGAAACGGCCGCTCCGCGGACCGAGATCTACAATTGGGGATTTCGCAATCCCTGGCGATTCAGCTTCGATGAGCAGAGCGGCTATCTGTGGATTGGCGATGTGGGAGAGGTGACCTGGGAGGAGATCACGGTCTCTACCGGCCCTGCACAGCATCACGGCTGGCCTTGGAGAGAGGGGATTCGCGGAGGTTCTAATTACAGCTGTAGTCGCTGGACACCCAGCTCGGGAGACTGCGTCGAGCCAGCCTTCGCCTACAGCCACTTTGAAGAGCCAGCAGACGGCCAGGGCGCGGTGGTCGGCGGGGTTTTCACCCAGCACTGTTCCTGGCCGGTACCTTTTCGGGGCAGCTACTGGTTTGGTGACTTCACCAAGAACCGTGTTTGGATGATGGCCGTTGCTACCGATCGCAAGACCCTGGTGGGTACTCGTCAGCTGGTCGTTGAAGACGCTGGTGGCCCAGTTCACTTTCTTACTGCCCCGGACGGTAGCCTGTATTTCCTCGCCCATCTCTCTGGGGAACTCTGGGCCTTGCGCCCTAAGGGCCCAGCGCAGTGCACTGCCGCCGATCGCAGCGTCGCTGGCGAGGGTTCGACAGTGGTTGGCAAGACCGCTGCGGAGGCTACAGGCCCGCTTGGCTGTGGTTGCAGTCAGAGTGCAGTAGTTGAAGCTGAGCCCAGGCTTTTGCTGCTGCTCGTTCTGTTGTGGTTTGGGCGCTGGCAGCGGAGCAAGGTTCGTGCCTGATTCACCGCTGCCGACGGTGCGCCGGTCGTCCCACATGCAGGTGAATGCTACTCGGCGAGCCGGGCTTTGGGAGCGTCGGCTGCTGGGAGCCGATGTCAGCCATCAGCAGAATCTGGTCCTTATTGATGCTGAGCCGGGTGCAGAGGTCGAACTGCATTATGTACAAAACAGTGAGTCCTTCTTCGTCCTAGCGGGCTGCCTCAGGGTGAGCGCTCCCGGATTTAGCGCAGAACTGGGTCCTGGAGACCTGTGCTATTTCCCGCCTGGGACCGCACACGGGGTTGAGGTGGTTGAAGGGCCTGCTCGCTTTCTGGTGGTCTTTGCGCCGGCGCGGGCCGTCCTGGGGCCGGCAGAGGAGTTGTGCCCAGGCAGCGATGGCGATGGGCCTGAGGGCCCTTGCAGTGACTGAAGCTACCGAGGAGACTCGCCCCACTGGAGCGGTGCGCAGCTTTGCCGATCGGGTGCCTTGGTTGCTGTTGACTGTGGTCTTGCTCTACGTGGTGGAGCGTCTGGTGATAGCGCTCGGCAGCGGCCACCTGATGTTCCATCTGGATGCTGGTGAGTACACCCCGATGCGAGCGGTCGGGCCTTTTCTGGATCGGTCCCTGGTGACGGTCTTGCTTGACCCTTCGAGTCGTGCTGAGTTTTTTGCCGCCTGCACTGCGCCGCCGCATGGCCCGAGCATTACTCCGACCCTGGTCGTTGCAGGTGGATTGGTCCATTTCGTTACTCAGCAGCTGGGGGCGCCCCTCGGCAGCTTCACCATGCGGATGCTGTCGTTGGCCATTTCGAGCGCTGCTCTGGTGTTCTGGTTGGCGTTTTTGCTGCGCGCTGGCCTTGGTCGATCGGCGAGCCGCCGCTTCGCCCTGCTGTTTCTGCTGGCACCGCCGATCTTCCTGAAAGTCACGTTGATTTTCTGGGGCAGCCATGAACTGGTCGTCTTGATCGTTGCGGTGGTGTTTTTGTTGCTGACGCCGTGGTTGTCGCGACCGGCGACACCTGGTTTAGCGTTGGTGCAGTCGCTCTGTGTCGGTTTAGGTGGCGCTGTGCTCAGCGTCGGCCACGGGATCCTGGTGCTCCCCTCAGCTTTTGTCGGGCTGTGGCTGGCGATGTTGGCGGTTTCAAAGTGTTGGCGTGAGCGAGGCCGCTTGTATGCCCTTTGCCTGGGACTGGGAATGGGGTCGATCGGCGTGGCCAGCTTTCTGCTCGGGTTCTGGGCGCTGGTGCAACTGCCAACTCTTCAGGCAATGGGCCTTGAGCCAGCGTTCTTCGCCAACAATGACTTTGCCGCCATTGCTCAGGGTTCAGTTGCTGCGGGCGAGGTGCTTGGCTCCGGAATGTTGCCTGGCGACCGCTTCAGCTCCTGGGCCCTGATTCAGGAGGGCCCCCTGTGGCTGGGCCTGTTATGTGCCGTGTTGTTGCTCGCTGAGGGGCTCCTGGCTTGGCTGCGCGGGCAGGGCTCGGGGCCGGCCGAAAATCCGGTCGTCTCTTTTCTGGCGGGCTTCATGCTGTTTGGCTGGGTGGTGATTGGTGCAGTCCCAGAAGAGTTCAGCGAGACTCGCTATTTGATCCTGTTGTATCCGGTCAGCTTCGCCCTGGTAGCCGCCTGGAGTCTGGGCCGACGACCCCTGTTGAGATTGATCCTACCGGCGCTGCTGATGGCGGCCCAGGTACCCAGCCATGCAGCACTGATTGAACCCAACCAGCTTGATGTTGGGCTCCGCTACGACGGCACACGGCTTTATTTTGCTCTTGAGGATGATGACTTCGGCCCGCCGCGCAGTGCAACTCGTCTGGGCGGTGCGAGTCGTGATTTTAGCCTCGGGATGCGGTTTATCCGTGAGCTGCATTGGAACAACTCCTATTGGCAGTGGCACAGCCCGGCCGAGGTCCGCGCGATGCCCCACGAGGCCCTGGTTGACCGCTATCTCGGCGAGGGTGAGGGAGTCGATTTTGCCCTGATGGATGTGGCAGAGTTTGCGCGGGGCCTCGGCTACGCCTATCGGCTGCTGCTTCCTCCGCCGCACCGGCAGCGCTTTGAGCAGCTCCTTGAGCATCACCCGGATCTGGCCAGTTGGATGCGGGAGGGCTATGAGATGGGGCCTGAGCAGCTCTCCTGGAGTCGGGAGCGAGAGCCTCTCTGTCCGCCGGGCATGCTCTATGTGGATGGCGGTAGCTTCTTGCTCGGTGAGTGGGATCTCGAGGCTTACGGTCCTTGGTCGCCGGACTTTGTAGTCCAGCGCGCCGTGGTCGAGTTGACGCCGTTTTGCATGGATCGCTTCCCATTTCCCGGACAGCGGGGCGCTGCCTGGCCCAGAGATGGGCTTGACCTTGCCCTGATCGCCGAGCTGGAGCGGCAGTTGGCTCCGCTGGGCAGGCGAATCTGCACAGTCGGTGAGCTGCTGTTGGCTGCTGCCGGGCCGAGCAATCAGCGCTATCCCAGCGCCGCGAAGCTTCGGCCTGCAGGGCACTGTGACGCGCGAGATGAGGATCCTGCACCGCTGGGTTCGTATCCACGTTGCGTGAGCCCGCTGGGCTTTCATGACTTTTTGGTTCGGGCCTCCTGGGCTCGGCTGGATGAGCAGGGTCGAGCTCTGCTCACCGCTCAGGGCGCCCATCATCAGCCCGGTTTTGCAGTCGACTATCTGGTCGTCGGGGGCATGATGAGGGAGGACAGTATTCAAGCGCCCACCAACTTTGGAGTCCACATTCACCAGCCCGAAGAGCCCGCCTTTGTCGATGACGGGCTTCGGCTTTGTGCTGATCCGGGGACGCAGAACTCAGAACAGCAGCTGCGCTATGAGGAGTGGCTGAGCGGTTACTTTGAGCGCCGCTACTTCAAGGACCTGCTGGGCCTCACTCAAGGGCGGTAAGGCGGAACCCTCAGCGGATCGGCTTGCCCAGCTCGCGCGCGATACTGCGCGCGGCCAGCCAGCCTGACTGCAGCGCGCCAACAATGCCGTGTCCGCTGCGGGTCGATGCCCCGCATAGGTAGAGTCCCTTGATCGGGCTGCGCTCATCGGGGCGCTTCGTGAAGAATTGAGCGGGTGTCGCAGCAATGCCATAGCCGGTTCCTTCTGCGGCCCGGGTGTAGCGGAAGTGAGTCATCGGGCTGGCGGACTCGCAGAATTCGATGTGCTCCCGGGTGCCCGGAAATTGCCGCTCAAGCCGATCGACCATGTCGGTCTCGATGGCTTTCTTACGCTGCAGATACTCAGGGTGTTTGCTGTAGCGGCCGCTGGCGATGTCGTCATGCTGGATCCCCCAGGCCGAGGCCTCGCCGTGGACCAGGGTCATGATCTCGATGGCGGTTACTCCCTCTGGAGCGTGCCAGGGAGTCTCCGGGTCCTTTAATGAGGAGCTGGTAATGTAGCTGCCATGCGCGCGCGGGTAGTCGGTCACCCTCTCGCTCTTGTAGAAGGCATCCAGGTCGTAGCCGTCCATCTCCCAGTAGTTGGCCGCGCGCATACCCTTGGCACGCATGTCGGTGTTCACCGCCACGCAGGTCATGAAGATCGCCCCTGCCATTTGCCAGTTCTCAGCCTGTCGGAGCTGAGCGCTTGGCAGGTGGTCAGGCTCAAGCAACTGCAGATACGTCTGCTTAATGTCGGCGCCAGAGAGGACCACGGATGCGCGCACATCTGGGGCCTCGCCTTTGTGCCCCTCGAGGCGGACGCCGACTGCTCGCCCGCCTTCCACCAGAATCTTCTGTACCCCGCGGCGCAGGACGATAGAGCCTCCGTTGGCTTCGGTAGCCTCTGCAAGTCGGTCCGAGATCACCTGCCCTCCGCCACGGGGATAGGCTGGGGCATTGGATAGGTGGGCGAACAGGCCGGTGTGCAGTACGGCGCTGGCCTCGCTGGGCGGCACGCCGTAGTCGCCGTGCTGGCCGAGCAGCACCGCACGTAGTTTGGGGTCTTGGGTGCAGCTGTCCAGAAAGCGCTCAATGGTGGCGTTCTGTTGCATCAGCATCAGGTGCGACCGCGTTAGTACATGCCAGAGAACCGCTGGGCTTAGCCGCCCGTGGCTTGCGAATAACTTGCTGCCGGTCGCTTCAACCTCTCGGACCAATCGCAGGTAGCGGTCAATGCCCCGCTTCTCGGCGGGAAACAGATCCAGCAGGCGTTGCCGAAACAGGTCCCGGTCGCTTGGAATCTTGAACTCGAAGTCTGGATAGATCAGGGTGTCAAACCCGTCTGGGTCCAGTGGGACAAAGTCGATGTTGATGTCCAGTGGTTCCAGCAGGCTGTGGAAGATTCCACCTTCCTTGGTGTCGCCGACATAGTGCAGCCCAATGTCGAACATATAGCGACGATCCCTAGGTCCGCGCGCAAATTGAGTGGCGCAGCCCCCGGCAACATAGTGATGGTCAAAGCACGCGACGCTCAGCCCCTGGCGTGCCAGATAGGCAGCTGCCGTCAGCGAACCGGTTCCAGCACCAATGATTGCCACATCGACCTGCTCGGGGATCGGCGTACGAACTCTACGTTTGGTCTGCGCGGTGGGCAGGTGATTGAGCTGTTCCTGAGTTTGAGGCTGGGTCATGTCGTCTCATTTTGCGGGGAGGCCGGCGATGGTGCCGATTTCTTATGTAGTCATTCTGCTGATAAATGCTGGGCTCTGGGATGTCCAGTTTCCAATGGCAGGAATCGGCCCGACAAGTCGGTCCTGAGGATTGACTTGGAGGGTGAGGTGTCCGATTCGGAGGCGCGTTATAGTCTGGCGCCCAGCCCGGCTGGGGTAGATCTGGGAACGATGATGTTGTTGAGCCAAGCATTGTTGCTTATGGGCAGGCCCCATCGCTTGCCTACGCTATTGGGCTGCTTGCTCCTGGCTGCTTTGCTACCTGGCTGTGCGCCGTATGTTGCTCCCGGAGAGGAGCAGTTGCCCGCTGCCGGCTTCAGTGCATTTCGCGATGATCAAGGCCTGTTCGCCTGCCCTGAGCCATGCCCGCTGTTTCAGGTGGTCTGGACCGGGGACTCGATGCTAGGGGACCACGGCAAGCAAACTCTGGCTGCGAAGGGCTTTGACTACCCGCTCCTCAAGATCAAGAGCTTACTCGCTGGAGCCTTCGCCATTGGCAATGCAGAGGGCCCGATTACCACCCACAAAAAGAAGTTTAATAAGAAGCAGATGTGGGCTTATCGTTCCAAGCCCAAGGTCGCCAGGGTCTTTGCTGAAGCGGGCTTTGATGCCATGGGGCTGGCCAACAACCACGCTATGGATCGTGGAGTTACCGGCCTTAAAGACACCCTCCGCCACCTTCGTAAGGCTGGCGTGCAGACCTTTGGTTCAGGGATGGATCGCAGTGAAGCGGAGCGGCCGCTCATTATTGAGACTCCGCACGGACGGCTTGCTGTGGTGGGGATGTTTCGGACTTCGGTGCAGGGTCAGGAGTCGGGGCCTGGTCGGCCAGGCACGGCGTGGCTGAACAAGCCTACGTTAAAGCGTCTTTACGCCAGGGCTCGGGCCGAGGGTGCACGGTGGGTGGTGGCCTTTGTCCACTGGGGTCGCAACTATCAAGGTGTTCGTCGCAAGCAACGCCGCCTTGCGGCAGAGATGGCGCGGGCTGGCTATGACCTGGTAGTGGGGCACGGTAGCCATACTCCGCAGTCGGTCGACATCGTGAGTGGTATGCCAGTGCTCTACTCTCTGGGGAATTTCAGCTTCACTACCTATGGTCGCTTCGCCAAGCTAGAGGTGCAGGACCTCGGTTATGGCCTCGTGGCCCGCAGCTACCTTGGCCGCAATGGCCTCGAGGGCATTGAACTGCACTGCATCAAGACTGACAACGCCGTGGTCCGATATCAGCCGAGACCCTGCACTGCCGAGGAGGCCGATACAGCTTTTGCGCCGTTGGGGCCGTTGCTCAAGCGCCGCGGTGATGTGGCCGTATTGAGTCTCTGAATCTCAGCTGGCGTCGCGGATCATCGCTCCAAGGCCGTCGATGCGGATAATGGTGATGGCCTCCTTGACGCTCTCCGGGTCAAATTCTCGTCCCTGCTCCTCGGCTTCGTGGGCCAGATAGCCGCGGCTGTCTTCGAGGGACAGTGCCATCTTCTTGACCAGCCCTTCGGCAACCGCAAAGCGACCCTTGGCCTCGGGCGGAAAGATGATTTCGCCATCGGTAACTTTGATTCGAATCTTGGAGTCCGGCTGGTCGCCAGCGAGGTTCATCCAGCAGCCCATCTTCTGGCACACTTCGAGGATCTCTCCCTCGACACGCACCCGCTGGCCTTCTAGTTCATCGGCTCGGGCAAGGAGCTCAGAGACTGAGATCGCGTCGGTCAGGGTAACGCCGTTGCCATACTTGTCGCCGGGCATATCGAGCGGTTGCGGGGCGGCCTGCTCAGGAGCAGTTTCGGCTGCTGCCGCCACTGCAGCTTCAGCTGCTGGTTCGGCTACTGCCGCTTGGACTGCCGGCTCTGGGGCTTGAGTCTCCGGTTGTTGGTCAGCATCCGAGCTCTTCTTGCTGCAGGCGAGCAGCATCATTGGCAGGGCACAAACAAGGGCGATGTGAGAGATTTTCAGTTTCATGGTTTCTCCTTAGCGCCGTAAGGCCAGCGCCAAGCGCACGCTATGCGCCCCATAAATTGAGGTCAAGAGGCGAGGCAGGATCTCAGCCGTTAGAGCCCTCGCGACCATTCCGGTCGAAGCTGCACCTCTCCCGATAGGGCCCGGTCGAGCAGTTGAACGATGCGTTCGCGGTCCGCTGGTAGCGTGCCGGCCAGTGGCAGGTAGTTGCTGGCGTGATTGGTGCGGAACAGGGCCTTCGAAGGGCGGCTCTCCGCGACCATGGTCCGCAGCTCCGAAAGCAGCGTTTCAATTCTGGGAAGTTCGAATTTACCGCGGGCCTCCATCCGGGCTAAGGGGGTGCCGGGTACCACGGTCAGGGTCAGGGCCGAGAAGAACTCGGGGTCCATTTCGGTGATCAGACGCGCCGATTCCTGTGCATGTTCCTCGCTACGCTCGGTGCCACCAGCGCCGAGCAGCATGATTACGCTCAGCTTCATTCCTGCCCGGTGAGCCTTACTTGCGGCCATTGCATGGTCTTTGAAGTTGCTGCCTTTGGCGATGCGTTTGAGCGTAGTGTCGTCGCCCGATTCAGGGCCTACATACAGCAATGAGAGGCCCATCTCACGCAGTCGTTTGAGCTCGTCGCCGCTCTTTTCCAGAATGTTTCGCGCCATGGCGTAGCAGGAGACCTGCCGGAGTCGCGGGAACACCTGCGAGGCTCTGGCAAGGATGGGCTCCCAACGTTCCAGCTCCATCACCAGAGCGTCGCCGTCCGCGACAAAGAGCTTCTCAATTTGATCGCCGAATCGTGCGCCAGCTTCGTTTAGGTGCTCGAGACACTCCTTTAGAGGGCGCAGACGAAAGGTCGGCTTGTCCCGATACATGTCGCAGTAGGTGCATGCATTCCAGGAGCAACCAATGGTGGCTTGGAGGATGTAGCTGTGGGCTTCGCTGGGAGGCCGATAGAGCTTGCCTGCATAGTCCATATTGGCTTCACCGGCTGTAGGAGTTCAGGGTAGCTAGACGGTAACCTTAGCGCTGGTCGTAACAGCGCCAAGCTGGCCAACTCCGGTGCTGTTTGGCTGGGTGTTGCAGCTGTTGTAAAGATGAGCGCCGAAGCTCAACTGCTCCGCCACTGGCAGAGTGTAGATCGGCGGGCCTGCCAGCGCGATCTCTTCCTGCTGTTATGCTCTGCGCGGCCTGATGTTGAGATCCGGGAGGCAGGCACCGATGCGGTGGGGCAGCGCAGATACTTTCGTTAGCGATAATCCTTGGGCCTTTCGCATGGGTCGGCCCATTGCCAATGAGGGCTTCCTGCGGGCCTTGCTCGAGTACGGCAGCTACGACGAATACGACATCTACTGTACCGACATGAACAGTCAGGCCGCCTTTCAGGCCTGGCTTGAGGAGCACTGCTCTGATCCTGCCCAGCGGGCCCGGGTAACCGCATTGCCACATGTCGCAATGGCCAGCAGATTGGCCCAACTGAACTATGACGTGTTTCATTTCGGTGACTTCACTTCGTTGCTTCCGCACATGGTTGAGGCGCGCAACCGGCTCGCTTCCAAGCCCTTTCCGATCACGGGCATCACGCACTCCCTTGATGGTCTGTTGATGTCGACCCGCTACCAGCAGTTGGTCCTGTCTGATCTGGCGCCCTTTGATGCGGTGGTCTGCACCAGTGCTTGTGCTCAGCAGACGGTGCGCAAGGGGCTGGCCTGGGCTCGCAGCTCACTGGGCCTTGCCGAGGACTTCAGCCCAGTAAGTCTGGAGCGCGTGCCGCTGGCCATGGACGATGCCCTGCTACAGGTCCCTGAGCGGGCCGAGGCGAGAGCTCGTTTTGAGCTTCCTGACGATGTGGTGGTCGCTCTGTGTATTGGGCGGGTTGCATTGCGGCAGAAAGCCGATTGGGCGCCAATCCTGGGCAAGCTGGCGAGGATGCGAGCCGGTGGCGGCCTGGGGCGGGTTGTAGTGGTGATCGCTGGTGGTGGTGATGAGCCTGATTTTGCTCTTCTTCAACAGCTCATTGTTGCCCATGGTTTGCAGGACTCAGTGATCTGCCTGCCGAATTTTGCCGCGGAGCTGAAACCCTATCTCTATGCCGCCGCCGATTTCTATTTCTCCATGGTTGACAATTTCCAGGAGACCTTTGGCCTCACTCTGCTGGAGGCCATGGCAGCAGGCCTCCCAGTCCTCTGTTCAGAGTTTAACGGCTACCGTGAGCTTGTAACTCACGGCGAGACTGGACTGCTGGTGCCGACTACCTGGGTGGCCGAGTTGCCGAGCTTGTTTCGTAGCACTGAAGGACTCATTCAGGACTCCTTGATGAGGCTCTACATGGCTCAGATGGTCGCCATTGATCTGGATGAGTTCGAGCGATCTTTCCGCGAACTTGTGGTCAACGCCGAGCTTCGCCGCGAGCTGGGCGAGCGGGGTCGTCAGCACGCTGCTGGTTTCACCTGGCGTGCGACCATTGACCGTTACGAACAACTCTGGGAACGGCTGCGCAAGCGCATGACGGGTAGCTCCTGGAAGCCCAGGTCCGGACCGCCCCGGCTCAAGCAGGATCCCGCCCATGCCTATGGCCACTACAGCTCTAGTCTGCTCGGCCCTGAGCACAGCCTGGAGCTCTCTGAGTTGGGAAGGGCCTTGCTTGAGCAAAACAATCTTGTAGTCCGCTACGAGGACATGACAGTGCTGCTCTCGGACGCTGTGGAGGAGCAGATTCTTGGCGCGCTTGCTGGGGGGCCTTGCAGCCTGGCTCAGCTACGCGAAATCTGTCGCGAGGCGCTACAGACCGAAGCGGGTCTTGTGGACCTGCAGGTGCTATGGCTGCTCAAGCATGGAGCGCTGCGCCAGCGCTAAGTTGCACCGGTTTGCCAGCCGGACTCGGCTGCAGTTGCCTGTAGAAAAGCTGTTTTGCTCCGGTCGTGTTCAACCGTCCTCTTGCCGTGTATGGTGCCCGGCAGCGCGGTCCATTCCCCAATATTTGGAGTCCTTGGTGTCATCGTCTTCGTCACTGAGTGAACAGCTTCGTAGTAATTGGGCGCGATTGAGCCGACTGCCGATGGGGAAGTGGCTGTTCAGTCAGGGGGTCGGCCGGATGGCACCGTATACGGGCACGATCGGTGCGCTTGTCGATGAACTTCGGCCCGGCTATGCGAGAGTGCTGCTCAAGGATCGTAAGAAGGTCCGTAATCACCTGCACTCGGTGCATGCCATCGCTTTGATGAACCTCGGTGAGGTGGCCACCGGTCTGGCGCTCATGTCGGCGATGCCAGATGACGCGCGGGGGATTCTGGCAGGACTATCGATGGACTATCACAAGAAGGCCAGAGGCTGGCTTACAGCAGAGTGCAGCTGTGAGGTCCCGGAGACCAGCGAGCGTCGTGAGTATGAGATTCGTGGAGAGATTACGGACAGCGCAGGGGATCTGGTGGCTACGGCCACGGCTCGCTGGTTGATTGGTCCGAGGCAGGCTAAAGATTGATTTATGTGGCGAGTACAGCGGACTTCACCGCAGTACACCAGCACCAGCGGAGGTCGATGTGGGCGATGAAGATGGGTCAGTGAGCGATGGCAAGGTGGTGATGTTTCACTACCTCCTCAAGAACTCAGAGGGAGAAGTCCTCGACAGCTCCGATGGTGCGGATCCGCTGGTTTATCTGCATGGCGCCGGCAACATTGTCCCGGGGCTTGAAGAAGAGCTTCTCGGTAAGACTGTGGGTGACAAGATGTCGGTCATTGTGCCCCCTGAGAAGGCCTACGGGGTCCGCGGTGGTCCAGGCCCTCAGCCGGTTGAGCGTTCCGCCTTTCCGGCTGATGTAGAGTTGAGCGCGGGTATGCAGTTCTTTGCCGAGGCACCGGACGGTTCGCCGCTGGCCCTGTGGATCGTGGAATTAAGTGATGACAAGGTCATGGTTGATGCCAATCACCCCCTGGCCGGGGTCACCTTGCACTTTGATGTGGAGATCACCGGACTACGGGACGCTACTGACGAAGAGCGCGAGCATGGCCACCCCCATGGCCCTGATGGCGCCGCGGCACACCATGATTAAGGAGCGATGCTGTGACCAGCAGGGATACTAAGGATTGGAGTGATGAGCAGTGGCGTGAGCATCTGGAACCGGAGGCTTATCGAATCCTCCGCCAGAAAGGAACTGAGCGCCCCTTCACCGGTAACTATTGGAACACCACCAAGCCAGGGCTCTATCGTTGCGCTGGTTGCGGTGTAGCTCTGTTCCGAGCGGAGGCCAAGTTCAATTCCCACTGTGGCTGGCCCTCATTCTTTGAGCCTGTAGCTGAGGATGTGATCACTGAGCATCAAGACTCTAGCCACGGAATGGAGCGAGTGGAGACTGTGTGCAGCCGTTGCGGTGGACACCTGGGACATGTTTTTGAAGACGGCCCAGCTCCAACCGGATTGCGCTATTGCATCAACAGCGCAGCCCTTGATCTCAGTGAAGATTGAGTCCATTTGAGTCTTGTTGGTGGGTGCTATCAACCTGTGAATGACGGGGTCGCATCAGCCAGAACCACAAATAGCCGCTGAGCCTTAAGGCTCAGCGGCAATCTGTGTGATGTTCTTCTTGGCCGCTTTGCTGCCAGGCAGCGCGCCAAAATGGACCGAGGTGCTGTTACCAGCGACCGCCGCCACCACCTCCTCGGTGCCCGCCGCCTCCGCCACGGGGACCGCGTCCACCACCGCCACCACCACGCTCAGTGGCTTGGTCGACGCGAATTGAGCGTCCATCAAGCTCGGTACCGTGGAGCTCGCTCTGTGCAGTTGCAGCACTGTCGGATTCGGCGAAGGTTACGAACCCGAATCCTCGGGAACGTCCAGTGTCACGGTCGGTGATCACCTTGGCGTCTGTTACTTCACCAAAGGCTTCAAAGTGTGCACGTAGTGAATCGTCTGAGGTGGCCCAGGCGAGACCGCCTACGAAAAGCTTATTACCCATCTTGTCTTCTGACTCTCTCATGGTGCATTCCCCACCGCTCAATCGAACCCCGCTGAGCGATTTGGATATGCGAAACTTCGGGAGTGTAGATAGGAATCGTCTGCGGGTCTATCGCTTGAGGGCCAAAAAGTAGCTCCGTTGCAAAAATGTCCTTCATCATTGGGCGCGATAGCGGCCAGGACCTTACCCCATAAATGGGTAGCGGTAGTCGTTTGGGGGCAGCAGATTTTCCTTTATGGTCCGCACTGAAGTCCAACGCATCAGGTTTTCGGCAGAGCCGGCTTTGTCGTTGGTTCCCGAGGCGCGACTGCCGCCAAACGGTTGTTGACCGACCACAGCCCCGGTGGGTTTGTCGTTGATGTAGAAGTTGCCGGCGCTGTGGCGCAGTTTGGCGGCGGCCACGCTTAC
The DNA here is from genome assembly GCA_002433485.1 of Deltaproteobacteria bacterium UBA6601. Classification (GTDB taxonomy): domain Bacteria; phylum Myxococcota_A; class UBA796; order UBA9615; family UBA9615; genus UBA6601. Next base: position 71,315 of record DJIF01000150.1, read on the forward strand.
TGCGTAGCGGTCGCGGGCAAAAATCGCTCCGGTCAGGGCGTAAGGTGAGGTTGCGTCGCAGCTGGCAAGGGTCTCTTCAAACTGTGCGTCCGGATATACAAAGATGGTCAGCACGGGCCCAAAGATTTCCTCTTCCATGAGCTTGAAGTGGGGGTCGCTGGTGACCACTACGGTCGGTTCGATGAACCATCCGCGGCGGTCATCACAGCCGCCGCCGTGCAGAATCTCTGCATCTGCACTGGTCTTAGCGAAGTCGATGTAGCTGCGGATGTTCTCCCAGGCGGCTTGGTCGATCACTGCGCCCATGAAGTTGCTGTAGTCTTCCACATCGCCAATTTTGACTGTCGCCAGGTCAGTGAGAAGGCGGTCTCGAATGGCCGGCCAAAGGCTTTCTGGGAGGTAGGCCCTGGAGGCTGCCGAGCACTTCTGCCCTTGGAACTCAAAGGCCCCTCGAAGTAGGGCTACTGCAACTTGTTCAGGCTGGGCGCTGCTGTGGGCGAAGACGAAGTCTTTGCCGCCGGTCTCACCAACGATACGAGGGTATGCTCGGTAGTTGGCGATGTTGTCGCCAATGGCTTTCCACATGCCTTGAAAGACCGGAGTTGAGCCGGTGAAGTGGACGCCAGCCAGCTGGGGATGGGCGATGGCAGGTCCTCCCACTTGGGAGCCGGAGCCAGGCAGGAAGTTGATGACCCCTGGCGGCACCCCGGCTTCTTCGAACAACTTGAAGAGATACCAGCCCGAGAATACCGAGCTGGAGGCGGGCTTCCAGAGCACTGTATTGCCCATCATCGCCGGAGCAGTGGACAGGTTTCCGGCAATGGAGGTGAAGTTGAAAGGAGTTACCGCAAAGATAAATCCTTCCAGTGCGCGGTATTCGACCGAGTTCCAGACGCCTGGGTTGGAGCCCGGCTGTCGGGCATAGATCTCCATCATGTAGTGGGCGTTGAAGCGCAGGAAGTCAATGTACTCGCAGGCCGAGTCGATCTCAGCCTGGTGACAGGTCTTGCTCTGTCCCAGCATGGTCGAAGCGTTGAGCAACATGCGGTAGGGCCCGGCGAGCAGCTCGGCCATGCGTAGGAAGATGCCAGCTCGCGTGTGCCAGCTCATCTCGGACCACTGTTGCCAGGCCTCGTTCGCTGCGGTCACTGCCTGGGCAACTTCCTCAGCGCCAGCTTTGTGATAGCGAGCCAGGAGGTGGCCGTGGTCGTGGGGGATGCGGCATTCGCCGAGGTTCCCGGTGCGAATCTGCTGGCCGCCGATGACCAGCGGAATGTCGAGCACTTCGCTCTTCATGCGCTTCAGCTCGGCTTCTAGTCGAGCTCTCTCCGGGCTGGCTGGTGCGTAACTGAGGACCGGCTCATTAACGGGAGTAGGGACCTTGGGAATGCTGTTTGCCATGGGGCAGCTCCTCCATCGGTTCGTTGGGGCAGAGAGGGAAGCTTCGTTTAGCCCGATTCCCTCAGGACAGCAATCCCGCCCTTATCACTTGTTGAGCTGCCAACATGAGTGAGTCAGCCCTGCGCCTCTATACCAGCCAACCGTGGGCACCCGGCGCTCTGTTGTTGTTACATCAAGGGCCGCTCAGCTCGAACACTTCATAGTGTTGATCTTCAAAGACCAGCTGAGCCCTCGGATCTTGGCGCGCTGCTGTGCTCAAGCTGGCGAATGGAGGGACTTTCCAGATGGTCACAAAGCGTGCTTGAAAACGGGACTTGATCGTCGATATAGGGTCCGGGTCCGCGCCGGTTATGGTTGCCGCATAGGCCGAGAATAGTGCCGGGTCCGCGGCGAACAGGAAGGTTGGGTCCAGTGCCACCAGGCTGCGCAGCTGCGGAGCGAACCAGAGTAGCGGGGCAGAGTCGCCCCACTGGGCGGTGTAGACCAGATCTCCTGGTGTTCCGTTCTTGGCCAGCCAACGGGCCATCAGCTCTGGCGGCGCCTCTTCGCTGATCCATTGGTTAGCTAGGCGGTGCGTGTTAGCGGCACCCAGCAGCAGGGCCAGCCCTGCTAGTGCAAGGAGCGCCCTGCCGGTGTGAAAGACCTTGTCGCGAAACTGCGCTGCCTGCACCAGGGTCGCGCCCAGAGCGAGCAGGCTTAAGGGGCCTGAAAGCTCCCACATCCTGCGCATTAAGGTGATGGCCAGCAGGGTAAAGATCAGTGCTGCTGTGGCGGTGGTGATGGTCGCCCGGCTGCGTAGCTGCGGCCTGGTGGCCAGTGCTGTTGCTGTAGCACCCAACACCAACAATCCAGGCAGATTGCTCAAGACCTCGGGCAGAGTGCTGGGCATCAGCTCACCGCCGAGAGCCGCCGATAGTGCGGTCTCGCCAGCAGCCGAGGCGCCCAGTGGGACCGTGACGTTTTGCAGCCACAGCACTTCAAAGTTCAGCGGCAGGTTGGGATGTAGCAATTGACCCGTCAGCCAGCCCCCCAGTGCAGCTCCGAGGGGCTGCAGCTGAAGCTGCCGCGGCTGCCCGGGCAGGTTCAAAAGGGAAGTCATGCAATACAGCGCGGCAAATCCCACTGTGAGCCAGCCTCCAGAGTGAAACAAGCCGTGCGCCCCAGCCACCAGGAACAGTGCAGCAAGTCTGCTCTGCCGGGAGCAAAGGAGTCCCAGCGCCAGGATCGAGAAGGCGATGGTGAAGCTGTGCGGTCGGCACATGGACAGCCTCACAGCTAGAGGTGGCCCAACGCTGCATAGGCCCAGCACCAACAGTGGTGCCAGTGGGCTGCGCCAGCTCCAGAGCACCCCAGCGAGAGCTGCCACTACAGCGAGCTGACCGAGTAAGGCGCCCAGCTGTCCGGCACTCACCAGATCAAGTTGGGTAAGGGGCATTAGCAGGGCGTGAAACAGCAACTCTTTGTCGGCGAAGCGCTCAGCGAACAAGGAATAGGGCGTCCAGGGGAAGCGCTCAAGCGGCCCTGAGTTCAGCATCTCTCTCGCGACCGCAAGATGGTAGTAGACGTCGACTCCACGTACTACCTCAAGCCGTAACTGGAAGCGGGAAAGAAAGGCCACGGTCAGGACTGAAGAGAGCAGCAGCAGCAGGCGTCCTGGCCCGGCAGCCTGGTGCTCGGCTGCTGTGTAGCGCTGTTCAGTCGGGTCCACAGCGGGCAGTATAGGAGCCCTGCCGGGACTTCGGTGCTCGTCCAGGAAGGAGGGAACCTATGCGGCCCTGGGTGGTTCTCAAATTTGGCGGGACCTCGGTTGCCACTGCGCGCTGCTGGGAAACAGTCGCTGCCCGGGTTGGACAGCTGGTTCCCAAACGGCGGGTCTGGATCGTTGCTTCGGCCCTCTCGGGAGTCTCTAATTACCTCGAAGAGGCACTCCGCCAAGCTGCTGCTGGAGAGGGGATTGCGGCCCTTGCACCAATTCGAGACGCTCATGTGCAGCTGGCCAGGGATATGGGTCTTCCCGAGCAAGAATTTGTACCGATCGCGGAGCTTTTTAGCGAGCTTGAGCGCCTGCTGGAGGGGATCCGCCTGACTCGTGAAGCATCGCCCCGCCTACGAGCTCGGGTGATGTCCTTTGGTGAACTGGCGTCTACCTATCTTGGTGCAGCGGCCCTCGCGCATCACGGTATTGGTTGCCGCCGCCTGGATGCACGCGACCTACTCACCAGCATCCAAGAGGTTGGCGAGGCTGAGGCAGCTCGCTTTCTCGCAGCTCGAGTTGAGCCATTGCAGGACTTAGAAGCTGCTGAACAGATGGCTCAGGGTAGCGAAGTAGTCATTACTCAGGGCTTCATCGTGCGCACTCCGCGCGGTGAAACCGCCCTGTTGGGGCGAGGCGGGAGTGACACCTCTGCTGCGCTCTTTGCGGCGCTCCTTGGTGCTGAGAAGCTTGAGATCTGGACAGACGTACACGGCCTTTTCACCACCGATCCTCGCCAGCTCCCGGCCGCTCGACTGATTCGTCGCATCAGCTATCGAGAAGCACAGGAGTTGGCGGCTATGGGAGCACGGGTGCTTCATCCTCGTTGCTTGGGTCCGGCCGCATGGGCCGCAATTCCGATAGAGATTCGCAACACTGCGGACCCTGAGACTGAAGGCACCCGGATCGGTCCCGCCGAGGACTCCAATGCGGCGGTGATGGCCGTTGTACGGCGAACTGGAGTTACCTTGCTCAGCGTCTCGACCCTCGCGATGTGGGGTGCACCGGGCTTCTTGGCGCGAGTCTTCGCGCCTTTTGCGGAGCTCGGCATCTCAGTGGATCTTGTCGCCACCTCCCAGTCGGCTGTGAGCGTGACCCTAGATGAGATCCCTGAAGGCATAGAAGGCGAGCCATTTGCGGCCTTGCTTGAAAAGCTCGCTGCGCTCGGCGAGGTCGAGGTCGTGCATCCCAGCGCAGTTGTGTCGATCGTGGGACGACGGATTCGGACCGTCCTCCACCAGCTTGGTGCGGCATTCTCGGTCTTCCGTGAGCATGAAGTCCACCTTGTAAGTGAGTCATCGGAAGATCTTAATCTGAGCTTCGTGGTCAGCGAAGAGCGGGCGCCGCGGCTGTTGGCTGAACTCCACGCCAGGCTGCTTCCTCGTCAGGGAGAGGAACAGTTGTTTGGCCCCTCCTGGGAGGTCCTTGGCGCCACAGCGCGTGGGCAATCAGATCAGAACCTTCAACAGGTCTCAAGCAGCAAGCCAGCAGTACAGGACAATGTTCCTGCTGAGACTGATCTTTCAACTCACTTAAGGTGGTGGCGTGAGCGCCGTGAGGAGCTGCTTGATCTTTGCTCTGATGGTCGGGCTCGCTATGTCTATGAGGTCGCCTCTGTAGAGCGTCAGGCCGGTAAGCTGCGGACCATGGTCCCTGCCGTGGGGAAATTCTTCTATGCAATGAAGGCCAATCCCCATCAGGCAATTCTGCGCTGCCTGGCCGAACAGGGTTTTGGAATGGAGTGTGTGTCGCTGGCTGAAGTACAGCGGGTGAGGAGCCTGCTCGGTCCTGAGGTGCCCATTCTGTTTACGCCGAACTTCTGTCCCATAGAGGAGTTTGAGGGAGCCTTTGAGTTGGGAGCTGAGGTGACCGTGGACGGCCCCGAGGTTCTCCTTCAGCGCCCCGACCTGTTTGCTGGCCGCGAGCTTGCGCTACGGGTGGACCCCGGACATGGGATGGGGCATCACGAGAAGGTTCGCACAGCGGGTGCTCACGCGAAGTTCGGCTACCCCGTCGCTGAGGTTGAGGCCTTTGCTGTGCAGACCCGTGAGCTGGGCGTGAAGGTGGTCGGGCTCCATGCCCATGTGGGTAGTGGCATCCTGGATCCTGGAGCATGGGATCGCACAGGGGCTCTACTTGCCGCCGTTGGTGAGAGCTTTCCTGAGCTGCGCTGGGTTGATGTAGGTGGCGGTCTTGGGGTGGTCGAGCGTGCGGGTCAGCAACCCCTTGACCTTCAGCTACTTAATGAAGGGCTTTCCGCGGTGTTTGCGCAGCGGCCAGGCGTCGAACTAAGGATGGAGCCCGGGCGATATCTGGTCAGTGGAGCTGGAGTTCTGCTGGCTCCAGTCACCCAGGTTAGACGCAAAGGGCAGGTCCGCTTTGTTGGTCTTGCCACCGGCATGAACTCGCTGCTCCGCCCGGCGCTGTATGGCTCCTGGCACGACATTCACAATTTGACTCGCCTGGACTCAGCTCCGGCTGGTTATTGGCATGTTGTGGGGCCTATTTGCGAGAGCGGCGATGTGCTGGGCCGAGATCGGCTGTTGCCCGAGACCCGGCCCGGTGATGTGCTGCTTATTGATAACTGCGGGGCTTATGGCGCGGTTATGGCTTCTCGCTACAACCTGCGGGAGCCAGCTGAGGAGCAGCTCCTATAGCCTGTATTAGCTGTGCCCCTATCTGTTAGGCTCGGGCCCCGTGGACGACATCGTTAAAGCTCGCCTTGCCGCTACCGTCGTCCTGTACCGGCCGGATCAAAGCTCGCGCTGTGGCTTCCATGTTTTCATGGTACGTCGCAGCCTAAAGAGTCGCTTTATGCCCGGCGCATACGTCTTCCCAGGTGGCGCCGTCGATGCCGCAGACCGCGGGCCTGTGGCGGCTCTTAGAGTGGCTCTTGATGAACAGGTAGTCAGCCAGCGGTTTCGCCAGCAACTCGATGTGACCACGGCGCTGGCCCTTCTCCATGCGGGCTTGCGTGAGCTGGCAGAGGAAACTGGTCTGCTTCTGCCAAATGGCCAGGGCATTACTCCCTTCGCTCACTGGATTACGCCGCGATCGGAGCCGCGTCGCTTTGACACGTGGTTTCTTGCTGCTCCGCTTCCTGATGGCGCGGTTCCCAGCCACGATGACCATGAAGTTCATGATTCTCGCTGGGTTGATCCGGGTCGCGTTATCGATGACTACGGCGATGGCGACATCCTGCTCGCACCACCAACCTTTCACACCCTTTGGGATCTCAGCCGCTTTGGTTCGCTGGACCGTTTCCTTGAGGATGCCTCGCAGCGTGCCGTCTATCCGGTGCAGCCACAGATGGTGAGGCAGGATGGGCGACTGTGTTTCCTGCTCCCCGGTGATCGTGAACACCCAGTCCGTCAGGGGATGCCTGGGCCTACTCGCATTGTTGGGGGGCCGAATGGCGGCTGGCTCCTGCAGGAGCAGCGTGCTGGTTGAGCAGCTCGACGTAGCTGGCCGCCCTTAGGTACATTGCTGGTTAGCGAGTAGGGAGCTTCTTTTAGCGCTCCGACGATGGAGGCTTATTGGCCATGTCAGAGTCTCTAGCCGATGTGACCATAATGGATCTGAGCGGAACCAGCGTCGCGCTGGCTTCGCTCTGGGCCCATCGACCTGCTGTGATCACCTTCCTGCGGCACTACGGATGAATATTCTGTCGTGAGCAGGTTGCTCAAATGGCGCGACATGCGGCTGGCTTTGAAGGACTCGGTGCCAGCTTGATGGCGGTCGGCTGTGGGTCAGTGCAGATGGCCCAGAGCTTTCAGCGCGAGCTTGATGTTCAGATCCCCCTGTACACCGATCCTTCCCGCCGGAGCTATGCGTTGCTCGGCTTCAAGCGCAAAGTGCTTATCTTCGGTCCGAAGATATTCAACCGAGGACGCCGGGCCTGGTCGGCGGGGTTCCGGCAGGGCCCGGTCGCCGGGGACGCCTGGCAGCAGGGCGGAGAGCTTGTCGCTGTCCCCGGCGACCAACTGCTCTATGTGCGGCCCAGCAATGGCCCGGGAGACCACGCTCCGGTTGATGCTCTGAAGGAGGTTTTAGTGTCCTTCAATCAAGGGACTCCTCAGTGACTGGGTGCGCGTTCACTATCGTGGCCTGGTCAAGGAACCTGGTCAGGTGAGGGAAGTTGCACTGCTGGCGACTTGCCTGTCGCTCGTGTGCTGTGGGCCTCAGAATACGGCATCCTCTGGCGAGCTGAGCGTTCTCACCTACAACGTGCATGGCCTTCCCTCCTCAGTTACCGGCGATGATACCGCCGGGAGGATGGCGCAGATTGCTCCGCTGCTAGGGAGTTTTGATGTGGTGGGTCTGCAGGAAGACTTCGTGGACAGCAACGCCGCCATCCTGGAATTGGCTGCTGTCCATTCCAACCGCCTGCGGTTTGCTGACCTGTTGGACAGCGACCGCGTGTATGGCTCAGGCCTTGCTTTGTGGACCAATTATGAGCTCCTGGAGGAGCGCGCCCAGCATTTCGGTAGCTGCCACGGGCTGCTCGACGGATCTGCCGATTGCTTTGCGTCGAAGGGTTTTCAAGCCACCCGACAGCGGCTGGCGCCAGGGGTAGAAGTCGACTTCTACAATACCCATCTGGAGGCTGGCGGTGGCCCTGAAGATCAGGCTGCCCGGGCCCAACAAGTGCAGATGCTAGTGGATGCCTTGACCGGCTTCTCTGCGAATCATCCAGTGGTTTTTACCGGAGATTTTAACCTTCATAGTAGCGATCCTGAAGATAGTGATCAGTTGGCTCGCCTACGATCTGAAGGTGGCCTTACTGATAGCTGTGAAGACACCCTCTGTTCTGAGCCCGATCGAATCGACAGGATCTTCTTCAGGAGCAGCGAAACGCTGCAATTGGAGGCGCTTTCCTGGCAGCAGGAGTTGGCCTTTTTTGACCCTCAGGGCACAGCACTCTCTGATCACGATGCCTTATCTGCCCGCCTGGCCTGGCGCTTCTTGGCAGGCCGTTGATGCCCGAACAGTTGCCGTTTTGATGCCACCTGGTTTGAGTCCGCACAGGCTGTGATCTGATTACTCACGGCCCGGACTCTGACGCATTGAAGAACAGGAAGTGAGTGGGTGGCAGTAGAAAGCTGAGCAGCTCAGTATCGCTGGCTTCGCAGCTCGCAGGATCCAGTCGCAGAATGCCATGCTCTGCGGCAGGATTTGCGGCAGAGGGGGTAAGGCCCGCCCAGATCTGCTCGGTTGGGCTCACGCCAAGATGCCACAGGTTCTGAGAGAGGCCCGCAGGTCCATCAATGAGTAGATCCTGGCTGCGGTTTAGACAGTGCAGGGAAGAACTCTCGGGGCTGCTGGCGTGGGACCAGCTACTGGCTATCAGGTAATCGCCGACCGCGACGAAGTCGCTCAGATCGCCGCCCAGCTCAATGTCCCTGAGCAGGGACGGCCCGAACTCGCCGGAGTTTAGATTCAGACTGCGGATCCGTCCGTCAAGTTGGTAGAAATCCCCTTCCTTAACCAGCAGGTGGTCGGGGTTACGGGGGTCTATCACGATCTTGGGATTCGGTCCGGTGCTCCACTGTTCGGTCAGCTCGCCGCTCTCACAATCGAACTCAATAATGAGTCCTTGCGGGTCGGAGCGGAGGCTATGCAGATCAAAACGTTCCAGCGCGACCAGCAGGCGGTCACCCCTTTGAATCAGCGTTGAAGGTTCGCAGCTGTTGTCGCTGCCTTCATCAAAAGAGTGTAGATCGACGCGCTGCTTGATCTCGCCACTCTCCGGATCCATGGCAATGAGTTCAGAGCGGTTGTATAGGCTGAGCCAGAGCAGCCCTCCGCAACTGCTCAGGGCATGGGGGTTAGCGCCGGCCTGCAGGGCGACCTCGAGGTCCGGCAGGTCGCTGAAGTCGGCGTTGGGGTAGCGACGAACTACGTCTTCGCCGCTTCTCGACAGCACAAAAAGATCGTTACCAGCCTGTTGCAGGATCAGGTCGCCGTTGGGAAAGGTCGCTAGATTCTGCTGGACCGTGCCACTGGGAAGCTCGACTCGCCCGATCACGCTGTCTGCGTAGTCGCTTGCAATGACGTAGGCACCGGGGCCGTTGAGCTGAGCGCCCGGTTCAGGTTGTTGGCTTACGTCGCTGGAACAGGAGTAAAGCAGCACCATTGCAGCCGCTACCAGGCCCAAGTTCAGGAGGGAAACTGCGGCTTGCATGCTGCGAGGCTACCGTGCTTGCGGGCTGGATGCAGCGGTCGCGCTGCGCCAGCCGACCCGAAACAGCAGGCTTCGCCCTGCAAGCGGTTGGCCCCGGAAGTCCTCAATGCGCCGGGTTATGGTTGGACTGGTTTGAGGATGGGAAGGGTCCTGTAGGCCCTGCCAGGTGGTGGCATTGGTCAGATTGTTCAGGTGCAGACTGATCCAGGGGAGCTGTGCGTCGGGCTCAAGCCGGATGTTGAGGCTATGGATGTTACGAGGCGCCTGGGCAAACAGATTGCTTGGGCTGTCGTAGCTGCCCGAGCTGTGACTTAGCTGCCAGCTCAGGCCCAACCACTCCAGGGGCCGAATTTGCAGACTCAGCTGAAGGTCCCAACGCGGTATGTAGGGGACCTGCCGGTTCATATAAGCGGTCTCACCGGCTGTGACTCGAGCATCGGTCCAGCATAAGGCTGCGCCTACTTGCAGGCGGTCTGCCAGCTTGAGCTGCACTGTGGTTTCGATACCTGCACTGCGAGTGGCGCCAAAGTTGACTGGTATGGCGAGCCTTTGGCTGTTGGCTCGCAACACAATGGCATCCTCGCTGTTGACCAGAAAGCCCCCGATTTCGGCGAGCAGGGTGAGCTGCGAGGTTGGCCGGCCGCGCAGGCGTACACCAGCATCGACACTTGCTGAGCGCTCGGGACGCAGGGCAGTGTTGCCCAGGATTCCGCCGCGGTCACCGAACAGCTCGATAAAGGAAGGAGCGCGCAGCCCCCGGCCCACAGAGGTCCGCAGGATCAATCCCTCTTTGGGTTCCAGTGATAGGGCAAAGCGTGGCAGAAAGTCGATTGCCTGCTGGTCTTCGCTGGCCGAGGGCCGTAAGTCTGCGAAGGGCAGCCCACCGAGCACTTGATTGTTGAGGATGCTGAGCTCTGTCACGCCCAACATCTTGAGGCGTCCTCCCAACAGACTTGCCGCTGCACTCAGCGAGAGTCGGGCCGCGGCGCGCTGGCGTGGGGATGACGGGGACAGCGCGCCGATACGCTCGCTGCGCTGATTGCTCTCGACCAGCAACTGCACTGCCGGGAGCAGCTGTAAGGCGGATAGTGCCTGCCAGCGTGCCCTGGCGCCAAGATCCAGGTGGTGGCTGTGGTCTTGCCGGTCGGTCGCACCCACCACGATCTCGCCCAGCAGGTCGCTGAAGCGGGCGTTGCGATGCCGATGGCCAAGGTTGAAGTTCAGCTCTAAACGGTGATGGGCTCGAATCCTGCCGCGCAGTGCCGTGAGTATACTCACGGCTTCCGACTCGGCTTGCTCTGTACTGCCCTGCCCAGAGCCTGGCTCGCCACTTCGGTGCCAGTGTAGGAGCTCTTGAAGTGACAGGGTGAGCGGGCCACGTTGGAGGCGCATGCTGCCGTTCAGATCGAACTGTCGGTGCCGGTTGTTAGCGCGGCGCCGCAGCAGGTCGTCTTCGGTGGTGCTGTAGGTTCCGCCGTCGTCAAAATAAGGAGCATCGCCGTTGCTCCCGAGGAAGCCCATCCGCAACGTGCCACTGAGCAGGCCGCCTTGCCGTAGGCGGTTGGAAGCGCTGATTCGAGAAAAAAATTCGCTGTGGCCGAAAGAGCCCAGGGCGGCGCGAAATTCGGTGCTTCTTGCAGGGCCAGGGTCACTGATAAGGTGAATGACGCCGCCTATGGGTGCGCCGCCAAGCTCAGGTGGTGAGAAGCCGCGCCAGATCTCGACCCGGTCGTAGTTAGCGGTTGGAAATTCGCTTAGATCGACCGCTGCGCTGCCAAATGGATTGAGCGGGCTGCCGTCTACCCAGATCTCAACCTGTTGTGCACTGGAGCCACGGATACCGACCCAGCTGGGGTCCCCCGCCGCACCGAGTCGACGTACTTGAAGTCCGGGGACCTGCTCCAGAACAGCGGCGAGATCAGATCCTTGCGCAGCGTTCCCGAGATCGATGGAGAACATCGCCGCCGGTTGGTCAAAGTGGCTTGGCTCAGATGCCTGGCGGAGGCCTTTTACCTGCAGCTGGGTGTCTATCTCGCGAGGAACGTCTGCCGACTTATCTCGTGCGGTGGCCGCGGCAGGCTCTGGCTCCTTGTTTTGTTCAGCAGTAACCTCAGCGGAGTTCGATGGCCTGGTCGGAGTTCTTTTCTGCTCTGTCTCTGTCTTCGAACTTGGTTGTTCTCTGCTCTCGTCCCGCTCTGGTTCCTGGTCGTCTTCAGCGTCTGGCTCGACTTCTTCATCGGCAGCTGCAATTCCTCCAGCACTACAGGGCCAGGCAGCTGCAGTGATGGTGCACAGCAGGCTCAGTGCGCAGGCCCAGCGGGCGGCGCGCCCGGCGATGATCACCGTGCTTCGGCGGCTCGAGTTCATGGCGATCGAGTACGCCCGTTGCGGCCTCGTGTCAACGAGATCCCTCGACCCTCTGTGCGGCTCGGAGTAGGCTCCGGCCGTGGTGTCCTGTGATCTACCTAGCGTTCTGCCGTGGTCCTCTGTGAGCCCGCTGGCCGGTCTGCGACCGCCGCTACTGCTCACGGCTCTCTCCGTATTGGTGTTGCTCGGCGCTTGTGAGCATGGCGCAACCGGCAGTTATGGTGATGATGACGATGACAGTTCCCCACTGGTCGTCGGCGATGATGACGACAGTCCCAACGACGACGATGACACTGGCGAGTCGGGGCTGCCCTGTAATGGTCATGTCGAACTGTGCGCACGGCGCTTTGATCAGGTTGCGCTTCCCGCCACCCACAACTCGATGTCGAACCGGGAGGATGGTTGGTGGGTGCCCAATCAGAACCTGCCCATCGTTCGTCAACTCGAAGATGGCATTCGCGGCCTGATGCTTGATACCTATTACTGGAATGACGATCTCTATCTTTGTCACTCCAGTTGCCTTCTCGGCAGCAAACATCTGGTTGAAGCGTTGGTGGAGATTCGAGAGTTTCTTGCCGGTAATCCCCGAGAAGTTCTGGTCATCATCTTTCAAGATGGCATCTCTGCAGAGGATACCGCCGGTGCCTTTGAAGCAGCTGATCTGGGCGCCTACCTGCACGGACAGCTTGAGGGGCAAACCTGGCCTACCTTGGGGGAGATGATCGACAGCGGCAGGCGGCTGGTTGTAGGGGCCGAAAGCAGCGGACCGCCGCCATCCTGGTATCACCATGCCTGGGACCTCTATTTCGATACTCCCTATTCCTTCGCTTCTGTGGAGGATTTCAGCTGTGAGTTGCATCGCGGTCAGGAGGGCAATCCTTTGTTCCTGGTAAACCACTGGCTGAGCACACCGTTGGCGAGTGAGAGCAACGCGGCGCTCGCCAACAGTTGGAGTGTCTTGCATCAGCGGGCCATCGATTGTCACCAGGAGCAGCAGCAGATTGCCAATCTACTGGCGGTCGATTTCTATGATCAGGGTGATTTGTTTCAGGTGGTCAATGCGCTCAATGGGGTCGGCCGGTGACCGCTGTTGTTACTGGAGCGTCAGGCCATATTGGCGGGGTGCTGGTCCGGCAACTGCTGGCGCAGGGCCGCCCGGTGCGAGCTCTGGTCCACAGTGATCGGCGCGCCCTGGAGGATTTGGGCGATGGGGGCGGCTTGCTTGAGCTGGTTGCTGGAGATGTCCTGGATCGGCAGGCGATGCAGCGGCTTTGTGAAGGAGCCAGCGTGGTTTTTCATCTGGCGGCGGTCATCTCTATTGTTGGTGACCCCGATGGCCGGGTACGTGCCGTCAATGTGGAGGGCGTGCGCAACGTTGCGGAAGCAGCTCTGGCTGCCGGCGTCGAGCGCATGGTCCATGTGAGCTCCATTCACGCCTTTGACATCAATTCAGGAGCTTCCTTTATTGATGAGAACAGCGGCAGAGTTGGGGCGGACGCGCCCGCCTACGATCGCTCTAAGGCCGCTGGAGAGGTCGCTCTTCGGGAGGTCATAGAACAGGGCCTTGATGCGGTGGTCGTCAATCCCGGAGGGGTGCTGGGGCCCTTTGATTTTGTTCCGTCCAGAATGGGCACATTCTTCTCCCAGTTGGCCCTGCGTCGGCTGCCGGCACTGGTGCCGGGTGGGTTCTCCTGGGTGGATGTGCGCGATGTGTGCGCCGCCATTCTTAGCGCCGAAGGGCAGGGGCGCCGTGGAGAGAGCTACCTGCTCTGTGGCTCTTGGCACTCTATGCAGGAGCTGGCGGATATGGCGCAACAGGTGACCGGCGTTCGAGCTCCTTCTCTCAGCGTGCCAATGTGGCTGGCCCAGCTTGGCGCACCATTTATGACCCTGTGGGCCAACCTTCGCAGCGAGGAACCGCTGTATACCAGCGAGGCCCTACATGCGGTTGTGGCCTGCCGGGATGTGCGGTCCGCTAAGGCGAGCCGAGAACTCGGCTTTAACCCGCGTCCAGTGCAGGACACAGTCAGCGATGTCTATCGTTGCTTTGCCCACCGTGGCGTTCTCTGCCTGGCCGAACTGCAGGGTTGTGGAGCACCGCAGCTGTGACTGAAGCGGCAGTCCATGGATTGCTGGTCTGGGCGATGTTCGCCCTTGCGGCTTTGACCTTTGCTGCCCTGTTCCTGGTGACCGCACCCTATGGGCGCCATAGCCGGGCAGGCTGGGGGCCTGAAGTTTCCGCGCGCCTCGCCTGGGTGCTCATGGAGAGCCCCGCGGTACTTGCCTTCCTGGCTGTTTTTTTGCTTGGTGCGCAGCGCTCGGCCACCGTGCCGTTGGTGCTGGCCGGACTGTGGTTGCTCCACTATCTGCAACGAACTTTTGTCTATCCGTTTCGGATTCGTTCTGCTGGCCGCAAGATGGCGCTGTCCATTGCCGCGATGGCCTTTGTCTTCAACCTCCTCAACGCCTACATCAACGCTCGCTGGGTATCTCAGTTGGGCAGTTATGGAGTTGACTGGTTGCTGGACCCACGCTTCCTCTCGGGGGCAGCGCTCATGCTCATCGGTTGGTTAATTAATGTTCACAGCGACACCATTTTGGTGCGGCTGCGGGCCCCTGGTGAGTCTGGCTACAAGATCCCCCGTGGCGGTCTGTATCGCTGGGTCAGTTGCCCGAATTATTTTGGTGAGTTGCTGGAGTGGCTGGGCTGGGCCCTGGCGACCTGGTCCACCGCTGGGTTGGCGTTTGCTGTCTATACCGCAGCAAACCTTGTACCCCGCGCTCTGGCCCATCACCGCTGGTATCAAGAGCGCTTTGATGACTACCCTGCGGAGCGAAAGGCTGTTGTCCCCTTGGTGCTGTAAGGGCAAAGGGCAGCTATACTCCGCGCCATGATGAGCGCTGATGTGGGCGAGCTTTGGGAGGGGCGGCCTGTTCTGGCCAGGCAGGAAGTCATGCTGGTCCGCGGTGTGCTGTTCATTCGCGGAACGCTGACCCTGTTCAGCGATGAGATGCAGTTTGAGCCGATTCGCGGGATTGACCGACTCGCCGGTGCTCAGGAATTACGCTTCCAGGTAGAGGATGTAGAGGACGTCGAGGGGGACAGTCAGGAGCTGACCTTTGCCGCGCTTGGCAAAGAGTTTGAGTTCCGGGGACGCGGTGCTGGCTTCATCCTGGCCCGGCTCGACGCGTTGCTGCAGCAACGGGCTGGCGTGGCCAGTGAGGGGGCTCCTTTCGCGGAGGACGAGCAGGTGCTCGTTCAGGGGCCGCTTGAGTCTCATATCAACGCGCTGCTCTCAGCTAAGGGGACGGTCCTGCTCACGACTCGCCGGTTTCGCTTTGATCCTGATGGGTTTATGAATCGCCTGGTAGGTGCGGGTCTGGCTCTTGAGGTACCTCTGTCTGAGGTCGAGAGCATAGAAGTGGTTGCAGTACGCCGGTTGCTTAAGGTCCGCATCGGTGGAGTTGACCATCTCTACGCCGGTGCCCTGGTGCCGGTTCTCTACTCGCGGCTACTGGGCCTGCTGTCACTGGGGGTGGGGGCAGGCGAGGACGACCCGGATCGATTGCTGGCGACCTGGTCGGTGGCGCTTGCTAAGGGGCCTCTAAGCCAGTCCGGTAGTTTGTTGGTTTCGACCGGGCAAATGCTCTTTACCGTCGAAGGTGGCCTTGACTCGGTGCTCGGTCTGCACAGCCTCAGCATGCCCATTGTGGAAATTGATCGGCTTGGGGGCAGCCAGGGCAAGGGGGTGGTTGTTACCTGTGAGGGTGAGGTTCGACGTTTCTCCATGAGTCAGGCGGAGGAGCGCTTGCGCGACCTGTTTGCTCTGCTTTTGCAGTTTCGCGATCCGCGCGAACCTGAGCGAGATGAGCCTGCCGGTTGGAGCGGCGAAGGGCTTGATTTGTTGATCTCCCGCCTGGCTCCAGACACCAGTCTGCGTAATCAAGAGACCGTCTTTCTGGCTGGACCCAGTCTACAGTGGCTGTCGGAGGCGACCGTGCGTAGGGGGGTGCTGGTGGTGACCAGCCAACGGCTGTTCTTTTTGCCCTCCAGTCGGCGCGAGAAGCCGCTGATGGTGGAGTTGAGCGAGCTGCGCCGAGTGCCGTTCGGTGAGGAGCTGACAACTCAGCTGCAGATGGTAGTTGGTCGACGTCATCTACGCTTCAGCCCGCGCGGGCGTAGTTTCTTTATCGAGCGATTCTGGGCCACGGTGGAGACCATCGTTGGGCAGGTGGGGACTCCTGAGCCTGAGTTTGATGAAGCTCAGCCTCCCAGTGAGCAGCACTCGGTGACCCTGGAGTTCCTGCCGCGCAACCTCGGCGAGGTGAAATACATCGCTGTGCGTTATGAAGGGCGGTTGGTTAAGCGAATTGAACCGGCCCAGACCATACGGGAGGCTGACGGCCTGGGCCTCTTTTATCCTGGCCTTCCCGGGGCTGAGTTTACCGAAGGCAATGAACTCTCGTTTGAGCTGGGTCGAGCCGATGGGATCTATCGCTTTACCACCACACTCTTGCGGATTGAGTCGGCCGAGTCGATCTCTGGTGGGGACGATGCAGTGGTTGATGAAGTGGGTGGAGGGGCCGACGAACGAGCTCCCCTTCGCCTGGTGCGTGACGATCACTTTCTGCTGGTAGTGAAGTACCCGGAAGATCTCCGGTTCTTGAATCGGCGACTCGGCTTCAGGGTGCCATTTGATGTCCTCAGCAGAGTGCGTGAGATGGCCGCAGATGAGAAACAGCAAGAACGCGCTGCGGGCTCCTGGTTTCGCTGCACCATTGAGGAGCTGGCGGTCATCGGATGCTCCATTCGTACCACCCGTGAGGTGGCTGTTGGCACCCAGTTGGTGATTGAGATCCCGCTGCGAGACCGGGTAATTACGGTGGATGGGAGATGTGTGCGCCGGGCAGCCGATGATGGTTCTGGCCGGCCTCCGCTACTGGGCTTTCGCTTCGACCGCGTGGGCCTGGCGGACGAAGATGTCCTGCACCTTGCCTTGACTCGACTTCAGCGGCAATCGCTGCCCCTGCGAGGGTGACGGTGAACATCGCCATGTGTATCGCCTTGGATGATGCAAGGCAGTACTTTTTGTGCGCTTGTTCAGGGGAATCGCTGAGGATAAGGCTGACCCTGGTAGACTTGTCGTGAGCATGAATTCAACTGAACTGGATGAGGGCTTTTCGGCCCTTCATGATCGGCTTCGTGTCCATCTCCTACAGAATGGGCTGAAGCAGACGCGCCAGCGTGAGGAGATTCTGCGCGCATTTATTGAGTGCGGCGGCCATGTCTCCATCGATGAGTTGCTTGCCTACGTAAAGGAGCGTCATCCGCGCATTGGTCACGCCACTATCTATCGGACCATGCGTTTGTTTGTTGATGCGCGGATCGCTGCGGAGCGAAAATTCCTCGACGGCCCCGCCCGCTACGAAACGGCCGAGGTCTTCGACGAGGATCACCACGACCACCTGATCTGCACATCCTGTGCGGTCATCGTCGAGTTTGAGAACGATCAGATCGAGCAACTCCAGGAGCTGGTGGCCAGCCAGCATGGCTTTGAGCTCACCAGTCATAAGATGGAACTCTATGGCCTCTGTCCCAATTGCAGAGGTGCTGCATAGTCCTGGCTATGCAATTGCTTTGTTAGCCGCTCAGCGCGTGGTTTTTTGTGCTCGCCCTGGCTCGCCTGCGCAGTCGATATATCGCTGTGCTCAGCATCAGTAAGGCCAGGACCTGATAGCTGATCCCCTTGCCGAGTCCCGGAGTGTGCCAGCGGCACAGCGCCTTGCCGGACTGGCCGATGCGAACGCTGAGAAACCACATCCCAGTCATGGGGTCGCGGTCAAAGATCCCCGCCTCGCGTTCTCGTCGCATGTATTCCAGATCCGGGTTTAGCTCGCCGCCCTCGCAGCTCCAGCCCGGCAGGTCGCGCTGAGGAACGGCAATGGTCTCGCCTGGTGGTCCCTCAATGGTCCATTCGTTTAAAACCGCCGACACGCGCACTGTGTCCGGTGCTGGGCGAAGTTCGCCGGCGCTGCTCAGCCAGGCCATGCGCCCGGCAGCGAAGTCGGGCACAGCCAGCTCACGGAAGTTGCTGGGGTCACCGTATTCGATGGGAATGATCTCCCCCCGGAGCGCGGAGCGGGAATAGACCACTCCGCTGGCTGCCCAGTCGGGATTGAGCCGGTGAATGCGACCCGGGTCCTGAGGGAAGTCCTCCAGGGGAGCGTCTGTGCCCTCAATCTGAGCGGGTAGCTGATAGCGATCCGCGGCAAACCAACAGATCAGCACTGCCGCGACGCTCATGCTGAGTCGGGTGCCACGCCAGCCGATGAGACGTTCGCTGGCTTTGCTGATGCCTGCTGCGAGCCCGATCGGTGCCATGATCAGGACGATCCACTGCATGCGCATCTGAAGGTCGGCCGCTGCCATGCCCGGTACTACCGAGACAAGTTCCCAGGGGCGCAGAGGTAGTCCAAGGCTCCAGGCCAGGGCGAGCATGATCCCGGATACTGCCGCCAGCGCTTTGTTGCTTAGGGAGAGCAGCGCGATTCCCGCGATCACGATTAGCCAGAACCCGGGGTGGGCAAAGCTGAGGTAGCTCTCCAGATCGCCGCCGGTCTCGACGAGGTGTGCGAGAGGAGCCGGATTCCAGCCTGGTGGGTGGAAGAATTTGACGGTCAGCCGGCCCAGTTGACTGGCTCTCTCGGCAGCTGAGACCAGAAAGAACCCGGCGCTGGCCAGGATCCCCAGACCTATGCCGATGAGGGTCGTGATTTGGTCGCGCCAGCGCCCTGCGCGAAGGACGGTGACCACAACCAGGGTCCAGCCGACCAGGACAATGGGGTAACGAGCCCAGGCCGGGCCCTGGCGGATGATCAGCGGCAGTGTGACCAGTCCGAGGATCAGCAAAAGTGAGCGGCCTGAAGCAGCGCTGGACCAGGTCAGCAGCACGACCATCAAAATTCCGTAAGAGACTGGGTAGTGGGCTCCGCACAGTCCCGCTAGACCCAGGGCCAGCCCGCCGATGGATGCCAGCAGCAGGCGTTTCTCCCAAGGGCGGCAACTGGGGTCCATGGCTGCCAGGGTTGCGGCTGCGGCCATGGGCCAGGCGCAAATGCCCAGCACCATCGGGTGACCGCTGCCCAGTCGGGCGAACCATTCATCGCTGAGCAACAGAAACAGTCCGCTGGTCATGGCCAGTAGCGCCGGGATCCGCAGCCGCCAGCCCAGCCAGGCGAGACCGAGGAAGAGGAGCACGCAGCTGCTGCCATAGACCGCATTCAGTCCGGCTCGGATGCCGTAGCGTGGCGCAATGAGAGCATATGCGGGGTGGCTGATAAACGATTCGGGCTCGCTGAAGAGGGGTGTCCCAAAGTTGAGAAACGGGTCCCAGTGGGGAAAGAACCCGCGCTCTCGGCTGACCCCACCGGCTACTGCCCACTGCCAGCGGCGGTCCCAGTCTGAGCCCTGCCCCATGCCAGGCTCGTCGGCAAAAGGGCCGGCTGGAACCCACTCATCTGCAGTGGACAGCCACAGCGCGGCGAGTACCGCGAGGATGCTGCAGATCAGCACATCGATGAGAGTTGGGCGATGTTCCTGTGACGGTGCCTGTTCCACCGGTCAGCCTCCTTCTGCCGACTTTAGTTCGGGTCGCTGACCATCTTCGGGCCTTAGGGTGTCGGCGATAATCCAGCGCAATCTTTCGCTCGGCTGACCTTCGGGGCAGGCACTGCTGCGGGCCTCTTCGAGGAGGCGGGGCATCCGTGCTCCTTGCTCCAGTTGCTGCCGATAAACATCACGCTGTCGTAGTAGACCCGCTGCGTCGAGTTCATGGTGGAGAAGAAGCTTTGCGCGAGCCTGCTCGAGTCGAGCCGGTTGTCCGCTGAGAATGCCATCGAGGCAGTCCAGGCGCGACTCGATGATGATGAACTCCAACAAGCTGAGCCCAGTGGTCCGCTGGTGCCTGGAAAGAGCGGACGAGGTGTGGTCTTCGCCGGGCACCATAGGGTCAGCCGGAGCCCTGCAGCCTGGTGTGAGACTGAAGGTGAGAACCAAGATCAGCGCGCGAGTATCGAGCACCACCACACTCTATCTGATTCGGGCTGGCGAAGCCGTTGGCCGGGGCTTGCCGCTGTCCTGATATTGCCTGGCATTGAGCTGCATAGCCCGCACCTTGAGCATGACAATGGAGGTGGATGGTTTAGGATGCCGCCCGGTGCCTATGAAACAGGACTGATAAGGTCCTGGCTGGCACGGAAAGGAGCTTTACGTGACCAGCGCGGGAGCGGCACCGGTGGTCGTTATTGGCGGAGGAATCGCTGGCCTGTCGGTAGCCTTTCATCTGGCCCGATGGGGCGCCCACGCGGTGCAGTTGTTTGAGCGCGAGCCTGCGCTCTGCGGTCACTCCTCAGGGCGTAATGCCGCGATCTACCGGCAGCTGGCTGACAACGAGCTTGGTGTTGCCCTGGCGCAGCGCACAGCTCAGCTACTGGATCAGGGCCCCGCTGGGCTCGGCCCCTGGCTGAGAACTTGTGGTGGTCTCTACGTGGCCGCCAGTCCAGAGCCACTCGATCGAGCGGCAAGCCTTGCTATGAAGATGTCGCTGAGCTGCGAGCGCCTGTCGGGCCACCAGCTGGTTGAGTATGCACCGGTGCTGGCTGATAGCGGTGTGTCTGCAGGGCTGTTGGTGCCTGGAGATGGGGTGATTGATATCCACTCGGTTACCGAGGCGTTGGCCCGGGGCGCTCGGGAGCGCGGCGTTCGTATCCAAACCAACTGCGGGGTGGAGGCCATTGTTGCTGAGCAGGGGCGGGTCGCCGCGGTTGTGCTCGAAGGAGGCAGGCGCGTCGCTTGCCGACAGGTGGTCATTGCTGCTGGTGCCTGGGCCTCCTCCCTCGGTGCTGCCCTCGGCGTGCCTTTGCCGATGGTTCCTATGCGACGTCATCTTGCAGTGCTCGACATTGAGCTGCCGCCAAACTCTCCGGTGATCTGGAGGCTTGATGATGAGGTTTACTTTCGTGCCGAGACGGGCGGGCTACTGGCGAGCCCCTGCGACGAGAGTCCCTGCGCGCCTGGTTTGCCTGCCACCTCTCTTGATGCTCTGGGGCTGCTGGCCGACAAGCTGAAGTCGCTGGCGCCGTCCCTTGCTGCTCGCGCCGTATCGAGGTCCTGGGCTTGCTTGCGGACGTTTGCTGCGGATCGGGAGTTTGTCGCCGGACCTGATCCCAGGCTGGCGGGTCTGCACTGGCTCGGCGGCTTCGGCGGGCGGGGCATGACCGAGGGCCTGGCCGCTGGAGAGGTTTGCGCTCGTGGGGTGCTGGGTCAGCCTCATCCCCTTGCAGAAGCGCTCAGTCCCAAGCGTCTGTTGGATGCGGGAAGGCTTTCGGAGTCAGCGCCTAGAAGTAGCTGTTGATCTGCAGGTAGCCGGTGTGCGGCACCAGGCCAAACTCACTCCGCGGCTGCAGGACTTCAACGAACTGGTCGCCGGCGATCGGACGACCGTCCGAGCCGATGAGCTGAGTCAGGTCTAGCTCGCGGGGCCGCTTGCCGAGGGCAAACATGGCGCCAACCACCAGGTCAGCGTTGCCTGCGATGGACCAGGAGAGTCCGGGGCTGAAGAGCGCGCTGCCGTCGAGCAGGTTCATGGTGAGCGCAGTGGTGGTGCTGAGCACCGGGCTCAGTTCATAGTTGAGACTGAAGGCTGCATAGAGTCTGCCCATAGCCCACAGCTCGCCGCGCTGAAAACGAGGGCTCTGGCTTAGTGGCAGATAGCCTGAAGTACTCGCAGCCCCGATGTCCTGATAGTAGAGCTCAGCCATGAAGTGCAGGCCTGATGGGCTGCGATAGTCGCCGCCAAACACCACCTGCAGGAAGGCATCCTCCTGGCTCTCTTCAGGGGGGACCGTGTAGGCGATGGCGCCGCGGAGGCCAATGTCGCCAATGGAGCCCGAGGCGTCGAGGCCGGCAATGAAGTCGCCGTGCGCTGCAGCGAGCAGCGCGGTGATGTCCCACAGCCCGACGTTAAAGCGCCCGCTAGCGGCGAGAACCAGGCCTTCCAGTTGCCAGCCGCCTGCGTAGGCAGCAACAGTGGTGATCTGATTGGCGGTACCGAAGAAGAAGTCACCCCGGATCGCGTCAACCCCTGGTTTGTATTCCCGATCGATGACGGTGGCCGCGAAGGGGGCTACCCGGTCCAGCGGGGTGAAGAACCAGGTGCTGCCAAAGGTGATGGGTTGCCGTCCGATGGTCAGGGTCGCGTGACTTGAGCGCAGGCGCAGGGATAGCCGATCCATTCGACCTCGGAGCTGAACCTGACTGTCAGCCTCTCCGGCGCGCCAGCTCAAGGGTATGGCTTCGGGGGTCCCCTGACCGCTGGGATCGCCGAGCATGCTGCCGCTCAGGCCGCTCGACCCGGAGCTGAGTTCGCCAGCCAGTTGGTGATGAGCGCTGACGTAGAGGAAGTCTGCAAGGCTCAACTCCAGGCGCGCGCGGGCCATCAGCAGGCCCTGGCCGATGGGGTCATCGGGCATCAACAGGTGCTCGTAGGGTTGCATGGCCACGAAGCGCCCCTTGATGTCGCCGCCCAGGTCCAGCTGCGCGCCTTCGCGGTCGATGATTGATGCAGCATCTGAGTTGCTGGGCAGGACTGTACAGGCGGTCAGCGTAGTGATCAGCAGCAGGGTGGCGGGAAACGGGTGTGCGTGGAAGCTGTCTAGCAGCCCGACGGTGGAGGGCAGCCGGTCCTTCACCGCCGCTCGTCCTTGTCGATCTTGCCGTCCACCAGGGTCACTACGCGGCGTGCCCGCTCCATCACTCGGGGGTCGTGCGTTGCGAACAGGAAGGTGATGCCGTGGTCGCGATTGAGGGCTTGCATGGTGTCGAGCAGCTCTTCACTGGTCTTGCTGTCCAGATTGGCAGTTGGTTCATCGGCCAGCACCAGCGCCGGGTTTGCCGCCATCGCCCGGGCCACCGCGACCCGTTGCTGCTGCCCGCCAGAAAGCTCGGCGGGCCTGCGATCTTCCATCCCTTTGAGGCCCACCGATTCGAGCAGGCTCATGACCCGTGAGCGTCGCTCGTTAGGGGCAACCCCCTGTAACAACAAAACGAATTCGGCATTTTCGTATGCGCTCAGCACCGGGACCAGGTTGTAGGCCTGAAACACGAAACCAAGCCGCTCAAGGCGCAGCCGAGCCAGCTCTCCTTTGCTCATTCCTGCCAACTCGCGCCCCTCAATCTGGATCGAGCCGCTATCGGGTAGGTCGAGAGCGCCGATCTGGTTGAGTAGAGTGGTCTTGCCGGAGCCGGAAGGTCCCATCAGTGCGGTGAATTCACCGGCCTCGATGTCCAGGGATACGCCACGTAGCGCCTCCACTTTCAGGGCGCCTTGCGTATAGGTTCGGGTGAGGTCTTGCACTTGAACGATGGGCATGGTGGCTTGTCCTAGACGTGGCGCATTGCTTCGACTGGTTGCAGCCTACCGGCCTTCCAGGCCGGGTAGATTGTCGCTGATATTGACAGCAGCACTGCAGCGACGGTGCTGGCTGCCATGTGGTTGAGATCCCATGCTGCATACAGGTGGGTGGAGATGGCAACGCCAGACATTTCCATGGTGTCCCCCATCATTCCGGAGTAGTCCAGGCCCGCGTGCGCCAGGTAGGCCGTTACAGCTGAGCCACCCAGCAGTCCCAGCACTGCTGAGGCGAGCCCCAGGACCAAGCCCTCAGTGAGAATCAGTCGGCGCAGCTTGCTGGGGGTCATGCCCAGAGCGAGCATGACGCCGAACTCACGCATGCGCTCCATCACGCTCATCAGGATGACGTTGAGGATGACCAGCGCGCCGATGATGCCGATGATGAACATGAACTTGTTGTTGGTGGCGCGGTCGACCTCGGTGAATTCATAGAGGTTGTCGATGGCTTCTTTCCAGCCCAGGATTTCGAGGCCTTCCCGATTGCCAAGGGAGGACTTCACTGCCGCCAGCACGGCGTCGGTGCTGTCAGGGTCGTCGAGGTGCAACGAGACCTGGGATGCGGCGTCGGGTTGATCGAGGAAGTCCTGTGCTCCAGCCAGGCTGACGACCGCCAGGAAGCCGTCGGCCTGGGCTGCTCCGGTACGAACCAGGCCACGTACTCGAAACAGGCGAGAGGCGACGTCCTCTTTGCCCTGTCCCATCAGCACAACCTTCTTACCGACGCTCACCTCCAGCTTGTTGGCTAGCTCGAAGCCCAGCACGATGCCGCGGCTGTCATCTTCCTGGAGCCATGTGCCTTCAACGATCTTTTCGTGCAGGTCAGTGACTTGGCGCTCATCCTGGGCGACGACCGCTTGTACGGCGACTGCAACCGAATTACTGGCCGAGCTGAGGAGTCCGCCGAGGAAAGTTCGCTGTAGCACGATGGCTTGTGGGTGAAGCCCTTGCACCTGGGCTGCAAGCTCAGTTGCCCCTTCGACCCGGTGTTTGAGTGGATCGGGGTTGTCCTTCCAGCCCTGCCCTTGAATCACTACATGCCCAGCCGTTGTGCTGATCCCCTTTTCGAGCATGGTCAGGTAGGTGCCGTGATTTAGGTTGTTGCCCATGATGACCAGGGTCAGCGTTCCGGCCACCGATGCGCAGCAGATGGCCGATAAGGTGCGATTTCGCAGCAGGTTGCGGCAGGCCAGACGTAGCATCAGTGCTCCCTCATGGCTTCTACCGGTCTGAGTCGAGCCACTCGTATGGCTGGCCAAAGAGCCGCTATGAAGGCGACCAGGTGCATGAAGACCAGGGTGATAACGATGGGCTCAGGGCGCAACATGCCGTAGAACCTCGGTGGGAAGGTCACCCCCATGAAGCTTACCCCCTGGCCATCGGCGGTGGCGTAGGGAAAGCCGTACTCGATGAGCAGCCAGTCAAGAAAGCCGCCAAAGACAAGGCCGAGGATGCTTGCCACGCCGCACAGCAATAAGCTTTCCAGCACGATCATCAGCATCATGCGCAGTCGGGTCATGCCCAGTGAACGCAGCACACCTAGCTCACGGGTGCGCTCAAAAACGCTCATCAGCATGGTGCTGAGTACGCCCAGGCCGGCTACTGAGAACATGATGAACAGCATGATGTAGAGACCTGCGTCCTTCATGCCCATCATCTTGGCGAGATCCGGGTCTGCGTCCTCCCAGCTGTTGACCTGGACGTCGGCCAGCTCGCCGAGCTCGCCGCGCACCGCATCGCGGAGCGCAGCGCTGCCTGCGACGTCCTCCCCCACCAGCATGATCTGGTGCACGCGTCCCTCCAGGGCGATCAGGCTCTGTAGGGTGCTGAGGTGAACATAAGCGCCGCTTCGGTCCAGCTGATCCAGGCCACTCTCAAAGATGCCTACAATCTCCAGCAGCTCGGTCGCCATGCCGCCGTCAGCAGCCTGGCCCAGGAACAGCAGCTGTTGTCCGGCCTCCAGGCTCAGCTCGTGCGCCATCCCAGCGCCAATGACTACCTCGGCGCCAGCCTCATCACTCAGGAAGCGCCCTTTACCGTCCAGGAGTTGTTGGTCGTAGTCGGTGATGATCCGGTCCGCTTTGGGATCGATACCGATGAAGCGAGCGCCTACGGAGGTGTCTTCTGATGCGGCCAGAGCGTAGACGAACATGCGCCCAGAGGCGCCATTGACTTCGGGCAACTGCCGAGCTTTGGTGACGATGCCTTCATCGATGGTGTCGTGCATCAGCTGACTGGTGGGCCACTTTGGGTGCACGACCTGAGCATGCCCGAGGGTTTGCCGAACCAGTACATCACTCATCATGGCGAACATGCCGTCCTGCATGCAGGCAATCGCCAGGACCAGTCCCATGGCGATGGCCATGCCGCTGGCCGTGATTAGGGTCCGCCTGCGGTAGCGCCAGAGGTTTCGCCAGGCGATTCGCAGCAGCATTGGGGTTTATTTTCTCAGGGCCTGAAGGGTGAAGGTCGACGGCGCAATGGACACGTCGAACTTGAGCTCCTGGTAGTTGATCTCGGTGAACTCACCTGGCTTATCGGCAGGGACGATGCGCATCTTAGCCGGAACCGAGCGCCCTCCCAGCTCGCGGATGTCACTGTAGCTCAGGGTCCGGACCAGCTTGTTGTCTTCGTCGTAGAAGCGGGTGTCGATGGGCAGCCTGTCCGCATCACGGATCCGCACTACAACACGCCCCCACACCACTGGTGCGTCGGGTTTGGGCTTCAGCTCAATGATCCAGGCCTGCTCGGGGTTGTCAGGAGGGCGGGATGTCAGCGTATAGCTGAACTCTTCAGAGAGACGATTTTCCTTCACCAGGTCGTCGTTGCTGAAGTGACTGCCCATCCAGGCCCCAGACATCATCGACGGTGGCACCTTCATGGTGCGGTCCACCTTGGGCAGGTAGTTCCAGATATTGTCCCCGACCTTGAGCGTAGAGATGCCCTTCTCTCTGACCGGGCTGTTGATGACCATCAGCGACTTCTCGGTGCCTTCGCTCCAGGCTGTCATGGTGACCGTACGCTCGAAGCGCGCGGTCTTGATGTGCATCTCGACCTTGGCCATGCTCGAGTCACCGCGCTGTAGGTCGTCGGTGGCGTCGAGCAGTTCCTTGATGTCAGGATCGGCCTTGCCGTTGTCCGCTGCCACGGCCGGACTGGCCAGCAACAGAATGGCGCCCAAGCAGAGCACCATTGGCTTCATTAATTGATTTCTGGATGAGCCCATATCGGAACTGTAGTGGGTTATCCTCTCTCCGTCATTCTACGGGGAAGGGAATCTTTATGGTTATTTTTGGAATTGGCTTGTTGGTCGTTGTGGGCCTGGCGGTTTTTGTCGTCATCGGTATCTACAACAAGCTGGTCACCTTGCGGAATCGTTATGAGAACGCCTGGGCGCAAATCGATGTTCAGCTGAAGCGGCGTCATGATCTCATCCCCTCCCTGGTGGAGACGGCAAAGGGCTATATGGCCCATGAGCGGGAGACCCTTGATGCGGTCATCTCGGCTCGCAATGGAGCCACTGGTGCCGCATCAGCGGCCGCCGCTGATCCGGGTAACCCGGCCGCAATGCAGGGAATTATGGGCGCTGAGTCCATGTTGACCGGTGCCCTCGGCAAGCTGTTTGCTGTTGCTGAGGCTTATCCTGATCTCAAGGCTGACGGTCAGATGTCCCAGTTAATGGAGGAACTCACCTCCACCGAGAACCGCATTGCCTTTGCTCGGCAGGCCTTTAATGACGGGGTGACTGCTTACAACATCGCGCGTGAGATCTTTCCGAACAATGTTTTTGCCGGCATGTTCAGCTTCCAGCCAGCCACTTTGTGGGAGGTGGAAGATGAGGCGGAGAAGGCCGCTCCAGCCGTCTCTTTCTAGGCGCAGCTGCGGCGTCGGCCTTTGAACTTTTTTGAGCACCAGGATGAGGCGCGCAAGGCGACCTCTCGGCTGATCTTCCTGTTCGCCCTGGCGGTGGTCTTGATCATCGCAGCGATCTACCTGCTTTTGGCCCCGTTCCTGATCGGCTCAGGGCCTGCCATGTCTCCTTGGGGATTGCTCTTAGATGAAGAAGCCAGGCCCTCGACCTCCTATCTGAGGCTGCTTTGGGACCCAGAACTGTTTCTGTTGGTGAGTTGTGGCGTCTTGATCGTGGTTGGACTGGGCAGCGCCTACAAGATGTGGGCGTTGCGTTCAGGTGGGCGTGCTATTGCCGAAGCGCTCGGGGCCACCGAGGTGATCAGTCACCACGATGATCTGCGCTACGCAATGCTGGTCAATGTGGTCGAGGAGATGGCCATCGCTTCTGGGGTTCCGGTCCCCAGCATTTATGTGATGCACGGTGAGGAAGGGATCAATGCTTTTGCTGCTGGATGGAGCGTTGACGACGCTGCCATTGCCGTTACCGAGGGAGCTCTTGACCGGCTGAGTCGCGCTGAACTGCAGGGGGTGGTTGCCCATGAGTTCAGTCACATTCTCAACGGTGACATGGGCTTGAACATTACCCTGGTCGGAGTGCTGCACGGCATCCTCCTGATTGCTTATGCCGGTCGGCTCATCATGCGTTTTAACTGGCCGACCTTGGTGGACACAGGAGGCTACAGCTCAAAGCGTAAAGGGGGAGGCCAGCTGGTTGCATTTCTGTTTGGGCTTGGCCTGATTGTGATTGGCTATATCGGTTGGTGGATTGGCCAGCTGATCAAGGCTGGCGTATCGCGGCAGCGGGAGTATCTGGCCGATGCTTCTGCGGTTCAGTTCACCCGTGACAGGCTTGGCCTGGTGGGCGCCCTCAGCAAGATAGCCGGTGCTCCGTATGGCAGTGCCGTGGACAGCCCTCGCGCTGAGGAGGCTGCGCACATGTTCTTTGGCCGGATTGGGCTGAAGGAGTCCTGGTTTGGCTTTATGGCGACCCATCCGCCGCTGCTGGACCGTATCGAGCGTCTGGATCCCCTGGCAGCGCAGTCCCTGGCGGCCCGACTGGAGGCCGGGGAAGCTGAGTCACTACCCAGCTCTGGTCCGGCTGGGCCAGCTTCACTAGCCGGCTTCTCTTCTGGTACGGGCGCTGCGCTTGAACTCAGTCCTCGCCAGGTTGTAGACCAGGTAGGTCGTCTGGATGGGGCGCACCTTAATGCTGGCGTCGCTCGCCTGGCTGCGATTCCGCCTGAGCTTGGGGCTGCGGTACATAACCCGCTGGGAGCGCTGGCCGTGCTGTATGGGCTGTTGCTCGATCGGGATGCAGAGGTCAGGAACCGGCAATGGGGGCTGCTTACCCAGCGCTTGTCAGCGCACGAGCTGAGCGAGCTGCACCGGGTGATGCCAAGCATCGACTCGTTGGGGCCTTTACTCAGGCTGCCCCTGGCCGATCTGATGTTGCCGGCGCTGCGGCGGCTCTCCGAGGCCCAGCTACAGAAGGCCAGGGCGGTCATGGCTGTGTTGATTGAAGCCGATGGTAGGGTCGATGTGTTTGAGTTCACCCTGCAGCGGCTGTTTCAACGTCGGCTTGCGCCAGCATCTTTCCGAGCCCTCGCCAGCCAGAGTGGTGGCCGTCGCTTATGGGATTATCTACCTGATATGGAGTTGTGTCTCAGCGTGTTGGCTGGGGAGGGCCACAGCGATCCCCTGCTAGCAGCTATGTCCTGGAGGCAGGCCGTGAGCGGACTTCGCGGCTCGTCTTCAGCACAGGGGCAGCCCCTGACCCCCCAGCTGCATGACCTTGACGCCGCTTTGACCCGCCTGGCTGGTGCCTCGCTGGCCATCAGGGAGCAGTTTCTGTCCGCGGCGGTCACCTGCGTGCTTAATGACGGCAAGCTTGTTGCCGAAGAGTCAGAGCTGTTGCGTCTTTTTGCGCTGAGCCTGGAGCTTCCCCTGCCGCCGCTGGTCGAGGCGACAGAGGCTTAAAGCCCGTTACTTCAGAGCGGTACAGGACCGTTTTACTGACTCCAGGCTGCCGGGGTTGCGGCGGCCCTCGCCGCGCATCTACTGGCCACCTAGCGCTGAGGAAGGGATGTCATCCTGCACCGGGGCGCCCAGGTCGATGTCCGCGCCATTGACCGCAGCGAACACCGTATAAGTGTCGCCGTTGGTGACGGTCTGGCTCATATAGTGGCTGACTCCAATGATCACTGAGCCAGCCGTGGAGATGCTGATGGAGGCCTCAGGGCAGCCGTAGTCATCGGTCACTGGATTGCTGCAGAGCCACTCATCGTCGAGTTGACTGAAGTCTGCGGTCAGGCCGTAGCTGGCGCCCGAAGAGTCGGTGACAAAGGCAATCATGTCAGCAGCGTTGGGACCGTTATCGACCTTTACCCACAAGCAATCGCCTGCGTTGGCATCGACAGAGTAGAGATCCCAATGCATCTCGAATTCGCCGTCAGGCTGTTGATTGGGGTCCGGCACCGTGTCGCCGGTGGTCGGCATGGTGCCAGCGCCGGTCTGGTTACAGCTGCTCAGTGAAGGCTGTGGCGAGGGCGCGGTGCTGTCGTCGTCGTCGTCGTCGTCGTTGTCATCGTCGTCGTCGTCGTCGTCGTCGCCGTTGTCATCGTCGTCGTCGCCAGCTGGAGTGCTGTCGTCGTCGTCTCCGCTTGAACCGCGATTCCCACTACGCGGGTCTGGACCGCATGCGTAGGCGCAGGCCATCAGCAGGAACAAGGTGAACAGGGCCAGCAGGCGCAGCGGGGAACAGAGCATTAGGAGCTCCAAGGCTCAGGGTTTTCAGACCTTGATTGTTGCAAGGGTGATGGCTTCTAGCAGAACTTCTGTACCGCGAAAACCAAAAGCTCCAGGGTTGGTTCACATGCAGCGGATCACACCTCAGATGTCAGCTTCTCCCATCCGTCCGCGCCACAGCAGCACAGCGAGCACCAGGGCGGCGGCCAGCGAAGATGCCAGCAGCAGCGCAAACACTTCTCCGAGCCCCTCACCGGCGCCCAACAGCTGTCCCAGCAGGAGCTCCTGCGCCACGGAGCCGATGGCTCCCATCCCGTTGATGATCCCGGCAGCCAGTGTCGCGCTGCGGGGTGAGCCGACCTCGATGGCAGCAGCCCCGGTCATCAGCGCGTCGGGTCCATACAAGAAGAAGCCGACCAGACCAATGCTGAGCCCGAACAGCAGCAGACTTGCTGGCCCCAGCAGGTAGAGGAGCAGGCAGGAGGCGGTCATCCCTATGATGAACAGGAAGCTGATCTTGGCACGGCGACCTGAGAACAGGCGATCGGAGAGCCAGCCGGCGGCGATGACCCCGGCGATGCCGGCGAGGTCAAAGGCAGTGCTCAGGTAGCCCGCATCATCCAGGTCGAGGCCAAAATCGCGCCTCAGCAGTAGTGGCGACCAGGACCACAGCGAGTAGCGGATGAATTTGACGAAAAAGTAGAAGCCCCCGACGAGCAGGACGTTGATCCAGATGCGCCGATTCCAGTTGTGCCCCGGGCTGGGCGCTGCCTGGCTTGTTGAGCTGCTGTTGCTGGGCGTTGAGTCTTCCTCATTGACCAGGGCGGGTAGACCCACATCTTGCGGCCGGTCGCGTTGGTGGAATAGGAACAAGACCCACACTCCGAGGAGTACTAGAGATCCGGTAAAGAAACTCGCTTGAAAGCCCCATTGGCCGAGTGCCCAGGCGGCCAGAGTGTTGGCCAGCACTCCGCCGACCTGGTAGTTGGTGGCCCAGAGTCCCATGACAGTGCCCCGTTCGCGCCGATGGAACCACTGAGCCATGGAGCCAACGTTGCCCGACCAGCCCGTCGCCTGGGCGAGGCCGTTGACAACCATCAGGCTCATGAAGGTGCCTGCTGAGTTGGTCAGTCCGAAGCTGAGGTTCGCCCCAGCGCTGACCGCCATGCCGATGAGCAGCAGGATCCGTGGCCCCCAGCGGTCGCCGGCAGCGCCGGCGATGAACTGGCCTATGGCGTACGAAACCAGGTAGGCGGTGCCGATGTAGCCGAGGGTTGCGGGGTCCCAACCCAGCTCTTCGCTGAGGGCCGGCTTGGCGATAAAGAAGGGCTTGCGGCAGAAATAGAACCCCGCGTAGGACAGCCAGGTGGCAGCAAACACGCGGTACCGCCACTGGCGGAGTTGGGGGCTCATGGTGGTGCTGCTCACCTCCAGTTAGCTCAGCTTGCCCTGCAGGGCATTGAGGAACAGCTGCTCCATTGTCGATTGCGTCAGCGGGACCGGGTTGGTCGGGGCGGTGGAGTCGGCCAGTGCCACTGGCGCCAGCAATGAAGCATGCTCTGCAGTGCAGCCAAGGGCCGCTGTTGTGTGTGGGATCTGGAGGCTCTCGCGGAGCTTAAGAACCCACTGTAGAACGCCCTCGAAGCCACCTTTCTGAAGCCCTAGAGTTCTACCAAGTTGTGTCATCGATGCCTCGATTGCGGCGCGATTAAAGACCATCACATAGGGCATCACCACGGCGTTGCTCAGGCCGTGTGGGGAGTTGAGGGCGCCGCCCATGGCGTGGCTCATGGAGTGCATCGCGCCCAGTCCTTTCTGGAAGGCAGTCGCGCCCATCAGCGAGGCAGCCATCATCCGAGAGCGCGCTTCGATGTCAGAACCGTCGCGAAAAGCAGCCAGCAGGGCCTGACTTATCAGGCGGATTGCTTCTATGGCGATGCCGTCTGCCATGGGGTGAAAGCCTGGCGCGCAGAGGGCCTCGAGGTTGTGGCTGAGGGCGTCCATACCCACTGCTGCAGTGATCTCTGCGGGCAGCTCTAGGGTCAGCTCCGGGTCGCATAGCACTCGCGCTGGCAGCATCTTGGGATGGAAGATGATCGCCTTGCGGTGGCTGTGCTCGTGGACAATGACTGAGGCCCTGCCGACCTCCGAGCCGGTTCCCGAAGTGGTGGGGACCGCGACCACTGGCAGCAGTTTGTGTTCGCGGACTCGGGTGTAGTTAGAACCGATATCCTCGAAGTCCCACAGCGGCCGACCCTGGTGAGCCACAAGAGCGACCGCTTTGGCGACGTCGAGGGCACTGCCACCACCAAAGGCGATGACTCCGTCGTGGTTCCCTGCGCGGGCCAGTTTGGCTCCGGCGGTTACCGCAGAGCCACCGGGATTGGGATCGACGGCCGCGAAGATCGCCGTGGGGAGTCCGGCGGATTCATTGATGTCGACGGCGCGGGCGGTGATGGCCAGGTGCGCCAATCCCCGGTCTGTGATCAGCAGCGGTCGGTGCATGCCCAGCTCACGACAGAGCTCGGGAAGCTCAGCGATACGCCCGGGCCCGAAGCGGATTCCGGTCGGGTAGTTCCAGTTGCCTTGCAGCGCAGCCGGGACCATCAGGGCAGCTCGCGGAGGTGGAAAGACTTCGGTCGCGTTAGGCTCTCATAGCCGATGGAGGAGAGGGTGCAGCCGCGTCCAGAGTCCTTGGTTCCGGTCCAGGCCAGCTGAGGATCCAGGTAGTCGCATCGATTGAGAAACACGGTGCCGGTCTCCAGCCGCTCACCAAGGCCGATAGCTGCTGCCTGATCGCGGGTCCAAAGAGAAGCGGTGAGGCCGTAGCGGCTGTCGTTCATCAGGGCCAGGGCCTGCTCGTCGTCTTTTACCGCCATGATCCCGACCACCGGACCGAAGCTCTCCTCGCGCATCAGCTCCATGTTGTGGTCGACGTCGATGAGTACCTGCGGGGCCAGGTAGGGGCCTTCGTCGCAGGCCGCTGGGAAGCTTTGTGCCGCTATGAGCGGGCGTGCCCCCTGGTCTACCGCTGCCGCTACCTGTCGCCGGACCAGATCAGCCGCCGAACTCCGTACCATGGGTCCCAGGTTGGTAGCTGCCTCAAGGGGATTGCCCAGTCGATATGCCTGGACCTGTGTGATGAACCCTTCCACAAAGTCTTTGAATCGGGACTTGTGGACGTAGATTCGCTCAACACCGCAGCAGCTCTGGCCCGAGTTGAAGAAGGCTCCTTCCACCAGATTTTCGGTGGCGTGGGCAAGGTTGGCGTCGGCGCGAACATAGGCTGGGTCTTTGCCTCCCAGCTCCAGCCCGGTCGCGATGAAGCGCTCTGCGGCAGCCCTCTGCACGGCGCGTCCGCCTTCCACCGAACCGGTGAAAGAGACAAAGCTGACTTGAGGATCGGCGATGATACGAGCTACCTGGTCATGGCTGCAGTGCAGCTGCTGAAAGACCGCGGGTGGTAGCCCTGCCGCATGAGCGCTCTGCACCAGCCGCTCTGCGCACAGCGGGGTCTGTGCGGAGTGCTTCAGCAGCACCACGTTGCCTGCCGCCAGGGCCGGGATGATCGCGTTTACTGCGCAGAGGTAGGGGTAGTTCCACGGCGCCAGACATAGCACCAGTCCGAGGGCCTCTCGCCGTACAAAGCGCTGAAAACCGGCCTGAGCTGGGGGCCGCAGGTCTGCGAGCGCGTCGGGCGCCAAGTCCAGCATGGTGCGGGCTCGGTGGGCGAAGCCATCGACTTCATAGGGGCTCTGACTGCGGGGTCTTCCCATCTGCCAGCTGAGTTCGTCGGCGATGCTCTCGCGCTGTCCCTCAAAGTGGTCCACCATCGCCTGTAGCAGCTCAATGCGGTGGTTGAGCGGGGTCGTGCTCCAGCCAGGCTGCGCCGCGCTGGCGTTGCGCAGAGTGGCCGTGATCTCAGCTTCGCTGGCCAGGGCCCGCTCTACAAACAGGCTTCCGTCCACGGGACTGTAGGTTTGAAGTCGGTCCTGCATCAGATGATCTCGAAGTAGCGTCGCAGTTCCCAGTCTGTAATGGCCTTGCGGAACTCCCGTTCTTCCCACTCTCGGCTGGCGACAAAGTGGTCTACGAAGTCGTCGCCGAAGGCTGCTCGCGCCGCTGCTGAGCCGCGCAGGCTCTGGGCAGCCTCCCACAGGGTTGCAGGCAGGGCTGCATCGGCGGGCAGGTCCTGGCTGTATGCGTTGCCGATCAGGCCCGGCTGCAGGGCAAGCTTGTGCTCGATTCCGTGCAGACCGGAGGCCAGTACCGCAGCGATGCCGAGATAGGGGTTTACATCGGCCGCGCAGAGTCGGTACTCGACTCGCTGGCTGCTGGCCGAGCCCGGGATCACCCGTAGCGCGCAGGTGCGGTTCTCGACGCCCCAGGTTGCATGGGTCGGCGCCCAGGCGCCCGGCACCATGCGACTGAAGGAGTTAACGGTGGGCGAGACCATCGCCAGGACTTCGGGCATGAGTGCCTGGCAGCCCGCAACGAAGTGACGCATGGTTTCGCTCATGGAGTGCTCGGCGCTGGGGTCATAGAAGGCCGAGTTGCCGTCCAGATCCTGCAGTGAGATGTGCAGGTGACCGCTCTGCCCTGGCCAATCAGGAGACCACTTCGCCATGAAGGTGGCCATCATGTCGTGCTTCTGGGCGTAGATCTTAGCGAAGGTCTTGAACAGCGCCGCCTTGTCGGCGGCGGACAGTGCGGCGTCGACGCCAATGGCCCCTTCCAGGACACCGGGACCGGTCTCTTCGTGAAGACCTTCCAAGGGGAAGTCCATCGCGTTGCAGAAGTCCAGCAGCCCTTCATAAAACTCTGACCACACTGAGTTGCGGATGGCCGAATAGCCGAAGGTGCCCGGAGCCATGGGCTGGAGGTTGCGGTAGCCTTTCTCGCGAACGGATTCTGGAGTCTCGTTGAAGACAAAGAATTCGAACTCCAGGGCAGCAAAGGCCTGCAGGCCCATGGCGCGGGCTTGCTCGATGACTCGCTGCAGCAGGGCGCGCGGGCCGACTTTGGCCGCCTCGCCGTCGAACTGTCCCAGGAACAGGACCGTATCTTCGAAGGGCAGCTCCCGGCAGGACTCGGGCAGGATCCGAACCGGAGCGTCTGGATAGCCAGTATGCCAACCCGTGAAGCGAGCGTTGTCGTACAACTCGTCGTTGCAGTCCCAGCCCAGCACTACGTCACAAAAGCCAAAGCCCTTGTCCAGGGCCGACAGGAACTTCTCCGCCGACATGTACTTGCCTCGCAGTACGCCGTCGATGTCGAAGACCCCGACCTTGATGTAGCGCAGGTTGCGTTCTTCAATGAGGCGGCGCGCGTCTGCAGAAGTGCGGATTGATCGTGCTTCCATGATGTCCTCCCAGGTCGACGAGTCGAGTTCCTCTCTAGACCCGTGGAGAGGAACAGACAAGCTCTGTGTTGGATTGCTCTTGGTTCAGGGCTCTGTCAGGGCAAATTCCGCGATCAGAGGCAGGTGGTCGGAGAGGTGGCTGTATTCTCGCGCCACCCGTGAGTTCAGCAGCGTGATCGGGCCGCCGTAGAGCAGGTAGTCGATGGTGCGATCGGGTTCCTGCGCCGTGAAGGGCAGATAGGTTCGAGAGCCGGTCTCGGCCAGCGGGAAGGCGCTACGATGGGTGCTCAGTAAGGCTGCCATAGCGGGCGCTGCGGCGCGGTAAGCCCGCACATCGCCCGGTAGCCGCTGGGGCAAGTCGCCTGGCGGAAGGGCGTTGAGGTCTGCGCCCAGCAGCCAGGGTTGTCCTTCCGGTCGTGTCTTGATCCACTGATCGAGGGCAGCCAGCTGTCGACTGAGGGTGCCGTCTCCAGCGGAGAAGGCCGACAGGTGCGAGGTGGCAATCGCCAGAGGTTGTTTGCTGCCCGCCAGGGGCAGTTCGGCCCACAGCAGTGCCCGCTTGAGGTTGAAGACGCGGCGCAGCGCGGACTCCTGCAATAGCGGTAGCGCCTGCCGCCACCCGTTCAGCATTCCGCCAGGGGTGAGCAGGGCGAGGTGCATGTCGACCCTGCCGAGGGGGTCGCTGGGAGGATGGGGAACAAAGGGCGAGCGATGGTAGGGGCTGCTGAGAATGCAGGTAGCGCCGCTTGCTGCCGCCAGGGTCGGTAGCTGATCGAGCCTGGCGCTGCGGCGCGAGTCGCGGTCAACTTCCTGCAGCAGGACCAGGTCCGGGTTGACGGTCCGCAGGGCGGCGCTTATTCCGGCCAGGGTTTCGTGTAACTGCTCGGTGGGCACTGAGACGTCGGAACCACCATCGTAGAAGAACTGCAGCTTGCGTCCTGCACTGTACTGCAGGTTCCAGGACATCACCTTGAACGAGTCACCCTGCAAGCCTGTAGCTTGATCGTCGTGGCAGTGGGGGGCGGCTTGCTCCAGTGGCTCAGGTCGGTATTCGGTGGCCAGCGCCAGTCCGAGTAGAGCCCCAACCGACGCGATCAGGGTCAGCAACAGCGCGGTCAGCCCAGCTCTCACCGCAGCTCCGCACAGAGCCTGGGACCGAGTCGTGAAAACACCGCGATTCGGCGCTCTCCACCGGCTGGGAGCACTTCACCTTCGAGGCGCCATTGGCTGCGTTTTAGGCAGCGCGGCGGGCGTGGTGGTCCCTCTCCGCGGACTGCGGATAGAGCCAGCGCTCGTTCGTCTGCATTGACCTCATCGCAGCTCAGCAGGACCCGGCGTCTTGGCGCGCCTTCCTCCAGCTCAGCCAGTCGGCTGCGGTAGCGCAGCCAGTAGAGGTCGCCGCGGGCACCTATGTCGCTCACCAGGGAACGCTCAGAGGCAACTTGAAGGACCTCGTTCTGACAATCGTGGAGCTCGCTCCAGAGCTGTTCTCGTTGCATCTCGTGGTCATCTCGTTGTTGATCCCGGCGTGCCCAGCCGCGCTGGTCTGAGGAGTCGGAGAGCCCCCACCGCAGCAGCTCGTCCAGCTCCTCAACCCCCAGCGCCCGAGACGGTCCCTGACCGTCACCTTTGATCAGATGAAAGTCGACGGCTACGGCCACTGATAGTCCTATGAACAAGGCTGCACTGATGGTCTGTATCTGCTTTGGCAGATGGGCCCAGCCCAGCGCAGCGGCCAGCGCGATGGCCGGCGCAAGGGTCAGCAGGAAGCGCTCATCGGTCGGTGGGATGCGCAGTAGGAGGAAGGCGCTCTGGCCCAGCACCGTGGCAACAATCAGCGGCCAACCACGACGGGAGAAGGCCAGCCACAGCAGCGTTCCCAGTAGGAATAGAGCGCAGATCCCCGGTGAAAACACTGAACTCAGGCTGCGCAGTCCATAGAAGCGCAGTCGCTCAGCGCTGAGGGGCTGCAGATCGCGGAAGATGTGGTCGAAGATCGCGTCCAGTCGATTGGCATCTACGCCCTGGGGTCCCCAGATCTCGCCGCGCTCGCCGATGTCCCCCAACATGGCAGTGAAGGAGTCATGGTTACCAGCGAGATCGAGGAACATGACGATCAGTATGGAGACCAGCGCTGCGGCACCGACTGCGGTGCCCAGTCGGGTCGTGAGGCTGGTCCGGGCTGCTCGGCTTGATGGGTGGGTTGTGCTCAGCGTTGCGCCCACGAGCATCAGCAGGCCGAAGGGCAGCGCCGTCCACTTGGTGAGGCATGCGGCAAACATCAGCAGGCTGACTGCGAGCGCGCAGACCAGGGCGCGATGGCGCAGCGCCAGCATGACGAACAGCATTGCCCAGAGCCAGGCGCTCATGGGCAGGTCGTAGTAGTAGCGGGTGGCGCTGGCATGGAGCGCAGGGATGGAGACCACCGCGCAGAAGGTGGCGGCGCTGGCGAGGCTGCTGCCGCTGAGCAGGAAGGCGACTCCGGCAGTGCTCAGTCCCAGCAAGCTCAACCACAGCAGGCCGCTCCATAGGATCCCTTCGGCGCTATGGGAGCTGAACTCGCCGAGAGCTGCGGTCACCAGGTGGAGCAGGGGCGGGAAGGAACCATCGAGGTCTTCCACAAAGGAGCGCAGGTCATCGGAGCTATGCGGCCCGAAGTCAACTCGGGCGACGGTGTCCAGCAGGTCAAGGCGGGCGCTGTGTTCAATGTAGTGGGCGGCGTCTGTGCCGTAGGGCTGCATTGGCTGGGCCTGGATTCGCAACAGAACGATCGTAGCGAGAGCCACAAGCAGGGCCGTTGGCACCAGCCACTGGGCCAGGCCCATCCTTTCCCTGGAATGCTTCATAGTGCTCCCTCAAGCAGATGTTCTGGCACTCACACAAGAGTCGGCTGGAACCCTGGCAGCGGAGATGGTATCGGAGTGCGGAAAGGTACGCATCGATGACTCACTTCCAGCAGATGTCTTCACCCAGTCCTGACCTACCCGCCTTGCGTGTTGAGTACCAGGCTCTACTTGATGAACTTCGAGAGCAGCCTGGCGTTGACGCGCTGGACCGCTGGGATGCCCTGCGGCGCAGGCTCTATACCTGGCAGTCGCTGGCCCATGTCCGGTTTACCCTTAACACTGCTGATGAGGAAGCTCGAGCTGAGAAGGAGCGGGTCGACCAGCTGGGTCCTCAGCTTGAGGAGCTGGACAATCAAATTAAGGCCTTGCTGCTGGCGCCTTCGTACCGAGCAGGAATTGACGACAGCTATGGCGAGCACCTTGGGGCGCTGTGGGAGGCCGACCTGAAGTCGTTTGACCCGGTGATTGCTGACGACCGGGTCGCAGAATCCAAGCTGGTCAATCGCTACACCGAGCTCCTCGCCAGCGCTCGGCTGCCGTTTCGCGGCGAGACCTTGAGCCTCAGCACAATCCCCCGCTACGGCCTGGATCCAGATCGCGGCACGCGACGAGAAGCCGAGCTGGTCAAGTGGGCCTGGTTTGCTGAGCACGGCGCTGAGTTGGATGAACTCTTTGATGAGCTGGTCAAGCTGCGAACCGAGATGGCCCGGAAGCTTGGCTTCGACAGCTACGTTGAGCTCGGCTACCTGCAGATGCAGCGAGTTGACTATGGGAGAGAGGACGTCAAGGCGTTCCGCGCCCAGGTTCTCGCCGAGGTGGTGCCGGTGGTGAGTCGTCTTCGGGCGCTACAGACCGAGCGTCTGGGGCTCGGTTCACTCAAGGCCTGGGACATGAGTACCTGGGATGGTGATGGCAACCCGCGCCCGGCTGGTGACCACGACTGGATGATGGAGCAGGCCAGTGGCATGTTTGACGAATTGGGGCCACGCTTCTCTGAGTTCTTCAGCGTAATGCGTGCCGCGGGTCTGTTGGACCTCAAGTCCAAGGAGGGCAAGGCAGGCGGCGGCTACTGTACGTTCTTTCCCGACTTTGACCGGCCTTTCATCTTTGCCAATTTCAACGGTACGGCCCAGGACGTGAAGGTCTTTACCCACGAGTGCGGCCACGCCTTTCAGGTCTGGTCGAGTCGAGCCGCTCCCATCACCGACTACCTGTGGCCCACTTATGAGAGCGCTGAAATCCACTCGATGAGCCTTGAGTTTCTTACCTGGCCTTGGATGGATCGATTCTTTGGCGCCGAAGCCGAGCGATTCTGTTGGACCCATCTGGCCGGGGCCTTGGCCTTTCTTCCCTACGGTGTTGCGGTGGATGAGTTTCAGCACCGGGTCTACGAGAATCCCGAGGCCAGTCCGGCGGATCGGCATGCCATGTGGCACG
The DNA here is from genome assembly GCA_002433485.1 of Deltaproteobacteria bacterium UBA6601. Lineage (GTDB taxonomy): Bacteria > Myxococcota_A > UBA796 > UBA9615 > UBA9615 > UBA6601. Next base: position 110,790 of record DJIF01000150.1, read on the forward strand.
ACCTTGAGCGCCGCTATCTACCTGAGCTTGATTGGGACAGCCTGCCTTACCCGGCCAAGGGTGGGCGATGGCAGCTGCAGCGACACATCTATCACCACCCTTTTTATTACATCGATTACACCCTCGCGCAGACCTGTGCTCTGCAATTCTGGCTGGCGGCGCGCCGCGATCGAGGCGATGCCATGGAGCGCTACCATCGGCTCTGCGGACTGGGGGGGGCGGCTCCCTTCAAGGAGCTGGTCCGAAGCGCCGGCTTGCGCTCGCCCTTCGCCGAGTCCTGCTTGAGTGATGTGCTCGAGGAGGCTGCAGGGGTGTTGTTCGACTGAGTGCTCTGGTCTTTCATGAAGTCCGGCTCGGCTGGCCTCAGGTGACCTCTTCCAGCCAGTCTTCAAAAGCCCGGATGGGCTCCTGGTCGTTATAGAGTTTGTGCTTGTTGGCGCGTACCGCCTGCACACACTGATGGTGGAATGCTGGGTCCTTACCGAGCCGAACTGCGATCGCTATGTAGTCATCCAGGCTGTCGGCGACGGTGTCGCTGAGCCCCATCTTGCTGCAGATGGCGAGGCAGTGCCGTGATCTCATCATCACGCCCGGGAGCGTTACGATCGGCCGGTCGCAGGCAGAGGCTTCCATGGAGCTGTTGTTGCCAGACCAGGCCATGCTGTCGAGGACCACGTCGGCGGCTTTGGCCAGCCCGAAGAACTCCTGCTGGCTCAGGCGTGGATGGAACAGACAGTGCTTGCGCCAGTCGAGCTTCAGCTCCGCAAAGCTGCGCTGGAGTCGCGCTTGAAAAGTAGCTGTGACCGCTGCTGAGCTCTCTGCGATGAACCAGAATCGGGCCTCAGGTAGCCTGCTGGCGATCTGTGGGAAGACGCTGTCGTAGGCTGGCAGGAGCTTGTAGAGGCTCTGCAGAGAGATGTAGCGCACTTCACCGGGTTCCCGGGCAGGTACGCTGGCCGGGGTGACGGCGTTCTCGACCGGTGGCGGGGGATACGAGCTGAGCAGTCCGGGCAAGCGCTGGAAGCGCTCACTGTAGTGGGCCTCGGCGCCTTGTATCTCCATCAGATCGCTGCTGAGAAACCAGTCCATGCAGTCCAGCCCTGAGGTAATGGGGTGTCCACCCATGTTGGCCTGCACCGGCGCGAGCCGCAGCGGGGCGAGCAACTGCAGGCGCGGTTCCATCCCCAGGTCCGGGTAGATGAGTGCGTCCAGGCCCATGGCACGGAGCTGTTCCAGGTGGTGGAACTGCAGGTCCGGCCAGTGGAAAAACCGGGCGCTGGCAGCGGCCAGAACCTCGGTGATGGCGTCGCAGTGGGTTCCCAGGTGAATGGTGTGGACGGCAAACCGTGCTGGATCCAGGCGCTCGATGAAGTGACCGTGGGTTTTGTAGATGGAGTGGAGCCGGAAATAAGAGGAGATAAAGCCCACACGAATGACTTCACCGGTCGCCCGGTGGCGCTTTGGCATGGGCGTCGTCAGCTGGGGGAAGGCGGTGTGGGTGATGCGCGTGAGTAGCGCAGCCCAGCGACGTTGGAGCTCAAGGTCGTTGTAGCCCTGGTAATGGAGGTAGAAGTTGGTCGTTGATTGGATGGTTCGTACTGCTTCCAACACCTGCTCTGAGGTGGACAGGTCGAGTCGCCCTTCAACTTCTGTGAGTCCCGCTGCGAAGGCCGCTCGAGCCTGCCCTACGTCTTCATCTTGTTCATGTAGGGGGGGCAGTGTCAGGTAGGCACCGAACAGGGCCGCTGCCGAACCCGGCTCGGCAGTCAGAATTTGTTCCCAATGGGTTTTTGCTTGAGCAATTTTTCCGCAGTTCTTGAAGCCGCGGGCCAGGTTGGCGCGCAACTCGAGATTATCCGGTGCCAGCTCTACTGCCACCTGGAGCGAATTGAGGGCAGCATCGAATTCTTCCAGTTCGGTGAGCAGTGCGCCTAAGTTGGCGTGCGCCAGGGCTGCTTTGGGGTAGCGCTCCACGGCATCCTCATAGCGGGCTCGGGCCGCAGCCAGTTCACCCAGCTGCTGCATGGCTGCGGCACTGTTGATCAGTACATCCTGTTGCATGGGCTCGAGCTTGAGCGCTTCTTCGTATTCCAGTACGGCGCTGGGGAGCATCCCGCACAGGTGCAGGAGACGCGCATGTAAGGCCCGGGTGCGTGCTTCGTGAGGAGCCAGCGTTGCAGCTCTCGCTGCGGCCTGCAGGCCCTGTTTCAGCTGGCCAAGGGCGGCGAGACTGTGACCGAGGAGGATGTAAGCGTCGACCGTATCAGGCGCGACAGCGAGGAGCCCTTGACTGAGGCGAACAGAGTCTTCAAAGCGCCCTTCCTGTAGCGCTGCGAGCGCCTGCTGCAGTGCTTTTGCTGTGCTGTGGCTGCTCTCTGGCACGCTCTCACCTCCGTGGTCAGCACCAACCTGACCGGGCCAATGACCGCGAGTCTAGACCAGCTTGCCTCCCTGTAGCGGCCGCCAGCGCTGGAAGCGGTGCCGATCAGCTCTTGCGCGGGGCAGGGATGGTGAATCAGCCGCGCCAAGGTCTAGTTTTTCATTGCTCCAGCCGCAATCCATGCCTCGATCAGGGCAAGGTCCGAGTCATGAAGAGGAAAGCGATCGGCCGGCGGCATGGGTTCTTCGTCGCCACCCACCTGCAGGTGGGTGTTGTTTAGCTTGTGCCACAGGTAGCTATTGGCCGGCTCGCTGGGCGTAACTCGTTGCATGGTCGGGAGCTGCTCTGCGGGCCGATTGACCAGCATCTCGTAGCCTTCATCGTAGCGATGCAGGTCGCCCAGCTGTTCCCGGTTGTTGGTGGTGTGACACGCACCACAGGAGTCGGCCAGGATCCGCTGCACTGCGGTCCATGTGTGAGGCAGCTTGTCGCCGGTGCTGTCGTCGTCGTCCCCGCTGTCGTCGTCGTCCCCGCTGTCGTCGTCGTCCCCGCTGTCGTCGTCACTGCCCTGCTGGTCACAGGCAGTGCTGATGGCCAGTACCCCGATCAGCAGGGTCAGGTGAAGGGTAGGCCGAGCCCAGAGCAAGGCATGTTTGGATTGCGCCATGAGCTGTCTCCGCTGTTGCTCGCTATGGAAATATAACTTCAGGCTCGAGGATCCAGGCCCGGTGGTGAGCTTTCGGGGCTGATATGTTGCTGAAGTGGAACGCTATGGACCGATGCCCGATCCGGAGTCACTACGCTGCTTCATTGAGGCAGCGCGATTCTTGAACTTTCGCGCGGCAGCTCGCGCGGTGGGACTCAGCCCAGCCGCGCTGGGGCAGCGGATCCGTGCTCTTGAAGAGCAGCTAGGGGTTCTGCTGTTCAACAGAACGACGCGTAAGGTAGAGCTCACTGAGGCGGGTGCTGCCATGCTGGTGCCCGCTCGCGCTGCCCTGGAGGCAGTCTCTCGTTGTACGGATGCGGCGCGCGGTGAGTTGGGGCCTGCTCCTCAGGACCTGCTGGTTGGAACCCGGCACGAGCTTGGTCTGTCGTGGCTGTTGCCCATGCTGCCCGCATTGGAAGAATCGCTCCCGCAGGTCACTTTTCATCTTTACTTTGGCTCAGGTGCAGACTTGGAGGCGCGGGTGCGAACCCAGGAGATCGACTGCGCCATTAGCTCCAGGCGACTCAGTGATCCGGGAATTGAGGGACTTCGCGTTCATGTAGAGAGCTACTGTCTGGTCGGGGCTGCCGGTCTCCTCCAGGACCGGCCCCTTATCGAGCCGCGCCAGGCTGCCGACCATGTCGTGGTGGATGTGAATCGGGACCTTCCCTTGATGCACTATTTCCGCGATGCGCCCGATGCACCCTCGCTTGCCTTTGGGCGGTTGCGGACCATGGGCACCATTTCTGCGATTCGCGAGGTGGTACTGGCCGGTGACGGGCTTGCTGTACTTCCCGAATATCTGATTCGCGACGATCTGCAGGCGGGGCGACTAAAACGGGTTTTGTCCGAGGTGGCCCTGCTCAGTGATTTCTTTCGCTTGATTCATCGACGAGACGATCCTCGACGGCGGCTGTTTAAGGAGATTGCCGAGTTGATGGCTCATCACCCTCTGCGCTAGGGGAGAGCCTCTCTCCGAGACCTTGACATAGAGTCTCATTCTCCTCTTTAGCTGCGATTACAGAGCCGTATTTTGCGGCCTTGTTGCTGATCTCTGTGGCTGTCGTTTTTTGGACCATAAAATTCGTCCTAAGGCCAGCTTATCCAGCGACCTCAAAGCCAGTACTTAATAGATTACTTGAAGGATCGTTGCTCAAAATGGTAAAAAATGACAACTAGGCGTTCTCTATGGAGCTTCGCCTTGCACTTGGAGGGTGTGATGAAGACGTTGAAATTGTTGATTTTTGCAGTTGTAGTCATGCTGCTGGCAGCCTTTCCAGCTATGGCTGAAGAGGCTGAGAGCGGCGACAGCGCCGAAGAGGCTGAGAGCGGCGACAGCGCCGAAGCAGCCGAGAGTGGGGAAAGCGCCGAAGAGGCCAGCGATAGCGCCGAAGAAGCGAGCCAAGATTCTAGTGCGGCGGAGCCAGCGGCTCCTGAGCCCGAGCCCCAGCCCGAGCCCCAGCCCGAGCCCCAGCCCGAGCCCCAGCCTGCAGCTGCAGTTGCTGAGGAGCCGGTGCCAGCCCTCATGGCGCCGAGCTTGAGCCTGGACCTGCGGGAGCGGGCGCGGTTCTGGATCTCTCCGACTGCTGATGGTGCCTGGGATCTTGAGAACCTCGCTCACGTTGGGGTCGGAGCGAGCCTGGGACCATTGGTCGGACGTGTTGAGGTGCGTGGGACGCATTCCTTTGGAGATGGTCCAGGGATCGCTTTACAGCAGGCTTATGGTGGGTTCGCGTTGGACAACGGCTTGAGTCTGATGGCCGGTCGCATGGAGCTGAGCTGGCACAACGGTCGCCTAATTGATGAGGTGGACTGGACCGTTGAAGGACAGCCCATCGATGGTGTGACTCTGGTGTTCTCTAAGGACAAGGCGGAGGCCGAGGTTGCCTATCTGAAGCGTGATTCGAGCAACGACCATCATGTGGTCGCGGTTCGTGGCGGAGCTCGTCTGGGCGACCCGCTGCTGTTGGATGCGGTTGCCATTATCGTTGCTGATAACGCCACTGAGACCAGCATGGCTACGGTAGGTGCTTATGCAAGCGGCGCTGTGGGCATCTTCAAGTGGGAACTCGATGGCTATGGACAGTTCGTGCGAGTTGGCGATCTTGAGGGTGAGCGTCGGTTTACCCTCGGTGTTCGTGCTGGGGTCAGTCCGGAGCACTCGGTCAGGCCCTACATAGGTGGTGGTCTCGACGTGGTCAGCGCCGGCTTCGACAACCTGCTCGGTAACGATCACATCTTCTATGGCCTGCTGGATGTGCCCGGTCTGACCGACAATGGTCTGCTCGATGGCTTCGCTCGCATCGGGGTCAGCCCCTATTCCAAGATGCGGGTGGTAGTCGACCTGCACGCCTTTCTCAATCCCTGGGCCGATGTCAAGTTTGTCGGCTTTGAGGCTGACATTGAGGCGACCTGGACTCTGTTCACCAAGCTGGATCTGACTGCAGCGGCCTGGATTCTTATTCCCGGTGGGGATGGCGCCAGCCCGACCGTCACCATGTTGATGCAGACCGACTGGCGTTTCTGACGGTTTCAAAAGTCTTTGTTCTACCTAGCTGTAGAGCTTCGACTTGATACCTTTTCGAAGGGAGGGAAAGCACTGCTTCTCCCTCCCTTTCTGCGTTCAGTGGCTGGTTTTGCTCGGCGTCCTAGCACTGACTGCTGATGGCGCCGGGGCGGCTTTGATGGGTGGCCGAGATGTGTGCCTCTGGCTCGGGCATGGATTTGGCTCTTTTTCGGCGCTGCTGACAGTGCTAATTTTGTTCAATGTTGCAGAAATTTGACATTTTTCGTCTGGGTCTTGCTTGCCTTGTCCTGCTTTGCTTTGCCGCCTTATCGGGCTGTGTAGATGATGGTAGAGGGGGCTTGGACCGGGATGACGCTCCTCCTCCCTACGATCCGGAGACTGCTGATGCCGATGGCGATACGATCAGCGACGCTGATGATGGGGAGGCCGATGCCGATGAGGATGGTGAGGCCAACCTCAACGATCTGGACTCTGACGGCGATGGCATCTCCGACGCCGATGAGGCTGGCGATGCCGACCTGACCACGCCACCAGCCGATGCCGATGAAGATGGCACTCCGAACTTTCTCGATCTCGATAGTGATGATAACGGCATCAAGGACGCAGATGAGGGGCTGGGCGATGTGGATGGCGACGGGACGCTTAACGCCCACGATCTGGACGACGACGGTGATGGTATTCCCGACCAGATTGAGCTGGGTGATGACCCGGATCAGCCGGTGGATAGCGACGGTGATGGGGTGCCCGATTATTGGGACGCCGACAGCGACGGCGACGGCCTGCTTGATGTAGTCGAGGGCAGCGAAGACTTTGATGGCGACGGCCTGCCTAACTACCTGGACAGCGACTCTGATAACGACGGCATCGAGGATGGTGCAGAAGGTGACGGCAATGTCGATGGGGACGGCTCGCCCAATTTTCTCGATGTGGACAGCGACGGAGACCTGATATCCGATGAGCTGGAGGTGGCCAATGGGACCAGCCCGCTGCTCGCCGACAGCGATGGCGACGGCAGCGATGATCTTATTGAGACCGCCCTGGGAACCAACCCGCTTGATGCCGAGGACAACCCTGCCAACAACGGCGATCTGGTCTTTGTTTCGGCGCCGCGCACTGGGGTTCCGCCGAGTGAGGAGTTGTTCTCCGCCACGACCAATTACCAGGAACTTGATGTCTACTTTCTGTTCGATATCACCTGCTCTATGAGCGGTGAAATCAGCGCGATGCGTAACGCTGCTGAGGCTCTCATCACTACCTTGACCTGTGAGTCTTCCGGGGTCAGCTGCGAGGAGGACGCCGAGTGCGCCTCAGGTGAGGTCTGCAGCCTCACCGGCTCCTGCATCGAGGATCCCGCCAACAATGGCTGCGTGCCCAGCTTCTGGTCCGGCGTCGGCGACTATCGCGATCCTGGCTTTCCGGTGCGGAACCTCCGCTCCATGAGTGATAATGCTCAGGCTACAGCTGCTGCAATACCTGGGGGCACAGGCTCTGGGGCCAACGAGAACCTGTTTCAGGCTGCGCAGTGCATGGCCGACCCGGGACAGTGTAGCGGTTCTGCCATATCGGGCTGTGCCGGCAGCGGCGTAGGTTGTCCCGGCTTCCGCGACGGGGCGGTCAGGGTGCTGGTCCAGATCACCGATGAGGACGATCAGGCCAACAACTCCTTCAGCGCGCAGAGCGCCGGCAATGCGCTGGCAAGCCAGGGGATCAACTTCCTGGGCATTGACTGCGATTCGGCCAATATGGGCCTCAACGATCTCCGCTCAGTTGCCCAGGCGGCCGGGTCACTGGACAACAACGGTCAGCCCTTTGTGCGGTCTGGAGACAACGCTGCGGTTTCGGTTGAGATCGAGCAGGCTCTCAACGAGCTCATCGATTTGGTTCCCATGCAGGTGACAGTCGATCTGGAAGAGCTGGATGGTGACAGCGGCGATGCCATGCCGTTCTTTGACTACGTTGAGGTCAATGAGCTTGCTGATGTAGATGGTGATGGAGTGTCTGACTGTGTTGAGGGTCTCGCGACCGCAGACGGTGATGGCGATGGCTACCACGAGGTCTACAGTGATGTTGAGCCCAACAATCGCGTCTGCTGGAGCTTCTTCCCCAACGCCGGTTATGAGCCGACCACCAGCTCCACAGTCCAGACGTTCAAGCTGCAGGTGACGGTGCGTGGTAACGGGGCAATTCTGGACCGCTTCATTGCCTGGTGGGTGGTGCCTCCCTCCATGCCCCAGCAGTGATTGACCTGCCAGCTGACTTGCAGTTCGGTGTTCTGCGGCCTTGCGGCTGTGAGTTGTTGCAGAGTTCTTGTAAGGTTTTGATGTGATACGAATTCCGTTCCGTTCTGCGCTCATTGATGCAACAAGGAGAGGATGAAGCGCTTCTCGCCAGTGTTGTTGTGCTTATCGTTGCTGGTCCTCGTTGGGCTGCCGGCTTGTACAGCTGAGGATCAGTTGCTCGATCATGCCGCCCCTGCCTCGGGCAGCTGGGGCGCTTCCGATGACGACATTGTGCTGCACGAGGATGTGGTGCTGGTGGAAGAGTCGAGCTGCCTTCAATCGGTAGAGGTCTCTCTCGATCGCAGCCAGATTGTGCTTGAGTTCAGTTGCGACCCCGAGGAGCTTGAGATCGAGCCCGGCAAGATTGTGGTGGGGGTTGCCCAAGGCGGTTACCTGCGGCGTGTGGTGGATGTCAGCCACGATGGCTGGACGCTGCACCTGGAAACCGAGCCCTCGAGCATTGCCGAGGCCATCTACAGCGGCTCCATCTCACTGACGATCGAGGATCCCAGCCCCGAGGCCAGGTCCATTATCGACTTTGGCAACACCACTTTGTTCTACGGGGAGGTCGGACCGGCGGTTGTCTCTGCGCGGCTGGCGACCGCCTGGGTCGACTTTGATCCGGTGGTCGAACTTGATGGTCACTGGGAATACGGTGAGCTCAAGCGCTTTAACTACTCAGTCGGTCTGTCCCTCGACGGCGACATCTCTGCGGTGCTCGACAGCACTAATGGACTGCGGTTTGGCCGACGAGCGACGGTGGCCAGCTGGTCCTGGCCCTTTGCGGCAGCCATTGGCCCCTTACCTGTGGTGGGAACCGTTGAGGTCAAGCTGGAGGCTGGCTTCCGCCTCGATGCACCCGGACACATGACCATTTCGGTTGGTGCCGGCGGTTTCCTTGATTACCGCACAGAGAAACGCTTTCGCGGTGGCGATGGTTGGACTGAAGATGACGTCGCTGAATTCAACTGGACGCTGCGACCCCCAGATCTGAACGTCAAGAGCACGGCCAGCGCCCGGGTCTACCTGCGCGGCAAGGTCGGCGGTAAGTTCTATGGTGTCGCAGGACCGGAGAGTCGTACTGACCTCTACATGGATGCCAAGGCCAGGGGAGGCTGTGACGGAATCGACTGGGATCTGTCTGCTGGATTGACGAGCAAGGTGTTGGTGCAGCTGAATATTCTCGACCGTTTCAAGCCGAGCAAGGTGTTCGCCCAGGCCAACTTCACTGCTGATTTCGCTGAGGGCACCATAGATTGGCCCCTTGGGTTCCCCTTGCCCTGTGGACAGCCGCAGATTCGCTGTAATCAGAAGGTCTCCGGGGATACCGCTATTGCTGGCGAGGCCCTGCTGGATGCCTACTCCTGCAACGTCGGCAACTATGAGGCTGGGGAGACCATCTACTATTGGGAGTCGCCCTCCGATCAGACCGTTACCTGGGCGCTGATTGATCCCACTCCAATGGCGGTAAACCACGACGTCATGGTGCTCGATGGGGCCATGAACCTGGTGACCGGACAGTGTCTCACCTGGGGCAGTAACTCAGTGGAATTCGAAGCCAAGGCTGGCCGCGGTTACTACCTGGTGGTGGACGGCTACGATATGGATGCTGGCCCCTTTGAAGCCCACCTTGAGTGCAGCAACGAGGGCAATAGCAGCTCCAGCGGTAGTCTGGGCGTCTCCAACCCCTTCCTATAGCGTCTGCCGCCCTCGGTCACCTGGTTGCAGCCTTGTCGGCGCCTAAAGCGGGGTGATGTAGAGGTTGCCTACGCACATCTCGTCGTCGGTTCCCTCGCCCCAGTTGGTCCGTAGCGCTCCTTCTTCGCCGTTGTCGTAGCTGCAGGTCAGGCTCAGCTCATCTCCCTCAGCGAAAGAGACGGGACTGCTGAGCTGATAGTTGAGTTGCCAGTCGAAGTCCCACTGGGGGATGTGGACGATGGCCGTCTTTGAGCCGTCTGGGTGAATCACCGATAGGCTGCCTGCTCCACCGAGCCGATGCATGTGGAGCATCGCGCTGTGAATGGTAAAGCCCGCATCGAGCTGTAGAGCTGGGTTGAGCAATTCGAAGAAGCTGCGCGGGTCGGCCTGAACGCTTACCTCCCAGTCGCTGACCAGCGGGGGGATCTCCATGCTGCCGAGGGCCCAACTCATGTCCAACCAGGGTGCAAAGGCCCCCTCGACCTCGACGCTGTCGTCCAGCTTCAGCTCAATGCTGCTCTGATCTTCGACTGAGGCTGCCTGTGGGTTGTTGTTGTAGTGCACTTGCAGGACGATGGTCGAGCCGGGCAGGATCTCGATGCCGCTGCCAGCGGGGAAGTCGAGGCCTTGATTGCCCGGCACCCACTGGGCGATCTGTTGGATGGGCAGCTGCAGGTCTCCGCTGGGACCACTGGGGCCACCAAAGCAGCTGTATCCAGGTCCCTCTTCGTCTGCGTCCCACTGAGCCAGTTGGTCGAAGACGCTGTCGCCGAGCAGATTGTCAGCGCTGACCAGGAAGGCGGCGATGTGATGGACCAGCTCTGTGTTCCCTGGAACTGCATTGAAGCCAGTGATGTAACTGGGCTCAGCCCCGGTCCAGTCCAGAGGAAAGCAGCGGTAATCGTCGCTCTGGTTGCTGTTGGGAGTGTAGGGCTCGGGCAAGCTGAGGCGGACGTCGACCCGACTTAGGCTCGAGCCGATGCTCGGTAGCCCCGGCACGCTCAACTCGGGATCGCCTTCCGGCGCTCCAAACTCCGCCCAGGTGGTGAGAATCGCGATCTGTTGTGGGTCAAGGCTCCAGTTGTACTCATAGTTGGGCCCCGGGGCGGCTGGCCAGGGCGGCATGGATCCTGCGGCCACGCTGGCTGCAATGGCTGGCGCCCAGTCGGCGGCAGCCTCATAGTTGCCAAGGTCAAATCCGCCGATGCCGCCCTGGTAGTGACAGTTCTGGCAGCGCCCTTCCAGGATCGGTCGCACATCTTCCCAGTAGGTGGGCACATCTCCAGCCGTTCCGTGACAGCCTGAGCTTGCTACCCAGCTCAGCAGCACCAACAGCAGCCTCGACCAGCGGGCCGGTGGTAGCTCGCTTCCGATCATGCCTCGGCCGGAGCGACGCCCATAATGCGGCGAGTCTCCTCGATGCTGGCGACTTCACGGCCGCTGTTGCGGATTTTCGTCACCAGCGCCTCGATGAGCTCGCCGTTGTTGCGCGCTTTACTGCCGTCAGGGAGGTAGAAGGTGTCTTCCAGACCGGTGCGCAGATGACCGCCCATCTCTGCGGTCTTCTGATGGAGATCCCAGACCTCTTGACGACCGATGGCGATGGTCTGCCAGTGGGCTCCAGCGGGAAGCTCATCGACCAGCAGCGGTAGCCACGACGGCTTCGCCGGCATGCCGCTGGCGACCCCCATGACAAAAGATACATGGATAGGATCGGGCAGCATGTCGCGCTTGGCGAACATGGCAATGCTGCGCACAATGCCGGTGTCAAAGCACTCGCACTCCGGCATGATGTTGAGACGCTTCATTTCGGCTAAGAAGCGCTCAATCTTGTCGACGGTATTGTCAAACAACAGCGGTGGCCATGCCCAGCTGCCGTCCTTGCGTACTTTTAGGTAGTTGAGGCTTCCAGCGTTAAGCGCGGCAATTTCTGGGCGGATCCGTTCGAGGCAACTGAGCGGGCCGCTGAGGTCATCACCGAGGACCCCGGTGGACATGCAGATGAGCATCTCGGGAACCCGGTCGTGGATGGCTGCGTCGATCTCTGCCACTACCTCCGGGTCCCAGGTCGGCATGAAGCCCATCCCCGGTTCCTGGTTACGGTAGTGGGTGTGCAGGCAGGTTGCCCCGGCATTCCAGGCCTGCTCTGCCGCATCGGCCATCTGTTCCGGGGTGACCGGAACTGGAAACATGGCGGGGTTGGTCAGTGCGCCAGTCAAGGCACAGGTGACCACGGCGGGGTCGGTGCTGCTCATGTTCCTGCTCCTGATCAGTGGATGCGAGCGAAAGCTTCAGAGAGGATCGATGAACCCGACATGTTGTAGGTCTCAAAGTCGACGCCGTCTGCTCGATTGCGATAGGCGATCACCCGCAAGCGTTCGCCAGGCTGGGCGATCTGCGAGAATCTGCAGGACACTGTCGCCAGGCGGCCCCAGTCGCCTTTTACCGAGCGGTCCACTACCACGCGGGTGCTCAGCGCCAGGGTGCACATTCCGTGCAGGATTACTCCGGGGAGTCCGACGGACCGAGCGAAGTCATCGCTGGTGTGAATGGGAAAGCGGTCCCCAGAGCCCTCGGCGTAGAGCAGGCTCTGGTTAGGCAGAGTGTCGAACTCTTTGACCAGCAGCACCGTCGCCGTCTCTTCGTCATCGGGGAACTCCGGTTTGCCCTTTCCGGCGCTCTCGCCGCGCTCAAAGTAACTTGTCGTCCCTTCAGCGAGCACCGCACGTTCTTGATTGGTGGTGCGAAAGGAGAACTCAAGAAGGCGGCCGTTGGTCTTGTTTTCAATCCGATTCAGCACTGCGGTGCTAGTGATCTCGTCACCGTTCAGGATGGCTGTTCTGAAGTTGATCTCGATGCCTGCGTGGACGATCTTCTGGAAGTTGATCGCGGCGTCCGGGTGCATGATTGCCATGCCGCTGGCAGGGATCACTGAGGTAACACAGTGAAAGGGGTGGGCTCGGAAGTCCTCGGCGCTGGGGTCGGTAAACTGCGGGCTCTCTTCATTGATGCCTTTGCAGAATGCTTGCACGCTGTCAGCGGTCACTGGCGTGGGGCCAAACCGTACTTCTTTGCCGACAAAGTCTTCTGTTGCCATCTGGTACCTGTCTCCTGTCACAGCTGAGGATTGGGAGCGCGCTGCTACTGGGTAGCAGTGCTGGCGAAACGAGCGGATCCAAGAATACGCGCTTTTGACGCCGCGGCAAGCGGCCCTGGCCCATGGTTGTCGGTGTCCGTTGTATGTTCTGATGATGTGGATCAGGTCGTTGAATCGGGCTCTTTTGGTATTGCTGTCGATGCTGGCCATGGGCTGCGGCCTCATTGATCCAGAACTCGGCGAGGTAAAGCCGCTCGACGCTATTGATAACCCCTGTTTTGCGGCCGATGTACTAGGTGGTCTATCCGAACAAGACCCTTCTGAGCTTAAGGCTCTTTACGACTGCCTCAACACTCGCGGGGCCTTTGATGGAGCCGCTGGAGTGGTGGATGCGCTGGTTACTTCTGAACACCGAGATGCCAGGATCAGTGGGCTTGAGTTTGTCAGCGTGCTCAATCGTCTCTTGCGACGCGCCGATTTTGCTACGTCGCTGCAGCAGGCGGCCGATCTGATCCGAGGGCAGGACCTGTTTCTCCTGCACCTGATCCGTACCCTTGCTGAGTGGACCTACGGCTTGCCCTGGCCGCATGTGCGCGATCAGTTTGCTCTGGGCGGCGGGGCGCTTGCTTCGCCTACGGCGGTTGAGCAGGGCTTGGTGCAGCCGTTGATTCCAGTCTTAGGCACCGCCGCCGGCGCGCTGCTGGATGGTGGTGATTTGGAGCCCATAGCAGCAGCTTTTAAAGAGCTTTCTCAGCAGGCCGAATTGGTTGAGGTCCTAGACACCCTCGCGCACCTGGCCGACGAGCAGGAGAGCGAGCTTTTCAGTCACGCTGCCGAGGATCTCGGCGCTTATCTGGCCGCTTCGCCCGATGATGAGGGTAGAGATACCCTGCTGGCCTTACTGGACGCCATACTGACTCCTCAGCTGTCTCTGGGCGACCGCGCTCCCATGGTGGCAGCGCTGCCTGCTGTGGATTCGATTCTGGGCGATGCGGTCGCTACCTTTCGAGCCGTCAACGTGCTCGGTGGACTCTATGAAGATGGCGACTTGCAGGTCTTGCCGGGGCAGGTTCATTCGTTGCTCAGTATGGATGCTCATGGCAACACCGTCTTCGCGGCCGAAGGCAGCGCCTTTACTGCCCTGTTTCAGCTGATGGAAGCCGCAGATGCCCCGGTGCGTTGCCCGCTGTTTGCTAAGGACAGTATGGCGCTGTACATACTGGAGACGATCTCCAGCTGGAATGCCTCGACCCTTGAGGCAGTGGTACCCCTTGCCGATGCCCTGGCTCCAACTTTTCTGCCGTTGACCAGTGTGCTTTGCAGCGAGCCGGTGCGACCGGAGGTGTTGGAGCACTTACCCGCCTTGACTCGACTGGCTGAGAGTGGGGCGCTCCACTCTCTGGTGCCTCTCCTTGAGGCGCTCTACGACAATGGCGGCAGTCACAACAAGCTCCGTGAAGTGCTGGACCTGGTGCTTGCTATGCAGCTAGGTGGGGCCATCGACGAACTGGGTGAGCATGCACTGCAGGAGCTGGAGCAGCCCTTTATGGGCAATGTGCTCGAACTCATCGGTGCCTTTGTGGCCCCCACTGACCCCGAGACCCAGGGCGACATCTACTCTCTGTTGCGGCTGCTTGCCTTTCTGGTTGAGCCTCCCTCCGGACAGGGACATGAGCGCAGCCCTATCGGGTTATTGGCCGGGCCACTGCATCATGTGGTGGTCTTGGAGGAGGAGCGTCTGGCCGTCTGGCTGCAGCGTTGGGCTGTCTTGTTGGTGGATCAGAGCTCAGAGTCCAACAGCTTCTACGATTATTTCGCACCGTTGCTGGCGGTGGATCCGGAACTGAATTTCGTTGCCGCTGTAGGCGAGCTGCTGGGCGACAGCACGACACTGCGCAGTGTCGTGCTGGTGCTGGACACTGGTGAGGTCGTGGCTGCTGTTGCCGCTGCTGTCGCGCCTGATGGGGGCGAGGGGCCCCTGGGGTTGGTCGGGCGTATCTCGGCCGATGGAACCCTTGAGGACCTGCTTACTTTGCTGGCTTGGCTCGTTGACTTAATGGATCAGCTCGGCCTTACTGCGACTCCTGCCGAGCAGTGACTTGCAGTAGCTGGCCGCAGGGGCCTTAAAGGCCAACATTTAGGCTAGCCCCAAAGTTGGGTACCAGCCCCCCAGAGTTCACGACCCCAGTGCTTGGCCAGCCCGCCGGATATTCACCGTCGGCAAAGCTGCCGTCCTTTTGATGGCGGCGTGCTTGGAGAATGTGTAGTTGGGCGAACAGGTCAAGGGAGAGCTTTCCGTCGATGCTTGGAATGGGATTCCAGGTCCAAAGTCCCAGGCCCAGGGTGATGGAGTGCACCGGATTGTCGAGCAGGTTGGTGACCCCGGTCTGCTCGGGGCTGAAGGCGTTCTCAAAGCCATAGCCACCTCTCAGGATCAAGCCGATCTCCCTGAGTCGGGCCCCCGCTTTGCCATTGAGAGCCTTGCCTGCTGGCCGGTATTCGCCGCCAAGCTTGAGGGACATGGTGTCGTTGAGCTCGAGGCCATTCAGGCTGCGTGCGTTGAGGACCCGGGTCTCCAGGTCGACGAGCCCGATCTCAATGTCGGTGAGGGCTTCGTCGATGCGGGCGGTGTTGGGGAGTACTGAACTCCATTGGTTCCAGGTCAGGTCGAGGGCAAGCTGGAAGCGTGGGCGGCTGAGGCCAAGGCCAAAGGCAAGCTGGCGAGGAGTGCCGAAGTCCACTGCTGAGTAGACAAGTTGCGTGCGGAGCGGGATCAGGACTGCGCCGAGGCTGCCGATCTCCTCGACCACTGCGTTGAAGTTCAGGTTGAGCACCGCCGGGTCCACTTCGATGCGGATCGGGTGTCGATATACGAGGCCGATGCGAAGCCCCTCAAGCTTGGAGTTGAGGTTACCCAGATCCCAGGTAATGCCAGCTATCGGGGCAAGGGCCAGCCGCACATCGCCACTGACTGACCCTGGATTGACGATCAGGTCGACTGCCAGGGTGCCAGTGTCCGGGTCGCCGCTGATTTCGCTGTCGTCGATCTGAGCGTCTACTTGGAAGCTCAGATCGATGCGGGCTTTGGCCAGCACCGACACTCCAACTCCGAGATGGAGGCCACGCGACAGGCGGGCGGATGCAGATAGATAGATGCCTAACCGCTGGCTGCGACTCTTCCATCGCATGTAGTAGGGCAGGTAGGGG
>DJIF01000013.1:0-5400 GCA_002433485.1 Deltaproteobacteria bacterium UBA6601
ACCAGGCTGCTCCACCCCGCGTCATGGGCCGCCGCGCTGTGGCGGTGGTCGGAAGTCTTATACGGCCGGCCCCGAAGGGTGTCAACCCACCGAGAACGAGGCGCGGGGGGTCGCTCTGACGAGGCAGCGTCGGTATATTGCCGCTCCTTACCAACCTGCTGGAGTTGCCCGATGTCCGAGCTCGCTGTACGCCCCCCTGACCTGACCGATGAGCACCGCATGTTCCGCAAGACCGCGCGGGACTTCATTGAGAAGGAACTGGCGCCGTTTGCTGACGAGTACGAGCGCAACAAGGGCTTTCCGGATGAGATCTTTAAAAAGGTCGCCGACATGGGCTTTCTTGGTCTCAATGTGCCCGAAGAGTACGGTGGCATGGGCCTGGACTACTGGTTCACTGTCATCTGGCTGGAAGAGCTGGTGCGGTCGAGGTGCGCCGGTCTGAACCTCGCTCTGGCGGTGCAGTCCGACATGGCCACCCCGGTCATCGGCGCCATCGGCACCGATGATCAAAAGACTGAATTCTGGGGACCAGCGATCCGCGGTGAACGCATCGCAGCGCTGGGCATCTCCGAGCCGGGTGCCGGCTCCGATGTGGCCAGTATCCGCACCACAGCCACCCGCGATGGCGACGACTACGTAATCAATGGCGCCAAGACCTGGATCACCAACGGCAGCAGGGCCGACTTCATTACCCTGGCAGTGCGCACCGGCGATGAAGGCTTCGGCGGTATCTCGCTGCTGCTGTTCCCCACCGACACCAAGGGCTTCAGCATCGGTCGCTTGCTGGAAAAAGTAGGCAACCACAGCTCGGACACCGCTGAGTTGGCCTTCGACAACTGCCGGGTGCCAGCCCGAAACCTGCTGGGCCAGGAGAACATGGGATTCTACTACATCATGCAGAACTTCCAGGGCGAGCGGCTGGTCGGCGCGATCATGGCCACCGCTGGCATGGAGCTGCTGATGCAGGACGCCATCCAGTACGGCACCGAGCGGCAAGCCTTTGGCCGGCCCCTGACCAAGTTCCAGGTATGGAGACACAAGTTCGTCGAGCACCTGACCAACATCGAGGCCGGGCGCCGCTTGACCTACCATGCCTGCGACCTGTTCGCCCGCGACGAAGCTGCGGTGGAGCAGATCTCCATGGCCAAGCTGTACACCTGCGATCTGGCCCAGCGGGTGGTCTACGACTGCCAGCAGTTCCACGGTGGCTACGGCTATGTGGAGGAATACTACGTCGCCCGCGCATTCCGGGACCTGCGGCTGCTCACCATCGGTGGTGGAACCTCCGAGATCATGAAGGAGATCATCGGCAAGTGCCGGGGGCTCTGATCAAAGAGCTATGCGGCGGGCGGGAGCGCCGCGCGGAGAGCTGCTAGAGTTGCGTCGATGAGTTCATCAGACGCCGAACCAGAACTTGTCCGCCTACTGGCGAGCATGGACGACTTCCCTGCATCCGATCTGTTCCTGTGCGCAGGAAAGGTCCCTGCGGTGCGGGTGCACGGCACTGTGCAGGCCCTGGACAAAGCACCAACCAGCCGCGACGAGCTAGATGCCCTGCTGGACCATGCCCTACTGCCGGCGCAAAAGCAGCACTTTGCCAGCAGCGGCGACCTCGACACCGGGCTGAGTGTCGCCGACGGGCGGCGCTTCCGCCTCAACCTGAGCCGCCAGCAGGGCCGCATCAGCGTAGTCGCACGGGCAGTGCCGAGCGGCGATCTGGACTTTCAGTCACTGCTGCTGCCAGAGGCGGTCCGCGAACTGGCAGACAGCAAGCGCGGGCTGGTACTGGTAACCGGCGCCACCGGCTCGGGAAAGTCCACCACTCTGGCGGCCATGGTGGGCCACATCAACCGCAGCCGAGCGGCCCACATCATCACCATTGAAGACCCCATCGAGTTCGTCCATCAGGACCGCAACAGCAGGGTCAGCCAGCGTGAAATAGGGGCCGACACCAACTCCTTCTCCGATGCCCTGCGCCACGTGGTGCGGCAGAGCCCCGACGTCATCGTCATCGGCGAGATGCGCGACGCCGAAACCGTCGCCGTCGCACTCTCGGCAGCGCTGACCGGACACCTGGTGCTCGCCTCCCTGCACACCATCGACGCAACCCAGACCCTGCAGCGCATGCTCAGCTATTACCCCGACCACCTGCGCGCCCAGGTGGCCATGGACCTCAGCCTCAGCCTGCGCGGCATCATCAGCCAGCGCCTGCTGCCCCGCGAGGACGGCCAGGGCCGGGTGCTGGCCGCCGAATTGCTGAGCTGTAGCCCGCCGGTCAGCAAGCTGCTCCGAGAGCAGCGTATCGATGAGCTGCTCGACCTGATGCGTTCCACCCGCGAGCCAGGCATCCGCACCTTTAACAGCTCGCTGCTTGAGCTCTACAGCCAGGGTTTGATCTCCTACGATCAGGGAGTCGCCAGCGCCACCAGCCCCGAAGAGTTCGCGCTACAGACCAAGGGGATGTCGACGGGGCTGGACACCTTCCACAGTGGCAGCGACAACGAAGACGTCGAGCTCGACATGAAGGGGCTACTGGCCGAAGTGCTCGAGCGCAACGCATCAGACCTCCACCTCACCGAAGGACGCCCACCTATCTTGCGCATCGCCGGCCAGCTGGTCCCCATCGGCCGCAAGGCCCTCTCCGCCACCGACATGCGAATGCTGCTCTACTCAATCCTCAGCGGCCGACAGCGCAGCTCCTACGAGCTCGACCGGGAGCTCGACTTCGCCCTGGCCATTGAAGGCGGGCGCCGCTTTCGGGTCAACGCCTACTATCAGAAGGGCCGAATGGCCGCGGCGCTGCGCGCGATTCCGGCAACGATCCCCAGCGCCACTGAGCTGGGACTCCCCCAGACCCTACTGGAGTTGGGCGAACGCGCCCATGGACTGCTGTTGGTGGTAGGCCCCACCGGCGCTGGCAAGAGCACCACCATGGCCTGTCTGGTCAATCGCATCAACCAGAACCGACACTGTCGCATCATCACCGTCGAAGACCCCATCGAGTACAGCCATCAGAGCCGCAAGGCCACCATCGACCAACGCGAGGTTCACGCCGACACCCGCAGCTTCTCAGAC
This sequence comes from Deltaproteobacteria bacterium UBA6601, assembly GCA_002433485.1. Lineage (GTDB taxonomy): Bacteria > Myxococcota_A > UBA796 > UBA9615 > UBA9615 > UBA6601. Next base: position 3,076 of record DJIF01000013.1, read on the forward strand.
GCCCTCAAGTTCATCCTGCGCCAAGACCCGGACGTCATCCTTATTGGTGAGATGCGCGACCACGAGACCATCGCTGCGGCCCTCACCGCAGCGGAGACCGGCCACCTGGTCATCGCCACCCTGCACGCCAACGACTCATTGCAAGCCATCGACCGGATCATCGATGTGTTCCCGTCCCACCAACAGGCACAAGCGCGCACCCAGCTCGCCGCCAGCCTCATCGGCGTGATCAGCCAGCGCCTGCTGCCCCGCAGGGCCCAGAGCGGCAGAGTTGCAGCCTTTGAGATCATGGTCGGTACCGCAGCGATTCGGAACCTGATTCGCAGCGACAAGATGCACCAGGGCGTGTCACTGATGGAGGCGGGCGCCCGGGACGGCATGGTCACCATGGACCGCGCGCTGACCGAGCTGGTTCGGAGCGGTGAAGTCTCAACCGAACAAATCCGTGGTCTACTCACCAACCCCCTGAAGCTGAACCAGGGCTGAATAGCGCCAGCCCACGGCAAGCTCCTTTGAGACGCCCTATTGGGCTCATCCAAGCCGGTCCAGCAAGGCTCTCTATAAAAAAGGATGCGTAGCATCCACAGCAGGTTCCTCGGATTGGCGCTTGTCAGATGGGGTCGGCCGGGTGTAGTTGTTGGCGCCAAGCATTTCGCTAGGTCTCCCATATAAGGGAATCCATAGCACCGACCTGAGAATGGGAATGTCAAACTCTGACCGTCCCCTTCACCCTGAGGAAGCGCCTGTGTCCAAGACCCTCGTCATCGCCGAGAAGCCCAGCGTCGCCAACGACATCGCCAAGGTCGTAAAGGCCACCAAGAAGGGAACCCACGCTTTCGAGGGCGAGTCCCACCTGGTGTCATGGGCCGTCGGTCACCTGCTCGAATTCCAAAAGCCTGAAGACTATGACGACAAGCTGCAGCGCTGGCGTCTCAAAGACCTCCCCATCATTCCCGAGCAGTTCCAGCTCAGCCCGGTACGCGGTGCCAGCGCCCAGCTCAAGGCGCTCAAGAAGATGATCCGCCGCAAGGACGTAGTGCGCATTGTCAACGCCTGCGACGCCGGCCGTGAAGGGGAGCTCATCTTTCGCGAGATCTATCGCTTCGCCGAAACCGAAAAGCCCGTGGATCGGCTGTGGCTCCAGTCCATGACCGGCGACGCTATTCAAAAGGGCCTCAACGCGCCCCGCACCCAAGACAGCGTGCAGGGCCTGGCAGACGCTGCCGACTGCCGCGCAGAGTGCGACTGGCTCATCGGCATGAACGCGACCCGCGCCCTCACCATCCGGCTTCGATCCCGCAGCGATAAGACCGTCTGGTCCGCTGGCCGCGTGCAGACCGCGACCCTGGCCATGCTGGTCCGCCGCGAGCGAGAGATCCTGGCTCATGAGCCGCACCCCTACTGGATGCTCAAAGCCACCTTCCAGATCGAGGGTGACGGTGCCCACGAGTACCAGGGCACCTGGTTTGATCCTGAGGCTGATGCACCCCGGGATCGCATCTTCGACCCCGAACAACGAGATCGCATCGTCAAGCTGCTGGAGAGCAAGCCAAAAGCAAGCGCCAGCGAGACCCGCAAGAATTCCCGCGAGACTGCTCCGGCACTGCTCGACCTCACCACCCTGCAGCGCGAAGCCAATAAGCGCTTCGGCTTCTCTGCCCGCCGCACCCTCAGCGCAGCGCAGAGCCTCTACGAACAGCACAAGCTGATCACCTATCCCCGAACCGACTCAAAGGCCCTACCCCAGGACTATCGCCCCTACGTGAACCAAAGCATCGAGTTCCTGTCCGGTCAGAAGGCCTTCTCAGCCCACGCCAAGCGACTGCTCGAAAACGGTCTCAATAATGAAAAGCGCAACTTCAACGACAAGGCAGTTAGCGATCACTTCGCCATCATTCCCACCGGCGAAGGCAGCCCAGACCGATTGCACGGTGACGAAGCGCGGATCTTCGACCTGGTGGTCCGCCGCTTTCTGGCTTCCTTTCACCCAGCCGCCGAGTACGCCGAGGTCGACCGCACCACAAGCCTCGAAGGTGAGCGCTTTCGCACTCGCCGCAAGGTTCTCACCAAGCCAGGCTGGCGCGAGGTCTGGGACAGTGGCAAGGGCGACGGCAAAGAGTCCAAGAAGCAGCGCGACCTGCCACCACTGCCGCAGGCTAAGGGGAGCGAGGCGAGCCTCACCGAGCACGAAACTGAGGAGAAGCTGACCCGCCCCCCCTCGCGGCACACGGAGGCCAGTCTGCTGAGGTTGATGGAAACCGCCGGCGTGGAGGTGGACGATGAGTCCATCGCCCAAGTGCTGACCGAGACCGGTGGCCTGGGAAC
>DJIF01000013.1:5711-11815 GCA_002433485.1 Deltaproteobacteria bacterium UBA6601
CCGGTGGCCTGGGAACCCCAGCCACTCGCGCCGACATCATCGAGACCCTATTAAAACGTGAATATGCCGACCGCTGCACCTCCATTGCCGGCCGCAAGGCGCTGCGCGCCAGCTCTCGGGGGATTCGGCTCGTCGAAGCGCTCGAGCGCATCGAGTTGCCCCGCCTGACCCAGCCTGAGCTTACCGGCGATCTGGAAGAGGCGCTCCGCCAGGTAGAACGCGGCAACCGCAGTCGAACCGCCTACATGCAGGAGATCAAAGACTGGACTCAGGTGATCGTCGACCGCGTTCGTGACTTCAGCTACGACACCCTCTACGACGGCACAGATGCCCTGGGCAACTGCCCGGAGTGCGAGGGTAAGGTTCGAGAGAGCCTGCGCACCTACAGTTGCGAGCACAGCGGACGAGATGGCGACTGCAAATTTGTCATCTGGAAGGAAGTGGGCGGACGCTATGTGGACCGTCGCTCTGCAACCCAGCTGCTGGCCGACGGCGAGACACCGGCAAAAGCCGGCTTCTTCACCCGGGATGGCCGCGAGTACGAGGCCAGCCTGAGACGCGAGAAAGACGGCCGCATCCGGGCATCGAGCAAAGACGGCCAGAGCGCCATGGGCGACGAGGAAGTCACGCCTGAGAAGGTCGCTCCCTGTCCTTTCTGCCCCGAAAAGATGGTCTGGCGAGGCCCGATGGGCTACCGCTGCGAGAACCACGAGAGCGGCGACTGCAAGCTGTCCCTGCCGCTGCGATTGTGCCAGCGACCGCTGTCGATAGAAGAGATCACCCAGCTCATTGGTGAGACTCGCTCCACAGCGCTGCTTGAGGGCTTCATCAGCAAGCGCAACCGCCCCTTCTCGGCGACCCTCAAGCTCAGCGACCGCGGCAGTATTCAGTGGGACTTCCCACCACGCGGCAGCGGCGGCAAGGGAGCAGCGGTGAGCCGTGAGTTCCCGATCAACCCAGAACCGCTGGCGGCCTGCCCCTACCACGAAGCAAGCAAGGTCATCGAGACCGCGACCCACTTCGTCTGTAGCGATGACAACTGCAAGCTGTCGCTGCCCCGCGAGATCTGTAAGCGAGAGCTGGTTCGCGAAGAGGCCTTAAAGCTGGTCACCGACAAGAGCACCGAAGTGCTCGATGGCTTCACCTCAAAGGCGGGCAAGCCCTTCAGCGCGACCTTGTACCTTAAGCGCAGTGGACGTCACGGTTTCCGATTCCAGAACCGAAACTGAGCTGCTGACGACCAGCTGTTGACTTCAACCGGCGACTTGGCTGGGCACTACACGACAGCCCAGTTGGGCCTGCCCCAGGGCTTAGGCTCAGCGACTTCGTCCACCACCACGGCGAGGGCCAGTCCCTGACCCGGCACTGCCCCGCTTGTCGTGTTTTTTCCCAGGCCGCCGGGAGCGGGCCTTGCGAACCTTAGGCCGGGCCCAACCCTTGCCCCGGTAGGGTCTCCCCTCATCGTCACGGGAACGCACCTTTCGCTCCCGCGGCGGCAGTGGCATGCGGAGCAATTCAGCAACGGCTTTGCGCACCTCCCACGAAACCTTCAGTTCGGCCTTGCCAGGCACTCGTACACCGCGGCGCAGGTGACCCAGCTCCCCGGCGCTCAGCTTGCGAGTATCACCAGCCTCCAGCCCCCGCAGCGTCAAGCCGCCAAAGGCAACCCGCTTAAGCTTTAAGGTGCGGTGACCAATGTGGTCAACCAAGCGCCGGACGATGCGATTGCGACCCTCTTTGATTGTGATCAGAAGCCACGACGAGGGTCCGCTGCTTCTGATGATCTCGACCAGTGCGGGCTCGGTGGGCCCATCTTCCAGCCGCACCCCCTTACGCAGCATCTCAAGCTTGCGTTCACTGGGTGTACTGCTGATCTTGACCAGATAGCTCTTGGGCACCGCATATGAGGGATGAGTCAGGCGATAAGCAAGCTCACCATCATTGGTGAGAAGCAAGACCCCCTCGGTGTTGTAGTCGAGTCTTCCCACGGCCTGTAGCGAGGGTTCTGCATCGTCCAGCAGATCAAAAACAGTATTACGCCCCTCAGGGTCGCTCCGGCTGGTGATGGTACCAGTAGGCTTGTGGAGCAGTCGATAGACCAATGCTGGTGCCTTGGGCAGCGGTTCTCCGTTGACCTCAATGCGCTGCTCGGCTGGATCGACCAACTGGCCCGGCTCCAGCAGCTGCTGGCCATCAACGGTGACCAGACCCTCACGAATCATCCGCTCGGAACCACGGCGACTGGCCACCGCGCGGGCAGCAAGAATCTTGACCAAGTGTTCACGAGCCATCAGCGCAAACCTCCCAGCTCAAGCCCAATGCCCGTCAGCAGAGATAAAGGACCGTCAAGCAGACCCCACGAAACCAGCAGGATGATCAAAACAAAGGACATCATTGGATTAAAGCTAAGCAGGCGAGAGGCCGTACCGGAATCAAGAAAATAGGCCAGGACCTTGCTGCCATCGAGAGGCGGCAGCGGAATCATATTAAACACCGCGAGCAGCGCATTGATGTAGATCCCCCAGACCAGCATCTGCACCAGGATTTCAGCCAGTCCTCCCCCAGTAGCCATTCCGGAGAGAACCAGGGCGCGCGTGGCGGCAACACAGACAATCAACAGGATCAGATTGGAGACCGGACCAGCGAGGGCGATGAGCATGGTATCGCGTGGTGCGTTGCGCAGGTTGCGGGGATTGAAAGGGACAGGCTTCGCCCAGCCAAAGATAAAGCCACCCATCAACATGCCCACCATAGGCATCGCAATAGAGCCGATGGGGTCGATGTGCACCGACGGATTCATCGTCAGTCGTCCGCTCCAGGCGGCAGTGGAGTCACCAAGGCGATGCGCTGCCAGAGCATGAGCGTACTCGTGAAACACCAACGAGAACAGGAACACAGGCCCCGCAGCGAGGACTACCTCCAGCTTTTCGATGATCAGCGCCGCATCCATCGCTGCTCCAGTACGATTGGAGGATCAACAGGTCTCCAACTCGGAGCGAAGATACACTCCGCCGCGCTCATTTCAAGGCAAGTAGCCTCAGAGCCTGGTCCGGGCTCGTCACCTCACCGCGCAGCTGAGCCCCACGGACCCGGCGCAAGGCGGCGCCAATCGCCCGCCCTGGCTCCATCCCTGCGGCCACCAGATCCTCGCCACGCAGCAGCGGTTCAAGGGGAAGCAGGTGTCCCTCGTAACGCGCCAGGGCGGCTCTGCTCTGCGGTGCGACTACCGAAAGGAACAAACGGGTATCAGCCGCCACCGAGCCAAGCAGCCTCTCAAGCGCCTCATCGTCGGCCGCGCTTAGCAGTTGAGGAAGCAACTGCGCGCGAGCCTGCACACAGACCGACAGAAGCCGTGCCCTGCCCCCGTACAGCCCAAGACGCGCACAGGCCGCACCCGGATCAGCGCCTTCAAGCAGCGCCGCCAGGCTGAGCAATGGACTCCAGCCTTCAACATCGCGTCGCGAAGCTCGCTTCAACTGGGTTAAGGAGCTGCTGCCAAAGGCAGGGAACAGGGACGATGCTACGCCGCTCTGCTGCATCCAGACCAACACCCTCAGCGGATCGGACTCTTCGAAAATCAGGCACCATTCCGCCCACAACCGCTCGCCCGACACGCGGTCAAAGACATGTTCCGCAAGAGCCGACCTCAGGGCCTGTTCAGTAGCGTCTTCCAGGCCAAAGTCGAGCCGGACCGCGAGGCGGGCAAGACGGAGAATCCGAGTAGGGTCATCAACAAAGGAGCCTGGGTGATGGATCCGCAGCAGACCCAGAGCCAAATCGCCGGCCCCGCCGCTGGGATCGATCAACTCTGCGGTCTCAGCACTGAGCAAGCGGGCCATGGCATTGACCGTAAAGTCCCGTCGCAGCAGGTCATCCAGCAGAGGTGCAGGGGCAACCTCAGGCAACTGGCCGGGCCGCGGGTAGCTCTCGCTGCGGGCACTCACCAGGTCGACTACACCCTCCCACAGCGGCCCTCGCCAACTTGCAGTGCCAAAGCGACGGTGGCTGTCCAGGCTGCCACCGAGACGCTCGACCAGCAGTTCAGCAAGGGCAATCGCATCTCCCTCGACCACCAGATCAAGATCACGGAGTCCCTCCAGGTCGTGCCCGAGCAGCTGATCCCGCACCGCCCCACCCACCAGGTAGACCGCGCGGCAGTCCGCACAGTCCCGACTGACCGAAGCTATGGCCTCAAATAAGCGCTCAGCGTTCATCGCCATCCGTTACGCCACCACCAGCAGCGCTGCTGCGGGGATGGGCCTGCTGATAGACCTCATGGATTCGCTCCCGACTCACATGGGTATAGATCTCAGTCGTCGATATGTCCGCGTGACCCAGCATCGCTTGTACGGTCCGCAGGTCCGCGCCACCGCTGAGCAGGTGGGTGGCGAAGGAGTGGCGCAGCGCGTGCGGCGTCGCATTCGTGGGCAAGCCAATCTCGGCGCGCACCTCCGCCATCGCCTTCTGCACCAGTCCGGGTGATAACGGCCCGCCGCGCGTGCCCCGGAACAGCGGGGTGTTGGGCGCAAGGTCGTGCGGACAGGCGGCGACGTAGGCGGCGATGGCGCTGCGGATCGCTGGCAGGATCGGCACCACGCGTGTCTTGCCGCCCTTGCCGGTAACGCGGATCGTTTCGCCGATCTTCGCGTGCTCTCCGGTCAGCGACAGCGCTTCGCCGAGCCGCATTCCCGCGCCGTAGAGCAGCAGCAGGACCGCGCGGTCGCGCAACCCGGTCCACTCCTCGCGCCGCTTCTCACCAACCTTCTCGGCAATCTGGACGGCATCGTCGGGCGTGACCGGGCGGGGGAGGGTGCGCTTGATCCGGGGGCCCCGCAGACGCGGAGCCTGCGCATCGTCGAAGCCCGCCTCCCTCCGCGCAAAAGCGAGGAAGGCGCGCAAGGCCGACAGTTCGCGCGCGGCGGAGCGGTTGGAGAGGCCATCGGCACGGCGGCGGGCGAGCTGCGCGCGCAGGGCAGGCGCCTCCAGCTTCGCAATCGCCTGCCAGTCGGTCGCATCCGTTTCATCCAGCAGGCGCTCGGCGGCGCGGACGTAGGCGCGCACCGTATGTGGCGACAGGCGACGCTCGCTCGCGAGGTGGCTTTCCCAGCGGGCGAGCAGGCCGCTCATGCGGCGACGAGGTGCGCGGGGACCAGCTCGGCCAGCAACGCGTCGAGCAGCGGCATGCCCTGCGGAGTGATCGTCAGCCGGTCGCCCTCGCGCTCGACGAAGCCGAGATCGGCGTAGAAGGCGGCGCGCCCGGCATCGACCAGCGCCTCGGGTATCGTGTCAAACCGCGCGGCGAGCTCTGCCAGATCGAGCCCCTCGGCCAGCCGCAGGCCCATCAGCAACGCCTCGCTCAACTGCTCCTCGCGACCCAGCGCGCGCTCTTCGGACAGGCCGTGGCCGTTCTCCGTCACGCGGCGCAGGAAGGCTTCGGGCTTCTTGTGCCGGATCGTCGCCATCCCGCCGCGCCGCCCGTGCGCGCCCGGACCGATCCCGACATAGTCGCGGTAGCGCCAATAGGTGAGGTTGTGATGGCTTTCAGCACCGGGCCGCGCATGGTTGCTGATCTCGTAAGCCGGGAGACCCGCCGCGCGCGTCTGCTCCTGCGTCTGAACGAACAGGTCCGCAGCCTCGTCCGGGTCCATCGGGGTGAGACGCCCGCGCGCGACCGCTCCGGCGAACCCCGTGCCCGGCTCGATCGTCAGCTGGTAAAGCGACAGGTGCTCGGTCCCGAAGGCGAGCGCGCGTGCGAGTTCCGCCTCCCACGCTTCGGCACTCTGGCGGGGGCGCGCATAGATCAGGTCGAAGGTCACACGCCCGAACAGGCCTTGCGCGCTCTCCAACGCCGCCATCGCCTCGGCAGCGCTGTGCTCGCGCCCGAGGAATGCGAGTGCGTCGTCATGGAGCGACTGCACGCCCAGCGACACGCGGTTGACCCCCGCGGCGCGGAAGTCTGCGAACTTGCCCGCCTCGTAGGAGGTGGGGTTGGCTTCGAGCGTGATCTCTGCATCGGGCGCGAGGCCCCACAGGCGCTGTGCCTGCTCGATAAGCGCACCCGCCAGCGCGGGCGGCATCAGCGAGGGCGTGCCGCCGCCGAAGAA
>DJIF01000116.1:0-578 GCA_002433485.1 Deltaproteobacteria bacterium UBA6601
CTGCCACCACCAGGTGATGGCGGTCCGACCCAAGCCGCACTGCGAGTCGGGCGCCGATGCTCAGTGCGTCGATGGCCAGACGACCATCGAATGCGTCGTGGGCCCTGTCCATGTAGCGCACCTGCAGGCTTCCAGACAGCGCTTCGGGCAGGTGTGCAGGAGGCGCACTGGAATCTAGGGTGACTCCTTGGATCAGGCTGCTGTCAATGAGCGACATGATGCCGGTGAGGTGACCAAGTTGTCGGATACGGATGCCGTCGAGTTCGATGGCCAGCTCGTCAAAAGAGCCACCACGCACCGAGAACCGAGCATTGGCTGCCTGATCGGAGTTGATGCCGGGCAGCAGGTGTAAGGCGTGGATTGGGTCGGACAGGGGCCCAGCGCCATAGTCGAGGTCGCGCCGCGTCAGTTGATGCCGTCCAGGACGGCTGGCGGTGCCGGTATCCAGGGGGCTGCGAGCGCTAACCCTCCAGGGTAAGGCAGCGCGCACCACTGTTTCGTCAGGCGATTTTGGTGTCTTGTCTTCATCGCCCATAGCCGAATCATCATCGTCCCCCAGTGCCGAGTCGTCGTCATCG
>DJIF01000116.1:953-2645 GCA_002433485.1 Deltaproteobacteria bacterium UBA6601
GTCATCGCCCAGTGCCGAGTCGTCATCGTCCCCCACTGCCCAGTCGTTATCGCCAGCTGTTCTCTGCTGGATAGGCTCTGCGCTCAGGGCCGGAGCGCTTGCTGCCGTGGCAAGGGTGGCGGCTACTAGCAGGACCAGGCTCAGGAAACGGACCAGCATGACCACACTCTACGCCCTTTTTGTTGCGCTCATCACCGGCAGGCCGTTATCCCCAAGGAGACGCTTGAGAGTGAGTTACAGGCCAGGATCGGCGATCAGGTAGCGGGCGAAGGCGCCATCGATGTCGGCACCGTTGGCTACCAGGTCATGGACGAAAGGCTCGCCGGTGTCCGGATTAATTACGGTTGGCGCTGTCACCAGCTTGATGAAGCGGAAGCCCTCGGTCTTGATGGCCACTGCCTCGGGGTCGTCGTCGGGCAGGTCGTCCAGATCGAAGTGGTCACCACCCGCTTGCAGCGGGTCAAAGGGGTCGACTGGGTTGCTGTCCGCGTTGAGCAGGACCGGCTCTAGGCCCGCGAAGCCTTGCCACAATAGCGGGTCCGCGGAGTATTGCTGCTCATCCTCGGCCAGGTAGTCGTGGGGGAAGACGACCCAGTTCTCCATGTCCTGGGAGACGTAGACCACGATCTGGTCCATGAATCGAAGCCCCTGGTTGCCATAGTCAAAGGGGTTCTCGAAGACCGCCAGATCGGCGCCTGGTCCGTTGAGTGCCCAGCGATCCGGCCAGCCGAGCACCAGAAAGTTATCGACGCCATCCTGGTAGCCCAGGGAGAACGTGTCGGTGCTGCCCTGGCCGGCCCCGCCGCCGTACACTCCGTTGGTGGCATTTGCCGCGTCGTACATCCCCTTACCCAGGTCGCCCGGCGCCTCAAACACCTCATTTGCGGCCTGTGCTTCGAGCTCATCTAGGCACTCGCTGCAGCCGTCACCGACGGTGCCGTTGCCGTCGTCGCATTCTTCACCAGGTTCAAGCACTCCATTGCCACACTCAGCCATACAGTCTGAGCTGCCCATGCAGTCTGCGTCCCAACAGTCGATCGCGCCGTCACAGTCTTCATCGAGCCCGCCCTGACAGCTCTCTGTCGCATCGGGATGAATGAATGCGCTTGAGTCGTCGCAGTCATCTTCAGCGCAGAAGCCATCTCCGTCCAGATCTGGGCAACGGTCTGCCGGCGGAGTGTCCTCGGAGCTGACGGTCTGGGTTGGCTCTTCGTCGCCCACCCCAGGAACCGCACAAGCAGAGAACAGCAGGCTCAGCAGAACCGCAGGCAGGCCCCCTTGGATGGAGTTCCAAAGGGGCTGGCCTGGCCGGGCTGCGGTACTGGTCACTGAGGGGTCAAAGAGGACCAGGGAAAGGTGCTGCAGCCGGCTGTGGCGGGGTCGCTGGAGTCAGCGGCCGCGGTGGCCAGGGCTGCAGCTTCATCGGCGCAGTTGTAGCAGGTCTGGCAGTACCAGAGCTGCCCTGAGCTGTCCCAATGCCAGTCAAAGCGACTCCACAGCGAAGCGCTCCAGGCGTTGTTAGCGTCGTTCTGAGCCACCAGGTAGTCAGCCGCGTTGTCGTATTGGCTGATGTGCCAGATCGAGCTGCCGCTGCTCCAGGTGCTCTCGGTGATGGTCTGTGGGCCGAGTGAGGTGTCCCAGACGCCGATGATTTCAAGACTATCAGCAGCCGAGTCGTCGTCGTCACCGGCG
>DJIF01000056.1 GCA_002433485.1 Deltaproteobacteria bacterium UBA6601
GCTGTACCGCGCTGGAACCATCAAGGCCTCGGAGCTCGGCGGCCTCTATAAGTCCATGCCCTGGACCACCGCGTTCTGCATTGTCGGCTCCCTTTCCATCGCCGGCTTCCCGCTGTTCAGCGGCTTCATTTCCAAGTCTATGGTCCTCGCTGCGGGTGCGGAAGCCCACATGATCGTGCTTTCCATCGCGCTGCTCATCGCCAGCGCCGGAGTTGTCGACCACTCAGGTATCAAGATCCCATTCTTCGCATTCTTTGCCCATGACTCGGGGCGGCGCGTCGAGAAGGCGCCGCTGAACATGCGCATTGCGATGGGCCTGGCAGCGGCGCTGTGCCTGTTCCTTGGCTTCGGCCCTGGGATGGAAATGCTCTACAGCATCCTGCCCTATCAAGAAGCCATCGCCAGCTACGACCCCTGGACCGCCAGTCACGTGCTCTTCTACCTGCAGCTGCTGCTATTTGCCGCCCTGGCCTTCGGCATCCTGTACCTCACCGGACTCTATCCCCCTGAACTGCGTGCCATCAATCTCGACACCGATGTGATCTACCGCAAGCTGCTGCCCGCCGTAATCAGCCCGATGGGTCGCATCATCGGCACGGTCAACGCTGCGGCGCGCACTCAGGCCCTGCGGATCGTCCGCTGGCTGGTCAACGAGAGCAAGTCTCAGAGCTCTCCCACCACCGGGCTACTCGGCGAGCCTTGGCCCATCGGCACCGCCACGCTCTGGGCCGGGATCCTGCTGATCATCTCGCTGGTCATGGCCTTCACCTGAGTTCAGGAGCTAGAGAGCCCATGCTTACCGTCCTATCTCCAGCCAAGAAGCTTAACTTTGAGCGGCCGAGCCCCGAACTCCCCACCACTAGCCCGGTGCTGGAGCAGGACATCAAGCTCCTCGCCGCGCAAGCCAAGAAGCTCAGCGCTGCCAAGTTGGGCAAGCTGATGGACATCAGCGATAAGCTGGCGCAGCTCAACTACGAGCGTTTTCAGGACTTCTCGTTGCCGTTCACCCCCATGGACAGCCGTCCGGCAGCCTTTGCCTTCGCCGGTGACACCTATGTGGGCCTTGATGTCGAACAGCTGAATTCAGCAGACCTGGCCTATGCGCAAAATCATCTCCGCATCCTGTCTGGACTCTATGGTCTGCTCAGACCCATGGACCTGATGCAACCTTACCGCTTGGAGATGGGCACCAAGCTGAGCAACAGTCGCGGGAAGAACCTCTATGAGTTCTGGGGAACCCGAATCACCGACAGCATCAACGCGGCACTTAAGGACCACAAGGACCAGCGGCTGATCAACCTGGCCTCAGCAGAGTACTTCAAGTCCATACAAAGCAAGGCGTTGCCTGGCCCGGTGATCACGCCGGTGTTTCTGGAGCGCAAAGACGGCAAGTCACGCACCCTGTTTCTGTTCGCCAAGCGAGCCCGGGGAATGATGGCTCGCTTCGCCATCCAACAGCGTATCGAGCATGCCGAGAGCCTGAAAGACTTTAACGAAGGCGGCTACCGCTTCCAGCCAACCCAAAGCGACGAGCATCGCTGGGTCTTCGAGCGCGACCAACCGCCACCAGCACGCTAAACCCGGCTCCCCTCACCGAGCGGCCGCTGAGACCGGCTCCGCGAAATAAAACGCCGAGGCCGCAGTGAAATGGAAGGTCACCGACATCTGGGTGCAGTTACCCCAGTCGTCAGGAACCAGATCGGCATTGAGTTCCAAGATGGAGTCGATCATCGCCGGAATCTCATCGCCGATCCCGTCCAGGCTGGCGACGTTGTCCTTGACCTCCTGAATGGAGACGCCGCCACCAATGCGGCCGATGTAACCGCGCTCGGGTAGTAACTCCATCTCCAAGACTCCGTCGAGCAAAGTCAGATCGATGTACTCATCAAAGATGTTGAGCTCAAGCCGCAGCGAAAACGAACTGCCGCGCAGGACTCCGCCGCTGAGTTCAGCGCACTCCACGACACTCTCGCCGCGCTGCGGATCAGGATCAAAGGTCTGACCGGGAAGGATCAAGCCATCGCCACCGACCGCAGGGGCCCCCATCCCTCTGGAGATCCGCAACCGCACGCAATCGTCGTTGCGGCGGTCATCGATACCATCGAGGCCAATCATCAATAGCAAACGGCCATCGTTGATCGAGGCCTGAATGAGAGGCTCCAGCGCTGCACCTCCAGCCACCTCTAGCGCCGGCAGCACATTGGCAAAGGTGTTGTCGATGCCGGGCTCTCCGTCCAGTCCCACCACATCTTCGTGGTAGCAACCCTCGGCGTCTGTGTCAGTGCTGACTCGCCCGTCCAGATCGAAAGCATCCGAGACTCCATCCTCTTCGCGAACAAAGACCATCTCACGCAGCACTGCCAGCTCATCAGCCGGGCCGAGGCTAAGCTCATCTTCACTCGCGCCGCAAGAGCACAGCAGCGGCGCAAGGAGGGCCGCTACCAGAATCCGGGGTAGCAGGTCGCGAGCTGTCGGCGGAGCGGTCATGACTCTTTCAGCTCACAGTTCCAGGACCGACAGGCCATCGGTGACCCGGGCGTCGTCCACACCAAACTCTGAGCGCAGCATTCCCAACGACCGCATGCAGGTGAGCAGCACGGCTGAAGCGTTCTCCCGAGTATGGGAACGGTAGTGCATCCCGGTCTTGAGAACCCCTCCGCCGGACCCGGCATACAGAATGGGAAACTCGTCCAAAGCATGGGTTCTGCCCAACGAAACCCCAGAGGTTCCCAGCACAATGCAGTGGTCCAGCAAGGTCCCTTCTCCCTCAGGGATCGCCTGCAAGGCTTCGACCAGGTAGCGATACTGCTGCATGCAGAACAGCACACACTCATGCACCTGAGGCTGCGGGTCAGGCTCATCGTGAGTGAGCCGATGATGGCCAGACTCCATTCCAGGAAACAGATAATTGCTCACCGGCTTGGTGAGGACATCAGTGAAGACCCGGGTCTGATCACAAGCCAGCGCCATAGCCAACAAATCGCACAAGGCCTGATGCCGCAGCAGCACATCATCACCAAAGCTGCCGTCATCGTCGGGCTGATCCGGGCGGGCGCAGGAAGCGAGGCTGATCGGGTTGGCCTGCATACGGGCCAGCCGCAGCTCCAGATCACGGATCCCGTCCTCGTGCTGCTGCAGACGCTGACGGTCCTGCTGACTGACCCGCTGTTTCAGCGCAGACATCCGACTCGAAACCGCGTCCAGGACCGAGCGACGCAAGGCAAGACTTGGATCCACGACAGCTTCCTCTCCCGGTGGAGTGAAGCCAACTCCAAACAAGCGCTCAAAAAAAGCAAATGGAGACCGCTCCGCGGGGTTAACGCTGTGGGGCCCGGTATAGGAGATCCCGCCACCACCACCAGGCCGGCCGCCAATCTCCAAAGACCGATAGAGAGTCTCACCACCCAACTCAGCAGCAATGATCTGGTCAATGGTGGGGCCGGCAACGGTGTTGTCTCCCTCTTCTCCAAGCGGCGCTACCCCGCACATAAAACCAGCCGCACCTGAGAAGTGCGGAATCACGTTGGGGACCCGCACTTCAAGTCCGGATACCACAGTGAGATGCTCCTTGATCGAAGCCAGTGGCTGCAGCTGATCGGAGAGCTGCCACTCATCGCCGAGACCCTCGCCAACCGGAGTCCAGCGATGAGGGAGGGTGCCATTGCCCCAGAAGAACACCCCAAAGCGACGCGGGAACGCGGTGCCATCAGCCAGCGCCTCATCGCTAAGGCCCAACACAGACTCAAGCGCGGGGAGCGCCAGGCTTACGCTGGCCCCAGCCAACACACCTCGCAGCACCACTCGGCGAGAGCATCCACTCATCACCGGCTCCCACCAGGAAGCTGGGGTTCCAGGCCAACTGCCGGGGCGATCCCAGGCTCCGGAGGGACCGGTTCCGGCCCGGCAGGATGAAGCTCTCCAGCCTGCCGGAACAGCGGGCTCATCAACAGGTCCTTAAGGGTGGGCAACAAGCGATAATCATGAGCGGCAAATCGCTCCTGCAGCCAGTCCAGGGAAGCATTCTGTCCAGGTTCTTCTGCCTGCCCGAGCGCAGCACGAAAGACCTGAGTGGTCATGCAGTCGCTGAAGTCTTCACTCTGCGCAACCAACTCAGCCATCTCTATGTGGTTGGCAAATTCCGTCTCTTCAAACTCACCGCTGGCATCGATGTCGGCGCCATTGTCCTGAGAACGGTAGACGCCGATCCCGTCAAAGTTCTCAAGGCCCAGTCCAAGCAGATCCATCATCCGGTGGCAGCCCCCACAGGCCGGGTCGGTGAGGTGCTGCTGCACCCGATCCCGTAGGGTCCTAGCCACCTCGCTGGGCGGCGGAATAGAGGTGTCGACGCCGGCAGGAGCACCGGGCATGACCTGGCAGAGCAGAACCTCGCGGATGAACAGGCCCCGCAGAGTCGGCGAAGATGAAGCCGGGTGGGAATTGAGGGTAAGCAGGCTGGCGTGGTTAAGCAGACCACGACGCTGCCCTTCCGCACCGAAGTCATAGGGAGCAAAGCCCTCACGAACCGGAGCCTGCACCGCGTACAAGGTGGCTAGTTCCCGGTTCAGGAAGGTCTCTCGGGTGGTCAGAATCTCACGCAGGTCCCGGTCCTGATCAAAGACAATGTCTTCGAACAGCAACAGAGTCTCCTCGCGGGCCGAAGCACCCAAGGTATCGCTCATATGCACAAAGGTAACCGAGTCCTTATAGAGCTCGTCCAGATCTGCGAGGTGCAGCAGATCAGCAAACCAGGCCCTGAGTCCCTTGCGAGCGCGCTCGGAGCTGAGCATCCGGTCGAGCTGCTGGTCGAGCACCAGGTCCTGGCTCAGCTCGCCCCGCTCAGCCAGATCCAGCAACTCCTCATCAGGAATGGAGTTCCACAACAAAAAGCTGAGTCGAGACGCCAACTCAAAGTCATCAAAAAGCGGCGTACCGTCATCGCCTGCAACGCTGTTTCCCAGCTCAACTCGATAGAGGAAGTCCGGATATTGAAGCACAGTGGCCAGAGCAAACTCCAAGCCTTGATAAAAATCGCCAAGGGCCTGCGCCGAGGCACCAGCCAGCTCGATCAGCTGCTCGAGCTCATCCTCGTCGACGGTGCGACGCCAGGCCCGCCGGGCCAGCGGCGCCAACGCAGCTCGCGCACAGTCAGGATCAACAATGGCGTCCGGAGTGCAGGAAACCACCCGCTCTCTGCGATCTACCTCCATGACCTGGGCGGCGACGGTATAGCTGGCCCGCTCAAAGCCTTCGACTCCTCGCGGTGAGATTGCAGCCAGCGAAGCCCCCACCGAATACAGCCCTCGGACCCGCAAGTCCGGCTCAATGCCGGCCGGCACGAACAGGTCCGCACCGAACAAATCCTCGATAGCATTGATGTACTGGGCCTCAGTGAGACGGCGAAGTGCAGGTTCGGGAAGCTCCGGGTGGGACGGCGGGGCTTGCCCGGCACCACAGCCAGCCAGTGCCAGAAGCAAGCACAACAGCAAAGCCGCCCGGAAGGGCCCAATCGGGATAGAGCCAAACGCAAGCATCGCCCATCAACGGTAGCGCAAAATGTGCTCATTGGGCCGAATACTCTGAACCTCAGGGAGCCACGGCAGGGCCCGACTGGGCTAACCTTGAGCGAGATCAGACCTCTCCTGACCGGTCCGACCGGGGCCTCCCAGCCGCAGGGTCCCCAGTCCAAGACCGCCCCCGGTACTGGAAGAGGCCCCACCATCGGGCTCTGGGGCCCCAGCCGAAGGACTCCGCAAGTGGACCGATTCCCTGCAGCAGCCCGGGCCTGGATGATGCCATTGCTGCTCAGCATGCTCGGGGCCTGCACACAGCCCGGTGAAAAGCCTCCTGAGGCTCTACAACCCCTCAGCTGGTCGGTGGAACAACCGGGCCCCTACCGGGTCGGCTTCATGAGCTGGGAGCTGAGCTACACCCCCGCTGGAAGCAGTCAGTCGCGAATCATCCCGCTGAGCATCTGGTACCCGACTGAGGATCTGAGCGGGGCGGCCACCACCTACGAGTTTGTATTCAACGATGAGGACAGCTGGCAAAACGCCACCGCCGCGCCAGCTGCTCATGCCGACGGCTATCCGGTGCTGGTCTACAGCCACGGGAACCAGGGCTTTGCGGGGAGCAGCGCATTTCTGATGCGCAGCTTCGCATCCCATGGCTGGGTTGCCCTGGCACCGGACCACATCGGCAACACGCTGACCACTCACAGCAGCCCCCGCCCGCTGGCCCTGTGGCTTAACCGAAGTCTCGACCTAAGCGCAGCGCTGGATGAGCTCAGCGGGCGCGCACCCGAGTTGCTCGGCGAGGCAGTAGACTCCAGCCAAGTTCTGGTCACAGGCCACAGCTTTGGCGCGCATACAACCTGGGCCTCCAGCGGCGGACTGTTTGATCGGCAACGAATCGAAGACCGCTGCGAAGCTGGAGAGTTCCCGGCCGAACAATGCACAGGCGAGCTGTTGGATGCCTTCGCGGCGGGTGGCCGGGACCCTCGCTTCATTGCTGGCGCACCGCTGGCCGGCAAGGGCAGCGAAGAATGGTTCGGCAGCAACGGGCTCAATGCAGTCAGCCTGCCCATGCTGCAAATGAGCGGGTCTGCCGACGCCGGCGCGGTCGAAGGCGTCTGGGACCGCAGTGAGCAGGTCGATCTGACCTGGATCGACATTGAAGGGGGCTGTCATCAGCTGTTTGCCCTGGGGGCCTGCGACCAGGTACCCAGCGAAGAAGGCTTTCACATCGTCTCCACCTACGCCCTGGCCTTTGCCCGTCATCAAGTGCTCGGTGACCACAGCACCGAAGTGCTGTCCCTGCTCGACGGTTCTCGGCTGCTGTCTCCGCGGGTGAGCCTGCAACGACGCTAGCCCCCTTGCCAATGAGCGCCGCCCGGTACATATAGGAAACACCGTCCAGTAGCAGGCGGCATTGGGAGTTCTCTATGAGCAAGGAAATCAAGCGCATCACCGTACTCGGGGCAGGCACAATGGGCCACGGTATCGCCCAGGTTGCAGCGGCATCGGGATACCAGACCGCCCTGTTCGATCTCAGCGAACAAGCACTGGATCGAGGGCTCGCCCAGGTTCAGGCAAATCTTGAAAAGGGAGTCGCCAAAGGCAAGGTCAGCCAAGAGCAAATGACTGCAGCGCTGAGCCTGCTGGATGGGCACACTGAGCTCGAGCTCGCGGTCGAGGACGCAGACCTGGTGATCGAAGCGGTCCCTGAAGTTATGGAACTGAAAAAGCAGCTGGTGGAGCAACTAGGAGTGCTGGCTCCTGAACACGCCATTTTGGCCTCCAACACGAGCTCCCTGAGCCTCAGTGAGATCGCCTCCGCTGCGGCCCGACCGGCTCAGGTCATCGGCATGCACTTCTTCAACCCGGTGCACATTCTGCGGCTGCTTGAGATCGTTGTAGCTGACCAGAGTTCGCTCGCTACCCTGGAGGCAGTCAAGGGAGTCGGCGAGCGGATGAGTCGAGTGCTGGTTGTGGTCAAAGACTCGCCGGGCTTCGCCAGCAGCAGGCTGGGCCTATGCCTGGGACTGGAAGCAATTCGCATGGTCGAACAGGGTGTCGCAAGTGCCGAAGATATCGATAAGGCCATGGTTCATGGTTACAAGCACCCTATGGGCCCGCTACGCTTGACCGATCTGGTCGGGCTCGACGTGCGGCTGAAGATCGCCGAATACCTGCACAGCGAGCTGGGCTCAGAGAGCTTCCGGCCCCCGCAGCTGATGCGGGACATGGTTGCTGCTGGGCAGCTGGGCAAGAAAAGCGGCCAGGGTTTCTATACCTGGCAGTAATAGTGACTGTTTAGGCCTGCTGGCGCCCAGTCGGACAGCTCAGGCCCGGTCGCGGCGGTGGCGGGGCGGTGGACTATCGTCAACCACGACCCGGACGGTCTCCAGTTGGTAGTCCACATCGCTACCCATGGAAGCCTCAGTCGTCTGCAGCAGCTTGTAGAGTTGTTCTCGGGTGTCATCAACCACGACCTCTGCGGGCTCAGCGGGACTCTGATGCTCAAGCAATGGTGGCAAGTCTCGATCATCTTCATCACAGGCAGAGCGGACGATCTCACGAGCCGCAGCCCGGCCGGTATCACCACTGCTGGAGCGAGACGAGAAGTCCATCTTCAGTGCCTGGGGCTGGGCCACATCACTGAACTTCCTGCCCAGCGCTTCAGACTCAGCATCCTCCTGAGTAGCGAGCTGCTCGAGGCGGCCGAGCGCGCCACGAATCTGCCGCACCAGGTGCCGCGCGATGATGTACTGCAGGCCAGTCGCCCAGACATCTCCCCGGCTCAGGCCGCGCTCCATCACCCGCCGTTCAAGCACCAGCACCTGCACATCGCTGGAAGCGGTGACATC
Organism: Deltaproteobacteria bacterium UBA6601; assembly: GCA_002433485.1. Taxonomy (GTDB): domain Bacteria; phylum Myxococcota_A; class UBA796; order UBA9615; family UBA9615; genus UBA6601. The sequence goes on from DJIF01000056.1 coordinate 8,366, forward strand.
GGCGGTGCGCTTCTGTCCGGGAACCAGGCCAGTCTGACCCAACAGCTGTCCCGGGGCGAGGCTGGCCAGATAGACCTTGCGGCCATCGCCCAGTTGCTTGCTGACCGAGAGGCTACCGTCCAACAAAAAGAAGCAGCTTGACCCCTCATCACCATCTCGGCAGAGCCACGAGCCACTGCGATAATTGGTAGGCCGGAGGACCGCTGCCATGCCCCGAAGCTGCTCTTCACTGAGCGACTCCAGGGCCCGAAAGCCTGAAAGCTCGCGCACGATCTCGTCGGCTTTCACAGCGCCCCCCGAATCCGCCGCCAGAGCGCACGAAAACCACTCTCTTCAGGCGGCTTGAGGACCTCCTGCTCGACCTGCGCGGTGATGTTGCCCAGACGATCGCACATGACCTCGGTCAGCAGACCCAACATGCGCACTGCAGTCGCGTCTCCAGCCGCGAGCATCTCCTGAAAGCGACCGCTCTCAAGCTGATAAGCGGTACCACCGCTACTGGCGATCACCGAAGCCGAGCGAGGAGCCGGATCAATGAGTGCCATCTCGCCAATGACAGCCCCGGAGCCGACGTTGTCGATCTCAACATTGCCGCGAATAACCCGTGCCGTGCCCTTAGCAAGAAAGAGCATGGTGCCTGCCTCACCGCCCTCGCTGATCAGTATCTGCCCCGAAGCGAAGGAGAGCGAAGTGCAACATGCAATAAGGGCCTTGCGCTCATCGGCGTTCAAGGAGTCCAGAAAACTGCCGCGCTTGGCCGTGCTCATGGACAAACTCTATCGGGATCTACCCGCCTTAGTCGAGCAGAGTGCTGATCAATCGGTCGCGGCTGGCACTTCAACAGGACCACGTCTCTCGATCCCGGTCCAACGATCCGGGCGCGCCATCCAGCCGCGCTCCACCAGTGCCAGTTCAAGGCGATCAAGCACACCGCCGGGACTGTCCTCAGAGGTGTTGACCTGCAGTTCTGCCTCTCCATAGAGCGGTGACCGAGCCGAGAGAATGGTTCGTAGCTCGGCCATGGCGTTATCTCGATCTTCAATAGGTCGATGATCGCCCTGATCCATGACCCGCTGCATGTGATCCTCAGGTGCTGCCCTCAGCCACACCGTCGTGCACTGTCGCAGCAACTGCCGATAGATCTCGGCATTGGAGACAATGCCGCCCGACAGGGCCACCACTACCGGCTGCCGACCTTCAAGTAACTGCATGAGGCAGTCTCCCTCCAGCCTTCGGTAGTAAGCCTCACCATGAAGCGCAAAGATCTCGGCCAGACTCAGGCCGGCCTCCTCCTCAACCCTGGCGTCCAACTCCACAAAGTCGAGACCCAGTTGGGCAGCGAGCAGTGGGCCAATCGTGCTCTTGCCGCTCCCCCGCAGTCCAATCAGAGCGATGGCCCGGGGACGAGGTGCGACCTCCTCAGCGAGCAGGTCGACCAAGGCGCAGTCAAGAGCGCCGGCGACCGAGGCGAGGCGGCCGATCGCGATGTTGGCCTGACCTTTCTCCAGCTGCGAATAAAAACGCAGACTAAGCCCAGCACGTTCCGCCACCTGGCGAGCGGTAAGGCCCAGTTCAGCGCGGGCGGCCCTGACCCTTAATGATAATAATTTTAATAGCTTATGGGTATCCCTATCCATCTTGACTGGAAATATAATGCATAATCGCCAAAAGCTGTAGCAATATTTTGCACTTTTTAGGTTGATCCCAGACCCAGCTCTGCTAGGGTCGGCGCCATGGAACCAGCAAGCTCAGAGAGCCTCAACTCCTTCTCCTTTCAAACGCACCCATCCCGCTACAAGCACCTCAAGCTGAGCGTCGATGGAGCGGTGGCCACCCTCACCTTCGACATTCAGGAGGAGCAGGGCTTAAAGGAGGGCTACACCCTGAAGCTGAACTCCTACGACCTGGGCGTCGACATCGAGCTGGCCGACGCAGTTCAGCGCCTTCGCTTCGAGCACCCCGAGGTGGCCGCAGTGGTAGTCACCTCGGCACTGGATGGCATGTTCAGTTCGGGCGCAAACATCTTCATGCTGGGTAGCAGCACCCACGCCTTCAAGGTGAACTTCTGCAAGTACACCAATGAAACCCGCCTTTACATCGAAGATGCCGCTGAGAACAGCGGTCAGACCTACATCGCGGCCCTCAATGGAACGGCTTCAGGTGGCGGCTACGAGTTGCCCCTGGCCTGCTCGGACATCTACCTGGTGGACGACCGCCGCTCTGCCGTAGCCCTCCCTGAAGTTCCCTACCTCGGCGTGCTGCCGGGAACTGGCGGCCTCACTCGGGTGGTCGACAAGCGGATGGTTCGCCGCGATCTGGCCGACATCTTCTCGACCCTGGCTGAGGGAATTAAAGGTAAGCGGGCGGTAAAGTGGGGACTGGTCGACGCGGTCTTCCCTTCCTCAGTATTCATGGACAAGGTCTACGAGCGCGCCTCGGCAGTCGCAGCCGAGGATCATGACAACCGTGACGAGCGCACGGGCATCAAGCTCGGTGAGATAAGGCCGGAGATCGACGACGAAGGCATCCGCTACCAACATGTCAGCCTGCAGTTTGGCCCCGTTGAGCGGACTGCAACGGTGACGATCACGGTGCCCGAGTCGCTGCCCGCCATCCCCGCCGACCCGACCGAGCTGGGCGATGATTGGTGGGCACTGAAGGCCTACCGAGAACTCGATGACCTGCTGCTCAGATTGCGCTTCCACTATCCAGAGATCGGTCTGCTGCTCATGCACACCCGTGGTCCGGCAGAGGTCCTGCTGGAGCTGGACGCCCAGTTGGTCGCGCACAGCGAGCACTGGTTCGTGCGCGAGGTGCTGCTGCACATGAAGCGAGTGCTCAAGCGCCTCGATGTCAGCGCCAAGAGCATATTCGCACTGATGGACGAAGGCTCCTGCTTCAACGGCAGCTTGTTCGAAGTCGCACTGTCCGCTGACCGCAGCTACATGCTGGACGAAGAGGGCGTGAGCTTCACCTTGAGCGAACTGAACTTCGGCCGCCTGCCCATGGGCAATGGCCTGACCCGCCTGCAGACGCGCTTCCTCGCCAAACCCGAGCATGCTGCTGAGCTGGAATCCAACCGAGAGCTGCTGGACGCCGAGGAGGCCGAGGGCCTGGGTCTGGTAACTGCTGCGTTCGACGACATCGACTGGGAAGATGAGATCCGCTTAGCCGTCGAAGAACGAGCGAGCATGTCCCCCGACGCCCTAACCGGCATGGAGGCAAATCTTCGCTTCGCCGGTCCCGAGACCCTCGAGACCAAGATCTTCGGCCGCCTCTCTGCCTGGCAGAACTGGATCTTTCAGCGCCCCAACGCAGTCGGTGAAAAGGGCGCTCTTACCCTGTACGGTCAGCCTGAGAGCGCCGTATTCGATTATCGGAGGACCTGATGGGCAACGTTGCACTCGACGAGAAGATCCCCAACAACGTCAACCTCTCGGGCGACCGCAAGCTACAAAAGGCCCTGGAGTCCTGGCAGCCGAACTTCATCGACTGGTGGATGGACATGGGTCCCGAGGGCTTCCAGCAAGACCAGATCTATCTACGCACGGCGGTCTCTGTAGAACGTGGCGGATGGGCCCACTTCGACTATGTCAAGATGCCCGACTATCGCTGGGGCATCTTCCTGGCCCCGGCCGAACAAGACCGAACCATCCACTTTGGCGATGAGATCGGACGCCCGGTGTGGGACAAAGTTCCCGGGGACGCACGTAAAGAGCTGCGCCGGATCATCGTCACTCAGGGCGACACGGAGCCCGCTTCTGTAGAGCAACAACGCCTTTTGGGCAATTGTGCGCCCAGCCTCTACGACCTGCGCAACCTGTTCCAGGTAAACGTAGAAGAAGGACGCCACCTATGGGCTATGGTCTACCTGCTGCACAGCTTCTTTGGCCGCGACGGTAGGGAAGAAGCGGAAGACATGTTGGTCCGACGCTCCGGCAACGTCGATTCCCCCCGCATCCTGGGTGCCTTCAACAAGCCCATTGACGACTGGCTGGCATTCTTCTGCTTCACGATGTTTACCGACCGGGACGGCAAATATCAGCTCGCGGCGCTTGCCGAGAGCGGCTTCGACGCCCTGGCCCGCACCACCCAGTTCATGCTGACTGAAGAGGCCCATCACCTATTCGTCGGCGAGACCGGTCTACGCCGCGTGGTGCAGCGCAGCTGTGAGCTGATGAACGAGCACGGCGGTGAAGTGCGAGAGCACGGCGGGATCCCACTCGACATCCTGCAGAAGTACATCAATGAGTGGTACAGCGCCTCCCTGGACCTGTTCGGTGCCGAAGACAGCTCCAATGCGGCGAGCTACTTCGCCCGCGGCTTGAAGGGACGCTTCAAAGAGAACAGCAAGCGCTATGACGACCACCTGGCACTGGAAGGCAGCTACAGCGTAGAGCGCCTTGAGAACGGTCGCATTGTCAGCAATGAGATCCCCCTTCGCCGAGCCATGAACCTGGTCCTACGCGATGCCTACGTCGAAGACTGCGAGCGGGCGCTGTTAAGGTGGAACCGAATCCTTGAGAATCATAACGTAGACTTCCAGTTGAGCCTGCCAAGCGACCGCTTTAATCGACACCAGGGCCTGTTCGCCGGCCAGCCCTTTAACTGCCAGGGCGAGCTGCTCAGCCAGGAGGCCTACGACGCCATCCGCGACCAGCTGCTGCCCACCGAAGCGGACCTTAACTACGTACGTTCCTGCATGGTTCGAGTCACAGAGCCCGGTAAGTTCGCCAACTGGATCGCCCCCCCTCGTAAGGGCATCAACAACCAGCCCCTCGACTTCTTCTACGCTAAGTTCGACGAGCACGTTCGCGCCTGAGCGGCGCAGCACGGAGCCCCGATGCCCCGCACCTACTGGGACTACCTTCAGCTTCCCCAACTGCTCACCCTGCAGGATGGCTTTGACCAGCACGAAAGTGAGCTGTTACCGGACGAACTCCACTTCATTCTGGTGCACCAGACCATGGAGTTGTGGTTCAAGCTCACGCTCAACGAAGTACGACTGGCACGCGACCATCTGGCAATGCCGCACGTTCAGGAAGAGCACATCCCCCTGGTCGTTCATCACCTGCGACGCACCAACGCCATCATGGAGCTGTGCACCCAGCAATTTAAGGTCGTGGAGACGCTCACCCCCCAAGACTTTCTTGAGTTTCGCGACAAGCTCATCCCCGCCTCGGGCTTTCAGTCTTTTCAGATGCGTGAGATCGAGGTTCTGCTGGGCCTGGAAGACGCCCAGCGGGAGATGGCGGAATTCGGTGACCCGTTAGAGGCAATCCGCAGGCTGGGCGCCGGCAGCCCAGGTGGCGACATGGCAATCCAACGGATTGAGCAGGCTCGCACTGAACTCAACCTGCGATCTGCTCTACGACGCTGGCTGCTGCGCACTCCGATCCAGGGTTCGGAAGAGGGCAGCCCAGGCGACGAGGCGGCAGTTATCAGTTTTATCGACGAGTACCTGGACTGCATGAAGGCACAAGGAACTCGGGTTATGAAGCGGCTCATCGAAGCCGGGGTCGTTAACCCCAGCGACGCGCGCGCCAAGGCTGATGGTGGCCTCGAGGCAGCGCGCGACTTCCTGCACGCCACTGATGTCGATGACCCCGAGACCCGCTCCCAGGTACGTCGCGTAAGAGCCGCGATCCTGTTCATTGAGAGCTATCGGGACCTACCACTGCTGGCCTGGCCCAGACTGCTCATTGACGCCATCGTCGAGTTGGAAGAGCAGCTGGTGCTGTTCCGTACTCGCCACGCGCGGATGGTCGAGCGAGTGATTGGGCGACGAACCGGAACCGGAGGTTCATCGGGGGTGGACTACCTCGATCGAACCACTCGCTACCGGGTTTTCCGTGAACTGTGGGCGGTGCGCACCGTGCTG
>DJIF01000008.1 GCA_002433485.1 Deltaproteobacteria bacterium UBA6601
GCTCGCTTACGGCTTGCCCGACGACATCAAGCAGAAGACCGACGAGCTCGGTCAGGCTCAGCTAGAGGCGCACCTCAAGACAGCCAGCAGTGAGCTCGAGAAGGCGCAGGCTCAGAGGGCTGCCGACCACCAGGCGCTGGTCAGCGAGGCCGAGACTGAGAACCAGAAGCTCATCGATGAGGCCAACGCCGAGCAAGAAAAGGAGATCGCCAAGGCACGCTCTAACATTGAAGGCGAGCAGGCGGCTACTAAGCGCAAGCAGCAAGATGCTGTAGCCGACATGAAGGGCAAGTCCGACCGCGAGAAGGCCAAGGTCCACGCCGACATCGAGGCCCGCGTCGTCCAGGACGAAGCCGCGGTCGACGCCGAGTTCAAGAAGGCAGAGCAGCAGGCTGAGGCAAAGAAAGACAAAGCAGAGAGCGAGGCCGAAGCCGAGAAGCGTGAAGCCGAGAAAGAGGCTGAGAACGACTCCTGGTGGGATGCAGCCGTCTCGGCGATCAGCTCAGCCTTTGATGCGCTGGCTTCCGCTATCGGCTCCATCCTCGACGGCCTGGTGGCCGCCGTCACCGCGGTCATCGACGCGGCCAAAGACTTCGCCACCGGCCTGATTGATGCCTGCTGCTCGTTTGTATGCGCCGCCCTTGAAGCCTACGGTGAATTCCTCAAGTTCATGGTCGATGGGCTCCTGGGCGATATCTTCCCGGGGCTTGCTGCCGCGCTGACCGAGTTCATCGACGCGGCGGTGAATCTGGCCAAGCAGGCGGTCAACTACATCGCCGAGAAGCTCAAAGAGGTCGTCAACGCCCTGCTCGACTGGATGCTCGCTGGCATCACTGCATTGATCGAGGCCTACAAGGCGGGCATTCAGTTTGCGCTGTCGCTGGCTAAGGCGGCGCTCACCGGCGACTGGGCCGAGATGGGTCGCCTGATCCTCGAGGGCATCCTCAACCTGGCCGGCATCCCGCCCGAAGAATTCTACGCCATGCTCGGCAGAGCGATGGAGTCCATCGATCTCATCGTCGAGGACCCCATTGGTTTCGCGGGCAACGTCATCGAGGGTGGCGCGCTGGGCTTCAAGCAGTTTGGCGACAACTTCCTTGATCACCTCAAGACGGGCTTCTTTGAGTGGCTGGTCGGGCCGCTTGGCGAGATGGGTCTGACCCTGCCCGACAACTGGGATCTGGCTGGGGTGTTCTCGCTGGTTGCCCAGGTGCTGGGACTCACCCAAGACGGCATCAAGGGCGTCATCGTCGAAGAGCTTGGCGAGACGGCCGGCGCGGTCTTTGACTATGTGTGGAAGTACACCGAAGCGCTGATTACCGGTGGCCTCGAGGGCCTGTGGGAAGCGGTCAAGCAGGATGTCGACTCCCTGTGGGAAATGGTCGTCGACGGCATCAAGGAATGGATCATGGAGACCATCGTCAAGCAGGCCGTCTTGCGCCTGGCGACGATGTTCAACCCGGTCGGCGCCATCTTGAACGTGATCATGACGGTGTGGAACTTCGTGAACTTCCTGGCCGACAACATCTCGAAGATCTACGGCGTGGTGAAGTCGGTCGTCGACTTCATGGCCGATCTGGCCGCCGGCATCCTCAAGCCCGCCGCCGACGGCGTCGAAGATGCCCTGGCCTCGCTCATCCCCATCGCCATCGACCTGCTCGCCAAGCTACTGGGCCTGGGCGGCATCACCGCCAAGGTCAAAGAGATCATCGAGGGCATCCAGGACACCGTCCACGGCGCCATCCGCAAGCTCATCCAGAAGGTGAAGGGCATGTTCCAGGGCGGGGAAGAGGAAGGGCAGGCAAGTGATGAAACCAATGAGGACCGGGATCCGTCGAAGCTTCCGGTAGCTCATCTTGTCACAAAGTCCGGCGTGCTGGAGCTCGGCTGGGATGCCGAGACAGGCGGGAATAGCGCCACCGTGACTGTGAAAGACGGTCCATTTAAGGGCAAGGTCGGCGGCAAGTCGCTCCCGGCCATGAGCGAGGAGGCCGAGAAGCTAGAAGGCCCCAATAAGAGTGTGGCTAAGCAGTACATAGATATGGCCAAAGGGCAGGTGTTGGCTGTGGATAGTGTTGCCGGCGACTGGATACGTGGGGACCACGACGACCTCGCCAGGGTGAAGAAGTCGCATGATCTGTTGGTGGCGGCCCTGTTCGAGGCGGCGGACGCCATCGGTGCTGAGACCGGCGGGGACAAGGACGAGTCGGTCAAGGACCACGAGGAGATCGCGAAGCGCGCGGGCGACGAGATGGTGAAGCCTATGGAGGGTGACGCGAAGAGTTACTCCGAATGGCATGAAAAGCTCTCGAAACGTGGTGAAGAGGTCGAGAAGAAGTGGCAGAAGAACCTGGAATCGGACGTGAAGATTGATATTACGTTGCCGAACTCCGTCGCCCAGGACCTTAAGGACGGCTCCTTCGAGGTCGACGTCAAGATCGCCCCAAACACCACTGAAGAGACCCGCAAGCACGACCTGGTACAAGACGAGATCGATCCCGCCGCCACTATCGGGGAGGAGGCTTACAATAAGTCGGTCGAAAGGTTAAAGGAGATCGGGGCGAAGCTCGATTTGTCTGCGGGGGAAGTGGAGAGTGACGCGAAGGAGATCTGGAAGGCTGCCATTGGGGTTACGCGCCAGACAAACTCCGCCGTCCGTTTCGACAAGCTAAAGCCAGAGGACGATCCGGATGCACGGGCCGACCTGACTGATCCGACGATGGAACTGATTATGAAAGATCTAGATCCTATCGTGACCGCGATCGAGAAGTACATTTCGGGTCAGGCAGCTCAATACCAGGAGGGCACTTGGGGCTTCTGGTCCGGGAAACCCGCGGATCCTGTTGCTCGAAAGAATTGCCAGATGACGCTCGAAAAGAGTGCTCTCGGGACGATGTTCGACGGCAACAAGATCGACGGCAGTTGGCACATCGAGCTTTGGGCGACGTTGTCGCAGGCTTACGCCCAGTGGGCCGCAAAGGACTTTGAGAAGAAGGAGTTCAAGGGGTTCGTCGGTCGAGGAAGCTCCGAGGATCAGTCGATCTTCAACAAGATCGAACAGCCTGAGTTCCAGATGCTCACCCAGAGCGAAAAGGCGAAGCCGAAGATCACCTTCTATGCGGTGGCGGGCAAAAAGGTGAGGCCTGACGACCCGACCAACGATTGGCTCGAGCCGGATTACAGCAAGAACTCCGGTGGCTGTCAGGGCGTATTCAAGTCGGGCGATCGAGGGGCTATGGTCGCGGAGGCGGAGGCGTACCTCAAGAAGGTTCAAAACGGAGAGGACGTTTCGGCCGAAACTGGTTCTGAATGACCAGCAGGGAATACCGAATCTTTTTCGAGGAGATCGAGGCCGGCGGAGCGCACGGCACGGTCACTTACGCGCTGAGTTCACTGGAAGCCTTAAAGGGGGAGGAGCGTCGAGAGGCGGAAAACCGACTTATCGCCCTCGCTCAAACAGGCGACTTGCGCGCCGTGGAGACCCTGGGTCTTGCAGGCGTGCACCGGTCTCTATTAGTCCTCGAGCGCTTAAGCAAAGCCACCAATGACCTGGGCTCGGCGGCGGCTCGGGCGATCTTGCAGTTGATGGGACCCGATGAAGCCGCGCTGGCTCGGGTGGCTGAAGGGGTGAAGACGATAAGCCGGGTGGAGTCGGCATTCGCGGCCTACGAACTCCGCTTTCAAGACGGTCCCAAGGCAATTGTGGGTTTGCTCGACGCGTTGATGCATCCGTTCTCGGCTACTCGAGCAAACGCCCTGTTGGGGCTGCAGGAGCAACCAATCATCGCGCCCCTCATCGAGCCGAGGCAATCCCCTCTATGGGTGCTCATGCAGGACGTTTCTACCGATTTGAAGTCGGTATGGAAGCCCGCGGCGGAGCGTCTAAGGGCCACTATTCGTGCGCTGATGGACGGAGTCGCCCCCGCAGAGTTAGGGCTTGTCTATGAGTCTACTTCCCTCCCTGGCGACGTGGCTCGCGTCTGGACCCCAAACGATCACGGCTTCGACTTCGACGCGCTCTTGCGGTTGCGTGGACACGATTTGGCCTGGGCCAAGTCCTATCTGTTTCACCGATTGGCTCTTCGAGACGACCGCGCACCCGAGGCGATGGTGGTGCTCGGCATGACCGAAGCCCTGCCGGCTCTCCGCGCTACGCTCGATTTGGCCGAGCAGCGTGGCGAAGGAGCCGTGCATCGATCCGCCCTGGCCGCCCTTGAGGCACAGGCGGCAGCCGTAAAGGACGAGTGATGGCATTTCAGGTGATGAGCAAGTGCGGTGACACTTTTCCGGACACGTCTGAGACGGATCCGGTGCGTCCCGAGGGCCCGAAGCATCCCAGCCAAAAGGCGGCCGAGGCCTGGATGAAGCGAGAGGGTCTCGAGACCACCGCTAATCGGGAGTATTACAAGGAGTATTGGGTTGAAGAGGTCCAGTAATTGGAAACGTATTCTTAAAACTAACTGGGGAAAAGGCCTGGCTGCATGAGCCTCGCATGACTTGAGATAGCAGAGCCCCAAAACAGCTCGCTGAGGAATGGCGCGGCAGAGCCAGGTGTAGTGTGTCGTGAAGGGCGGGGACACATGATCGCATCTCAAAGCACTCTTTGCGGCCTTAGCGCACTGGCCGGTGGTCTCTTGCTGTTGGCCCTTTGCGGCTGTGTCGTGCAAGCAGAGCCGGGGGATTCACAGATCCTGCAGGTCGGCTCGGTATTGTTTCAGGATGCGACTGTTGTCGGCTCGGGGCCCTATGCAGGTCAAAGCGTCGATGTGCTCATTGAGTCGGGCGCCATCACGGCTATCGGTGATCTGAACGCTAAAGCAGACACGGTTGTTGATCTGAGCGGTCGCTGGCTGGCCCCTGCCTTTATCGACAGCCACGTGCACCTGAGCTTTTTGCCGCGCCGCGAGCAGATGCTCGATGGCGGCATCGCAGCAGCGGTGGATCTGGCCGCACCCATTCACAGCCTTGATGACGATGTGGCGCCCATGATCTTGCTGCAGTCAGGGCCCATGGTCACAGCCGTGCAGGGATACCCCACACAGAGCTGGGGCTCGCTGGGATACGGCATTGAGTGTGAGAACGAGAGCGAAGTGCAAAAAGCAGTAGCGAGCCTGAGCGCTGGTGGAGCCTCGGTGATCAAGATGCCAGTCACCGAAGCCCGCAGCCTCAGTGAACCGGCACTACGAGCAGGCGTAGAGGCTGCGCACAGCAGGGGCCTGAAGGTAGCCAGCCATGCCATGACACAAGACCAGGTGCTGCTTGCCGCTGACGTAGGCATCGATGTGCTGGCACATACACCTACCGCCCAGCTCAGCGATGCAGGCGCTCAAGCCTGGTCTAAAGGCGCTGTGATCAGCACCTTGCGAGCCTTTGGTGGCTCTGACATAGCCGTCGATAACCTGCGCCGGCTGCGGGCTGCGGGCGCCACGGTGCTCTACGGCACAGACTTCGGCAACCTGCAGACCACCGGCATCGTCGCAGCCGAGCTCGAGCTGTTGGCTCGCGCCGGCCTGAGCGGTGCTGAGATCCTCGCTTCTGGTACCAGCGTTCCTGCGCAGTGGTGGGGAATCGAAGGCCTGGGCTCAGTCGATGTAGGTAAGCGCGCCAGCTTTCTAGTACTGGGCTCCAATCCCATCGAGACTCCTGCCGCGCTGGCGAGCCCCGAGGCGGTGTGGGTAAACGGCGTCAAGCGCTGAGCTGCATCCACAAGCAACACGACACCGAAGCAAGGACATGCTTAAGTGATCGCCATCCGCAACAGCATCCGCAAACCTCCTCCTCCGAGCCCGCTACCATGAGGCCCAGCCAGCCAGCGACGAACCCACTGCTCCCGTCAAAGCGCATGACAGCGCTGAGCTTGCTCATGGGGCTGCTCCTGTTGGGCGGCTGCATCGGCCCTATCGGTGAGAGCAGCAGTGTCGATGGCGGCTACGCTCCGGTGATCGACAGCTCGTTTCCCAGCGGCAGCGGCAGCGAGCAGATCGCCATGGCCGGCTCAGCGCGGTTCTCTGCCGCAGGTGAAGACCCCGACTCGCTGGACCTGGAGTGGCAGTGGCGACTGGACGGCGAACTGATGGCTCTTGGCGACGCTGACGATGGACGCTTCGACACCGAGCTGGAGGTGTTTTGGACCGACGAGCAGTCGGGTAGCCTCAGCGAACTGCGCTTCACCGTGAGCGACGGTAACTTCGAGACCGAGCTGCTCTGGGCACTGAGCTTTGAGTAGCGCTTAGGCGCCCTCTGCTTCGAGCACAGGCGCCCTGCGCCAGCGCCGAGTGCGCGACCGCAATCGGCGCAGTTCGCGAACCAGCGCCGGATCCAGCCGCGCCGTACCAAAGCGTACCGCGTAATAACGCTCAACCAATTGGACTGCCCCTTCAAAGCGCCCGGGCTCAAGTCCCTCTGCCCAGCGCGCCCAGCCCAGCGCAGTTAGCGGCTCGCATGAGTCCTGTTCGCGGAAGCGATGCCGCAGATCCCGCTCCATCAAGACCACCAATCGGCGCAGCAAAGCGTGCGGCGGACGGCGCCATAACCAGCCGAGTCTCCAGGCAAACAGCAGCAAGACCAGAGCCACCAATAACAGCCCTAGAGCAGGCCGCTCAGCTGCCGCCTCGGCCCCCTGGGAAGGAGGCGCCCGCAACGAAAACAGTCGGCCTGGTAGCGCACCAAAACTGGCCCCACCACCCTCGCCGCCGCCCCAGGCCTGTAGCCGGGCAAACACCGCCCGCAACCCATCAACCTGGGCACCCAGACCGTAGTCGAGCAGCAGTTCCTCCCAGAGCAGCTCGGCGTAGTCGCCAATGGCTGCAATCCGCGCTCTTATGGTCAAGCGGGCCCGGCCTCCAAAGCCAGTTCCTGCGGCTGGAGTGGGGTCAAAGATCACCCACCCCGCACTGGGAAACCACACCTCGACCCAGGAGTGGGCATCTCGCTGACGCAACAACCAATACTCTCCCACCGGGTTCCATTCCCCCCCATAAAAGCCATTCACCACGCGGGATGGAATCCCAAGGCTACGCAACAGCACGGTCATCGCCGTCGCAAAGTACTCGCAGTGCCCCTCCTGTACCTCATCCAGGAAGGCCAGCAGCGGATCGTCGTAAGTAGAGGCCTCCTGGTCGAGGCTGTAGTCAAAGTCACCACGCAGCGTGCGCTGCACCACCAGTGCCCGGTCCACCGCGCTGGTTGCGCCCTCGGTCCACTCACGGGCGATCTCATTGAAGCGCGGAGAAAACGGGCGCGGCAGCTGGGTATAGCGCTCAAGCAGCGCCGCCGGTGCGCTGCTCGGATCTTGATCTCGCAGCGTCTCCAGCTCGGGTTGACTAGGATCGCTATAGACCACGTAGCTGGAGCGTCCTACCCCACCCGAACCTCGCCCCGGGATGTAGAAGCCATCCGTCGACGCCGCCTCCAGCCGAGTCAGGCCATACAGACCGGTGGCCAGTGGCACGTGAAACAGGACGTCGCTGTCCATAGGCTCAAGGCTCACTTCGGCGCGCAACGCCCAGGGCTGCTCCTGCGGTGGTCCAAGATAGGTCTGGGCAGCGAGGCTGCTAAGCGGGACCCGCTCTGGCTCCGAAAGCTCCCAGCTGCGGCCGTCAAACCGATCCAGGGCCAGCCCATGCCAATACAGGCCCTCATCTTCCAGGGCCTGCCCATCCCGATCGGTCACCCGCGCCCGAAACACCGGTTTGGCGCTGAGCTTGAGCGAACCCACCGCTCCCAGCCGAACCCGCTCCGCAAACCCCGAGATGTGCAGGGGCGAGACCATGCCAGCCTGAAGCATGCCGGCCTGCATGCGCGGCAAGACCAGAAACAAGGCCGCGGTGCCCAGCAGCAAGACCAGTCCCACCGCAGCGCCAAAGAACAGGCCTCGGGGCCCGAGCAGGGCGTCCAGCTGCTCGGGAGAGAGTCCTGTGCTGCTGGCAGACGCCTCAGAGCTGGGACTGAGCTGGGCCAGAGCGAGCAGCCATGCCACCGCAACCAGGAAGCTGGACAGCACCAGCAGGTAGAGCAGATCAATGGTGAGAACCGCCGCGATGAGGATCTGGCCAAAGCCGATGAACACAAGATACAGATCGTCCCTGGGGCCGCGGTGTGCCAGCAGGCGGTGAACCTGCACAAAGACCAGCAGCTCACAGAACACCGCAATCATGTGGCGCTGAGCCCAGAATGCGCTGAACAGCAGCCACACCAAGAAGGACAGCTGCAAGATCAACCAGCCACGTTGCCCGAGGCGCGGCCGTCCAACCCAGCACGACAGGCCCACCGCCAGCACCGCAGCCAAGGCCCGCAGCCCACCCAGCTCACCGCCCATGCGCAGGGCCGAGAACCCAAGCAGGACCACCAGCAAGCGCACGCCATGTGCGAGCACCAGATGACGGCGACCTGCCAGCGCTGAACTCATCGGCCCACCTCGGCCGGCAGCTCCACCAGCGCCAGGGCGCGCAGGGCGAAGGAGCGACTAGCGGCGTCGACCACCTCGGGCAGGGCCTCGCCGAGCAGCACCAGGCGCACCGCCGAGCCCCGCTGACTGATCTCCCAGAGGCGGCCGCTGACCTCTCCGACACGCTCCTCGAACAGCCTGCTGCGCTCATCCTGCCGGCCAGCGGCCGGCGCCTCTAGTCGCAGTTCTACCCGCTGCGCCTGGCCCTCCCCTTCCCTGAGCACTCGAATCAGGCGACCCCGCCGAGCAGAGGTGCGCCAGTGAATTTGACGCGGATCCTGTCCATCGCGGTGCTCCTCCAGCCCGCGCAGATCATCCCCCTGAGAACCGCCCCGGATCGAAGCGCCGCGAAACTGTCCCAGAGCTGCTGCCGACGAATGGTGGTGAACGGTGCCGCCCTGTTCCCGGGCCGGCAGCACCAAAACATCCATGGGCACCGCGCGCTCATACCACTTGCGAAAGATCCCAAAAGGCCATGAGGTCGAGATGCGCAGCACCTCAATGCGATGGATACCACGCCCTTCAAAACACCAGCGGGCATCGGCTACCGCAGTCCGCCCAGCAGCCACCAACGGGAACTCAACGGCCACCTCACCGTGCAGATGCGCAAGTCCTGCGGCGACCTCTTCGACCCGTACCCTGATGGCCGGTGAAAAGCGCCGCGGATTGCGTAGCTCCCACCGCCCTGCGGCCCACTGCCCTGAAAACACCTCCTGCTCAATCACCCGCGAGACCTGCAGATCGCGGATCGACCACTCCGATAACACCGAGGACACTCCGACCAGCGACAACATGGCCGCCAGCACCAGGTAGAGGAGATTATTGCCGGTGTTCATAGCCGCCAGCGCCACCGCTACCATCGCGGCCAGGAAGATCCAGCCCTGGCGGGTCGGCTGCGCCCGGCGAACCGCGCGACGCAGATTTTGAATGCGTTGCAATCCCCAGGTCAGCAGAGCGCCGTGGCCTCGCGGCGGGGGCGGACGCCTGGGCAGCACAGGAGGAGCCTCAGCTCGCCCAAACAAGCGCCCAAGGCCCATGTTCAGCGTGGCACCTCAAGCCGGCCCAAGATGCCCGTCAGCACCGCAGCAGCATCCCTGGCACCACCAGGCTCAGCAGAAGGCGCAGCGATCATCCGGTGCGCCAGGACCGGCTCAGCCAGCTCGACGATGTCGTCGGGTACCACGAAGTCTCGGCCCGCCATAAAGGCCCGCGCCCGCGCCGCCGCCACCAGGCCACGACCGGCCCGGGGAGAAGCGCCCAGGGCAAGCCCGGGAGTCGCGCGGGTCGCTCCCAGCAGCTCAACCACCAAAGACTCCACCTCGTGATGCAAGGACACCGCCATGGCCTGCTGCTGAAGCTCACGTAGAGCGGCAGCATCTAAGATCTGCTCCGCCTGGGGCTGAGCATCACCCGCCTGCTGCAACAGCAAGCGCTCCTGCTCAGGATCGGGATACCCCACCTCCAGGCGCATTAAGAAACGATCAAGCTGAGACTCAGGCAGTGGGAAGGTGCCGTGAAACTCAAAGGGATTCTGGGTAGCCAAAACCAGGAAGGGCTGCGGCAGCTCGCGCAGCTCTCCGTCAATGGTGACCTGGCCCTCATTCATGGCCTCAAGCAGGCTGGATTGGGTCTTAGGCGTACTGCGATTGATCTCATCGGCCAGCAGCACGTTGCAGAAAATCGGCCCCGGATGAAAGCGAAACCCGCCCTGCTCAGCGTCATAGACGTTCACCCCCAGCACATCTGCAGGCAGCAGGTCAGAGGTGAACTGCAGCCGAGTAAAGCTGCAGCCGAGAGCCCGGGCAAGTGCTTGCGCAAGGGTCGACTTGCCCACACCGGGTACATCCTCAATGAGCACATGCCCGCCGGCCAGCGCGGCGATGAGCAGGCGATCCACCAGCTCAGTTCGACCCCGAAAGACCGCCCGTACCGAAGCGCGCAGACGGTCCAGAAGAACCGCGCCGTCCAGACCGGCAGAAGAGATACTTGAGAGGGGTGCCGACATAGGCACGAAGCCTAGCAGGGCGCAGCCCAATGCGCCGAGTCTGCGCGCTCAGACTCGCTCAGGAGCGACGTCGCCCGAGACCGAGCAACAGCATGAAGGCCAGCCCAAACAGGCCAGCCGAGGAACCGGAAGCAAGAGCACAACCCACCGAGCTGTAGGTCTGAGGGCGATAGATGTGAGCCGAGACCGTCGCCTTCTCATCATCGGCAGCAGTGGTGTGCACTCCGTCGCTCACCACCAGGGTGGCTTCGAAGTCCCAGCTGGTTGCCTCAGCGGCTGGATCAGCGTGAAAGCGCAGGTAAGCGTAGGGCGAGGTGGAATCAGTGATGAATTGATAGGTGACCCCCGGGTAATCCTCAGCGGCGCCGGCCAGGGTCCAGGTGTAGCTGAGCACATCATTCTCATTGGCGTCGGTGGTGCCGCTACCATCAAAAACCAGCACCACGTTGCCGCCGATGTACAGGCTCTGCTGATCGATGCCCGCATCGACCTCGGGCTCCTCGAAGCAATCCTCATCGGCCTCGTCGATGACCTGGTCGCAGTCGTTGTCCACACCATCACCGCAGGTCGCGCCGGTCTCACCAGCCTCAGGATTGGTGGTGGCATTGTCATCGTTGCAGTCATCACCACCGCAGTCGGGGCTCAGGAAGCCGTCACCGTCGAGGTCTTCGTCATCGGCACCACCGCTGCAGTCGTTGTCGATGCTGTCACCGCAGATCTCTTCCTGCCCCGGCCCGGCGGCTGCGCCAGTGGCGGCACTGTCATCACAGTCTCCGTTACAGCTGGTGATCTCATCGCCATCTTCGTCGGCGCTGTTCAGGCTGGCGTCATTGTCGTCGCAGTCGGTCCCGCCGCAGCCTTCAGCGTTGGGGCTCTCACCATCACCATCCAGGTCCTGGGTGGACAGCCACTCGGTTCCGTCACAGTCGTTGTCGATGTCGTCGTCGCAGACTTCCTCGGCGTCAGGATTTACATCCTCGTCGGTGTCATCGCAGTCCTCGTCAACACCGAAGCCGTCCTCATCCTCGTCGATCACCTCGTCACCGGCGATCACAGGCGCCGGACTGGCGAGCCATCCCACCGTCAACAGGACCAACAGAGCAGCAAGAACACGAATCATCGATGCACGCATGAAAACAACCCCTTGATCGGACTCAAATAAGCAAGCCCCGGCGCCCGATCTTCTAGGCCAGCCTATAGGGGGTGTCAAGCCAGCTGAGCGCTTGTCTTGGCAGCTTTCAAGGTCAACAAACCCAGCTTCCCCTGCACTGGCAGGAAGGAAGCCTGTCGACCGCTGTGCGATACTCTGGTACAAGCCTCTACGGAGAGCCGCTTTTCAGAGTCGAACTCGACTCTATCCTGGAGAAAACGATCATGTTCGGACGCAGCAAAGGCCCCGACTTCCCCCCCATCAACGTCGAAGGCGAGGGACAACTTCGCGCCAGACTGAGGACCAGCGAGGGTGACGTCATTGTCCGCCTCTTCGAGGAAAAGGCACCGCGCACGGTCGCCAACTTCGTCGGCCTGGCCCAGGGAGCCATTGAGTGGGAAGACCCCAACAACGGGGAGACAACCACTCGTCCGCTGTACGAGAAGACCATCTTCCACCGGGTCATCCCCAGCTTCATGATCCAGGGGGGCGATCCTCTGGGACAGGGAACTGGAGGACCCGGCTACCGCTTCTCGGACGAGTTTCACGCCACCCTTCGGCACCACAAGCCAGGAGTGCTCTCCATGGCCAATAGTGGACCTAACAGTAACGGTTCGCAGTTCTTCATCACTGAAGTCGCCACCCCCTGGCTCGACAACAAGCACTCGGTATTTGGCGAGGTGATCGAGAACATGGATGTGGTAAAGGCCATCGCCCGAGTCCCCACCAACCCGGTCAATAACCGTCCGCAGAACGATGTGGTTCTTGAAAAGATCACCATCTATCGCGGCGAGAACCCCCCGGACTAGGGCCCAAGAGCTCCCGCGAGCGAGCGCGTCAGGTCCGTGACTCTAGGGCAGCGTCCCGCGTCACGGCACTTTGCTGTAGGCCTCCTGGCTGGGCTGTTGAGTCTACTTTGCCTGGCCTGCAGCGACCGACCCGAGCCCCAGCCGATCGAGGGTGACCCCTTCGTACATGCTGAGGCAGGCTTCCGCATCATCCTTCCCGATGGCTGGCAGACGACCCGCTCCCACAGGGCCCTCACCCTGGTGCGCGAGCTCCCTTACGGAGGCGGCTACCCTACCCTCGCCATTCGCAGCCTGGCCGATGATGAAAAAGCACCCATGCAGCTGGAAGGCCAGCATTTCAGCAACGAGCAGGGCCGCATCGAATACCGCTATCGCCGCTGGCACAACCCAAGGGGCGCAGGTCACCGCCTTGAGGTGCTGATTCGTGGCGACCAGCTGAACCTGTTCATCGAGGCCTCGGTGTGGGATCCGGCCAAGAAGCTGAACCGCTCCTTCTTCGAGCGCAGCTTCTGGCCCATCATCAACTCAATCCGAGCCCACTGAGAACCCCAAAATCTGACTCAGCGGCAAGGCGAAGGGAGCTGGATCGACAGCTCAGGAACCGGCAGCGCTGTCGTCGTCATCGCCGGCACTGTCATCGTCATCGCCGGCACTGTCATCGTCATCGCCAGGATCAACCCAGGTAATAGGCCGCAACTGGCGCGGCGGGACCCGCACCGGGCGGGCTTCCCAGGGACCTTCATCACGCTGGAACTCCTGCTCCCAGATATGGCCGTTGCCCAGTTCCACACGGATGAATTCGGCCTTACCGTCAGACCCATCTTCCTTCTTCCACTTCAGGTACACGTCATAGGTGCCCGATGGAATGAAGTGCTCTGAGACACCGAACTCCTCCAGGGCCGGAGTCGCGGCATTGGGATCGGCACCACCTCGCATGACCCGCATCTCGATCCGGTCAGAGATGTCCTCCTCGCCGGCCAGCACCTTGAGTCGAATCGCTCCCAGCGGGGTCTCAAAGTCCACCGGAAGGCGAATCGGCTCGGCCGCAGCGGGCACTTCAAAGCCGAGCATGATCTTCTCGATCTTGAGATCCGGATTGGTCATCGGGGAGGGTTGATACAACAACAGGACGTCATACTTGCCAGGAGCCAACTGGCTCGGCACCTCAACGACCTTGCCGCCAACCCCTTGCGCCCGGGCAATTGCACGAGCCATGTCGGCGCCCTCGGAAAAGAAGAACACGCTGGTTCCGGAGTTGATGTCGCGGCTGAAGTTGTAGGCATCGACCCGCACTCCCAAGGGCTCCGGCTCAATGAGAACCTCCTGCTCGGTCCGGGTCAGGGTCGCACCTACCAGCACTTCATCGAACCAGGCGGTCACCAGAGGCCGGTTGCGACCGGGAGGATAGGTAGCTCGGACCTTATACTTGCCCTTAGCGAGCGTCAGATCGGTGCCGGGAACGCCTGCGAACACCGGCTCAACCAGGGTAGGATCGTCCTCAGCTCGGAACAGCTCCATCTTCACTTCACTGCTGATGTTGGCGGGCGGGCCCTGCTTATTCTTCAGCTTAAAGTTGAGAACCAGGATCCCGACCGGGACAGTGAGCGTCAGGTCGTAGCGGCTGGTCTGCCCCGCCCTCACTTCAAGGCCTGCGGCAGACCCATCAAAGCTGCCCAGCTTTTCATCAAGCAGATAGACAAATTTGGCGCTGTACTGACCAGGTGCAAGCTGCAGCGCAGTGCCAGGAGTAACCGCAGTGACTTGCGCCGGATCGCCTCCAACAGCGCTGATTTCTACACTCAGCTTGTCCGCCACGGGCTTACCACCCAAAGTGGCATTAAGCAGCAACTGACCCTGGCCTTCGGCGATCTCAGCGGCAGCCTCAAGGGAACCGCTCGCCTCAACTACGATCCCCTCCGGCACAGCAGCGGCCAGAGGCGCATTCGCAGCGCTATCATCGTCGCCGCAGGCAACAACCAGCAACAAAAGCATCAGCAGGGACGGCAAGCTCAGTTTGGACATCGCAGACTCCCACAGCAACACAACCAACCACAGAGAGCCGCGAATACCGGGCTCAATAAGGATGATACCGGGGCCCGATCTCCCGCGCAAAGAGAGGAGCAAGAGCAGCTGCTGCGCTCAAGGTTCCTCAAGCCCATCATCATGCGGTCCCTGCGACTCTACCTGGGGCAGGCTTTCGTCGGTCGCCAAAACATCGATACCAACTCCCCGACTACCACGTTCATCCTTCAAACGAGCCAGCTTGACCAGGTCGGTCGCAGCCAGCCCCGGAGCCATGCCCCGTCCATCTGAGGAAGCGATGGCCTCGGCCGCCGCCACCGCCACACCACGGGTCGCCTTGTCGCGACCTTCAGGGGCACGAGTACCCAGGGCAAGAGCCACTCGAATCGCCCCGCCCTCGGCCACGACCTCCGGATGGTCTGCCTCGTCCTCAAGCAACAAGGTGGCCGAATCCGGCTCATCCAGGGCCAGCTCAAGGCGCTGCTCAATGCTGACGTCACCGGCAACGGTGGTCTCCTCCGCGTCGGAATGATCCAGGTAGGGACCCATCCCGCTGAGCAGCGAGGTCTCTGCATCCTCTGCCATGGCCCAATCGCGAGGGATCCCCGGGGCAATGTCGGGTGCTGAGCCCCACTGAGCGCGGGCCGAGGTCGAGAGCGAGGTCGACTCGGAGGCAGGCGAACCTGGATCTCGCGCTTCGTCCTGCAACATCCGCTGCGATTGGGGCAACCGGATCTGACCCAACTCAAGGCAAATAACATCAGCCCGGATCGCACCCGCTCCAAGCGGCGCACCAAGCTCCAACCGGATGGGCAAAGGCCCGTCGAGCAGTGCATCGCCAACCACAGCCGGCGGTCCCGCAGCAGCGGGCTTCGTCTCCTCCGAGGCGACGTGCTCCTCTTTACTTGGGGGTTCCTCCTCTTCGTCGGCCAGTCCAAGCCCCACTGGCGACTCAGCCTCAAGAGAAGCAGTGAGATCAGGGACCGCAACCTCTGGCAACTGCTCACTGACAGAAGGCTCTGGGCGAGGGACTGCTGCTTCTTGGGTGGGTTCCCCTTCATCGAGAGCCTCTGGAGTGGCATCCAAGGCCTGTTCAAGCTGCCAAAGCGGCACCATCTCAGTAGGCTGTTCGTCTTCCTCGAGCCGGTCCTGCTGACCCGGGGAGCCTTGCAGCGGACCTTCCAGGGTGTCCTCGGGAAGCAACTCAGACTCGACCGTGCCGTCGGCAAAAGAGTCCTCGGGAAGCGGTCCATCAACACTCAGAGCGGCTACCAGAGCTGGACTTGGCGCGTTCTCATCCTGCGCGGTAAAGACCTCGCCAAGCAGCGTCTCCTCAAGCAGATCATCCTCCTCGGCGGCACCCCACGAAGAGTCTCCAAAGCCAGCTTTGGCGGGCTCGGGCTCCGGCACGGGCTCGGGCTCGGGCTCGGGCAGCCACGCTGTGGGCATAACGATCTGCGGTTGGACCATGGCAAGGATGTGAGTGAGCGGCTCATCAGCAGGGTCCAGGTTCACAGCTGCCAACGCCTGCTCCTGATCCACCGACTCCAGGACTTCAGAGGCTAAAGGGACTTGCGTCTCTACCGACAGAGTCGGTGCCGGCCGATCCGAAACCGTCCGCAGCCGCCTTCCCCAGGCGCCAGCACCCATTCCCAGGGCGCGTCTGGGGTTAACGCGCCTGCTCCACCACATAACTATTGAGCTCGGCGATGGCCACCCCTGCCTTCGACATAGCATAGTCCCGCAACCCCTTGAGCTCAGGACTGAGTTTGCCTCGAGTAATCAGGTACAGCTCGCGGGCCAACATGGACTCTGGCGAACCCATCTCCCGCGGCAAAAACATGCGCCGCCTACCGTCTGTGCCCTTAATCCCCAAAACCCGGACTTCCCCAGTATTGGTCGCAGACCCCAGACCGAGGCCAAGAGGATCGGTCGCCACCGCCCGCACCACCCCTTTGTCCGAAGGCATCGTCTGCAAACGCTCGGAAAAGCTCAGACCGTCAAGGAAGACCTCAGCCGCCACGTAACTAGATGCCGAACGTTCTCCGGCATAGAGCTGAACCTGCCCCTCGTAACTGCCCAACTGAGCCCAATCTCGAACCTCACCACTGAGCATCTCAAGGGCCCGATCCACGGGCACGGTGGTGATCGGGTTCTCGGGATGAACCATCAGCACCACCGCACAGCGCGCCATGCTCTCCCAGATCAAGGTGGTGCGCGCAACCAGACCGTCGCCGCGAGAGTAGCTCTCCTCAGCATCATTGGGCGGACGATGCAGAATCGCAGCATCCACTCGCCCATCGACAAGCGCGGTGATCGCCTGCCCCTCATCCCGCACCGACAGATCGGGAATCGCCGCCCCTGAATCATGATGGCGAGCAGTCACCCAGCCACGGACAATGGTCTCGGCATCGTGGCTGATGGCCAACTTAAGCACATCGACCTGCTGCACAGGACCGAAATTCTCTGGCGGCGCTGAACGCACCCTGCCTGCCAGGACATCCTCACTGGATGGACCGCAACCGCTCAGCAGCAGAGGGGCAAAGGCCAACATGGTCATCGACACGGCCCCCATCTTCCAGAGCTTGGCGACAGTGAGCCCAAGGATGGAAAACATCCAGGTCGCGCCAACCACCAGAGTGACCAACAGCGGGATGTGTTGCCACAACCGAACGGTCGCGCCAGCGCGAAACTGCTCCGTAGTTCCCACATAGGAATACCACTGCCAGGGATAGACCAGCAGCACCACGTAGATCAGAGCGAGAGCCAACATCACCCGACCAATAGCGGCTGGACTGAGGCCTCGGGCCGCTCGCCGGCCCAGAAAAAATGCGCCAACCTCAAGGAACAAGGCCAGGACCAGAGCGACCCCAACCCGGCCCTCAACTGGCTCCCAATACCACCAGGACCAGTCCGGCCAGGCCAACAGCAAAGCCGTGCTGAAAGGCACCCAAGAAGCGAGAAAGCCGTTGCGGGACAGCTTCTCGGCTTCAGCCTTTAACGCACGACCGCCACTGGCTCCAAGATTGGCCGCGACCCCAAAGCCAAGGCACATCACGGTATCCTGAGCAACCGTCATATCCCTAATGCTATCCTGCTGACGGTGAGCGACGCTACCCCGACTGAGGCGCACCCTGAGGCGAAGCTACTGCGGTTGACCTTGAACGGTCGCTCGTGGCTGGGCGCAGTGGAGCAACACGCCCTACTTCTCGACGTGATCCGCTATCAAGCGGGGCTGACCGGAACCAAGCGCGGCTGCGATATGGGTACCTGCGGCTGCTGTGCAGTGCAGATCAATGGTGAGCCGCGGCTGTCCTGCCTGACTCTGGCCCACGACTGTGAGGGGGCAGAGATTCGGACTATCGAGGGAGTCCAGTCTGGCCCGCTGCTTTCCGCACTGCAGGACGCCTGGGTGGCAACCGGCGCCTCACAGTGTGGGTTCTGCTCACCGGGCTTCATCATGGTCGGCGAGGCCCTCCTCGAAGAGAAACCAAAACCAACCGAGCGTGAGGTCCGCGAAGCCATCGCCGGCAACCTCTGTCGCTGTACCGGCTACGTAAAGATCGTTGAGGCCTTCATGGTCGCCAGCGGACAGGCAGAGCCAGGGCAGGATGCGGTACGCCGCAACGCGAAGGGCGACTCTGAGTCGGACTGAGTCTGGCTCTGAGACCAGCGCCAGACACCAGAGCACACCCATGCATCGCACCTGGGCCACCCTGCTGAGTGGCATGTTGCTGGTCCTGGGGGCCTGGTTTCGCATCGATCAACTGCCCTTTCATCAAAACCTCTGGGCCATCGACTGGCTCGGCTACTACGAGGAGCAGGCTAGAGACCTGCACAACTTCAACCTGCTCGGCTACCTGTTTCGCTGGGAAGGGCTGCACCCACCGCTATCAGGAATCCTCCACGGGGGCATGTCTGCGCTGGGGCTCGGGCTACCCATGCACTGGGCCGCAACCGTGGCTGCAGGACTCATCGCGCCGCTGCTGCTGGGGCTCTGGGCAACCCACACCAGGAGCGGCCTGACCCTGCTGTTGTGCTGCCTTTGGGTGGCTCTATCCCCCCTGCAGGCAAACTACGGACTCAACACCACCCCCTATCCCTGGCTACTGCTACTGGTGGCCGCATCGTCAGTGACCACCCTCGGACTGCACCACAGTTCAACAGCACGGAACTTTCTGGTTGCAGGGCTGCTCGCAGCCGCAGCAATTCAGGTTCATGTCCTGGCGCTGGCCGCAATCGCAGCACAGGGTCTATTCCTGCTGACTCGTGGTCCAAGCTTCCGTCCGGCCCGAGGTCGGCCTGCCATGCGCTGGTGGGCTCCGGTTCTGGTGTCTGGCGCGCTGCTCTGCTGGAACGCCATATCCATGACCCGGGACCCCTGGACCTTTCATGTTGCTGAGGCCGAAGGCGGCTGGCTCGAGCAGGTACTGCTGGCCCTATCGAGCCGCTTTGGCGAGCCGAGGGACAAGCTTCTGCTGGTCGTAATCACCTCGGTCGGCCTGCTGCTGAGCCTGAGGCCAAGGACCCGGCTGACTGCAGGGCTTCTTATCTTCGAAGCAGCAGCCTGCCTGGCTGCCCTCGCGCTGTTCTTTGAACTGGGCGTCGCCGACCCCCGCCTGGTGCACTACTACGCCCTACCGCAACTGCTGCTGCTGGCGGCTGCAGCTCAGGGCTGGGCGGAGCTGGCGGCGACTGCTCAAAAGGCTTCATTGCGCTGGAGTTTCGCCGCTCTGCCCCTACTGCTCAGCCTGCCATGGATGCACGCTAGTTGGGAATGGAACCAGCAGCGCCAACTACGCGCTGAACAAGAGATCGCAACATCAGCGGGGGAGCAGGTGCGAGAACTCTTTGCAGCGGCTGGCGATGGCGACGTGGTGGCCTATCTCTGGGACAGCAGCTTTCTTAACGACGAGAGCGACCACCTCGATCCCGTGGCAGCCCGCTGGCCCACAGCCCGCCTGGGTCGCCCCTGCTTTGATGTTGAGATGCCGCCTCTGCATTGCAACGAGCACCGAGGCAGCCACTTCTTCTTTGCGCCCAATGCCCACACTGGGCGCGATGGCGACACCACAGTTCCATTCTCAGAAATGGAAGAGAGCTTCCGCCGCATGGTCAACCTGAGCGAAGCTCCCGGCCAGGCGCGCTTCATCATTGCTCCCGGGCCCGAAGCGGCCCCACGACCCTGGCCCATGGAGGCCTGGTTCAGCACACTGGGCATGACCGAGGAAAGCTCCTTGCCCGGGGGGCTGGTGGTGTTCGCTCTGCCAGTTGGCGCCAGAGCAGAAGCCCCACCGCCCATGCATCCCTAAAGTGCCTGAAAGCGCGCCTGCACTGACGGGAATTACCAGAAATTCACAGTCTCGGGCTGCCGCAAAACCAAATCTCCGATACCGTTCAAGCACTTAGCCGATTCAAGGCAAACTGTTTGTTCTCGACGGCCGGGATCCTTAGCGCTATCCTTGTGTTGTGAACGTACTCCGAACACAGCGCCCTGGGGAGGGGTGGAAGTGGGGGTTGGATGGACGGTCATCGCAGCTGGACTAGGTGGCTGCTCGCTGCACTCGCAAGTCTGGTCGTAGCCGGCATAGGCATCGCATTCCTGCCGAACGACGACGCCGCGACCTGCTGGAGAGCAGCTTCGCTGGCACGTGAGTCCTGGGGCTCTGCAGAAGACGAGTTGGCGCGGCTGCAGCAACGCCTGAACCGCATGGAGCAAGATCTCGACGCCACCGCCAATGACGGCCAGATGCGGGCTCAATGGGAACTTTGGGCTGCAGCCCGCCAGGCAATCGGCGCAGCACGAACCGATGTGGTGCGCAGTCCGACCTCTGCTCGCAGCATCTCACAAGATGCCCTTGAGGCCTGCTGGCTTGCTCGGGACAACACCGAAGCTGTACCGGTTCCAGGCCAGGAATCGGGCCGATTCTACCGACCTGGAGCCTTGGTGGTTCGGTTCTGTGAAGAAGCCGCTTCCCTAAGCGAAGGGGCCTGGAAGGCCTGCCAAGGCAAGCGGATGGAGGGCTACCAGCTATCCCTTGCGGGCGGCGATTCCGACTACAACTTCTTTGGCGGCGGCTGCTTCGGTTTCTGAAGCAGGGACGATGCGCTCAAATAAGAGTCACGTAGTTAGCCGTCCGCTTGCGGGGATCGCCCACATGACGAAAGTAGCGCAAGCCATCTAGCCAACTGATGTGGGTAATGCGCTTCTCCTCATAGATCCCCCACAGTCGCAAAGCCTGCATCCAGCGGGCATGGGGGCGGCGAATCAGGTAGCGAACCAGGGCCTCTGAAGCCGGCACATGCACAGCCAGCCGAAACAACATGTAGAGGTTGAGCAAGGCCTCCTTGTCGGGCCCATCAAACAAGACCTCGGGCTCCATGAGGGTCTCCACCCGAGACGCCCCTGAGCGTTCGCTCAACAAGCCGCGCGCAATGGCGTCATCCTCAAAGCGGGTAAAGGGCATTGGAATGGCAATGGTGACCCTTACATGATCAACCCCAATAGCGCGGTTGAGGTGAATGGTCTCCCAGACGTTGTCGATGGTCTCTCCCGGCGAGCCCACCATGTTGAAAGTCGACAGCTGCATGCCATGGGACTTGACCAGCCGAGCCGCCTCGTGAACGTCATCATTGGTGACGGTCTTGCCCAGGATCGCTGAGCGCAAATCCTCATTGCCACACTCCAGGCCAATACCGACCCCAACACAACCACCCTCAGCAAGGGCAGTAGTGGTGCGACGGGTGACCAGGGGGATAGAACTGTTGCAGGTAAAAGGCAGTCCAACCTCGCTCCGATACAGCGGCGCAAACTCCTCCAACCATTTCGGGTGAACGGTAAACAGGTCGTCGGAAAAATGGACATGCTCCAGGGGGTGACTGCGCTGGACTCGGACAATCTCATCGACCGCTCGCCTGGGACTCTTGCGCCGGGTGAAGCGCCCACCACCCGCATACATCTCGCGCAACGCGTCGTTCCAACAAAAGCCGCATTCGTGGAAACAGCCTCGCCCAGTCGCAAACTTCTTCCAGGGCAGCCGAGCGATGAAGGGATAGGAGTCGAAATACAGGTCGCGGTCGGGAATCGGCAGCTCATCAAGGTCCTCGACCAGCGGCCGCATGGGATTCTGAATGAGCTCGCCATCTCGCTCCATGACCAGATTAGCGACATCTTCAAAGCCTTCGCCGGCCTCGATACGCCCGGCCAGCTCAAGCACAGCACCTTCCCCTTCGCCCAACAGCAGCACATCGACCTCAGGCAGCCGGGCGAGCTCTGGACTGAAAGTCGCATAAGTGCCACCCAGCAGGGTTATGCATTCAGGACGTACGGCCTTGATCCGGCGGGCGTCTTCAAGGGCCCTCAGGTGACCTGCAATGGGACAGGGGATCACCGCGAGACCGGGATCGCCGGCCCGCAAGCGGGCCACCAGGTCATCCTCCTCATCACCCAACACCAGGGTCACCTGATGACCAGCGTTCCGCAACACTGCGCTCAAGTCGGCCAGTGCCAGCGACTCGTTGATGCCATTGTCCTGTAGAAACAGAATCTGCACGGTCAACAACCTATATTTGAAGAGCTACGCAACACGCTTTCATTGTAGCCAAGGCCATGACAGGCTGCACTCACGGTTCATCTTGGCTAGGCTGAACTGATCCCTGGCACCCACCTGGAGAGCGCCTTTGCAGCCATCTGGACGAGTTACTCTGCTTGAACCCCTCGCCGTCATCGACGGCCGCGAGGCGCTGTTCCTGCGCGATGTGTTCGGCGGCGAAGTGCCACTCTCCTGCCCCTACCCTCCCCTGGAGTTGGCCTTTTCCGCGGCCCTATTGCGACAGGCTGGAATCGACGTCGAAATCATTCCTGCAAATGTGCTGGGGCTGCGCCACGACGCAGTAGTCCGGCAGCTGGCTGCCGCCCCCCCAGCGCTGGTGGTGATCCCCTCAGCTTGGGGCTCGCTGGACGATGACCACCTCCTGCTGGGCATGCTCAAGGCCGACCTACCCGACACCAAGCTGGCGATCTTCGGCTCCAACGTAACCGCCGAGCCACTACCTACGCTGCGCGACAGCGCCGCCGACTTCGTAATTCTCGGTGAGCCCGAAGAGGCCATCTTGCTGCTCGCCCAGGGCAAGCAACCCGGTGCAATCCCGAACCTCGCCTGGCTCGAAGGCGATGAACTCTGCGAAAGCGAGCGGCGCTTTCCTCCAGACTGGGAGAGCTACCCACTGCCCGCACGGGACCTGCTGCCGCTGGAACGCTATACGGTGCCTTTCGCTCGCCGGCATCCCGTGACCACCATGGCCACCACCCGAGGCTGCCCAAGCGCCTGTACCTTCTGCCCTACCCACATCTGGCATCACCGCACCGTGCGCGCCCGCCCCATCCCCCTGGTGATGGATGAAATTGACGAGCTGGTCTACCGCTATGGAATGCGGGAAGTGATCTTGCGAGACGACACCTTCACCTGGGACCGGGACCGGGTGTTGGAATTCTGTGCGGGACTGATTGAACGTAACCACGACTTAACGTGGCGCTGCTTTGCCACCGCGAACACCGTGGACGAAGAATTGGTTCGCACCATGGCAGAAGCTGGCTGCGCCCAGATCTGCTTCGGCTTTGAGTCCGGCGATGAGAGCATGCTCGCCCGCAGCGGCAAGGCCACCACCGTCGAACAGGGTCGTAATGCAGCGCACTGGGTGCACGAGGCCGGAATGGAAGTCGCCGGCACCTTTCTGGTCGGAATGGAGGGCGAGACCGCCGAGAGCATCAACCGCTCTATCTCCTTCGCCAAGGCTACAGCCCTCGACTACGTCCAGGTGAATGTCGCGACCCCACTCCCTGGTACTTCCTTCGGCAGGCGGCAGAACAAGAAAGGCCGCAACAGTCAGCCCCGCTCGTTCCGCTGGTTTGGAGGCACCACCGGCGAGTCCGATGAGCTCGACCCGAACCGCTTGGTGGGAGAAGCACGCCGCTTCTACCGCGAGTTCTACTTTCGACCCAGCTATCTGGCGGGACGACTGCGATCCCGGCGCGGGATTTCAGTGCTGGCCAATCATGCGCGCCTCAGCCTGACCATGCTGAGGGAGGTCATGCGATGAACAGCGCTGCCCTTCGTAAAGACGGCAGGCCGCTCGATAGCCCTGCGCCCCAACCCCAGGATGCGGTGCTGGCCTACAGCATCCGCGGCAACGTCTATCTGAACATCACCAACCTGTGCACCCTGGCCTGTACCTTCTGCCCGAAATTCACCGACTGGATGGTTCATGACTACTTCCTCAAGCTGGGCCGGGTGGAGATCAGCGCGGAGTGCGTGGTGGCTGCAGCGCGCCTGGCTACCAAGAATGGGCGGGCCAGCCGTGACCAGGCGGAGCAGGCACTGAGCCGCGGAGAAGCCATTGGTGGCGACCTCAGCAGCCTCGGCGAGGTGGTCTTTGTCGGCTATGGCGAGCCCACTCGTGAACTTCAGCTGCTGCTTCGATCCGCCCAGTTGCTGCGCGAGGCCGGTGCTCGGCGGCTTCGCCTGGACACAGACGGCCTGGCTAACCTGCGGGAAGGCCGCGATGTGACGGCAGAGCTTGGCGCGCACTTCGAGGCAGTCAGCATCAGCATCAACGCCCACAATCCGGAGGTCTACCTCCGCCATTGCCCGAACCGCTATGGCGAACAGGCCTGGTACGCCTGCCAGGACTTCATCAGAGCTGCCAGAAAGCACTTCGAGTACGTACAGGCATCGGTTGTTGGTATGCCTGACGTTGACCGCGAGGCTTGCCGACAACTCGTCGAAGATGAGCTGGGAGTGCGCTTCCGATACCGCGAGTTCGGCGGCGTCGGCTAACCTACAATCAGCGCAACAGGGGCAAGCTCAAGCGACCCGGTCGGCGTCTGGAGCCTCCTGCTTCGCAGCAACCAGCGGCTGGTTCAGCTCGATCCTCTCGGTCCGGCGACCACTGGTCAGGTCGGTACCAAACTCACGCTGCATGGCCGGCAGTTCATCCAAAGAGGCCACCGGGGGAAAAGGTTCGACCCTATCCATGAGCTCACGAGCCAGGGCGCTTGCTGCCTTGTCGTTATTGTGCGAGATGGCACGCATGCGCGAGTCAACCCGGACTCGAGACTCCTTGAGATAGTGCAGCGCGGTGTTGAGGTCCTCATTGCGGCCAGCCCTGAGCTCGGTCTGTGCCCGAGCTGCGACCAGCGCCATGACCGCCAGTTCAGTCCCCACATCAACCACCCGCGCCAGAATCAGCTGCCGCATCTCCAGCTTGGGCCCCTGAAACAGCATCTGGTGGAACAGCATCCTGGCCAGCTTGCGGCAGCGGCTGTCGATCCAACGCATCTCGGCGCGCAGCGGACCCGAGAATCGAGCGAAAGAGCGGAGCAAACCTCCCAGCAACAACTTGGGATACCAGATGCTGTAGAACAGGCCGCACTTCGCCACCGTGGCCAACTTGGCGCTCAACGAGGAGCGCGGATCAAACAGCGCGCCGGCCATGCGCAGGTGCTTGTCGAGAGCCTCACGGGCGAGGAACAGGTGCATAATCTGCGTAGTACCTTCGACGATCCGATTGATGCGCGAGTCGCGCATGCTCCGCTCCACCGGAATGGGTTGTTCGCCACGGCGCTGCAGCGAATCAGCGGTCTCATAGCCGCGACCACCACGCAACTGCATGACCAGATCCGCGACCTCCCAGCCGCGTTCGCTGTTAAACAGCTTGGCGGCGGCGGCTTCCATGCGAATGTCGGTATCCCCCTGATCCGACAGCGCGGCACCGTAGCGGGCAATGGTGTCCATGGCGTAGGAGGTCGAGGTAATCCGCGCAAGCATCTCGGCGCCCGCCTCGTGCTTGCCGATCACCTTGCCCCACTGGTGGCGACTCTTGGCCCAGCGAGCAACCTCGTGGCTGGCGCTGATGCCATTGGCAGCTGCCATCGCAGGAATCCCCAGCCGACCGTCGTTGAGGGTGGTAAGTGCCAGGCGCAAGCCCTTGCCTTCACCCCACAGCAGGTTCTCGGCGGGCACCTTGACGTCAGTGAAGCGGAGGATGCCGTTCTCGATCCCGCGCAGTCCCTGGAAGTTGCAGCGGTGCAGGACCTCGATTCCAGGATCTTTAGTCTCAACGATAAAGGCCGAGATACGGTTCACCTCGCGGCTACCACGCTTATCGACGCCAGTCTTGGCCATCACCACCAGCAGGTCGGCAAAGTTGCCATTGGTGCACCACAGCTTGTAGCCATTCAGAGTCCAGGTCTTGCCGTCCTCACTAAGGGTGGCAGTGGTGGACATGTTGGCCGGATCTGAGCCGACCTCCGGCTCGGTCAAAGCAAAGGCTGAGACTGCTCCATTGGCCAGCATGGGCATGTACTTCTGCTTCTGCGCTTCGGTTCCGAACAGCTTGAGGGGCTGGGGGACACCGATGCTCTGATGCCCAGAAAGGGTCGCGGCAGTGGACGAGCAGTAGTGACAAATGACACTCAAGACCCGCATGTAGTTGGTCTGGCTGAGGCCAAGGCCACCGTACTCTTTGGGGATCTTGATGCCCCACAGACCCAGCTCATTAAGCCCCTTAAAGACATGGGCGGGAATACGCTGATCCCGATCGATAGCCTCACCATCCAGGTTCTCCTCTGCCCAGGCACGCACCTTCTCACAGATCTCATCACCGATCAGCCGATCCGCCTGATCCTGCTCTGGAAAGGGCAAGATCATCGACTGGTCTAACTCGCCCATAAAGATCGAAGCCATGTAGGACTTGCTCTTCCAGTCGAGTTCACGGCTCGCCTCGGCAACCGCGATGGATGCGTCTTCGGCTTCTGAACGGTTCTTGTTCTCGATGATCTGCGCTTCAGTCATGGCTTCCTTTGATGAGATTCACCGGGTTCCGGAGAAAAAATGAATGGTCATTCAGTGCAGCGATTTGTAGAGGTTAAGGGCCACTTCGTCAAGTTTCAGAAGACCGAAGGCAGCCCCCCCCGGAAGGCATCGATGGCGCTATCCTCTGGCGGTGGAAGACACCACCTCCTGGCCACTTTGGACCCAGTCCATCCTGGTCGTCATCACCGTGCTGCTGAGCTGGCAACTTCGCAGCAGCTTGCGCGGACTGCTGCGGCTACCCCGCAGTAGCATCGCCCTGTGCCTGCTGGCACCCTTACTGGTCGCCTGGCTGCTGCCGCAGAGTAGCTACCACTTCGCCGGACACGAAGGTAGCTACGGAACGGCGCTGCTCGGCCAACCAGTTGCTCGTGACGACCTGTTCTCCTACGGCACGATGCCGCTGCCCATGGGGTTAAGCTGGCTGCTGGGCAAGCTGGCACCCGGGGAAGCAGCCCAACAACTGTGGCTCGCTGCCAATCGCCTGGCCCTTGCGCCAGCCATGCTGTTCATTGCGGCCATCAGCGCCGAGCTGGCAACAACAATGGGCGCCAGCGCTCGGGGTAGAGCAGCTGCCAGCCTGCTGGCTGTATCGCTGTGCCTGGCCAGCGCGCCGTTGGCCGGCTGGTCCGCGACAGGCTACTTCCTCGCTCCTGCCTTAGCCCTGGGCGGTGCTGCCACCCTGTGCGCCCTACGCGGCCTGCCCTATCTGGCCCTGACCTGGGCGGCGCTGGCACTTGGATCACGGATGGAGCTGGGCCCGGTTCTACTGGTTGTGCTGGCCCTGGTACCCAGCAAGCGTTGGCGCGAAGCGTTGAGGCAACCCCGCCCACTACTGCGCTGGCTCAGCCCATTGCTCGCCTGTCTGCAGATCTGGCTGCTGTCGAGGAAGAGCGCGCGGCTGCCGGTCGACTCATTCACCCTGGATAGCTCCATCGTCCTGGAGAACCTCCTCAACATCCCCCTTGGTGGAGCCCTGTTCCAGCCCCCGGCCCTGCTGATGACGGCCGCCGCAATCGCCTTGTTTCGCAGCGACCTGCTAAGCGTATCTGCGGCCCGGGTATTTGGCGCCGCCGCACTGGTAGCGCTGCTCCAGCCACTGTCGCTCATTGATGTAGGCGCACGCCACTTTCTGCCCGCACTGCTGGTCTGGCTACCGCTGGTGAGCGCAACCCTGACCAGCCGGCACAGCTGCGGAACCATCACCAACCGGCTCCGCTGGGCCCTTTGCAGTGCGACTCTGCTGCTACTCGTCAGCGCAGCATTCGGCGAATACCAGGACCTCCAGCACCGCTACTGCAATGGCCAGGACGGCTACCTTGAACGCTGGATTCAGACCGCTGATCGAGGACAGCGCGGCGGCATCAATGAGCTGCTTGAGCCCTCAGGATGCTACGTCGTCATGCCGGGCGGCGAGCAGATCTGGAAGGGAGCCTCTGAAAGTGGCGATGTCCGCGAGATTCACAACGGTGTGCTGGCCCTTCGCGAAGGTCAATGCGTACGCTGGGCCTTCGCTGGCGAGGTGGAATTCAGCGGCTCAGCCAGCGCCGAGCGGGTGGACCGCGCCATCTCGACCCTCGGTCTGGTCCCCATTGGCTGGCTGGACCCGCCACCACAGGGCCAACGACCCTGGCTGTTGTTCGGCGCTGAGCCCAGAGAGGCCCGACTGCACTGATGGGGGAACTTAGAGAGTTGTGGAAGCTGGCGCTGCCCATCATCATCTCACAGGTGGGCTTCTTCGGCATGGGTCTGGTCGACACCCTGGTGGTCGGACCAATGGGTCCTGAGGCGCTGTCATCACTGGCGCTCGGCAACACCTTCTACTTCGGCGTAATGATCCTCGGCGTCGGGCTGATGATGGGCCTCGACCCCTGGGTCAGCCAGGCCTACGGTGCCAAGCGCCTGGACCGCTGTAGCCAGGGTCTGGTGCAGGGCTGCTGGTTGGCAGTCATCGCAACTCCGCCACTGATCGCGGCGATGTCAGCGCTGCCCTGGCTGCTGGATCAGGGCGGCTACGACCCGAACATGCTGGTTCTGGCTCGGGAATACCTGGACCCACTGCGCTGGGCGGTGCTGCCAGGGCTGCTGTTCGCCACCTACAAGAGCTACATCTCAGCCGTAAGCATCACCCGCCCGCTGCTGTGGGTGGCGCTCCTCGCCAACATCATCAACCTCATCTGCGATCTATGGTTCATCGAAGGCGGCCTGGGCCTGGAACCGCTGGGGGTCACCGGAGTGGCCTGGTCAACGACCCTATGTCGCTGGGTGATGTTCCTGCCGCTGTTCCTGCTGGTCCGTTATGGAGCCACCTTTAAGCGCTTTCCAAGGGTCTCCCGCAGGCCTTCCCCCGAGCTCCTCCGCAAGCTCAGCGCCATCGGCCTGCCGGTCGGCCTGCAGTACCTCGCTGAAGTGGGCTGCTTCAGCACTGCCACCGTGTTGCTGGGCATCAAGGGCTCGACCTACCTGGCCGCCCACCAGGTGGCCCTCAACATCGCAGCGCTATTCTTCATGGTAGCGCTATCGCTGGGAGCAGCAGGCTCAGTTCGAGTCGGCCAGCAACTGGGCGCCGGCGACCTGCCGGGAATGCGCCGCGCCGGCTGGACCGCGCTCGGTTCCGGTCTGATCTACGCCCTGCTGTCCACCGCCACAATCCTGCTCTTTGCCAGTGAGCTGGTCGGCCTGTATCGAGTCGATAGTGAGGTGGCCACCATCGCAATCCGCTTCCTGGGGGTGGCAGCCATCTTCCAGCTGGGCGACTCCATCCAGGCGGTGGCGGTTGGCATCCTGCGCGGTCTGGCCGACACCCGGGTGCCGCTGATGCTAATCCTCGCCAGCTACTGGCTGGTGGCGATTCCCATGGGGGTGCTGGGAGCCTTCCTCCTCAACGACGACGCGATTTGGGTCTGGTACGGACTGGCGACTGGCCTGTGTCTGGTCGCCTCGCTGCTGGTAGGCCGCTTCACCTACATGGCAAAGCGCGTCCGCTCGTCCCTGCTAACGGAAACCATCAGTCAGAGCCACCCAGCTCTGGAAGCGTTCAAGGAGCCCTGAGCAGGCTCAGCTCAGGCCAAGCTCCTGGCCGATGCGCCGGACCAGAGCAGGATCTACCTTGCCCTTGTGGCTCTTCATGACCGCTCCCATAAACATGCCGATGTTGCGGGCACCTTCGGCAAGGGGAGCGACCAGTTCACGAGTCGCGGCCTCATCCAACAACTGTGGCATATAGGGTTCAAGGAGCTGAATCTCGGCCCGGTAGCGTGCTGCAACTTCGCCATCGCCCATCTGCTCAAGCGCCGAACGCAGGGTCTTCACATAGGCCGCCACCAATGACCGCTCGCTGGCTTCGGTAAAACCCTTGAAGCTGGCACCCTTCTCCTCTTCAAGGAAACGGGCCAGAACTCCGGTCAGTAAAGACCGAGTCTCCTTATCACCGGCCTTCAACGCCTTGATCGACTGTGCCTTGAGCTGCTCGCGAATCATGCTTCCTCCGCTGAGTTGATGGGCGAGCAGAATAATCGCGGTTGGGCGCAGGCGCCAGCCGCCGCCCATTCGCAGCGGACAGCAAACCCCTGCCAACCGCGCCAAAGCTGAGCTGTGCGTACAATGCCCTACGTGACCGAACAAGACACCAGCGCCTGCTCTGACCCCGGAGCCAGGGCAGCGCCCCAAACAAGCGGCCTTCGAGAGCCGATTCAGGCCGTCGTTGAAGCCGCCGCAAGACTGTGGGAGCCGCTGCCCAATCGCCCGGAGATGGCGGTGCCGATCAACCAGGAAGGAATCCGAGCGGTGCAGACCGCCATTAGCTCAGCTCGATCCAGCGGACCCCTGAGCGATGAAGAGAAAGAGCTCATCGAACGCTTTGAAGCAAGCCTGCGATGGGCAGCCCGCAACAGCTTCGCCGGGGACCTTGCGACCCCCTGCGGCGCCCTGCTTATTGCAGCAGTGCTGGCCTGGAACAGCTGGCAAGCTGCCGCCCCAGCCCTCAGTCCAGCCCTCGGAGCCGCACTGTTGCTGGCAGTCCATGGGCTGGCCTGGCCAGTACTCGCCCGACGCCAGCAGGCCGAACTGATGGGCCGCTATCTCAAGGGCCAACACAGCATTGACGAGCGACTGGTGCGCTGGCTACTGAGCAAAGGGCCCCTCGCCTACAGCGCGGCAACGGTCCTGCGCGCGCTGCTCTATGGGGCTCTGATCCCGGCGCGCGCCGCCCTGCATCTACTGGCTGGCAGGCGCTACGCTGCACTAGCCGGGCTGCTGGTACTCAATACCATCGCCGCAGTGGAGTTCGCCACCATGCAGCCCCCGACTCCAGTGGCGCAACCTGAGCCACTGCCAGCGGCCATCGACGTGTTCGGCAGCGAAGTATCCCTGGACGCTCCGCTAAGGGACATGCCGGCCCAGGCAACAGCCGACGGCGCGGGCGGCTGGCAGTTCGCCAGCGGTGACCAGCGCCATGGCCACCACGCGCAGCTGTTCGCCACCAAAGCAGGCTTTGCCAGCTGCCAGATCAAGGCCTGGGCGCCAGCAGAAAAAGCCGCAGAGAGCACTTCTCTAAGGCGCTATGAGCAGTCCATGACTGCCATCGACCAACGCTGGGGGCCGGCCCAATCCGAACACCACGAAGATGGACTGCAACAAGGCTGCAAGACCCGCAAAGTCCGCTACCAACTGGCAGGACGCGGCCTGGGTCTGCAAGATGTGCGCTGCAGCGCTGCTGGCATGGAGCGACGCTCTGCAACCCTCTCTGCCAACTAAAGACCGGCCTGATCAAGGACCCGATGACATGGTATGTACATCGCCATGAGCGGCGGCGCTGA
Organism: Deltaproteobacteria bacterium UBA6601; assembly: GCA_002433485.1. Taxonomy (GTDB): domain Bacteria; phylum Myxococcota_A; class UBA796; order UBA9615; family UBA9615; genus UBA6601. The sequence continues at coordinate 31,120 of DJIF01000008.1, forward strand.
TCCCTTTGTACCCATCCAGGTGTTTCGATGCCGCTGTGCCATGCTGCGCGGCGACGACCAGTTTGAAGGCCACCTCAGCCTCGATGATCGCTTCCTATTCTTCCGCTCGGTGCCTGCTGGCCCCGAGTCCAGGCCCATCGCCTGGGAGCTGCCACGGACCGCCATCGATCAGGTTCGCCTGAGCGACGACGAATTCTTCCTTGATCTGGAAGTCGGTCCGATCAATCACCGCTTCCGCGGGATTGGCCTCGAGCCCATCTACCAGGAACTGCGCAGCAGCTCGGCAGGCGCCGATACCAGCGGCCCCGGTGGCGATGACGACGACGCAGCTCTGCTTGAGGGTGCGATCAACCTGTTCGTCAATGCCATGCTCTCGGCCAGAGGCAGGGTGACGGTAACCAACAGCAAGCTCAGCTTCCGCTCCAGTTCAGAGCTAGAGAAGGGGCTCTGGAAAGACCTCGACCGGGACATCCCCATCAACGACATCAGCTCGGTAGAGATGGTCGGGATCCGACGCAAGCTGGTCGTCACCACCCGCGGCGAGCAGCTGGCCTTTGGTGGCGCACTGGCCTCGCGCCTTTACGGAGTTCTGCTCGCGGTCCGCGGCGACACGGTCACCATCATGGGCCGCAATCACGTGGTCTTTACCTGGACCGTCTCCCTACAGCGAGGCCCAATTAACGTGGCCGGCGAACTGGTAGGTTCAGCGCGGCGCATCCGTTTTGTCCCTTCGGGCCGCATCGACGCCCTGTTTGGCCTGGACCGCAAGCTGGAACTACAGCTCTATGAGCTCAGTCGGGTTGAGGTTCGCGGGCGGGTGGACAAGCGCCTGGTGCTGACCGCCGGGCAGGAGGAATTCAGCTTCGAGGTGGACGACCCGAACGAACGCCTCGAAGACCTCAAAGACTTCCTGCTTGAAATCGAACATGAATTCGAACCGGACATCTCTCGGGACGGAACCAGCATCCGGAACGACTCCATCGATGAACTGATCGAAACCTGGCAAGCAAGGCTGCGTTTCCTCGACCCAGCGCAGATGGCGCTCATCGGAGCAGTCCTCGACCTCAGCCGCCCCGGCCGCGCGCGCAGAGGCTGGCTCGCCATCTACGACCGCAAGGTCCTGTTTCTGCCGATCGGCGAGCCCAGTTCGGGCCAGGTGCCGCTGGTCATCGACGTAGACGACATCTCTCGCGCAGCACAGGGCACTGCGCCACCAGAGCACCTGCACCTGGGCATCTCAGGCACCACACTGCGCTTCCTGCCGCGTGGCGGCGACCGCTTCGCGGAGCGCTTCTGGTCGCTCTGGCAACCACTGGTCGAGGCCGCTACCGCCACCCGCCGCAAGGCCATCCGCGAGCCGTCGCGAGGCTATGGCGACGCCCAGTCTTTCAATCGCAGGGACGCCTACCGGGCGAGCCTGCCGTCCAGTGCCTACTGCTCGGTCCGTGAGACGGAGGGCGCAGAAGAGCCGCTCTCCTCGCTGTTCGTCGACCTGGGACCGGAAGGCTGCGCTGTGGTACTCGACCGGGCTCTGGAGGCAGACTGCCAGGTTCAGGTGCAGTTGCCCGACTGGTTGATGGGTGAACAGGAAGACCCCCAGATCACCGCCGAGACCAGCACCACCATTGCAGTGCCTTGTGGTCCAGTTCCGGGACGGGTCATCTACAGCACCGTCCTACGCGGCGGCAGAGTCCGACACGGCATTTGCTTTGAGGGCCTCGACCACAAGCAGGACCTGTGGGTGCGGGAGCTCTACATGTTCCTGCAGCGGGAAGAGGTCGCTAGAGAGCGAGCCGAGACCCCCATCCAGATACCCTGACTCGACCAATCGCGCGACCCGATGGCACCGGTTCACTGAGCTACCGGGCGCGAGCCGGAGGAAGCCTCAGATGGTACCGGCTGCGTCGAGGGTGGCGAGGATTCCGTCGATGGCCCAGAAGGCTGAGTAGATCTCGCTGTTAGCGGCCCAGCCACCCCAGGGCTGCTGAAGCAACCAGCGGCTGTTCCAGGCCTTGGCGCGGATGGTCTGATAGTTGAGGGTGATGGTCGTATCTTCACCGTAAGCACCGTCGATCCAGTCGCCAAAAAAGAAACCATTGAGGATGTCCTCGGCGTCGGTGTCGTAGTGCTCGCGGAGCTCGAACAGGAAGTCATCGACAATCTCGATCATCAGCTCACCGAGCACGTAGTAGTCGTCTTCGTCCTCTTCGGTGGTATCGATGGCGACCAGCGCGTGCGGCAGGTCGAGAGTCAGGTGAGCGATCATCGCCACCAGCACAGCTCGAGTTCGCGACACATCGGGCGCACTGGCCAGGTAGTAGTACTGCTCCCAGGCGTAAGAAGGAGTGTCACCCGAAAGCGCCTGCTGCAGAGCGAGGAAGTAGCGCGAGGCGAAGTCCAGGACAATGGCGTGACCCCACTCGGAGTCCTGAATCTCCTCGGTTTCGATGGCTCGAATGATGCGGGCTGTGATGTGCCGGTAGGTGGTTGGGAACAGGCCCCAGGTGTCACCACAGCTCTCAAAGATGGTGGCGATTCGATCGATGCGTTCAAAGGTGCTGTAGATGGTCTCCTCAGAGCTCAGCTCAGTAAGCTCAAGCAGGCGCTCATAGGAGGAGCCTGCGACGCGCTCCTGGTTGCAGACGATCTGCTCGGGGACCTCGGGCACCAGGTCGAGCACATCGTCCTCCAGTTCCTCTCCATCGCAGGACAGTTCCAGCTCAAAGACCCCCTCATTGTCCTCACTACCATCAACGATGACGTAGTAGGTGCGGCCCTCGATCGCCTCAAAGCTGAGATCATTGAAGCCACGGGCGATGGCCGAGTCGGCCGAGCAGCTGTTGTCGTCAGCGGCAATTACAAAGATGTCGAGGTTGAGGTAGCCCGGGAGTGGGTCGACAAAACGAAGCTCTGCAGCGGTGCTGCTCTGCGCGGTGAAGGCATAAGCGAGCTCATGGCCCCCATAGTTACCCACCGCAACCGGATAGCTGTCGAACACATCGGTGGTGCCGAAGTTGAAGTTAGAGGTGTCACCAAAGACCCGGCTGCCACAGGACAGAGTGCTGACCGGGGCGCACTGGTCAGGCCGCTCGGTGTCAGAGGAGGAATCACCGGCAGGCGACCAGGAGTCGGAGTTACTGGAGCTGCCGGGGTAGCTCGGAACCGTAGAGGTACCGAACTCACAACCGCAGAGTGCCAGCGCAATGATGAAAATGATTGACCGCATGTTGTCTCCCTCGACCGAGCTTTTGTGCCCGGAGCAATATTTACTGTGTAGTAAATAACGCGCTCAACAGTCGGCGTCAATAAATATTTACTGATTAGTTAAATAAATAGTCGCTGAGCTCCTTCGTTGGGGCCAGTGGCCCTTCCTGCTGCTTATTGCGCAGTGGTTTTCAGCGAGGGAACAAAGGTGCTGCCGGCCGCCGACTACAGGCAGGCGGCGCCGCAGACAAACTCGTAATACCAAAGGCAGGAGTTACTCGGATCGGCCCAGTCGCCCTGACAGCCCGGTGCGGCCTTGAGCACGCAAGCTACCGCGGCTGCATCCAGACAGGCAGCTGCGCCAGTGGCGCTGCCATCACAACAGGGATCACTGACACCGGCCGAGTCGTCGTCATCACCGGCCGAGTC
>DJIF01000005.1:0-323 GCA_002433485.1 Deltaproteobacteria bacterium UBA6601
GCAGCAGCGACATCTGACGGTAGGCGACTGCCTGCTTGGAGAGGTCGTCATACACGCACAGGGCGTGCTGGCCGCTGTCGCGGTAGTACTCGCCCAGCGTCGCGCCAGTGTATGGGGCGATGAACTGCATGGGTGCCGGGCTGGCTGCAGGAGCGCAGACCACGGTGGTGTATTCCATTGCGCCGTAGCGGCGCAATCGCTCCACCACCTGGGCAACCGTCGACTGCTTCTGGCCGACAGCCACATAGATGCAGTGGCAGTTCTGGCCCTTCTGATTAATGATCGTGTCGATGCCGATTGCGGTCTTACCGGTCTGGCGGTCG
>DJIF01000005.1:650-8269 GCA_002433485.1 Deltaproteobacteria bacterium UBA6601
GCCGATGATCAGCTCGCGCTGGCCTCGGCCGATGGGAACCATGGCATCAATCGCCTTGAGGCCCGTCTGCAGAGGCTCGTGAACGCTCTTGCGGACCACGATTCCTGGCGCCTTGATCTCCACTCGACGGGTGTGCTCAGTCTCGATTTCCGGACCGCCATCCATGGGTCGGCCCAGGGGGTCGACCACCCGGCCCAGCAGCGCGTCACCTACCGGGACCTCCACGATGCGCCCAGTGCGCTTCACTGAGTCACCTTCTCGGATCTGCCGGTCATCACCGAGGATGGCGATACCAACGTTGTCCTCTTCTAGGTTGAGGACCATTCCAGAGACCCCTACCGAGAACTCCACCAGCTCGCCTGCCACAGCATTGCTGAGCCCGTGGATTCGAGCGATTCCGTCACCGACGGCCAGCACCGATCCGGTCTCGGCGACCTCGACGCGGCTCTCATAGTTGGCGATCTGATCCTTGAGGATCTGGCTGATTTCTCCAGCTCGTAGTTCCATTTAGGGCAACCCTTTCACTAGTGGGGATATGTCCAGGGGAGGGGCGATGGCTCAGGCCTGTGCCGCCGACTCCTGGCTGAGCAACTTGTTCTGTAGGAGGCTGAGTTGGGTGCGAATGCTGCCGTCAAAGACCAGGTCCCCGACGTGGGTAACGATGCCGCCGACCAGATCCGGGTCCACCTCAGTCTCAAGGAGGACCTGCTTCTTGCCGGTGACCTCAAGGAGGTGCCGCTCAAGCTCGGCCAGCGTGTCTTTGTCGAGAGGTGCTGCAGAGCAGACCCGTGCGCGCACGCGACCGATTCGCTCGTCGTAATACTTCTCAAAGGCGTCAACGATTCCGCTCAGAGCAGACAAGCGGTTGTTGTCGAGCAGCAGCGATACGAAGTTTTTGGTGATGCGATGGACCTTCGCCTTACCGAGGACTGCTGCCATCACCGCGGCGCGCTCGGCCATGGGAATGCTGGGGTTGCCCAATGCGGCGCTGAGCTCCTCGGATTCCTTAAGGAGAGTGCGTAGGGAGTGTAGATCTTTGGCTACATCTTCCAGGCATCCCTCGTCGTGAGCGAGCTCACTTAGAGACTTTGCGTACCGTTTGGCTACTGCGCTACTCATTGCCTGCTCGCCTCTCCTACCTTGCCGAGATAGTCCGCGGTAAGGCGCTTCTGGTCGTCTTCCTTGACCGAGTTGCGGAGTAGCCCCTCTGCCAGAGTCACTGCCAGGGCGATGGCCTCTTCGCGAAGCTCCCGGCGAGCCCGCCGGAGTTCTTCCTCGACGCTGCGCTTGGCAGCGGATTCGAGCTGGCCGGCTGCCTGATGAGCTCGCTCATCAATGGCCTTGCGCTCTGAGCTGGCGTCGGCTTTGACATCGCTCATCAGGGTTTCGATCTCAGCTTCGAAGTTCTCGATCCGAGCCTCGATTTCCTTGTATCGGGCTTCGGCTTCGGTGCGGGCGCTCCAGCTCTCATCCAGCGCTTCTTTGACCTCGTATCGGCGGCGCTGCAGGAAGTCGCCCAGGGGACGTCGCAGTACCCAGCCGAGGAAGCCCAACAGGATCGCGAGGTTTAGGAAGTGGCGCAGCAGGGCGGTGAAGTCCGGTCCCCCACCTCCGCCGGCTGCCAGGGCGGATGAACTCAGGACAACACTGAACAGCGCCGTGATGAGAACGACTTGGAGGAGCTTGGCGGGCTTCATCAGTTGTCCTCCACAGCGCGGCCCAGTACCGAACCTGCGATCTGCTTGCTCAGGACCTCAGCGGTCTCTTTGAGCTGCACTGCTGCTGCGGCGCGCTCCTCATCGAGCGTGCTGCGAGCTTCTTCAAGAAAGGCTTCGGCGCGGCCCCGTGCCTGCTGCAGGGTTTCCTGCTCCATCGCCAGCGACTCCTGGCGAAGTCGGGCTCGCTCGGCCATGGCTTCAGCCCGGGCTTCATTGAGCTTCTCTTCGAGCTCATTCATCTTGGAGTCGACTTCTTCTTGCATCAACTCGGCTTCCTTGCGGTAGCCATGGATGTTCTTCTCGCGCTCGGCGAGCATCGCCAGCATTGGCTTGAAGATGATGAAGTAAAGACCCGCAACGACCACCAGAAAGGGCAGAGTCTGCAGAGCGATGAGGTCAGGTGAAATTTCCACGAAAACTCCTTGGTCTGCGTTTTCTACTCGCTGCGAACAACGATGATGCGACTACAGACGCGCGCCTTATAAAAGAGCTGGATTTCGCCGTCAATAGGAGTCGGCCTCAAGCTCGAAAGAACCCTCTCTGCTTGAGCACTCCAGAGGGTCTTACTATCATCCGGCAGTCCCGTCGGAGGAGGCTGCTTAGTCTGCAGCTCCTGCCTGGCGGCCAGGGGATGAGCGGCTTGATCTTTGTGAATAGAGTGAACCGCTCTTCTCGGCTGCTGGACGCTGTTCTGCCAGCGCTGTCTGGACAGGCCGAGCCGGTCAGGCCCGTCCATTTGTCTCTGAGCATTGATTGAACGGTGCGCAGTCTGGTGTCGCTCGCAGGGCTCTCAGGAACTTTTTTTGTGGCGCCCTGGAGGAGCGCGCAGCTGGCTGCCCTGGTCGTTGCCGCAACGGGGCTGCCTGGCTGCGCTGTGAGCGAGTCGACTGGTTCCGGTGGGGGCGAGGTCGGTGCGCTGCCCGTCGCAGATCTGCTGGAGCTTGAGCCCAACGATGATGAAGCACAGGAACTGGGGCCCATTGAGTTGGACTTTGTGCTTGGCGGAGCGATGGCCGCTTGTGGCAGCAATGGCAGCTTTGAGGGCACCGATAGAGACCGCTTCAGTTTTTCCCTGCTGGAGCCAGCCCTGATGGAGCTTCGCTTGGAAGTGTGGCGAGGCGACCTTGATCTGCGGCTCTCTGATCCCGATGGCGATGTGCTCTTCGAGGGAACACAGCCGGGGGTCGACGGCGAGCAGGTCTCGTTCTCCATTGGCGCTGGCTCCAGCTATGGCGTCGAGCTGCGCTGTTGGATGGGAGACCAGCCCAGTTGGCGACTGGTCTTCAGCGAGTTGTCGCCATGAAGCTTGGCGAACAACTGCGCTGGAAGCCTCTCTGGGCAGGGCTTCTTGCGGCGCTGACACTGCGCTTGCTGATCGGCTGGCTGGTCTCGGGTTCGAGCCAGGAGCAGGGAGCTCTCCTGGTAGCGGTCGAGATGATTCGAGCCTGGTGGCTTGGTGAAGAGTTGGCTTTCCCAGGCGAAAACCCGCTGTTCGCCTTGTTCTGGACGGCGCCTGGCTATGGCCTGCTGGTCTCAGGCCTGTCGCTCCTCCCGGGAGAATTACACCCGGTCCTCAGCTCGCTGCAGAGCCTTGCGGTGCTTGCCGCCGGCCTGGTCGTGTACCTGCTCGTCAGTCCCCATAGTTCCAGAGGGCTGGCTCTTCTGGCAGCGTTGCTGGTCTGGTTCCACCCGTCCATGTTGTTTTTTGAGCAGCAACTCTCCACTGTAGCGGTCTGCACCCTGTTGGCCGCACTGGTTGCCCTGTTCCTGTTTCGACTCCGTGGGCAGAGCGGCTCCCGACGCCTGCAGTGGATCTTGGGCGCTTTGTTGGCGCCACTTCCCTGGCTATCGGGCGGCGGCATGGCTCTGGTTTTATTGGTGGCCGCCGGTGTGCCTGCGGGCACGCGAGGTCGGGTGCTTGCTCCAGTGTCACTTTCCTGGCTCCCGGCGATGTTGGTTGCCAGCCTCTGGTTAGGGGCATGGACTCCGATGAGTTTGAGCGTTCACAGTTGGATTGCGCTCGGTAACAACCCGGTTGTCGCGGTGGGTCAGGGCTCCCTGGTCGATAGCCCGGAGGCGGTGGCGGTGTTCCGTGGCGCTCTGAAAGACAAGTGCTCGGCACGCTGGACCCGAGAACGGCTTCGCTGTGAGTCCCGTTCGGCCCGGACAATCATCTCGGCGACCCTTCGTGAGCAGCCCACCAGCGCGCTGAGACGTATGGTCTTTAGAGTATTGCAGACCTGGGTTCCGGACCGCGGCCTGCCCGATGCCCTGGCGGTTGCCGATGGTCGCGGTGAGCTTAGCGGTCGTTTGCTCCGGGTGCTGGTTGCCCTGGTGCTGGCTCCGTTGCACCTGGGCCTGCTGGTAGGGTTGGCCTTCGCGGCGGTGAGTGCTCGTCAGGACCCTCGGGTTCGTTTTCTGCTGCTGGCGACCCTGGCCTGGACCATGCCCATGCTGGTGGGGGTTGGCGCGACTGCGCTTCGCCAGGCCTGTCTGCCGTGGATTGTTGCCGCCGGGATTTTGGCCATTGCCAGGGTCGGTCGCCGCAGCGGGCTGGAGCGGCGTGTGGGCTGGCAGCAAGCAGTACCATTGCAGCCCTCTGAGGAGCGCGGTGAAGCTGCCGAATTGGAACCGCTCAGCTGAGCGCGAGCATCCTCTCGATGGGCGCAAGTGCAGCCAGCCGAAGGGTCTCGCTCATCTCGATTCGCGGTTCGAGATCCCGCAGGCAGAGGTAGAGCTTCTCTAGCGTATTGAGCTTCATGTAGGGGCAGTCGTTGCAGGCGCAGCCGGCCTCCGGTGGCAGCGGCACGAAGTGCTTGCCGGGACTGAGTTTTTCCATCTGGTGGAGGATGCCGGCCTCGGTGGCGACGATGAAAGCCTGCGCCTCATTCTCCTGCGTATAGCGCAGCAGTGAGGAGGTCGAGCCGATGTGATGAGCGTGGCGTAGGATCGCCGCTTCGCACTCTGGGTGGGCGATGATATGAGCAGTAGGGTGGTCCTCTTTGAGGCGAATCAGCTTGCGTTCCGAGAAGGTCTCATGAACCACGCAGGTTCCCTGCCAGAGCAACATCTCGCGGTCACACTGTTGCTGTAGCCAGGAGCCAAGGTTGCGATCCGGTGCAAACAGGATTGGCTGTTCTGCGGGCAGCGAGTTGATGACGCGCTCGGCATTGCTGGAGGTGCAGATCAGGTCAGACAGGGCTTTCACCGCTGCGGAGCAGTTAATGTAAGAGACCACCGCGTGCTCGGGATGCAGTTGCTTGAAACGCTGTAGCGCCTCGGCCGGGCAGGAGTCTGCCAGGCTGCACCCTGCTGCCAGATCGGGCAGCACCACGATCTTCTCAGGGTTTAAAATCTTGGCCGTTTCGGCCATGAAGTGCACACCACAGAAGACGATTACGTCGGCATCTGTGTCCCGGGCGGCCTGGCTGAGCTGTAAGGAGTCGCCGAGAAAGTCTGCCAGGTCCTGGATTTCGCCTTCTTGGTAGTAGTGCGCGAGGATGACCGCCTTGCGTTCTTTACGCAGGTTGTCGATCTCCGTGTAGAGATCGATCGAGGGGTCAATTCCAGCGACAGCAGCGGCGAGGGATTGGGACATTGGAAGGCCCTGTATAACCGTGCTCATGCGTCGCGGCAAGGTCTTCGCTGTTGCCTGCAAGCGGCGCTTGAGGGTGTAGGCTGCTGGGAACACGCCAGTCTGGAGGTGTAACTCTGGACAGCAGGGAGTGAACGTCATCATGACCAGTAGAGAGTTGTTGCACTGGCCGCTGCGCAGGATCGTATGGAAGCTGCCGCCTCTGGTTCTGGGCCTGTTTGGTCTTGTTTTTGTGCTCGTTGGTGGAGGCTGTGGCCCAGCGGAGGAAGCACCGGTTATGGTCAGCCCGACCCCCGAGCCGACTCCCGAGCCCCCGCCTCCCCCGGAGCCTGGTCGGCTCCACTATCTGGTTCTTGCCGAGCAGATAGGAGCTCCTCCCGGGCCGTCTTTGAGCCCTCTGCATCGCAACCTATCTGCCACTCCCGCGGCTCGTCCCAGCCCAGAGTTCTTGCGCGATGACGGAGCACCTGAGGAGGTCGCGGGGATGCTTGCCGACTGGCTGAATGGTCGCATTGCATCGGCCGAGGAGTTGCTGTTGGTGCAGTGGTCGATGGCGTGGGGAACTGAGGGGAGCGCCGGAACCGAGCGCCGCTGGGGAGCTTGCTCACTGCCCTGCACGCTTCTTGACGGCTTTGTTGCGGGTCCAGAACGTCATCCTGTTGATCCGATCGCCGACGGGCTTGCGCTGTTCGCTGGGCGGATCGGAGCGCGGGATTTACGTGCAGAGTTGGTCAATGGCAAGTTGGCTGTTGCCGCAGGTGCCGAGCCCCTGCTTCGTGCCGATGGCGGCAGCCGCTCGATCAAGAAGCGTTCTAAGTGGCAGATCACCATGGCCGCTCCTGATGGAGCGTTGAGCACCGCTACCAGCTTCGAAGTGAACAGAGAGCTGCGGGTGTTGTCTGCCAGCACCGAACAGCTCCCCATTCAAGAGCTTGTCCCAGCCAGCCCGGCAGAGGCGCGCCTATATCCTGATCTTGCTGGTACAGCACCAGAGCTGCCGCCGCGTGTTCGAGGCGTCGAGGGGCTCGCGCAGGAGTGGCCCTGGGAGGGAGCGGGGCGGTTCGAAGGGCAATTTGGAATTCGACCCCTGCCAAGCGAAGAGGGCCTTCAGGTAGAGCGCGCCGAGCAGCTCGTCAGATGGGTTCCCACCGCCCGGCAGGCGGGGGAGGGGAGAGCTGATTTTTCGCTGTACTCAGCTTCGAGAGGGGCTGTCAGCGCAGTCTTCAAGCCCTTCCCTCGTGGCACTGATGTGCTTGCAGCTACGGTTGGTTCCCTTGAGGGGAGCCCTTATGGGGTTCGTGTCGCAGCGCCCAGCGGTGATGCCATGAGCTCGCGCGCATGGGAGGTTATTTCGGCCTTTGCCCGCTATCAGAAACGTGTTCCCTTGCCCGTGGGCTTGCCCGATGAGTTGCTCGTCTATTTGTCTGCTGAGCCACTAGGGGTCGTGAATGGCGGGGCGGGACAGGCCGCTTTCTCTCTGGTTGTCGATGAGAGGAGGGGAGAGGAGGCGTCGTTGGTTCGCGCCTGGGCTCGCTTGAGTCTCGGGGCTAATGTTTCGGCTCGCGGTCCCGTTGCAGCAGATTGGTCCCGTTGGGTTGAGGCCCAGTTGCTCGGTGGCGCCGATCGTTCCTTGTGGGCCGCGGCTTTTGCCTTCGCTGGTGACGATGTCATTCAGGTTTGGAGAGAGCGCTTACAGAGTCCGGATCAAGCTGGTGCGCCTGACCCGGAGGCTTTTGTCGCCTGGGCTGGGTCGCGAGTATCGGAACTAAGAGCTGAGCTTCCCAAGCGTCTCGCTGAGCGCAGTTTTCTGCTTGCTCCGGCCGAAGTGGCTCTACCCTCGCCTCTCGAAGCGGGGAGTGAGCATGTCTTTGCTGCTGGTGGGTTTCCGTTTACGGCGGCGCTCGCTTTTCAGCTGCCTGAATCGGGGCTAGCCGCAGAAGAACAGTTGAAGCTCAGCTTGATGGCTGGTGACGGGGCTTCTTTTGAGTGGGCCTGGCAGTGGCTGCCTGGCTCTCGTTGGCGTGCTGCGGCCAGCAGCCCTGAGGAGCGCCAGGCGGTTCTGGATGGCTGGACGTCCTTTCAACGGCCCGGCGCCGAACTCGCCGAGTTACCGCGCCCTGAAGCGGCTATGGAAGAGCCGGTCCTGGCTGTCTACGGGCGCGGTACTGTCGGCTGGCAGGCGCGCGTCAGCTTGCGCATTGTGGCGCCATTGATTGAAGGCGAAGCTGCTCGGGAGGTGCCTGTTAGCGAGACCCCTTGAGTCGTGACGAACTGGCAACGGCCTCAGAATCTAGGGGCTGGCGGCC
>DJIF01000005.1:8586-10096 GCA_002433485.1 Deltaproteobacteria bacterium UBA6601
CTAGGGGCTGGCGGCCGGCGAATTGGCCGCAGGGAGCTTGAGGCAGTCCTCATTGGTTGAGAACTGCTGGCTGGTGCACAGGCGCTGCACAAGCTTGGCCACACTGGGCAACTGGTCCTGCAAAGCGGTCCAATCACTCCCAGCAAGGCGGATTCCTTGATAAATAAGGCGGTTCTTTGCCGCTTTCTTGAGCTGTGCGTCACTTAGGGCGCTGGTGAGGCTGAGCGCCTTTTTGAGACTGTTGATGGAGTCGCTCAGGTTGCCGTGGCTCGGCGCTGAGTTGCAACCCACCTGCTGGCAGCCCTGGTAGCCGATCAGGCTGATGCGAGAGTGGGCTGCACAGCCATCCCAGCGCCCTGCCTCGCAGGCCTTCAGCAGGGCGTTATGGATCTCGCTGAGTTTGGCGAGGTGCTCCGGTTTTGCCAGATCAGCAGGGGTTGCGGCAGCCAGACTGGTGAAGAGGGTCAGCTGTTGGGCAACCGGGTCGTCAGCGGCGGTGGGTGCCCCAGGATAGCTCGGAACGCTAAGAACGCTCGCCGGCTTGGAGGCATCCCTGGCCACCGTTTGACCGCTTTCGGTGCCCTGGGGAGAGCTGTCCGTCGATATTTGCTGTTCGTCCTGCATTTGAAGGATTAACCAGCCACCGAGGCCCCCAACCACCGCCAGTGATAGGATCAGTCCCGCGACCAGCCCGCTCTTGCTCTGTGACTTGGCCTTCTTCTTGCGTTTGCGCTTGCCTACCGTGGCGTGCTCCAGCGGACCAGGCGCAGACTCCTCCAATTTGGGATTGAAGGGGCGGGTGACCGCCACGTCCCCAGGCTGTGGCGCAGCGATGTCAGGGGCAGAGGTCGAAACTACCCGTTGGCTCAGCTCTTCTTGAGGACTTGGCGCCTGCGGCTTCTCAACCTCGCTGACGTCAGCCGCGGGCTTGGTCTCCGCTTCGTCGGTTGCGGGAGCCTTCTGGCGGCGCGTGGTGCCGACGCTCTCGGCTTCGGCGTCCGGGTGTTGGGCTCGCTCTGTGGCGACGGTGTCCGGGTCGCTCTCCCCGCCCATGCTCTGTTCGGCTTCAGCCGATGGGCTCTGCGGAACGTCTTCTCCCTGTCCTAGCGCCTGGCTCTTTCCACTGGTTGTCTGCTCCTGGATTTCGCCGGCTGCCTGTGCTGGGCTCAGCGGTGCAGTTGAGCTTGAGTCCTGTAGTGAATTTGCAAATTCGTCAGCTAGGTTGAGGTCTGACCCAGCCGCCGGATCGGGCATAGTCGGTGCCGATTCGTCTGCCACCGAAGGGGCATCGGGCATTACGGGTGCTGTCTGGTCTGCCACCGAAGGGGCATCGGGCATCACGGGTGCTGGCTGGTCTGCCGCCGAAGGAGCATCGGGCATGGCGGACCCAGCTTCATCTGCCACCGAAGGGGTATCGGGCATGGCGGACCCAGCTTCATCTGCCACCGAAGGGGCATCGGCCATGGCGGACCCAGCTTCATCTGCTACTGAAGGGGCATCGGCCATGGCG
>DJIF01000005.1:10451-10652 GCA_002433485.1 Deltaproteobacteria bacterium UBA6601
CTGAAGGGGCATCGGCCATGGCGGCCCCAGCTTCATCTGCCACTGAGCTGGTGTCAGCCGACAGGTCCTCCAGCTCGTCAGTGCCCGTGGGTGCCTCCACATCGGCGACGGATTTTCGTCGCTTTCTTCTGCGCTTCTTCTCGCCACTGCCATCGGCGGTCCGCTGTTCGCTTCGCTTGCGGCCCGCAGCCGCCTTGCGCG
>DJIF01000038.1:0-11896 GCA_002433485.1 Deltaproteobacteria bacterium UBA6601
GCGGTGTCGTCATCATCGCCAGCGCAGGCCGCGTCGGCAGCACAGCCGTCGTCATCACAGTCCGCAGCACCATCCTGATCGTTATCGGTGCCATCATCGCACTCGCCCGGGCTATCGCCCTCAATCTCGGCGGCAGACAGAGCACAGCCACTAACAAACAGCAGACACAAGGCCAGCAAGGACAACAAGAGACTTCGATTCATAACGTTTCCTCCGAGTGCGGACGAGAAGTGTAGCGCAGCCGCAGTAGCCGCGCAGAGGGCCCCGGCCAGAGCGGTGCAACCTTACTTAGAATTGACCGCCGCCGCGAACCGGCCGGCTCGACCCATGCAGGACTCCAACGCCTCGCTGACCATGAGTTGAACCGGTGAGACACCGCTACCAATGGACAGTGCCACTCAACGCAGCAGCAACTCCATCCGATTCTCGCCACTACCGGCAATGCCGGTATTCAGCTGCAGAACCGCTCCCCACCCGAGGCTGGGGTATTCAATAGCCTGCTCTTCCCAGGTACCGTCAGCGCCTGAATTGACCGGTCCGAGGCCAGCCGCTGCAGGATCATCCAATGGGCAGGCTGCATTGGTAGTCAGACTCCAGGCCGGGCCGAAGGTCGCGTGGTTGAAGTCGCGCTCAAGGTCCAGACAGTCAGCAAGCCCCTCTTCGTGATCACCAGGATGGAAATAGACCTTGGTACTGCACAAGATGCCATCGTCTGAGAGGCTACCTGCGGTCATCTCGACCCCAAAGATCCCATCACCGCAGCCGGGATAATCAAGGCCATCGAGCAAAGCTCCAAAGCTGGTAGCAGCCGGCAGCAGGGCCTCTACAACGCCATCGTAGCGAGCAAAAGTAGCGCTCGGCAGGTGCCGAAAGAGCAGGTCCTCAAATGGCAGTGCATAGGCTGCTGCCGAGCGATAGTCATGATCGAGTGCACAGGGGTCTCCCTGGTCTTCCAAACTGGTCCCAAACAGCGCGCGCCTGTCCATGGTCCAGGTCGCAGTACCATCGTCAGAGTGCACCGAAGCGAGGGTCCAGCCACCACCCTGGTCAGACATTTCGCAATAAGCGGTAAAGGGCGCGTCGGCCGGGCTGCTGAGCCGGTAATAGCCGCTGCCCATAGAGTCACCGGCCGTCAGCACGTCGCGGCAGGATGAACCCATCACAGCCCATGGCTCGTCACAGCTACCAGTACCCGCAGGAAGCTGGTGGTCCTGCTCGCTCGGCTGGCTGAATCCGGTGGAAAAATCTCGCTCAGAGCTGCATCCCGCCAGAGCTACCAGGAGAAGGCCAAACAGCAGGCACCAATAGGCCAACTGAGTAGGGTAGCGGGCCGGAGCGAAGGCTTGTCCCCTACCCTCGGCCAGAACAGGCCGCACATCAAGCCCCAGGGCAAGGGTTGGCAGGTACAGCATCGGCCGGGTGGAAGTCACTCCTGGGCGAACCGAACGGTAACGACAAAGCCGATGTGTTCGTTGGTGTCACCAACCTCACGCATCAAGCGGCCACCCTTGAGGGTGTCCAGGGCGCAGCGATCGAGTGCTTGCTCGCCAGAACCCGAACGCAGTTCCACATCCAACAGACCATGGGAGCCCGATGCGCCCAACTCCACGCTACCGACTGCGGTAGAGCTCAAGCCGCGATAGCAATCCAACAAAGACCTGTGCATGGAGCCGGAGACCACCTCATCGAGGTTCAGCGGGCGGGGATACTTGGCATGATCGGCGGTACTGAGGTGAACGGCGGGCTCCTTGCCGCAGCCGAACAGCAGCAGAGTAATGCTCAAGACAATCCAACGCATCACAGCTCCCAGACAAAGTCGACCTTTGTTTCACGCACCAAGACCGCCAGCATTGACGGACTACAAAGCAAACCGGCGGAGCAGCCGAAAGTCTCCTTAGACGAGTCTACCCCGCACCCTGGGAGACCAACAGGATGAGCGCCTCCCTACAGCCGCTATGACTCACCAGCTGCCCGCCGCAATCGCAACCAAAACAGCGTTTAGCTGCAGATCTGCAACTAATCAGACCGGCGCTGGATCTCGATCGGCAAGGCCGCAGCAACATGCCGATCCACCGGCAATTGCCACCAGCTCTCACCCGCCAAGGTGACCTCACTCCTGGGCTCCAGAGGACCGAAGCCCAAGGCCGAATAGTGCTCACAAACGATCTGATTGCGCTCAGTAGGCAGATAATGACCCCACAGCTCGTCCACCCCTGCAGCACGAGCAGCGCGAACCAGTTCGTCACGAACCGCCTCCTCCAGTCGCCGGCCCAACACCCGACAACTCATCAGCCAGGTGTCAATGAGCCAGGCGGAGCAGCCAGGCTCTGCGACGGGCCGACAGATCACCACTGACACCATCCCGTTGTCGCCAAACCGGTCGGCGAGACGCACCTGCAATGTATAGACATCCGGGTCTTCCTGGAGCGCCCGAACTTCGCTCTCTGAATGGCGGCGAGTCGTGAGGTTAAACTGATTACTGCGACGTAGCAGCTGGGTGATTCTGCCGCGTCCGACCGAGTCAAAGGGAGCGAAAGTGGCGCGCATCTCCAGCGATTCAAGATACTGCCCAAGGTCGCGGCTCCCCGCCTGCAACTCAGCTCGCTTTGCCTGAGCTTGATAAGACCGGGCCCGCTCCGCATCCTCGGCGGTGAAGCTGAGCACCTCGAAGGCACCGGAAGCCAACAAGGCACGGGGGAACAGCGCTGGGTCCTCGGGCAACTCGGGTACCTGGACCTCGGGTAAGGCACCGCGCACCTGGGCGCGCTCGGCCGGGTTGTCGTCCAACAAGACCAGGGAGTCCAGCCCAATCTCAAGGACTCCGGCAATAGCTTCCAAGTTACTGGCTTTATCAGCCCAATTAGCCTGAAAGACCGCGATGTGCTCTTCCTTCAGCAGCATCTCAGGATGCTCGCGGAACGGCTGACGGGCACGAGCGTCGTCATTCTTACTACAAACGGCCAGGAGGACTCCGCGTTCCCGCAGCTGCAACGCCATCTGTTGAATGGCCAGATGCGCCTCGCCCACCGCATCGCCCCGGCCGAGGCGAATACCGTCCATGCCATCGTCCCCGATCACGCCGCCCCAAAGGGTGTTGTCCAGATCCAGGACCAGACACTTGCCGACCCGACCTTGCAGCGCCCCGACCAAACGCGCCACATGCTCGCCATAAAGCGGCACGAAACGCTGGCTGAAGGGCAGCTTATAGAGGTGATGCTGGCTCAGATCATGCCAGGCCTCAAGACCGCCGGAGGCGGCCAGCGCGGACACATCCAAAAGCACATCGCCGTACTCCTCCGCAGCGTCGAGCAGTCGAGAGTTGAAGTCGGCGGCCATGGCCCGCGCCGAGTGTTCAACACGGCTACTGTAGTTACCGAAGCAGGCCTCCGGTGACGGCGCGACAGTCTGAACTACGACCGGCACCTCCAGCCTCGCAGCAAGAGCCGCACGAAGCATCGACCAGTGCTCGAAACCTCCATTGTCCCGCAAGCCCCGCTGGTCCAATGCCAGGAGCACCAGATCCGGGACCTGCCTGTACAGCTCAGAGTCGGGCTGGAGCACAGCTTGCGCGAGTTGATCGTGCCCTGGCTTCCAGACCTCCAAAGCGATCCCATAGCGAAGCGCCGACCCGACCAGAGCCGGTGCGATCAGATCCACAGAGCCATTGGCCAGCAGCGCCAGCCGCACCGACACCAACGGCGACAACTGGGCCCCGGCGGCTCGTAACCTGGCTACCTGTTTAGCCAACAGGTGGAGCTGATTACCACCCAACCGGTATCGGGCCAGCGCTTGTAGAGCAGCGCCGTCCTCACAAGCTCTGACCGCTTGCCGATAATCCTCGCCCTGCGGCAGCTCAGGAAGCCAGGGTAGCTCGGCAGAAGACCACCTCGGACTCATGAAACTCGCTCATCGACGGCCTCATCGAGCACCAACGACTGGGCAACTCCGCTGGCGACCAGACGCTCTCCGGCCTGAACCCGGTACTTGATCTTTACGGTACGGGTAGCCTCAGACTTACGCGAAAGTTCCCCAACCAGCAGTGCCGGCTCATCGAGGTAAAGAGGACCGTGGTAATCAATCTCCCACCTCATCGAGACGCCCAACCCACCGGGCATGTGCATGCCCAGCAGGTGCGAGAGCCTCGCGAGGAGCACCCCGCCATATACGATCACACCCTCAAAGCCTCGGCTACGGGCCCACTTGGGATCGCTATGCACAAGGCTGTCGTCGCCAGCCAATGCGGCGAAGGCCTGATGCTGTTCGCGGTTGACCCGAAACGGCACCTCAAGGACCTCGCCAAGCTCCAGATCGGCGAAGCTCCGAACTCGGCTCATTGCGCCTTCTGCGCAATGAGCGCAACAAAGGAACCCAGATCTGGCAGATCGGCAATCTCAGCGGTGGTGAAGGCGATGTCAAACTCCTCTTCAACCGCCACCACAAGACGGATCTGACTGAGACTGTCCCAGCCCGGCACATCGCTCGAGCGGAGCGGAGCGGCAGGGATAAGCTCGGTTTCCATGACCTCCTGAAAGAGAGGGGTCAAGCGCTCGTAGATGCTGGCCTCAGTCATTCTTTCAGTATACTTAGTCTTCCGATGCAAGAAGCGTTGCCGCCCAATCTCTCCCACATCCATGCTGCGGTCATCGAAGCCTGGCCTGAGCACCTGGCGGTACTGCAAAAGAGCATCGCGGCGTTCCCTCCGGAACAGCTGCTCCAGCTCGACGGCATCGCCGACCAGGTACTCCGCCTGGTCGGTAGCGACATGGACCGCTACATCGAAGGCTATCGCTGGATTTCGCGGATGCAACTCGAAGAGGAGCTCCACTTTCGGCGCACCGGTGATTACCGCAACAGCACCTTCGAGCAGGCCTGGGAGCAGGTCTACAGCAAGCCCGAGCTGATGGGCCTGTACATGGACGGCCTGCTCGTGAGTCAGGTGCTCTGGAGCAACCACGCCCAGACACTGCTCAGCTTCACCGAGGACTTCCTCCCACGGCTGCGGCCAGGTGCGCGGATACTTGAAGTTGGGCCCGGCCACGGTCTGGGCTGCGCCCTCGCTGCGACCCATTCGGGGAACTTCCAGGTCGAGGCCTGGGACCTCTCCGATGCGAGTCTGCGCCGCACCCAACAGCACTTGGAACAGCTTGACTTGGCCGACCGGGTGACGCTGCACCAGCGGGACGCAACCATCCGGCTCGAGGCCGGCATGGAGCGCTTCGATGCACTGGTGATCTCGGAGGTCCTGGAGCATGTGGAGCGGCCCGTTGAACTACTGGCCAGCCTCGCTCAACACCTGACCGGTGAGGGACTGCTGTTCGCCGGAGTGCCGGCAAACTCCCCGGCGCCGGACCACCTTTATCTACTGCGCGATCCTGATGAGGCTCTGACCCTGGTCGAGGACGCCGGCTTTGAGCTAGTCGCTCACCACTTCCATCCCTGTACCGGCTACACCCTGGAGCGCGCACGCAAGGTCAAAGCGACCGTGTCCTGTGTGGTAATCGGTCGACGCGGGAGCGCAGGAACCCCAACGTGACCTCAAAGGTCAGACTGACGCTCTTGGCTTTGGTTCTGCTGGTGGTCGTCGCTTTTACGGCGCAGGGGCTTCACCAGGAACGCCAGCTGCGCGCCCAGATCCATCCCCCTTCGGACGCAGCCACCTGGCCTTTTCTTTGGGAGCCTCTCAAGGAGTATGTCTACGAGTCTGGACCTGATTTGGTGGGACTGGAGCCAGGTGTGCGCCACTTTCGTTCCAGCTCGCTGGGCCTCCGCGGCCCCGAACTGGACCCCAGCACAGACCCGATCCGGATCCTGACGCTGGGCGGCTCCGTCACTGAGTGCGCGCTACTTGCCGACGGATCGACCTGGCCGGACCGACTCCAGCAAATGCTCTCCGAGGCGCTACCTCAGGACCCAATCTGGGTCGGCAACGGCGGCAAAAGCGGGCACGCCGTGCTCGACTACGAAGTTCACGCTCGCACGCTGGTGCCAGCGCTGCGCCCGGACATCGTTGTCGTAATGCCAGGCGGAAATGACCTGCAGGCCCACGCCGAAGACCGCTATTTCCCTGCAGACCTGAGCGACCAGTCGGTCCTTAAGCGCTACCAGTCGCTGCTCTACCAACCGCAAGGGGCAAATTCCATCGCGCAACTCCAGCTGGGCTACCGCCAATTCTTAAAGCGCGTCCGACAAAGTCGCCACGTTATCAACATCGGGAGCTTCTATAAGCGGATGAGGCAAACCCGGACTGCCGCAGTAAAGCTGCCTGAGTTGCCTGACTTCGACCTGCTCAGCAAGCTCTACGCCAGCAACCTCGAGCGCCTGCTTCAAGCACTGCGGGCGGCAGGCGTGGGCGAGGTAGTCCTAGCTACCCATCCCTTCCTGTGGTCGGAGCAGCTCTCTGCCGAGCAGCAAGCGAGTCTCTGGGCGGGCTACTCGTGCATGAACTGTGCGACACCCCGCTATTATTCTGCAGCGGCGCTGGCCAGCGGCCTGAGACGGCTCAATGAGTTGACCCTGGCGGCCTGCGCGGCCCATCAGGATGTGATCTGTGCAGATGTGGAGCCGGCCGTGCCTAAGACCCTCGCCAACTTCTATGACGATGCTCACCTGCAGCCCGCCGGAGCGGTACGGGTAGCGAAGGTCGTTGCTGAAGCGCTCCTGAACGGCAGGCTGAGTCAATGATGAGATGGCTCAAGACCGCTGCGAAAGCCGCCGTCCCGGCCGGGATTCTAGTAGTGAGCAGCTGCTCCGGGGATCTGCGGCCCCATCAGCTTGAGAGCGCAAGCCCGACGCCGACCGCCGACTCCGAATCCACCCAACAGACTCAAGCAAAGCCAGCCCCCATAGCGCTCGCCGACAGCGTTCGCTTTGCTGGCTTCCACAACCCGAGCCCAGGCAACCGGCTGGTGACCAGCCGCGACGACCTGCTCTATGTGGTCTGGTCGATCCCCAAGAGCATGGGCCCTTTCTCTGAGCTCCTGGACAGCGCCCAATGGGAGCCTTTCATACTCAACACGGCATTGCACATGTGCAGCCAGGAGATCGCTCGCAAGACCGGCAATGAAACAACCTGCCTGGTGCACATACTGCAACTTGCCAGCAACGACGAATACAGCACTGCGGCCGCGGCCGGTTGGCGCACTGTGGGCAAGCTGCGGGTGCCCATCCCCACGTTGGAGGGCACAAGCAGCAAAGAGCTTCGCAGTGGCACGGTGGGTCAACTGCGAGCGCGATTCAGTAAGATCGGTCTTGACCTGGCCCAGCTCACAACCGACGACGCGGGCTGAGCCTGATGGGCTTCGATTCGCTCCAGGCAAGCAGCGGCGCGGCAGCGCTCTCGGTCACGAGCTGGGCCTTCCTGAGCTTTGCTGTCACCGCCATCCTGATCGGTCGATTGGTCAAGGCACCTGGCATGCGGCAGGCCGCGATGCTGCTGCTCAACCTTGGATTTCTGTCCGCACTCATCCGCACGCCTCGCGCGTGGTGCGTGCTTACCGTTTTCATGGCCGTGGTCTATGGCCTAGGTCGGCTCAAGACCAGCAGCGCTGTCCGCTGGGGCGCACCGGTGCAACTGGCCGTCATCATTGGCCTCTGGGTGTTCCTGTTTCTGGTTCGCGACCCAGCACTGGTCCCAACGGTCAACCCGTTTGCTTCACAGGCGATCCAGCTGATCGGAGTTTCGTACCTGGTCTTTCGTGGGATCAGCTATGTAATGGAGGTCGAGCTGATGCCCGCCGAGCGGCGAAATATCCTCGGCTACCTCGACTTCATGCTGTATTTCCCTGGCCTTATAGCTGGACCGATCGCTCGCTACCGAAGTTTCCGAGAAGCCGCCGACGGGGAGCCTGCTGGCGGCGTCAAGGCGGTTCTCCCCGCCCTGCACCGGATTGTCGACGGACTGCTGCTCAAGCTGGTGGTCGCCGACAATCTCGCACCGCTAGCCCTGTTCGCCATCCCTGAGCCGTCTGCCCTGGCCCTTCCCCTGCTCTGGGGCTCAGTACTACTGCAGCTGTTCGTGCTGTTCTGCGACTTCGCTGGCTACTGCCACATCGTTCTCGGCACAGCGCAACTCATCGGCGCACCGCTGCCAGAGAACTTCAACCGACCTTTTGCAGCAAGCAACCTGCAGCAGTTCTGGGAACGCTGGCACATGTCGCTGACCTCGATGATCCGGGACTATGTCTTTACCCCAGCAGCCAAGCTCATCGTCCAACGAGCGGAGCGGGTCTGGCAAGGCCAACTACTGGCGGCAGTCTACTTCGGCACCATGATGCTGGTTGCACTGTGGCACGGCACTAGCTGGGGCATGCTCCTGTTTGGCGTGCTTCACGGCCTGGCGCTGCTAACAATACAGCTCAAGCCGAAGTGGAGCAGAGCGATGCCACCGGTCGGATGGCTCCAGACCGAACGGGCAAGACAGGCTGTCCGCGGCTCGGCAGTTGTTGCGACCTATGTCTTTGTAAGCCTCACTGTGGTGCTCTGGGTGGGACCTACTGAGCGCTGGATCGAGATCTTTGCGCTGCTGATCGGAATCGACGCATGAGCGAGTCCAACAACATCATTTCCATCGCCTTACTGGTCGGCAAGATCGTGGTACTGGCGCTGCTCGCCACGACCGGCGACAGCAGCTTCATCTACCAGAACTTTTAAGGCTCGAGCGTGGACGTAATCAAGCGACTCGCGGTGACTCTCGGCATGGTCCTGCTCGCTCTGGCATTGGTGGACGGACTGTTGCGAATAACCGTCGCTGGAGCAGGGTTCTTGCTGGAGCCACACGAGCTCCAAGATGCGGGCATGCTGGTGGCCAAACTAGAGGCGCTGGAGCAGCGACCAGGACCGCGACCAAAGGTGGTGACCACCGGCTCTTCGGTGGTTTTTGGCGGTGCGATGAAGAGCCACGGGAATGATGCCTGGCAAAACCACACTCTCGCGGCCAAGCTCGCCCAACAGCTTGACGCGCCGGTTCTCAATCTGGGCATGGACGGCATGTTGCCCACGGACATCGAAGCGATCACAGAATTGCTGCTTCAGCGGCCCCGCCGTCCCGACTTGCTGGTGTTCGATGTGAACCTTCGGGCCTTCTCTGCCGACTTTGCCGCCGGTGCCTCTCAGATCAGCCGACCCTGGCTCAGAGAACTGGCCGGGATGGCACCACTGGAGGGCTCGGCAAGCCCATCGTATGGCCACCCGGCAGCCGCTGTGGAGAGGACCTTAAAGCGCTGGTTGGTGCGTCACTGGTTGCTCTATCGATTGCGTTCGTCGCTTCAGCAGCGCCTCTTCGGAGGGGCTCCAGGAGACCGTCTGGCGGAGGCTTGGAAGCACCTCAACCATCAGCTACGCCCAAGCCCGGAGACAACTGCAGAGAGGCTCGAAGAGCAGGCATTCGAGCGCCAGCTCGCACTGATCATGAAGACCAAGGGACGGCTGGCAACCGCGGCTCTCGATGTAGAGCACCCTCAGCGAGCTGCACTGGTACGCCTGCTGGAGCGGCTCGCAGCGGTCGGCCAGCAGACGGTGGTCTTCTATGCAACCGAGAATCCACAACTGGCCCCCCAGTTACTGGCCGAGCAACGGGCTGAAGCGCTGCGGGCCGAGCTAAGGGCTCTGGTGGAACGGCATGGAGGGGCAACGGTGACCTACATACCGCCTCTGGCTCAGCTGACAGCGGAAAGGTTCTTGGACCCCTCGCACCTGGATGCCGAGGGGCATCGAGTGCTCGCAGAGATGGTAGCGGCCGCCTTCAGAGCTACGCTTGAGGAGCGCTGATAGTGGTGCAGAAAAAGGCCATTTCGATTTCCAGGACCCAAGTCTGGCTAGCTCTGGCTGGTCTCGCTGTCATCACCTTAGCTCTGATCTTCCAGTCGCAGCTACAGCCCTCAGGTTCACCCTGGACCTGGCGTTGGCAGGATATGTCGGCGCGACCCTTTTCCCTGAGCACTCCAGCTGGCGGCGCTCTTTCTGTAGTGCCGGCTACCGAAGCCCAGTACACGGTCGAGCTACTTGCCAGTGCCGGCAGCCTGGGGCTCGGCATTGAACCGGTCCAGCCTGGCCGCCCATGGCTCCTACCAACCGGGGCCTGCGACAGCCTCGGCGCCGCCCTCTCGACCAGCATGTCCAGCGAGGACAACCCAGCCGGACTGATCGCAACGCCGTGTAAGGGCTTGGCGAAGCTCGGGTTTGAACCACCAAGCATCTACACCCAGGCCGGAGCCGCTACCGAGCCTGTGGGCGATACCGACCTCGTCCTACCCCTGCCAGCCCACGGAGCCGAGTGGAACAAGTTGCCGCCCGGTTGGAGTTCAATCGCCCGCCGCGCAGGTGGAGGCACCGTCGTGGCACGTTCAGCGGAAGGGATCGCTGTAGCCTCGTTTGAGCTGGTGCCATTCCTCCGCCTGCTCCGGCAAGGCGATCAGGCATGGGCCAATCGGGACCGGGACGGGCTCCACGGCCCCAAGCCCAACGACCTCATTCCATTTCCGTGGGACGAGGCGATCTATGTCCTTCCCGGAGCCGACCTGTGGGTCGAACTCCTGTGGTCCCTCGCCGGCCAGGTCCCAAGGCTGTGGCCACTGCCGAGCGCGGCGAAGTCCGCGGTGATCCTGACCTTCGATCAAGACTTCGCCCTAGCAGAATGGCTCGACCCACTGTTAGCTCGCGTTGAACTCGCTGGCGGAGAAGCGACATTACTGACCACGGCCGGCACCCGGCAGAGCGCCTCGGCCCCGCTACAGGAGGCCGGCGGCGAGCTGCCCTCGGCTGCTGTAATGAAGAATTGGGCGGAATGGGGGCACGGCATAGGGCTCCACCCCAATGTGGTCGGACTGAGTAGAGCTAGCGAGCGAGAGGAAGCCATCGGACTGTTCGCGGCTCGCCACCCCAGCGCCCGGGTGCTGCGCAACCATTTCTGTAGTTGGTGGGGCTACGAAACCATGTTCGAGATCCAAGCAGCGCTGAACATCTGGATGGACCTCAACTACCTCAGCATCGAGCCTCGCTTCGGCCCGGTGGGATTCTTAAACCAGGCGGCTCGCCCCACCCGCTTCCAGGCACCTGACGGCCGTTTCCTCCCGGTACTGCTACAGGCCACCCAGGCCGCTGATGATGTGCTCTATGGCAAGTACCCCTACTCCAACGGGCTCTCCCTGGCGGAAGCGATCGACGCCACCGGTCAGGCCCTGGACCGCGCGGTCGCCGTTCGCGTACCCCTGACCTTCAATCTGCACCCCATGATCCAGACCAATGAAGGAGCCGTCTTTCTCGACGGACTACTGGCGGCTGCGGCGCAGCGCGAGGTACCTGTGATCTCAGCCGAGCGCTGGGCGGTCCACTCCTGGGCCCGACTGGCGCGAAGCTACGGTCAGCCAGCACTCAACCAGGAGCCGCCACTACTGCGCTGGACGACGGGAACGGATTGCAGCAACAAAACGCAACTGTCTCCCTTTGCCGGAGAGGGCTGCCTGACTCCGCTGAGCGAGCCACCATAAACAGTAGATAAAACAGCTGGCGCGTCGATCCAGCAGTAGCAAACCGGCAAGCCTCTAGCGGCCAAAACAGTAGCAGGGAGCCACTCAGCAGCAGCCGCTACATACACGCCCACACACCGAAGTTCGCGCTGAGTGGGTCACACCTGCCATCACTGCCACACTCAGCGGCAGCGAAATCGCTCGCTCCCAGGGTCTGCAGCAACTGAACGCAGGTCGCATCAGCACTGCAGCTGTCTGTGCACATGGTGCCCAAACAGCTGGCATCGTAGTGGCTGAAGTCCCAACAGACTCCACTGGCACAATCGCTGTCGAGAACGCAGGTCTGATCTCCAGCTGGGAGACCGACGGTGGCGCTGTCGTCGTCCCCGGCGCTGTCGTCGTCGTCCCCGGCGCTGTCGTCGTCCCCAGCGCTG
>DJIF01000038.1:12266-20030 GCA_002433485.1 Deltaproteobacteria bacterium UBA6601
ATCCCCGGCGCTGTCGTCGTCATCATCGCCGAGCGGCGCCCCACCATATTGATTCAAGACAAGGTCAAGAGTGACTTCACTCAGATCCTGCGCAAAGGTCACTTCAAGACGGGGCGATAAACGCAGGTCATTCTCGTCGGGTCGCCCCCCACTCTCATCGTCATCGAGCACCGCCGAGAGCTGATAAGGCTGTTCCCGGACTGGTATGCCAACCAATTGGTAGGATACGGAACCGTCACTTGCAGATAAATCAGCGTTCTTGAGCTCAAACACGGCGGTGACCTGGGGATTGGGTGGTGGCGAAGCCAGCACGCGAATCCGCAAGGTGCCAATGCCGTCGAGCGCTGGCTCGACACTGCGAGTCACCACCCCTGAAAGGCGGACCTCTAAGGCCCCGGCGGAGTCGTCATCGCCGGGGGTGACATCATCATCATCGGCACCGATGTCATCATCGCCGGCAGGGTCATCATCGTCTTCTGCGTGACAGGCTGGAAGCGCCACCAACAGCAAGCAGGCTAGCCACAAGCAGAGTCGTTTTTGCATCTTCATCGCTCCCTCCAGAACCTCAGGCGAATCTCAGGATACTGATGAGTATCTTCCTACGGCCTTGTGATCGCCATCTGCGACCTGTTGCTGATGGGCACAAGCTGCTCGGGTAAACAGGTGAGTGAGTGCACCAGCAACTACGACTGCCCTACCGCTACACGCTGCTACATGAAGGTTCCACATGACCGCTGGGAATGCGACAACGGCGCTGTCGAGGACGATGACAGCGCAACGGAGTGTCCATACCCACCGGCCGACAATGCGGCTGAGGTCTGTCAGACAGACGACTAGAGCAACACCAGCGGTAACTAGGGGTAATGGGGCGAGCTCCTAATCCCACGACAGATGTAATGGAGTGCTCCACCGACAGTGCTCATCAGGAGGACTATCGGGGAGAGCCAGATCGCGGGCAACGATCGTCGCGGCGCAGCGCGCCGTCTCGCCAGCAGAGCGCAGACCATCATGAAGCCAGCTAAGAGACTGGAAGCGCTCCAGATCTTTATCCCAAACAGAGGCCTCTACACAGCTGGGTGAGCCACCGCGAGTCTCAATGGTCAGCTTCACCTTAACCAGCTCGGAGTCCGGCCGGATACAGGCTCGAAGCTGCTCATACCTGCCCTCCATTGCTTCATTAACCGCCGTCCAGGGGAGGCCCTCTGCTCTGAAGCACTCCACTGAAACTCGTCTCTCAGGGCAGGTATCAGCCACTGAGGCGGGCCACTCCGGGGGCACTTGCTGGACCAGCCTTTTCTTCACAGAGTTCGGCGTGGCGGCACATCCCCACAGGACCAGTACCGAAACGAACAGCGCACAAGTAAAAACACGCATCCGACTGCAGCCCCATTCTGTTAGGTCAGGTCTTCTCGAATCTAAGTCCTGCAAGCGGTAATAGCGACCCTTTGCGAGACTACTGAAACAAGATTTCAATGAGCCTTTGCCAATAACTACCGAAGGACCAGGGTGGAAAAAAGCACCACATCCGGGTAGGACCTTCAGGCTCAATGTCTAGAGTTCATCCTCAATCCGCACTCAAAAACAACAGGTCGTTATGAACCTCCTTCGCCTCTGTCTCGCGATTTCCCTCCTCATGCTTTGCGCGTGCGGGGACATCACCCTGGTTAACACCCCCGAAGGCGAAGGCGACGACCCTGGGGAGTGCAGCGATGAGAGTGACAATGACCTCGACGGTCTGTGGGACTGCAACGATCCCGACTGCGCCGGCTCCCCAGACTGCGCTGGCGACGACGATGACAGCACTGGCGATGACGATGACAGCACTGGCGATGACGATGACAGCACTGGCGATGACGATGACTCCGCTGGTGATGACGATGACTCCGCTGGCGATGACGATGACTCCGCTGGTGATGACGACGACTCCGCTGGTGATGACGACGACTCCACTGGTGATGACGACGACTCCACTGGTGATGACGACGACTCTGTTCTGGTCTCAGATCTGAGCTACGACACTCCCGGTGAGTACAGCTTCAGCCCGCCGGCCGGGGTCAACTCGGTGACGGTCTCCATGTGGGGCGGCGGCGGCGCAGGCGGCAACCAGATCGCGAGTACTGGTGGCGGGGCAGCTTTTGCCCAGGCCACAATCCCGGTAACTGGTGGCGAAACACTGACCGTCCTGGTCGCCGAGGGAGGCGACTCCGTCGGCGACGGCGGGGGCGCCTCCTACCTCCTGCGCGGCAGCACCCGCCTGCTGGTTGCAGCTGGCGGCGGCGGTGGTGGCAGTGACGGCTGCTCAGGATGTAAAGAGGGAGGGCGCGGCGGAGCCGGTGGCGCAACTCAAGGTCAGGATGGTCAGAACTTGCTGACGGTCCCCCCTCCCTCTCCTCCTAATCCTCCGGCCTACTGTAATTCAGCTACCGGTGGCAGCGGTGCAAGCCAGAGCCAGGGAGGCTCGGGAGGCACAGTCACCGGAACCGCAGCAAACCAGTGCTCCGGACAACCTGGAACAACTGACGGAGGCGGCACTGCTACCGGCGTCAACGGCAACTGCAATACAGGCACTGGCGCGAACCTGTGGGAATCCGGTGGTGGGCAGGCTAATGGTGGCGGTGGCGGCGGCGGCAGCGGCTATTTTGGTGGCGGCGGAGCCGGCTTCATCTGGACCTATTGTTCGGGCGGCGGGGCTGGTGGCTCCTCCTGGTCGGATCCAGGCAACTCGAACAGCATTCTGGAGGGCGGCAACTGGCAGACGCAGGGCAATCCTGCCCAAGCCCAGGGCTCAGGCCTTGGCGGCGCGGTATTTTCTGCGACGACCGGAAGTGGGGGCAACGGGCGCATTGAGGTGACATGGTAGGCCCCAGGAACTCTCCTATGGGATACTCCGCGCCCCCCATGTCCCACTACAGCGTAAGGCTCTGCAGCGCCCCGATCTAGCGGGACCGGCGTAGCCCTATCGGCAGCTCAGCGAGAAGTCGCCTACAAGGAGCAACGTATACTCCAGGGACTGAGCCTCTTCGCCTCCTCAACGATCGGTCCTACTATGACCCCGCGTTCCGCTGTAATCCCCGCTTTTATCTGCTTTGCACTGCTCTCCTTTGCATGTGGTCCCGGACCCTGCGCTGAAGGCGAAGCCCGCGCCAATGATGGCCAATGTGTTGCCCTTCAAGTCGGCTTCGCCCCCGACAGTGAGCTCTGTGATGACCAGCAGGACAACGACGCAGACGGCTTTGTCGACTGTGAGGACCAGGACTGCAACGACAATCCCAACTGCCCCGCTGCAGGAGACGATGACGACTCTGCAGATGCTGACAACAGCCCGCAGATTGAGCTGTGCGATGACAACATCGACAACGACGGTGACGGCTTCGTCGATTGCGATGATCAGGACTGCTGGTCCCAGCTGAGTTGCCCGCCCCCTGGCGACGATGATGACTCTGCGGGAGACGATGAGGATTCCCCCACCTGTACCGATGCCGATGCCGACAACTGGTGCGCCGAAGCGGGCGACTGTGATGACAACAACCCTCAGACCAGCCCGGTAGCCATCGAGGTCTGCGATGGCCATGACAACAACTGCAATGGTTCCATCGATGAGACCGCGGTCGATGCTCCGAGCTGGTACCTGGATGCAGACCAGGATGGCTATGGCGCGGCTCACCTCTCCCAAGAGGCCTGTACAGCTGCACCTGGTTACGTCGCTAACGCACTGGACTGCGACGACCTGAATCCAGCTCGCTATCCCGGCGCAACCGAAGTCTGCGATGAGCTGGACAACAACTGCGATGGCACAGTCGACGAGGGAGCAGCCGCTGCTGCACTCTGGTACCTGGACGCCGACGGCGATGGTTTCGGTAATCTCTCGGCGCCGACCACGTCCTGCACGCCCCCCCCTGGATATGTCTCTGACGCAAGCGACTGCGACGACTTCAACGCTGCGGTAAACAGCACTGCGGCAGAAGTCTGTGACCAACTGGACAACAACTGTGACGGTGCCACCGACGAAGGAGCTGCCGCTCCGACACTTTGGTATGTAGACGCCGACGGCGATGGCCAGGGCAACGCTGCCGTGAGTGTGACCGCTTGCGTCGCACCACCAGGGCATACCGACACTGCAGGGGATTGCGACGATCTGGACGCCACCAGCTCCAGCACTGGCATCGAAGTCTGTGACGGCGCCGATAATGACTGCGACCAGAGCATCGACGAAGGGGTCACCTCTACCTTTTACGTAGATAACGACGGTGACGGCTACGGCGATCCGGGGGCTACGCTGGCGGCCTGCTTCCTGCCAGGGGCTGCCAGCGCCAATGCCCTCGATTGTGATGATGGCTCACCAGCGGCCCACCCAGGAGGCGTCGAGATCTGTGATGGACTGGACAACGACTGCGATGGCAGTGCCGACAACAATGCCCTGAATGCGACCTCCTGGTACGTCGATGCAGATGGCGACGGATTCGGCGACCCACTACAGCTGACCATCCAGTGCGGCACGATAGCCGGCGCAGTGACCAATGGTCTGGACTGTGACGACAGCGCCGGTGGACAGAGCAATTACCCTGGCAACACCGAGATCTGCGATGGCGCAGACAATGACTGTGATAACGACACCGATGAGGACTTCGATCTGGACGAGGACAACTTCACCAGCTGCGGAGCTGATGGCAGTGCAGGGACGGCCGACGATGACTGCGACGATAACGACCCAGGCAGTTTCCCCGGCAATGCGGAGGTCTGCGATGGCGCTGATAATGACTGCGACAGCAACATTGATGAAGACTTTGATGGCGACGGTGATGGGGTGACCAGCTGCGGAGCCGATGGCTCTGCAGGGACTGCCGACGATGACTGCAGCGACAGCGACCCAGCTAACTTTCCCGGCAACTCAGAAGCCTGCGACGGTGCCGACAACGACTGCGACGGCAGTTCAGATGAGGGCTTTGATGGCGACGGTGACGGCGTCCCCAGCTGTGGCAACGACGGCGATCCGACCACCGCAGCGGACAACGACTGCGATGACAGCGACGACGACAATTTTCCCGGTAATTCCGAAGCTTGCGATGGGGCTGACAATGACTGCGACCTGCTCGTCGATGAAGGGGTTGCTGGGTTTACAATCGGTTGTCCCGCCGGTGACTGTAAGGCCCTCTATGAGGCGGGCGAGCGCAATGATGGTAGCTATTGGATTAATGCCAATGGTGTTGGCGCAGCATTCCAGGTCGCCTGCGACATGAGCAACGATGGGGGCGGATGGACTCTGGTAGCCAAGACCGACGGGAGTGGCGGCCACAGTCACCTGTCAGCCAGCGACTCAAACATCGGCGCCCTGGCAACTACGGCGACCAACGACCGCGGAACTCTGGGCAACACCCGGCGTAACGGCCTGGGGCCCTTCTACCGCTTTGAATGCGACTCCTTCACCCGCTGGGCCTATCAAAACACGGCAACCAACGCTCTGGACCACTGGAGCGGAACCAGCCCGGTCGCCTGGAGTTCTTCCTACTCAACAGATCCCGCAAACTACACCGATAACAATGCTCAAGACTGCGGCTCGCCCACCTGCGATGGGCCTGCTTACGCAGGTCGAAATTGGGCGCGCCAGGGGCAGAATGGCTGCGGCCTGGGTGGGACTTACGGCCGTTCAGGATTGTGGTGGGCAAAGTAGCCGACAACTGAATCCCCTCTGGCTGCGGGCTGAGCCCACAGCCGGGGAGACAACGCCCTGAAAAGCCCACAGCTCAACCAGCCAGCGACCGACTAGCGGACGAAAACAAGCCCCCAGTCCCCAGTTGCACACCATCCTCGGTGAAATGGCGCATAGCCTGACGAATAGTGCACTCCAAGACCTGTCCCATTCTGGAAGCAGGCATGGCCGGTTCCTTGATCACCTTCATTGGCATAGCCAAATGCCCAGGCAAAGTCAGAGTTGTCGTCATGAAAGTGTCCACCGGACACCCAACTGGGGCTCGTTGAATAGGTGACAGTGCTCATATGACAGGTCGTAGCCTTCACCTGACTGGACAGTTGATGAAGCTGAAATACACAGTCTGAGCGATGAAACAGTTCAGCGCCAAAGAGACCCGTTCCGGAGCCCGGAGTGGTCACCCAATACCCAATTGAAGCATCCGACGAGGTCCGAATCTGATTGATGAGATCATCGCTGAGTTTTTCAAGGCTTGCAGCCGCCGGCGCTGAGGGATCTGTCGGAAAGGGTAAAAAGGAACCGGTCACATCGGGAGTGACCAGATCCGTTCCATCGCCGGCCCGAATGACCAGGGTCCAACCGCCTCCATGGCTGGTCATGTCGCAATAGATCTCAAATTCCCCATCACCGTTGGGATCCAGCCAATAAACGCCACTGGCAGGACTGTTCTGAAGATCGCGGGTGGTTAGAATTTCCTGGCAGCTCACCGCGGGACAGGCTGCCCCCCCAATCTCGGCGGACAAAAGCGCCACATCACCATCGCAATTGTTGTCCACTGAATCGCGGCACTCCTCTAGCGCCTGTGGATTGATACCTGCACCGCCATTACCGGGATCATCATTGCAGTCACTGAAGTCTTCTACCCGCCCCAATACCGGTGTACAGGACAGCACAACATCAGCGAGATCACCGTAGCCATCAGCGTCCGCGTCCGCGTACCAACTACTCGCATCAATCGCGTCATCATCCACCTCGCCGTCGCAATCATCATCGAGGCTGTTGCAGGTTTCCGTCTCGCTGGGGTTGATGTCCCCACCGCCGTTGTTGGGGTCATCGTTACAGTCAGCGGCGTTATCGGCATAGCCGGTCGGCTGATCACAAGCCGATAGCGGCGCACCAGGCGTGCCGTAGCCATCCCCATCAAGATCCTGGTACCAGACCGCCGCGTTCAGAGCGCCGCCTTCGTCGATACCCTGAGTACAATTATTGTCGATGCCATCGCAGATCTCGTAGCTGGTTGGATTCGTAGCA
The DNA here is from genome assembly GCA_002433485.1 of Deltaproteobacteria bacterium UBA6601. Classification (GTDB taxonomy): domain Bacteria; phylum Myxococcota_A; class UBA796; order UBA9615; family UBA9615; genus UBA6601. Next base: position 19,225 of record DJIF01000038.1, read on the forward strand.
GCATTGCCATCATCACAATCCGATGAGTTGCCTACATAACCGCTGGGCTGAGAGCAGGCCGACTGTACTGTGCCCGGATCACCGTAGCCGTCCCCGTCGCTGTCGGCGTACCACATGCTCGCACCCACACCATCATCTACCTGGCCATTGCAGTCGTTGTCGGCGCCATCGCACAGCTCAGGGGCACCCGGGTAGCTGTTGGGGTCCAGCTCAGCGCAGTCGTTGCTGCTGGCCACATAGCCGGTGGGTGCAGCACAGGCCTGCTGGGTGAGGAGGAAGCCGCCCACCCCGTCACCATCGGCGTCGAAGTACCAGGTGCTCTCGTCGCTGGCGCCCACATCAATGGTGCCGTCGCAGTCGTCGTCCACCGAGTTGCAGACCTCGGTCGCCCCGGGCTGCACCGCGGCGCCCGTAGCAGGGTCGTCATCGCAGTCCTCGCAGCTCAGCGACAGGTCGCCATCAGCGTCCACCTCACCGCCGGCCGCCTCGGTAGCTGCATCGCAGTCGTTGTCGATGCCGTCGCACAGCTCGTCGCTGCCCGGATAGCGCAGCGGCTCAGCGTCATCGCAGTCCTGGGCGCACTCACTCACCCCGTCGCCGTCGTCATCGGTCTCGTCGCTGCCCAGGCTGCTGTCGCAGTCGTTGTCGATGCCATCGCACAGCTCAGGTGCCTGCGGGTACACCGCAGCGTTGGTGTCGTCGCAGTCGCTGGGGTCCGGAGCGTAGCCAGAGGGCATGTCGCAGGCCTCCTGGGTGAGCCAGAAACCACCGACGCCGTCACCGTCGTTGTCCAGGTACCAGGTCTG
>DJIF01000044.1 GCA_002433485.1 Deltaproteobacteria bacterium UBA6601
GCGGGACTAGCTCAGTGGTAGAGCATCGCCTTGCCAAGGCGGGGGTCGCGGGTTCAAATCCCGTGTCCCGCTCCAAAGCAATCTTCTTATCAGCCCCGCTTGTCGGGGCTGATTTGCTTGGGCTTTTTGTTGCTGTCCCCGGCCCACCAGCCAGCGTCCATGCCAGCCTTTTCGTCACGGGTTAGACTCGCTGCGTGGTGATGCTCCTGCAACGAGTGCTTGGGATCTGTCTTGCCGCGGCGGTTCTTGCCGGGGGTATCTACTCGTCGCACCGGCACACCGATGCCTGGGCACCGCGCATTGAGCTTGAGGATGAGCTGCTGTACCTGCCGTCAGGAGGCTTGCTCCGTCACGCGAGTCTTGGCTACGAAATGCTGGTTGCCGATCTGCTGTGGGTAAAGGCTACCGCCATGTTTGGTGAGGGCTACGGTGCTCATGCCCGCTGGCAGTTGTGGCTCTATCACATGATCAACCTGGCGACAGATCTCGATCCCGAGTTCAGGGCAGCCTACAAATACGGCGGAACCATGTTGCGGCTCGATGGCGCTCTGGTCGACCAGAGCAATCTCATCTTTCAGAAGGGCTCAGAAGCCCTGCCTGACGAGTGGTACTTCCCCTTTGCTATCGCCATGAACTACTTCATCTACAAGGAGGACCGCCGGTTATCTGCGCGCTATATGGAGAAGGCGGCCCATGCTGCACGGCGAACCGAGTTGGCGATGGCTGCGGCGCGCGAGGCTGGTGATCTCGATTCACTGCTCCTGGACCCCCGACGCGCCCCGCCCAGCTATCTCGCCAATCTGGCCGCCTCTTTGTATTCAGAGACCGAGCAACTAGAGCTTGGCCTGACCTTTCTGTTGGAGGAGCAGAAGCAATTGCCCGAGTCGGCGGCGCGGACCGCTGTAGAGGTCAAGATCCTTGAGACGCGCTATCTGATTGCTCTGCGTAGTGCAGAATCGGTAGTCGCTACCTACCAGGAGCGACAGGGAGAGCTACCGCCAAGTCCCGAGTCGGTTGCGGAACTCGGCTTATCGCTCCCGGAAGATCCTCTCGGCGGTCGTTGGCAATGGGATGCGTCACTTGATGCTGAGCCGGGCTCATTGGTTTCAAGCAGGTACATCGCCGTGTTCAGCGCCATCGTCCGTGATACCGGCCTTGGTGTAGTGGGTCGAGGCCTGCATGGAGAGCAGGGCAACGATGCCACCACTGATTGAGTCAGAGTCCCGCGCTTGGGACCCGCGGCTCGATGGGCTGCTCGTGGCAGTGGTTTTTGGCCTGGCTCTTTGGCGCTGCGCGCCCTCATTGGCATGGCAGGACTCTGGTTCGTTGGTCAGCGCCGCCTGGCACATGGGCATTGCACATCCTCCTGGAGAGCCGGCTTATCTGGCTCTGGCCCGGATTGTTCAGCTGCTGCCGATCGGAGACATTGCCTTCAGGGTGAATTTGTTGTCGGCAGTTGCGCTGGCTCTGTGTGTGCTTCCCATTGCTGCTTTGAGCCGGAGTCTGGCAGTGGAGCTTGGCTTTTCTCCGGTGGTGAAGAGGTTCGCAGTTGTTGTTGCTCCCCTGTTGGTCCTGCTGGGCTTCGGCGCGCAGCTCCAGGGGGTGCGTGCTGAGCTGTACTCACTGTGTGCCTTGCTGTTGACCTCCGCGCTGGCTTGCGCAGCTTTGACCACTTCAGTTAGGGCCAGTGCAGGGGTCGGTTTGCTGGTAGGGCTTGCAGCTTGTGTTCATCCGCTGCTGACCGTTGCGGCCCTCCCAGCAATAGGTGTCGTCGTGTTGCTTTGGGAGCGCCCGACTCGCCGCGAGCTGCTGGTCGCGGGGCTGTCCTTTGCGGTTGGCTATAGTGCTAATGCCTGGCTTCCTCTTAGAGCTTTGGCGCTCCCGCAGCGGTCGTGGGGCATTCCGGATCATCCAGCTGCTCTGCTGGATGTGCTGCTGGCTCGTGACTTTGCCTCCAATTTCGGTGCCGAGGCGCCCAGCCTTATGCATAACTTGCAGTTGCTCCTTGAGGAGAGTAGCCGGGCGGGCACACCACTGCTGCTGTTGCTTTCTGCGGTGGCTGGCTTTGCCTGGAGCAGAGCTCGCCTGGTTCGTTCATTGGTGGTTGCCTTGCCGCTGTGGTGGGTGGGCAATCTGTTGACCATGGCGCTGCAGAATAAACTCTATGCGGACAACCCGGATGTGTTGGGCTATCTGCTGGTCGGCGCTCTGCCTGCTGCGCCGCTGGCGGCGCTCACTCTTGCTGTCGGTCTGCTGGGCCGACCGAGTTGGGTGCTGCGGGCCGCTACTTTCCTACTGCTGACCTGGGTTGTCTTGCCGCAGGCTCTCGATGGTCATCAGGCGGATCGTTCCGCCAACTTTCTTCCCGCTCGCTTTGCCTACTCGCAGGCAGCCGCGCTCCCTCCAGGCAGTGTGCTGCTTACTTCGGGGAACGACACTGCCTTTTCCTGGGGCTATCTTCAGGGGGTTGAGCGGAGGCGCGCCGATCTAACGCTGGTCCATCGGGTGTTGCTTGGTCATCCGCATGAGCAAGCCCGGCTATTGGGTATTGATGCAGCGGCAGGGGCGATTATTCCGGGTACTGGCCTGCCCTGGATCCCGGCGCTTCGCGACCTTCCCCTCGATGTCCATCGCGCAGCTGGTGCGCACGACGCCCTGTTTCTGGAGCTTAGAGAGCAGGATCTGAACTCGGGTTTGGCGAACTCCTTACAGCGCCATGGAGTGGTGGAAAAACTGCCTGGTCTAAAGGCCCAGTCAAGGGAACAAGAGAGCGCCTACCTGCACACGGTTCGACGGGGCTTGCTGACCGAGATGGCCGAGCAGAGCCTTGCGGTTGATCGCCATGCTGGCTTGTTGCGGGCCTACTACTCGGCGATTCAGGATGCTCGTCGGGAGCTCCGTTGATGCTGCTGCGGCTGGGCGTGCTGGTCGGGGCCCTGAGCTTTATGCTGTCGCTCGCCCTCGCCGCGCCGAGTGTGACCTGGTTTGATAGCGGTGAGTTGGCGCTCGCCGCTGGGACCCTCGGTGTTGCGCATCCGCCAGGTCAACCTGCTTATCTAAGTCTTGCTGCTCTGGCAGCTCTGCTCCCCGTTGGGGAGTTGTCCTTTCGATTGACTGTGTTTAGCGCGTTCTGTCTCGCCCTGGCTGCGGCTCTTGCTGCCGTCATCACGGCGCGACTCGTGGAGCCCTGCACCAGCGCTGTTCCCAGCTTGAGTTGTGCGGGGCTGCTTGCTGGCGGATTGTTGGCTTGCTCGCCCGCGGCAGTCGCTCAGTCTGTTCGACCCGAGCTTTATGCTCTGGCTCTTCTGCTACTTCTCGGAGCTGTCAACGCGCTGCTCCAAGCTGGGGCCAGGGGGCCGGCTCTGGCCGCCCTCTGCCTGGCGGTCTGCGGCGCTGTTCACTATGCGGTACTGGTGGCTGCCGTTCCCGGTCTATTGGTTCTGGCGTGGCGCGCTGGCCCTGCTTCGCTGCGCCGGGGAGCGCTGGCGGGATTGCTCTTGCTGGTGCCGGCTCTGGGGCAGTACCTTTGGTTGCCGTTGCGGTCTCTGCAGGGACCGGTGCTTGACTTTGCGCATCCTCAGACTCTTGAGCGTTTCTGGTGGTCGGTTAGCGCAGGCCCTTATCGACGTTCCTTCGAGATGGAAGATGGCCAGTTGCTGGCCAACCTGGTGGCCCATATTGATCTCGCTTTTGCCCATCTGGGCCCGTTGGCCCTGCTTCTGGCGGCGCTTGGCTCATTCTATCTGGCGCGAAGGGACCCGCGCATGGTTCTTGCGGGGTTTCTGCTGTTGGTCGGGGGGGTGCTTCCTTCCCTTTTTCAAGGCGTTTTCAGTGGCGCCAACCCTGACCTCTGGGGATATCTGCTGCTACCGCTGGCGGTGCTTGCCTGCGCTGCAGGCCTTGGTGCTCAGCTGGTGGTCGCTTCAGCAGCGCGCTTGCGACCACCCTTGTTGAGAGCGTTGATGTTTGGCCTGGTGTGCGCTGTGTTGCTCGGGCCGCTGCTCAGTAGTCTGGAGCGGGTCGACGCTTCGGCGCGGAGAGCTCCAGCGCGGCTGGCCGATGCCTTGCTGGACGGCGCTCCAGCTGGCGGGGTTGTTGCTCTGGCAGGAGACTCGTGGCTCTATCCCAGCCTCTATCAGCGGTACTGGAACGGCCGCCGTGCCGACCTTGAGTTGGTTCCTCTATTGCAGCTCGATAAGCCGATCTTTGATGCGCTACAGGCGCGCGGCGTGGCTCTCGACCTCCCATCACTCTCGGGTAGGGATGCGCTGAGAGCTGTTCCAGCGAGGGTTCGTCAGGAGCACGAATTGCGGCTGCTGGCGCGCTCGCTGCGGTGGAGACCGCTACTGGTTAATGAGGTCTTTGTCCCTCCTGAACTGGAATACAGCAAGCAGGCCGAAGGGCTGTTGTATCGACTTGTTTCAGGGAGTAGCAGCGCGGTTGCCCCGCGGATGCCTGCAGCTGAGACAGGTCTCCGCCTAGAGCAGCTCCTGTGGCGACAGGCCCTGGCTCCGATGGTCGCTGCGGTCGACTATGCAGAGGATCCTACTGCTCACCGCGTATTGGCGCGGCGCTACCTGGCCAGGACCGCCTACCTGGGCAGTCGTGGGCTTGCTGATGCGGCTCGTCAGACTCTTGCGCGGGGCCTGAGTTTGCAGCCTGATCCAGGAGCTTTGATTCATCTGGCCAGGTATCGCCTGGAGCAGGACTCGAGTGAGTTCCTTGAGTCCTCAGCTGGGCTCGCTGAGGGAGCGTGGATGAACCTGCTCGGGCAAGGCGACGAGCTGGGGGCCTTGGGTTTGCTCGATGTTTCCATTGCGAGGAGCGAGGGATCAAGCAAGAGAGAGCTGCGTGCAGTGCGCGGGGCAGTTCATCTGATGACAGGGCAGCTGGAGCGGGCGGCTGGGGACGCTAGTGCGGTACTTGAGGAGAGACCTTTCCATTCCCTGGGTAATCTACTGCGGGACCGACTCTATGTTCTTGGCAATCGGTCGCTGCAGACCTCTCCACTGTTAGGTCCGCGAACAGAGCCGAATCCTGGAGGTGTGCCTGGTGGCTGAGAACTGGGGTTATCAGCCGGGGGGACCGCTGCTGTCTCCTCACATCAGGGCTCAGATCGAGCGTAGGAGGGCTCGTCTACTGGAAGCCTGGCGGCGAGACCCTGCGCGTGAGGTGGCCTTGCTGGCGATTTATGTGGTGGCTCTGGTCACCCTTTACGTTGGCGCGGTCGGGCTCAAGCAGTATCACTTCTTGAGTACTGTTGGTGATGACCGAACCAGTTTCTGGATGGAGTCTGCGCAACGCTTTCGTTACGTTCGGATGGTTGCTGAGGGAGGTGAGATCCCGATCCTGGATCGGCAGATGCAGGCCCCCGATGGCTACCCTCCATTTTCCGATACGGTGCTGCAGGAGCTGCTCTACGGAAGACTGTTTCAACGCTTTGCCGACAGTGAGGATGATGTGGCCGCCTATGCGCGCTTACTGACTCGGTTGATCTCGGCATCTTCGGTTTTCCCCTTAGCCTTGCTTGCGCTGGCAGTAAGTCGGCGGCGAGACGCCTCGCTGCTGGCCGCGCTTGCCTGGGCGGTGGCCTTGGCGGTGGCCGAGCGCGGCACTGGACAGGCGCTGCTGCGCGAAGATCTGGCTGTGCCCTTACTAGTCTGGCACCTGGCAGCCCTTGCATCCTGGTCTCAGCGGCCTCGCTTCGCGACCGCGCTCGCCTCCGGAGTGTTTCTGGCGTTCGCGCTGTTGTGCTGGAAGCTGGTGTCTTTTTACGTGCTGATGCTGGTGGGCTTTGTGGCCTCTTCTCACTGGCTGGCACGGGCTCGTCCCGGCATGCTCGCTCTCGGTCTACTGGGTTTTATGGTTCCGTCTTTGGCCCTGGTTCCGCTTCCCCTGAGTCTGCAGTTCGACCGTTACCTCACAAGTACGCCATTGATCGCCGCCGCGGCCCTCTTCATCACGCTGATTCTTGCCCGTATCGCCCCGCGGTCCCCGCGCCTCCTCTGGCCGGTCTTGGCCCTGGTCCTCTTTGCTGTATTGCGTGTCGCCTTGCCGAGGGAGCTTGGCTATGACCACGCTTGGGAGACCCTGTGGGCGAGGCTACGTTTTCTGGGAGCTAAGCCGCTGGACCCCGAGGTGCTGTCTTTTCATGCGCGCCATTATTGGACGGGTAACTACGAGAGTCCGACCCTGGCTCGCCTGTTGCGGGACTGGCCGCCCTTGCTGCTGGCCGCTGCACCGGGCGGCTGGATTCTGTGCCGTTGGTGGCGTCCTGAAAGCTGGCAACGTCATACAGCGGAGCAGCGTGTTCCAGCGCCACTACCCCGGGGGCTGTTGCAAGGCCTGGGACCCCTTGAGCCGCTCCCGCCGCTCGCAACGCACTTCATTCTCTGGCTAGCGCTCAGCTTTGTTGGCTCCTACCTGTTGTTTCGAAAACTGCAGCTGTTTGCTGCGCTGGCCCTGGTCGTCCTGTTGGCCCTGGGCTTTGCTGCGGTGTGTCGCAGGAGGATGCTACTCCGCTCGATGATGGCTGCTGCGGTCCTGTGGGCTGGGCTCCAGTCAACAGATCGCCTGCCCGGGCTACATGAGCCTCTCGGTATTGGTGCGTCGCCGAGGATGGATCCGGTAACTGTTTTTTCAGCTGATTCTTTCAGTGATCTGGCCCGCTTCCTTGCCGATGCAAGCGAGCCGGACGACACCATGCTCGCTTCTTTTGTGATCAGTCCTTATCTGTTGACCTATCTGGACCGCCCTACGGCCCTGCATTGCTTTTTCGAAGGAGAGTTGCCAGAGCGCTATCGGCGGGT
>DJIF01000127.1:0-1467 GCA_002433485.1 Deltaproteobacteria bacterium UBA6601
TTTTACCGCGCTCGCGCTGGCGGTGATCGCGATTCAGCTGTTTGCGGTACAGCCCAGCTGTCCGGACCGCGAAGTTCCCGGAGTCACCGCCATAGGTAAGGAATGTGGTGCCTTCTCCGTTGCCTCGCTGGGAGCGGACGCGGTGGCGCTGGTGCAGCGAGAGCAGGGCCGCATTCGGGTCTATGAGCGCGGACCAGAGGGTCGCCTGGCTGAGGCCCCCCTGCATGATGTGCAGGTGCGTAGGGGTGGGGCTGAGGAGATCATCGCTGTGCCTGCTGCCCAGAGCTTCCTTGCCAGCCACATCGCCGGGCCGCTTGAGGAGCGCAGCACCTCCCTCATTCAGTTGCCGCTGACCGAAGCTGCCGTCCCTACGGTATTGGCCACCGTGCCCTGCTGGGTGAGCAGCCTGCTGTGGCAGGAGCAGCGCGGCCGCTTGCTGGCCGGCTGCGAGGGGTCGCCGCGGCTTTACGCCTACCAACTGGCCTCCGGTCGGCTTGAGCTGTTGGCCGACTACACCGCCCAGGGTTCCTTTGGTGATCTTGAGGATCTCACCGCGGTAGCCTGGGCCGAGCCGCTGGGTCCAGCACTCTACAGCGTCTCTTTGGCCCAGGGCTTTCGCTTGCGTCAACTGCAGGCAGACAGCGGAGCCTTGGAGCGCTGGCTCGATGTGGGCGGCTTCAGCTACGAGGTGCGCGGTGATCCGCTCACTGAGGAACTCTACATATCGAGGTTCTACGAGTCCTCGATTCAGGTGGTGGACGCTCGGCAGCTACGTCCCTTGCGTCGCATCCGCAGTGGTTTTGGAGTGCGGTCGCTGGCGATCCTCCCCCAGCAGCGGATCTTGGCCAGCACCAGTATGTTTCACAACGATCTGGAGCTGCGCTCGTTGGACAATGGCCAGCTGCTGCGGCGCTTACGGCTGGGTGGCAAGAACAAGCGCATCGTTGCTGACGAGCAGCGCGGTACCCTGTTGCTGAGCACCCGTTGCGGTAGCTTCGAGGTGGATGTGGTCAGGGTGCTGGAGCAAGGAGAGGAGAGCTGATGGCAGCGGGCAGGGGCAGGGGCCGGTTTCTGGCGCGCAGCTGGCCGCTGTGGCTCCTGGGCACCGTGTGCGCAGCGGTGAGCGCGCCGCTGTGGAAGAATCCGGGAGCAATCGTCCACCACGATCTGTATCGCGCCTATGACTGGCTGGAGGCCGCCAAGCACGCCAGCTTTACCCGCGATGGTCTGTTGGCCCAGGGCGGTTTCGCCCTGTGGAATCCCTTCCTTGAAGGTGGATTTCCTTCCTACGCCCACCCCACTGATGGCAGCTTCAGTCTCAGCCTGTTGCCGATCCTGCTGTTTGGCGAGGCGCTGGGGATGAAGCTCAACGTTGTCTTTTTGCTCCTGGTCGGGGCGCTGGGCAGCTACGCTCTGGCCCGAGAGTGGCTCGGCCTGGACCGGGCGGCGGCCCTGGTGACCGGCCTG
>DJIF01000127.1:1769-97919 GCA_002433485.1 Deltaproteobacteria bacterium UBA6601
GGGCGGCCCTGGTGACCGGCCTGATGGTTGCAGTCTGCGGCTGGATCCCCGGGGGGGTCGCTGTTGGCTTTTATGAGAGCAGCTTTATGGCGCTGCTGCCCGGCTTTATGGCCTTGGTTCTGCGTGCCTCGCGGGTCGTAGATCGTCGTGCGTCGCTGTTGTGGATTGGCGCTGCTGCTGCCTTGCTGGCGGTGGGCGCGGTGCAGATGCAGCTGTGTCTGGCTTTTGCAGTACTGCAGTTGGCACTGTGGGCGGCCCTGGCCGCGCGCCAGGCGGCCAGGGCTTTATGGCTGGCTCTGGTGAGCTGCGCTGGGCTGGGCGCAGTGAAGTTCCTGCCTATGATCGAACTGGTGGTCGATCGCGGCTGGCGCAACCACGACTATGCCGATCCAGCCTCGTGGTGGTCGATGCTGGTGCGGCCGACCCTGGGCCTGTTCTCAATGACTCCGGAGCGCACCGGCTACGACGCGCGAGGCATTCCCCTGGCCCTGGAATATGACCACGCGGGCATGAGTCTGATCGCCGGGCTGTTGGCGCTGCTGGCCTTTGTCTGCTGTCGGAGACGAGCGCTGCCGCTGGCGGCACTGTTGGTGATCACTGCGCTGATGGGCTGGGAGTCTGGTGAGGGCTGGAACTTCAGCTTGCTTGGTCTGGTGCACTGGCTGCCTGGCTTCTCAGCGATTCGTGAGAGCTATCGCTACAGCTCTTACTTCATGGGCCTGTGGCTGGCGTTGAGCGCTGGGTTGGGCTTTGCGTGGCTGCTGGAGCGTGCTCGGCTGCGGGGCGGAATGCTGGCGCGTCCTGCGGTCCCGCTGTTGCTGATCGGGCTGGCGTTGCTGCCCCAGGGTCTGGCCTCGGCCTCCCTGTTTGGGTCGGTGTTTGCTGAACGTGCGGATGGCCGCCTGGCCGAGCCCACCGTCTTCGTGGACGCGCTGGGTCGCGCAGTGAGCCCGCCTGACGAGGCACTCAACGGCTTCCACACAATTCTGGCTTTGGACTCACCTGCGCCGGGGCGTAAGGGCTACAACCTCGCCCCCTATCTGGCAGCGCGCAGCAATGTGGGGGTTATGTATCCGGCCGAAGACCTGCCGCCTGAGCGCCCGCCGGCGATTCAGCCGCTTTACACCTGGACCCGGGCTGATCAGGCTCTGCTCAATCGCGATTGGAAAGGAGAGGTTTGGCTGGAGCGGGGGCAAGGGCGAGCTCACTCCTTGCGCATGGGGCCGAATGAGATCGGCTTTGAGCTGGATGTAGGGGGGCCGGCATTGGTTTTGATCAACCAGAATTATCACCGCGACTGGTCCCTGGATGCTGGCCCGGCAGGCCTGCTGGTCACCGAGCATGACGGCTTGTTGGCGCTGGAAGTCCCGGCATCCCATACCGGGGCCTTACGCTTGCGGTTTCGATCGCGTGCCCTGTTCCTCGGCCTGCTGGTCTCGCTGTTGACCTTGGCTGGCTGGTTGGTTGCCCTGCGCAGGGTGGGGAACCCAGCGCTTAAGCCAGCCGCCTAGAAGAACTCATAGGTCGTCGCTTCGAGGGCGCGCTCCTCGGCGGAGATCGGCTCCTTGAACTGGCACATCTTCCATGCCAGCTCGCCCCTGGTGCTGGCCTCTGCACAGGCTTTGAGCGCTGCGCGCCCTGGTCCATACCACTCCAGGGCAGTCACATCGTCTGGCTCATCGTCGCTGGCATCGGCCCCGCCACGTTTCTGCACCGGTGGGCTGGTCCGCTCGGCCTCTGTGCAGGTTTGGCCGGCCTTGCGCGAGGTGAACACTGCCTTGGTTGGTTTTTCCCAGGCCTGTTCGCCGGCGTCCTCGGCGGCCTTGCGGGCTCCGTCCCACATGGTCCACTTCTTCTCCCGTTCTTTCATCAGCGGGCCGATGCGCTGGTTGGGGTGGCGGCTCTGGAGAAACCAGACGTCGTACTCCTTGAGCCAGACGCGCAGCTCTTTGAGTTCGCGCTCTGCCTCGTTCCAGGCCGCCTTAGCCGCCCACCGGGCGTCCTTACAGGCCTTCTCCTGCTCCGACTCTCCGCAGCCACTTAGCGTTGCGGCGAGCAGGAGGATGCTCAGGAGGGGTGCGGTCCAATTTATCAGGCTTCCTTGCATTGCTCTGATCTGTCCTCTGACTGCGAGTAGGTGCCACCATACATAAAGCATTTGGTGGAGTTGCAGTTGGAGAACCCCTCAATCAATCCCTGCTGTCCATGCAGTTAGCCTGTGATGGCCCCTAACTGTCACTTATCTGTCACCTCGTTGTCACCTTGTCATGTCATTTACTGACCATCACAGATCGCAGTAGCTGTTCTCCCTGCGTCAGCGGCGAAAGATTTTTAAAAGGAGTTTTTTCATGCGCTTGTTACGAAATTCAACCATGGGTCTCGTTGTACTGCTAGCCATGTTCCTGCTTTCCGGGCGCGTGGTTGCCGAAGAGAGTGGCAGTCCGGCAACGGACGAAGAGAGCTCGAGTTCGGCAACGGATGAAGAGAGCTCCAGGTCTAAGGATGCTGGCGCGGCCTCTGAGGATTCCGCAGAGTCGAGCTCGAGCTCAAGCGACGAGTCCGACGGGTCGACCCAGGAAGCCCAGGCGAGTCCGGCGTCCGGCGATACAGAAACGGACGCCGATCTCGCCACCGATGCGGAGCCCGCGACCAAGGTCGAGCCCGTGTCGGAGGTGCCCGAGGCGAACGAGGCCCGTGACCAAGGCAAGGAGGTCAACCCGTTGCAGTCGCCCGAACTTCTGCTCCGGTTCAAGAAGATGCCCGTCGCCAATGGCATGAACCTTTACAAGCCCGGCACGGGCTTGACCCTTACCTCCGAGAACGGTGCATTCTCGCTCGCTACCCGAGTTCGGGTTCAGCTGCGCTACCAGGTCACCGGCGATGAAGGACCGCCCGAGCACGTGTTTCAGATCCGACGCGCGCGGGTCCAGTTCAAGGGCCACGCGTTCAACAAGCACAATAAGTTCAAGATCGAGTTGGCCTTCTCGCCTCGTGACTTGAGCATGAAGGATGGCGTCCCCCACCGAACCCCGCTGCTTACCTGGTACTTGGAGTTCGATTCTCTCCGAGACCTGACTGTGCGAGTCGGTCAGTACAAGATTCCATACTCCCGCCAGCGGGTTGTCTCTTCGGGCGATCTGCAGCTCGTCGACCGGTCCATCGCAAACGGCGAGTTCAATCACGACCGCGACATCGGTTTCGACATCCGCTCCAAGGACCTGGGTGGCTTGGGCGGTCGGCTTCGGTACTACCTCGGCGTGTACATGGGAGAAGGCCGCGACTTCGGCGACAAGAACGCAACGCCCGACTTCAAGCTGCACTATCTCGGCCGTTTCGAGGTCCTGCCATTTGGCAAGTTCAAGGACTACAAGGAGGCCGACATGGCGCGGAACCCCGAGCCGAAGCTGGCCATCGGTGCCGCCTACTCGTTCCATCACGGTAGCCAGGGCCTGCGTGGGGTGCTCGGCACCACGCCCGAGGATGGGGGGACCACCGACTACCATTCCATGAACGTCGACTATGTCTTCAAGTTCGGTGGTTTCTCCAGTACCGGTGAGTTCCACCTGCGCAACGGTACTCGTCGCCCCGGCGAGGGGAGCACGGTGGTCACTCCTGCTCGGAACGGGCTCGGCTGGGCGGTCCAGGCGGGCTTTATGATTCCCCGCCTCCCCATCGAGTTTGCTGCGCGCTATAGCGGGATCCGCCCGCTCGGCGACGAGACCTCGTTGAGCGCCAACAATGCGGTTGGCGGCGGCCTCAGCTGGTACCCGGGCGGGCACCCCTGGAAGATCCAGGCGGACTACTTCCACACCTGGGACGACGATGAGGACACCCCCGCCGCTCACGCCTTCCGCATGCAACTGCAGCTTGCATTCTGACAGTGGATTGTGGTGCCGATTGCGGTGGTTAAGAGGCCGAAATCGGCTTGCGCCCATTTTTTGCACCTGAAGTTGTCACGTAAACGTCACACTTGGTGACACTCTCAGAACGTACAAGCCGAGTTAACAACTCGGTAAAACGGTAAGGACTTTGATCATGACCATGAAGCGTTCATCTCATCTTTTTCATCTGCACCTCGGCCTGGTGTTCGCGATCTTGCTGGGTTCAGGCTGCGCTCGCAGCGACCGCGATGCTGGCGGCAAAGACGGTGCGGCAGTGGCCTCCAAGTCTTCGCGGGTTGTCCTGCAGAACAAGGGTTCTGACACTCTGGTGAATGTGGCTCAGGCCTGGGCGGATGCCTACCGGGATGTGAAGCCCGGGGTTGCAGTTGCGGTCACTGGCGGCGGCTCTGGAACCGGCATTTCCGCATTGCTCAACGGTACCGTTGATATCGCCAACTCCAGTCGCGCCATGAAGGAGCGTGAAATGGAGATGGCTCGCTCCAAGGGCATTGAGCCCATTGAGCATGTGGCCGGTTTCGACGCTCTCGCTGTCTATCTTCACCCGGGCAACCCGCTCGCAGAGATGAGCATCGAGCAGCTTAAGGCCATTTATGGAGAGGGTGGGAGCCTTGAGCGCTGGAGTCAGTTGGGGGTCGAAGTTCCGGGCTGCAGCAGCGATGAGATCGTCCGGATCAGCAGGCAGAACAATTCCGGAACCTATGCTTATTTCAAGAAGACCGTGCTGGGCAAGCAGGGTGAGTACAAGCTCGGGTCCCGTGACATGCATGGCAGCAAGGACGTGGTTGAGCTGGTAGCTGCTACACCTTGCGCAATTGGTTATAGCGGTTTGGCCTACGCCAACGACCACATCAAGATGCCGTGCATCAAGAACGGCACAGAGGCGGCTTGTGTCGCGCCCAGTGTTGAGACTGCCATTGATCGCAGCTACCCTATCGCGCGGCCGCTGTTTCTGTACACCTCAGGTCAGCCTACTGGTGCTCTCAAGGAGTACCTGGATTGGATCCTCTCTGATGTGGGGCAGTGCCTGATCTTGAAGAAGGGCTACGCGCCGGTTAAGCCTGCTGCTGATTGCGCGTGACTTCAGGGGAAAGGAAGGGATTCGATGAGCAGCCTTTATGAGTCCAGGCTTCTAGCGGATCTCAATGCCATTGAGGCACGGGTCCAGGGAGTGGCCGAGATGGTCCGGCTGGGTCTCGATAATGCCGTACTAGGTCTGTTGGATGGCGACTCGGCACGCTGTTATCAGGTGGTGCTGTACGACAAGCCGATCAATCGAGAGACTCGCGCGCTTGACGCCATGTGCCACGCCTTTGTTGCCACTCACTTTCCGGCAGCTGGACACCTGCGCTTCATTTCATCCGTGTTGCGGCTTGATATTGAGCTCGAGCGAACCGGTGACTACGGTGTAAACATTGCTCGAGAGGCGGTTAAGCTGTCGGAGCCACCGCCAGCGGATGTGGCCGCCGACATTAAGCTGTTGGCTGCTCAGTCGCTGGGCATGTTTGAGCGGGCGATCGGGTGCTGGGCCGACCGTAATGCAGAGCAGGCCAAGGCGCTGATGGCTACCGCTTACGATATCGAAAAGACCTACTCGAGGGTCTTCAAGAACCTACTGCAGGAAGGCTCCAGTCGCCCCCTCAAGGACCTCTTCGCTCTGCTTGATGTCTGCAAGAACCTGGAGCGGGTTGGCGGTCAGTCCAAGAACATCTGCGAGGAAACCGTCTTTACCGTTACCGGCGAGACCAAGGAGCCCAAGGTCTATCGAATCCTGTTCGCCGATGCTGGTAACGACTCACTAAGCCAGCTGGCAGAAGCCTTCGCTCGCAAGGTCTTTTCCAATAGCGGTGAGTTCTCCAGTGCGGGCTGGTCCTGTGCGGAGCAGCTTGACGATGAGATGGTCCAGCTGGCCAACAGCGCCGGTCTGGACCTCGGGGGTGCTGTGCCCCGTTCTCTCGCTCAGGAGCGGGAGCGCCTGAAGCGCTATCACCTCATTGTCGGTCTCGGTCGAGGTGCTCGGCAGCATATTCCCAAGGTTCCTTTCAACACCATCTATCTTGAGTGGGATGTGGAAGAGGGGGAGCTGGCTGGACAGTTCCGTGAGGTCTCGGCGCAGATTCGGGCCTTGATGGAGATCCTGAGGGGTGAGAGAGCCTGCTGACCATGGAGGTTTCCAAGGTAAAGCTGGCAGATCGCCGCACTGCCAATTGGTGGATCGACAAAGCTGTCGCCGTTCTTGTATTTGTCGGCGGCTTCTCGGCGGTTGTCCTGATCCTGGGCATTTTTCTTTTCATAACCAGAGAAGGGGTCGGCTTTCTGGTCGGTGATGAGTTCGATCTGGTCGAGTTTTTTGGCTCGCCCAAGTGGCGACCGACTTCCGACAACAATCCGACCTATGGGGCTCTGGCGCTCATTGTCGGGACGGCCAGCGTTACCGGTTTGGCGATGCTGGTGGCTGTGCCTTTCTCGCTGGGAGCAGCCATCTACATCAGCGAGTTCGCGACGGGACGTACCAAGGAGCTGCTCAAGGTCCTGGTCGAGCTGCTGGCGGCCATTCCCTCTGTGGTGTGGGGCTTCATCGGCCTGAGCATCATGAACCCCCTGATCATTGAGCTGTTTGACGTACCCATCGGGCTCAACGTGCTGAATTCCGGAGTGATCCTGGGCCTGATGGCTGCGCCGATTATGACCACCCTCGCCGAGGATGCGCTCAAGGCGGTCCCTGACAGCTATCGAGAGGCTGCAGAGGCGATGGGTGCCACCCGCTGGCAGGTGTCCTTCCGGGTGGCGCTACCTGCTGCCCGGCATGGCCTGGTGGCGGCAATCCTGCTGGGGGTAGGGCGTGGCTTTGGCGAGACCATGGCGGTGCTGATGGCCAGCGGCCACTCCATCAATCTGCCGAGTAGCCCCTTTGATTCGGTGCGCGCCCTGACCGCGACAATCGCCGCAGAACTGGGCGAGACCGCGGTGGGCTCTGACCACTACCAGGCCCTGTTTACCTTGGGGATTCTGCTGTTTGTGGTCACCTTTGCCATTAACCTCGCAGCCGACGTCTTCGTGCGCCGTTCCGATAGGGCCTGACCATGTTCGAAGCTACCGAGCGAACTCTTCGTGACGCTCAGCGCGAGCGCTGGGTTAAGGCCGGGCTGTTGGTGATGACCATCTTATTGATCCTGCCGGTCGCCATCATCCTCACGGTATTGGTGATGCGGGGCGCCCCGATGCTGTCCATTGAGTTCTTGTTTGAAGAGCCGACCAACGGTATGACCGCCGGTGGCATTTTTCCGGCTCTTATCGGCACAATCTGGTTGGTGATTGTTGCATTGCTGGCATCGGTTCCGGTGGGCGTCGCTGCGGCTATTTACCTCAGTGAATATGCCCCAGACAACAAGCTTACTCGCCTCATCAACCTGGCGATCATCAATCTGGCCGGTGTTCCTTCCATCGTCCATGCCCTGTTTGGGGTTGGCGCCTTTGTGATTTTTGCGGGCTTTGGCACCAGCATCCTGGCCGCTAGTTTGACCTTGGCGGTGATGACCCTGCCAGTCGTGATCGTTTCAACGCGCGAGTCTCTACAGGCCGTTCCCCAGGCCTTTCGTGCTGCCTGCTGGAATATGGGAGCTACTCGCTGGCAGACCATTCGCAGGGTGGTCCTGCCCAATGCCGTCAGCGGCATCCTTACCGGGGTCATCCTCGAGGTCTCGCGAACCGCCGGGGAGACTGCCCCGATCATGTTTACCGGGGCTGCCTTCTTCCTTCCCTTCCTGCCAGAGAGCGTGTTTGACCAGACCATGGCGCTGTCCCTGCACCTGTTCGTTATCTCGACGCAGGTGCCCAATGTTCCCGAAGGCCTTCCCTATGGAGTTGCCCTGGTGCTGGTGGGGATGGTGCTCACTATGAACGCGATTTCCGTCGCATTGAGAACCAAGCTTCGAGGTAGGCGTAAATGGTGAACGACGCCAAGCTTTCCTTCAGCGATGTCGCGGTGCACTACGGCGCAGAGAAAGCGTTCTCTGGACTCAGCTGTGAGGTCAAGGAACACGAGATCTTCGGCATTATCGGCCCGGCCGGGGCCGGCAAGACCTCGCTGCTGCGGGCAATTAACCGCATGGATGACTTTAATTCGGAAATGCGGGTCAGTGGTCGCATCGCTTTGGACGGCCGTGATGTGCGCGAATGGCGCAATGTTTATGCACTGCGCCAGCGCATCGGAGTGGTCTTCCCCCTGCCGGTCGGACTGCCGCTCAGTGTTTTCGAAAATGTTGCCCTGTCGCCGCGCTTGCGTGGGATCCGGAACCGGGAAGAACTAAACGCCATTGTCGAGCGTTGCTTGCGCCGGGCGGCGCTGTGGGACGAGGTGAAAGACCGCCTCGACACCTTAGGCAGTCTGCTCTCGGGCGGCCAGCAGCAGCGTCTGACCATTGCCCGGGCCTTGTCCCAGGAACCTGAAGTCCTGCTGCTGGATGAGTTCTCCATCGCGGTGGACCCGGTGACCACCATGCGCATTGAGGATGTACTTCGCTCTCTGCGCGAGGAGTTGACCATCGTATTGGTCACCAACCTGGTGCAGCAGGCCCGGCGCCTGGCCGATCGAACGGCCTTTATGCTCGGCGGCGAGTTGGTGGAAGTGGGCGAGACCGAGACCTTGTTTTGCGGTGGGACGCAAGACAATCGTACGAGAGAGTATCTGGAGGGGCGTTTTGGCTGATATCGCACCCGCTATCGAGACCCGCCAGTTTTCGCTCTGGTACGGCAGCTTTCAGGCCCTGTTCGATGTGGATCTGAAGGTTCGCCGCGGTCGCATTACTTCGATGATTGGCCCCTCGGGCTGTGGCAAGTCCACTTTGCTGCGGAGCGTCAATCGAATCACTGATCGACTGGGCTACGTTCGCACCGAGGGCAGTGTGGAGGTGTTGGGACACGACATTCATAAGGAGAGCGTCGATCTGGCCAGGCTGCGAACCCATGTGGGGATGGTATTTCAGCGTCCTAATCCGTTGCCCCTGTCAGTCCGAGACAACATCCTGTTTGCCCATAAGCTCCATGACCCTCGACACGGGGAGTTGAGCGCTGATGAACGTGATGGGATCGTCCAGGAAGCCCTCGAGAAGGTCTTGCTCTGGGATCGGCTGCGGGATCACCTGGACAGCAGCGCGCTGTCCCTGCGACTTGAAGAACAGCAGAAGCTCTGCATCGCCAGGTTGCTGCCGGTGCAGCCGTCGGTGTTGCTTATGGATGAGCCCTGCTCAGCCCTGGACCCCAAGGGCACCGAGGCGGTTGAAGAACTCATCTGGCAGCTGCGCGAGCAGTACACCATCCTCATCGTCACTCACAACATGGCCCAGGCGCGCCGGGCCAGCGAAGAGTGTGTGTTCATGTTGATGGGCAAGATC
This sequence comes from Deltaproteobacteria bacterium UBA6601, assembly GCA_002433485.1. Taxonomy (GTDB): domain Bacteria; phylum Myxococcota_A; class UBA796; order UBA9615; family UBA9615; genus UBA6601. Next base: position 11,062 of record DJIF01000127.1, read on the forward strand.
GTTGAGCATGGTGAGACTGGCAGCATGTTTGTCAGCCCGCAGGACTCCAGGACTGCCGACTACATCGAAGGTCGTTACGGCTGAGCCAGTGCTGTGGTCAAAGGGGCTGGCAGTTCCAGCCACAGCTGTGCGCCTCCGCCGGGCGCCTCGCTGACTCCCACGCCGCCGCCCATGGACTGGACCAGGTGCTTGACGATGGCCAGGCCAAGGCCGGTTCCTCCCAGCGCTCGGGAACGGCCGGGATCTACCCGGAAGAAGCGTTCAAATACCCGCTCTCGGTCCTTGAGAGGGATGCCCGGTCCGTCGTCGTTGACTTCGATGCGGATTCGATCTGGAGTGCTGCTCGCCTTGAGCTCGATCTGGCCGGTGGCCCCGGCATACTTGATGGCGTTGTCAAGGAGGTTGAGGAGCACCTGCTGAAGAGCGTTGTGGTCGATGACGCCCTTGAGCCCGGGTGAACAGTCGATCGTCAGTAGGATCCCGTTCTTTGCTGCCTCTTCACTGCACTCTTCAACGGTGCTCTCAAGGATCGGCGCGATCTCAGCGAGTTCCAGGTCCACGGCATAGCGCCCCGCTTCGATGCGCGACAGGTCGAGCAGATCTCGAAGGAGGCGGCCCAGACGCACACTGTGGCGGTGGATTGCTGCGACAAAGGAGCGCGCTGCAGCGGGGTCTTCAAGGGCCCCGTCAAGCAGGGTCTCTGCGTTAGCCTGCAGGACAGCTACGGGTGTGCGCAGCTCGTGGGATGCGTTGGCCACGAAGTCGGTGCGCACTTGAGTCAGTCGCTTGATTTCTGTGATGTCGTGGAAGACTGCCACAAGTCCCCCAGCATGGGTCCGTACGGTACGGGCGAGCAGATTTCGCTGGGGGGGGCCAGCCAACTCTATCTCGCTCTCGTTGAGAGCCTTTTTGCTCCTGAGGACATCTTTGATCTCCTGGGGAAGATTGCTGAGCTCGAGTTCCCGCTCTGTAGCCCAAGCGGTGATCTGCAAAAGTTCGTGTGCGGACGTGTTGGCGGTGGTTAGGCGACCTCTTGAATCCATTGCAATGACCGCGGCGTCTACACTATCCAACACGCTTGCGAAGCGGTCTCGTTGGGCTGCCAATTGTTGGACCCGGAGTTTCAGTTCCGCCGAGATCTGCTGGGAAGACACCAGCAGTGTTTTCAGTTCATCAGCTGCTGGGTCAAGGTTACCGCCCAGGGGCTGTACCTCGAGGCTATCGAGTACCTGCCTCAGCGCGCGAGTCAGGAGGTGTGAGGCCAGCGCGCTGATAAGGACCGCAATGAGCAGTGCGGCGAGGATGGCATACAGGACCAGTGACCGAGCTTGGTTCAGGGTTGCTTCAACTTCATCCAGGGGTAGTGACATGCGAACAAAGCCGTCCCGGCCGGTCGAGGAAAGGGGTACTGCAACGTAAAGCATGTCGGTCTTGATCGTATCGCTGTAGCGTCTCGACGAGCCCTGCCCTTGCGTGATGGATTGCAGCACTTCCGGGCGTCTAGAGTGGTCATCGGCGGTCAGGATTTCAGCATGGTCCAACCTGCTGTCTCCCAGCAGGTCGCCATTGGGCGCGATGATCGTAACGCGCGCCTTGAGGGTTGCTCCCAGTCGATCGGCCAGAGGGTCGAGATGCTCGATGGACTGTGGCAGGTTGTGGGACTGTAGAACTTCTCGAAGAGCGCGGGTTTCCTGCAGAAGTTGGTTCTCAATGCGAGCTTCTAGCCATTGTCGGAGGTTGCTCTCTAACCAAACGCCAGTACTACTCCCCACGAAGATGATGAGCAGTCCGAGGACACCGAACAGTTTACCCCGCAGGCCAAACTTCAAGGATTTGACTCCGCCGCTTCCCGGCGAAAGCGATATCCGACCCCGCGGACGGTCTCGATATAGGCGCCTGCGCTTAGGAGTTTCTGTCGCAGGCGCTTAACGTGGGTGTCGACGGTGCGAGTTTCCATGCTGGGAGAGTGGCCCCAGACGGTCTCGAGCAGATGGTCTCTGGTTTGGACTCGACCTCGGGCATTGAAGAGCTCAAGAATCAGCCGAAACTCCAGGGCCGTGAGTTCGATGGGCTGTTCTGCGACGGTGACACTTGGGGCGTCGAGGTCAAATTTGAGAACACCGAATTGGATGCAGCCTCCAGCCTTCTTTTTGGACCTGGTTTCGGACCGCCGCAACACAGCTGTAATCCGTAACATCAGCTCCCGCTTGCTGTAGGGCTTGGTCACGTAGTCGTCAGCGCCCAGCTCAAAGCCGACGATGCGATCCACCTCGTCCGCCATCGCGGTCAACATGATGATGGGGATGTCTCGGGTCGCCTCGGACTGGCGTAGGCGCCGGCACACCTCGGTGCCCGACAGGTCGGGCAGCATGAGGTCGAGCAGAACCAGATCGGGAAGAGGGCTCTGGGCTGCGCCCAGCAATGCATCTTGGCCGTTGCGGGCAGGGCGTACCAGAAAACCCTCTTGCTTGAGATTGTACTCAAGGGTTGCGGCAAGATCCGCTTCGTCCTCGACCATCAATATCAAGGCCTTCATCCCGTCCCACTCCCTCTCTCCTGTGGCCAGTGGCCTCTTTTTGGGAGGTACCTGGTGGGCCCAGCAGGACTTGAACCTGCGACCGTCCGGTTATGAGCCGGCTGCTCTAACCAACTGAGCTATGGGCCCTCAACGCCAACTTGCCACAGTCGAAGACTTGGTGCTGCCCCTGTTCTTGATGTTCCGCTTTCCATTTGTCCTGTTAGCATTCCTCCGTGCCCGGTCCGATGGTGGAAAAAGTGCGTTCTTTACTGCAGCTGCAGTCGCTCGATGATGAGCTGCGCCTGCTTGATGAAGAACAGCAGCGCAGCCCTGCCGAGTTGAGCGGGATGGAGCAGCAGCTAGCTGCTTTGACCGAGCGTCTGTCCGGAGTGGAGCTGGTCTGTGCGGCTGAAGAGGCTCGAAGCAAGGGCTTTGAGGAGCAGCTTGATGCAGTGGAGGCTCGATTCAGTCGTGCCCAGGGGCGGCTGGCCGAACTGGTCAGTGCCGAGCAGGTCCGGGCTACGGAGCGGGAACTGGAGTCGCTTGGTGAGCAGAAAGGACAGCTTGAAGAGCAGGCGCTGGTAGCCATGGAGCGGGCCGAATCACTGACTGGCGATCGGCAGCGACTTGAACTTCAGATTGAGGAACAGCGGGCTGACTGCGAGGAGCAGCGCCTGAGCTGGGAGCAGCGCAGGCCGGGTCTGCTGCTGCGGGTCGAGGAACTTGATGGCTTTCGCACCCAGATTCTGGGTGGACTTAGCGACGATGAACGTCGCAAGTACAAAGTTGCGCTTTCCCGGGGCACTTATGGCGCCTCTCCTCCGGCTGGAGTGACCCGGGTCGATGGCTTTATCTGCTGCACTTGCCACAAGCGCCTGCCACCCATGTGGGTGAACGAGTCAAAGGCCTGGACTCGGCTGCACTGTTGCGACGGCTGTAAGCGGGTGCTGGTTTTTGATCCCGACGACGAGCAGAGCTGAACGAAGTTTAGTTGCTGTCGACGAAGGCCCTGATTCGCTTGCTTCGTGAAGGGGCTCGTAACTTGCGCAGCGCCTGGGCTTCGATCTGACGGATCCGCTCACGAGTTACTGAGAAGTCACGACCGACCTCTTCCAGGGTGTGGTCGGTGTTGCGTCCGACCCCGAAGCGCATGCGCAGGACCCGCTCTTCGCGCGGGGTAAGGGTGGCCAGAAGCTTCTCAATCTGATCGCCGAGGTCCCTTGAAAGCAGTGCTTCTGCGGGTGATTCGGCTTTGACGTCTTCGATGAAGTCACCGAGGTGGGCGTCTTCTTCTGAGCCCACCGGGGTCTCCAGTGAGATGGGGTCTCGGCTGAGCTTCTGGATGTCGCGAACCTTCTCGACCGGCATGTCCAGGCGCTCCCCAATCTCTTCAGGGGTGCCTTCTCTGCCGAGCTCCTGGAGCAGCTCTCGCGAGGTCCGGCTGAGCTTGTTGATGGTCTCGATCATGTGCACGGGGATTCGAATTGTCCGGCTCTGATCAGCGATGGAGCGAGTGATCGCCTGGCGAATCCACCAGGTCGCGTAGGTGGAGAACTTATAGCCGCGCCGATATTCGAACTTGTCGACTGCCCTCATCAGGCCGATGTTGCCTTCTTGAATGAGGTCCAGGAACTGCAGTCCACGGTTGTTGTAACGCTTGGCGATGGACACGACCAGCCGCAGGTTGGCCTCGATGAGTTCATGCTTGGCTATGTCAGTGGCTCGCTCCCCCGAGCAGACGCGATTGTAGTTGACCTTAAGTTTGGCCATTTTGAGCCCGCAGGCCTTTTCGGTCTCTCGGATGATCTTTTCAGCGGCCTTGATCTGTTTCTCTACCGCGAGAAAGTCTTCAATGTCAGCTGCTTTGCCTTCCTTGCCCTTCTTCTTATGGGCTGCCTTGGCTTCTTTGATGGCTTTCTTCAGCTCAGGAAGCTTCTTCTTCTGGCGCCGGGCAATGCCGGCCAACTCTCGCTCGGCCTTGAGCATCTCTTTGATCGGCTTCTTCCACTCTTCGGTCACCTTGAGGTGAACGTTGCGGTCAACACCCAGCCCGGTGAGTCTGGCAAAGCTGTCTTCGTGGACCATGTCCAGCTCACCCAGCTCGGCCTCTTCTTCGCCACGAACTGCTGATGGGTTAGCAGCATCGAGCTTTTGACACTGCTGCTCGAGATCCTTCAGAGCGGCAAGGCTCTCTCGCGCTTTGACCAGCTTGGGGTGGTCTTCAGCGAGTGCCTTTGGTTTCGGCGCTTCATCGTGCGACTCTTCTTCGCTGTCCTCTGTGGCGGCTTTCTTGCCGTCGCGACGCGGCGGTCTGGGCGGTGTGGCGATGATGTCGAGGAGCAGCTGTTGGCCCAACTCCGTGGCGTAGACCGAGCGACGGGTGCGTACCTCACCGATTTCCACTCGGCGGGCGATGGAGATCTCGCCGTCTCGGGACAGCAGTGACACCGTGCCCATTTTGCGCAGGTAGGTTCGTACCGGGTCCTGGCTGCGGGCGTTGTCCTCAGCAGCTCGTTCTCTTCGGTCAAACAGGGCTTCCGTCTTCTTTGCCAGGAGTCGAGTCTGCGCCTTGCGCAGCGCGTCGTCAGTTTCGGCAGCGGGATTGTTGTTTTCAAGGCTGGCAACGGCCAACAGATCCGCAGCCTCGCGGGAGCTGACGCTCTTATCTTTGTCGGGCGTGGGTTCTTTCAGCTCTTCGGTGTTGCCACTTTGAACAGAGAGGTACCCCCGCTTTTTGCGGCGTCCGCTCAGGTCCTCACTGTCTCGCTTCTTGACCATGCAAAACCTCGAAGCTTCGGGGTCGATCTGACTGCAAAGCCAGGATCCCGGATCTTCAAGTGTACATGGCTTGTGGGGTCGCGGTCGATTCTCTTGGCTTCTTCGTTTCAGATCAGAGTGAGCTCAGGTGGCTGCGAGCGCGCTCCACATCTCGGTCCAGATCGTTGAGTTGGCGGGCGATTTCGAGCAGAACCCCGGGGTCTGCGCTGCCGCTGCGTTCCTGTGCACCGAGATCGCGGGCGAGCCTGGCGCGTTTACGCAGCATCCACTCCAGACGCAGTCGAACCATGCACTCCCGGGTTGCTGTCTCCAGGCTCTCTGCTGGGAACCAGCTGTCGTCGCTGGTCAGTACCGCGCTGATGTCGCCGCGTAGCGCTGGGTTGCCGATGCCTTCAGTGAGTTCGCCGATTTGCGGTAGTCGCGCTTCGCGTTGGGCCTTCAGCAGGCGCCGCACAGTCCGTTCAACTTCCGGGTGCGCAAGCCACTCGAGGACGCTGAGCTGTTCGACAAGTTGGCTGAGTTCTGCGGGGTCCTGGATCATGAGGCGCACCAACTGTCGCTGTGGCGGGCTGGGTTCGCCCAGTAACTCGGGGCCTCCCAGTTGTTGTGGATCGCTGTTGGTAGGAGTCGATTCTTCCCCCACAAAGTAGTCGCTGTCCTCGGGCGGAGGAGGTCCCTGTCCAGGTCGATTTTCGGTGGGCTGGGGAGCCTGCGATGGGCTGGGGGGCCGATTTGCTTGAGCTTGGCGGGAGCCACTACGGGGCGAGGGGGCTGGGCTGCGTCGCTCAGCGCGGGCCCTGGTCTTCGCTCGGCGCACGATGGTCTCCACGATCTGGACGTCGACGGCGAGCGCTCGGGCGACCTCTCGAATGGAGCGGGCCTGTTGCACTGGCTTCAGTAAAGCGAGGATCGGCCCCAGTTTCATCAGGCTCTCATCGGCTGCCTGAGCCCCGTCTGTTGGTCCGGGGAGGCTGTCTTCGATGAACACGTCGAGCAGGGGCCTGGCCTGTTGGAGCAGCCCCTCGACCCCTGCGGCACCGTGCTCGCGGGCGAAGTCGTCGGGGTCCTTGCCGTCGGGAACCGCCAGGTAGCTCGGCCATAAGCCTTGCTCCAGGCACAAGGGGAGTGCTCGCATTGCTGCTTTGCGGCCTGCGGTATCGGCGTCGAACAGCATGATCACGTCGCGGGGGGAGTGCCCTGCCAGAGCCCGCACCTGTTGCTCGGTGAGGGCGGTTCCGCACGGAGCGACGGCGAAGCCGACTCCCGCTCGGGCCAGGCCCAGCACATCAAAGTAGCCTTCAACGACCAGTACCTTGTCGGCCCGGTGAATGGCGCTACGGGCCTCGTGGAGTCCATACAGTGCCCGTGACTTGTTGTAGATAGGTGATTCGGGGCTGTTGATGTATTTGGCGTTGTCGTCGCCCAGGGTCCGACCGCCGAAGGCGACGATACGGCCCCCGCGCTCGGTGATCGGAAACATGAGCCGATTGCGGAAGCGGTCATAGTGTCCTCGTCCCCCCTTCTTTGGCACCAGCAGCCCAGCTTCTTCGCCGATGGCGGGGTCGATCCCTGCTGCACGGAGCGCCCCAAACAGGCTGTCCCAGCTGTCTGGGGCCAAGCCCAACTTGGCTTTGTTGGCAAATTCCAGATCAAAGCCTCGCTCCGCCAGGTAGGAGCGAGCAAAGGCGCCATCCTCGCTGTTGAGCATTTTATTGAAGTGTCTCGCAGCAATGGAATTTGCCCGGTGGAGCTTATCGCGGCGACTGGCGCGGGCAGCGTCCTGGGCGCTCATTTCCTGCTTTGGCAGCGGGACCCCGGCGCGTTGCGCCAACTCAGTGACCGCTTCGACGAAGCTCAGCCCCTCGAGTTCCCGCAGAAAACTGATCGCGTCGCCCCCCTTCCCACAGCCAAAGCAGTGGTAGCTCTTGCGGGCTTCGTTGACCACGAAGCTGGGGGTCTTTTCCTGATGAAAGGGACAAAGGCCTTTCCAGGTTGCGCCCTTTTTATGCAGCTGAACGTGCGAGCGCACCAGCTCAACGATGGAGCTGCGCTGTTGGATGTCCTGGATGAAGGTTGGACTGAACATCGGCATCGCCGAGTCCCCCAGGTCGAGTGGGCCCGCGCAGGGCCTGAAACGAAAACGGCCCCCGGTGCGCACCGGGGGCCGTCATTATGGATCTTCCTGCCCCCGTAGGGGAGTGCTGATCAGCCCTCTCGGCCCGCCTTCTTGTTCCTCTTGCGGGCAGCAAGTGATTTCTTCTTGGCGCGGACGCTGGGCTTCTCATAGTACTGGCGACGCCGGAGCTCCTTGAGAACTCCCGAACGCTCGACGGTACGACGAAATCGGCGTAAAGCCCGCTCAAAGGGCTCGCCGTCACGTACTCGAACACCCGACATGGTCATCACCTCCGTTCCGCGCAGTAGCGCTGATCCCCCATGCTCTGGCCAGTGACCGGCGCGTGGGGAGCGGCGGGAAGCTAGAGGATATCCGCGAGGGAAGCAAGCCTAAGCTCGGGATCGGGCTCCGGCTCTGCAGGTCTGACTGGAGCGGAACTTCAGCCTTTCCAGTCCTGGGGAACCCGCTGAACGCTAGCGCCCAGTGCTGTGAGCTTGTCTTCGATGCGCTCGTAGCCGCGGTCCAGGTGGTAGACACGGAGCACCTCAGTGGTGTCGATCGCTGCCAGTCCGGCGATGACCAGAGTCGCCGAGGCGCGTAGGTCGGTGGCCATTACTTTGGCACCGTGCAGCTCCGGAACACCGCGGATAAATGCGGTTCGCCCACGGGTGGTGATGTCCGCACCCATGCGGTTGAGCTCGGGTACGTGCATAAAGCGATTTTCGAACACGGTCTCGGTTACAGCAGAGCTACCGGTCGCTCGGGTCATCAGCACCATGAACTGGGCTTGGAGGTCAGTAGGGAAGCCCGGGTAGGGTCGGGTCTCCACATCGACCGCGTGCAGCTCTCCATGGTGGCGAACCCTCAAACCATCGCCCTCCCTGCGCACTTCGACGCCGGCCTGGGCCATCTTGCTGATGAGGGCATCGAGGTGTTCCAGGCGAGCACCGTGCAGCTTGACATTCCCTTGAGTCAGGGCCGCTGCAGCCATGTAGGTCCCGGCTTCGATGCGGTCGGGGATTACGGTGTGGTCCATGGGACCCAGGCTTTCACTCCCCTCAATCTCAATGACTGAGGTGCCATCGCCACTGATCTGCGCACCCATGGAGCGCAGTGCGTCAGCCAGGTCGCAGATTTCGGGTTCTCTCGCACAGTTTTCCAGAGTGCTCTTTCCCGTCGCCAGACTGGCAGCCATCATCAGGTTTTCGGTGCCGCCGACGGTGACCCGATCGAATAGCACCCGCCCTCCCTGTAAGCCGCCTTTAGGGGCCTTGGCCTGCACGTAGCCGGCTTCCAGCTCGATGCTCGCGCCAAGCGCTTCCAGTCCGCGCAGGTGCAGGTCGATGGGTCTGGCGCCGATGGCACAGCCGCCAGGAAGGGAGACTCTTGCCTCACCAAAGCGGGCCAGCAGTGGGCCCAGGCAAAGAACCGACGCACGCATCTTGCGGACCAGATCATAGGGCGCTTCGTTGGAGAGCAATCTGCTGGCGTCAAGGCTGCGAGAACCGTCATCCTGCTTCTGGATGCCTACGCCCAGCTCCATGAGCAGGGCCAGCGTGGTTCGAATGTCCTGTAGCCTGGGGAGGTTGGCGATGCGGCTCTCACCTTCATGAAGCAGGCTGGCGAAGAGCACCGGTAGTGCCGCATTCTTTGCCCCTGAGATACGCACTTCGCCCTTGAGGGCAGCTCCTCCCTGAATGACCAGCTTTTCCATGTTCAGGGGCTCGTTTCGTTGCTGGTCATAGCGGGCTTGAAGTGACTGAAGTCGACCAGAGTGATGCCGCATGCCTGGCTGACGTCGTAGTTCTGCGGGTCCCGGTAGAACACGCCAAAGACAATACGTTCGGTTCCCGAGTTGGCGATGAGGCGAAAGCAGATCCAACAGAGAGAAGCAGTGACGTAGATGGAAGAGCCGCCAATCCGCACCCCGCTGCAGGCCGCCTGGGCGATGGCATTGGCCCCGGCATGAACTGTGCGTACACAGTGACCGTTCTTCATCAGGTGCCCTTCCTCGTCGCAGTGACCCAGTCCCCGAATGGAGCCGTTGTAGCCGGTCGAGAGGATGGCTTTGTCCCGGACGATTATGGCGCCCACGTGTTTGCGATTACGGGTCGCTCTGGTGGCTACCTGGTAGGCGATCGTCATGAAGTATTCGTCCCAGGACAGGCGCGGCATGATCTCTCCAAGAGCTAGGGCGTGAAGGTAATGTTGAGTCTCAGGGAGGCGGCAGTCTATTCGAGCCGAGGCCCGTGATCTACATACCAGCTCAGCTTGCGTACCACACCTCGCAGGAAGTGCACCTCGGTCTCAGTGATATCGCCTCGCAGCAGGGCCTGGCGCACAGTCGCCAGGCCTTGGCTGCGGTTCTTTCCAGTGAAGAAGTCGATGCGGTCGAGCAACGTACCGACCTGATCGGTTAAGCCGTTAACCTGACCGAGTTCAGCTCCAGGGCGACTGCGGTTGCGCGAGGGGCGACGCCCTAAGCGGCCGTGGGCTTGAGCCCATTCCCAGCTGAGAAGCAGGACCGCCTGGCTCAGATTCAGGCTGCTCACCTCAGCAGATGTGGGAATGTGGCAGAGATGCGTAGCCCAGGCCAGGTCTTCGTTGTCCAACCCCTTGTCCTCGGTACCAAACAGTAGGGCAGTGGGCCTGTTCTGGCGACCGTATTCGGCGAGCAGTTCGGCGCTTCCCGAGGGGTCAAGGCAGTCCCAGGCCTTCCAGCGTCGGGGCCGAGCCGTACAGGCAATGACGGCAGCGCAGTCCGACAGGGCCTCTTCCAGGCTTGCGGAGCGTTGTGCCTGTTCCAGCACCTGGCGTCCTCCCATCGCCATCTTGCTTGCTTCAAAATTATCGTCATAGCGGGGGTTGACCAGACGCAGGTCGCTCAGTCCCATGTTCGACATGGCTCGTGCTGAGCTACCAGCGTTACCGCCGTAGAGGGTGCGGACCAGGACGATCCGGGGTGGGAGACTCATGCAGGATGGCGCCGGCTGTCGGCCCTAAGAGAACCAGTTCCAGGGCAAGAGCATGCTCAGGCAGCCGGGTTCCTGTTCCGACTTGGTTGGCGGCTTGGCTGCCGCCACTGTGGCGGGAACCTGGGCTTCCTGTGTGCTGCTCGGCTCGCCAGCAGCTGCAGGTCGCCCAGTATCAGCCAGCGGAGCCGTTGTTTCGGCCGCTGACGCGGGCTGGGTGGGCGCTGCTGGCGCCGCTGGCGCTGCTGGGGCGTTGGGTGGTTGAGGCGCAGTTGGCTGAACTGCACTCGGCTGAGCTGTCGGGTTGGGAGCCGCTGCTGTGCTGGAACCTGCTGCAGACTTACTTTGAGGTGCCGCCTTGGTCGGGGCCGACTTCTTACGTACTCGACGCTGCTGCTTGCCCAGATTCAAGCTCGGTGCAAAGTCCTTCTGCTGGAGCTTCAGGTTGACCTCAATGGGAGTCCCGGTCTCTTTGTCCTTAGCAGAGATGGTGAGAATCCCCTCGCTGTCCACGTTTAGCCAGACCTGGACCTTGAGCTGATTCCTGGGAAGCTGGCGCAGACCGGTAAAGACAAAGGTGCCAAGGGCTTCGTTCTCAGCAGCGATCTGCGAGTCGCCCTGGAACACCTTCAACATGATCGTCTTCTGGTTGTCCTTGCTGTTGGTTAAGCTGAGCTTGCGGACCATGGGAATGGGGCAGTTGCGGGGGAACAGCGGCAGGAAACTGCCGTCTCCGCGGGCGATCCCCATGGGCATCGGCAGTACGTCGAGCAGGGTGACCCCGTCGTCCATGGCCTGCGTCAGGCTGTGCGCCATGATCGCTGCCCCGACAGCTACCGCCTCGTCGGGGTGGACACCCTTGCAGGGCTCGCGGCCGAAGTAAGTGCGCACGCTGTGTTGCACCAGCGGCATGCGACTCTGGCCGCCTACCAACAGTACCTCGTCAATGCTGTCGGGCTTGAGCTTTGCTTCGCCGAAGATTTGCTCGCAGGTCGAGATGGTACGGACCACCAGATCCTGGACCAACTCCTCCAGCTGCAGCCGAGTCATCTGATGGTTGACGTTGAGGATGCCGCGCTTTCCTCGCGCAATGAAGGGCACTTCAATGGCCGTTTCAGGGGCCGCAGAGAGAACTATCTTGGCGCGCTCGGAAGCCTCTCGAAGGCGCTGAATAGCGACTGGATCCGCGAACAGGTCGACGCCGTGTTCACGGCGAAATTCGTCAATGACCTGGCCGATGATTCGGTCGTCAAAGTCGATGCCGCCCAGAAAGGTATCTCCGCCGGTGGCGATGACCTCGAAGACTTTGTCGCGGATCTCGATGATGGAGATGTCGAAGGTACCGCCACCCAGGTCATAGACAGCCAGCCGCTGGCGGAGATTCTTGCCCAGTCCGTAGGCAAGAGCTGCCGCGGTGGGCTCGTTGAGAACGCGCAACACTTCAAGCCCAGCGATGCGGCCAGCGCTACGCACTGCTTGACGCTGCTTGTCGTTGAAATACGCCGGTACCGTGATGACCGCGTCGGTCACCTCTTCCTTGAGGTACTCCTCGGCTACTTCCTTGATCTTTTTGAGGATGTGGCCGGAGATCTCTCTAAGGTCCAGGGTGTGGTCCTTAACCTTGATCAGGACTTCGCCTTCTTCGCCTTCGACCATGTCGTAGGTAAAGACCTGCCGGATCTTCTCGACCTGGGGTGAATGGAAGTCTCGACCAACCATGCGTTTGGGCGCGAAGACTGTGTCCTTTGGATTGAGGGCGGCTTGCTTTTTTGCCTCTTGACCAACCAGCGTCTTGCCTTCCTTGTCGATGGCGAATAGCGAGGGGATGGTGTAGCTGCCCCCTCGGTACATGATGATGGTTGGTTTGTTGTTTTCGATAACGGCGGCGCAGGAGTTCGTCGTGCCGAGATCGATCCCGATGGCTCGTCCCATGAGTCTCCGATGCGCAGGCCGAGGGCCCTACCGACAGGCGATGAATGGCTGCCTGAGCCCTCAGAGCGAAGGGCAAGTATCCAGGGTCGCCGCTGGCGGTGTCAACCGACTCAGCTCAGGCTTTGTGGGCTTCGCAATGCCGGACTGCTGCTGGCTGCCAGGTCGATGTGGTTGGACTCAGCCGTCGTCGTCGTTTGTTGGGCTTGGGGAGTCGAGCACGATCTGAACCTTTTCGACCATCCGCGAGGTGGCGCTTACGATGGTGAAGACTGCCCGCTCGCTACGGTGCTGGTCTCCTGCACGTGGGATCTGGCCGAGATGCTCAAGCAGGTAGCCGGCGAGGGTTTCGTAGGTGCCTTCCTCAAGACCTAGGCCCAGCTGTTCGTTTAAGCGGTCGACCTCGACTCTGGCCGAGACCAGATACTCGGCCTCACCGCGCTGGTGGATGTCGGGGGCGGGCTCGTCGTGTTCGTCTTCAATCTCGCCGACGATCTCTTCCAGAATGTCCTCAATCGTGACCAGACCTTGTGCGCCGCCGTACTCGTCCACCACGATGGCCATACCTTGCCTGCTGCGCTGCAGATTGGTGAGCAGCTGGTCCACCTTTTGAGTCTCAGGAACGTAGGGAAGAGCCCTTACCAGGTGGGTGAAGCTTGGCCCGTTGAGATCTTCGGCGAGGAGTTCTCGGGCTCGCAACATGCCGACGATGTCGTCGACCCGATCGTGATAGACCGGAATCCGCGAGTAGCCGCTCTCCAGAAACAGGCTCGCAGCTTCCTTGAGGCTCTTGTCTTCACTGATGGCCACCACATCGATGAGGGGGCGCATGACCTCCCGGACGATAACCTCGGGGAAGGCAAAGATTCTATGAATCATCTCCCGCTCGGTCTCTTCGATGGCTTCTTCGTCGCCTTCTTCGCTCGCCTGTTGGCTGGCATCAAATTGCAGCAGCAGCCTGAGCTCGTCGCGGGACACCGTCATTCCAGAGTTGTCCTTGCCGCCCAGGACTCGCATCAGGATTGCGCTGATGGACCGCACCAGAATGACCGCCGGGTAGAACACCACCGACAACCAGGTGAGTGGGTGGATTACGACCGGTGCGATGCGGCTTGAGTAGCGACGGAACACGGATTTCGGCAGGAACTCGCCGAACAGCAGTACCAGCGGCGCAAGGACGATCACCGTTAGCACCTCTCCTTTGATCTGCATCTCTGCGGCGAAGCGATGGGTCAGGGTTGCGAACAGCGTTGTGGCCGAGACCACCGAGAGGTTGGTACCGATCAGGCTGGTGGTGAGGATCCGCTCCGGGTCTTCCAGGAAGCGGCCGAGCAGTTTTGCTGAGCGCCCGCCGGACTCCTGGGCGGCGCGAATGGCTACTCGATCGGCCGAGACCAGGGCCAGCTCAGATCCCGAGAAGAACCCTTGTAGAATGACGCACAGGATGATCAGCAGGATCAGAACCACGGTCACGCCTTGGTCCCTCCTGCGGCGCTGCGGGCCTTGCGGGTCGCGGTGAACTGGGTGAGCCGTGTTCCTTCCACTCCTGAGACCTCAAAGACCCAGTTGTCGTTCTGGGCGCGTTCGCCCTTACTGGGGAGTCGGCCAAACAGATGAAAGATGTAGCCGGCGACAGTTGTGAAGGAATCACCTTGCGGCAGAGGCGGATTCATCAGCTGGTTCCATTCGCTGATTTCCAGTCGAGCTGGGACGCGGAAGCGGCCATCGCCCAGAGCTTCCAGCCGGGCCCGACCATCCAGACTGTCGAGCCTCGGGCCGTGAAAGGGCGTGAACAGCTCATCGAGGATGTCCTGTAGGGTGACTATGCCCTGAACGGCACCGTATTCGTCGATAACGACCGCCATGTGGCCGCGGGTTTGTTGGAACTCTCGCATCAGCTCGTCGGCCGGTTTACCTGGTGGTACGAAGTAGGCTGGGCGCAGCAGTTCGATCAAGGCCCTGGGGCTGAAGCTCTGTTCATCACCTCGGAATTTAAGCAGATCCTTGGTGGTTAGAATCCCTCGAATGGAGTCTGGATCACCGGCATAGACCGGGAGCCTCGAATGGGGTGGCTCCATCGCGCTGTCGAGGAACTCCTGGAGGCTGGAATTGATGGAGAGCGAAACCAGGTTTGCCCTGGAGGTCATCAGCCGCGAGACCGGAGTGTCGGACAGGTCGAAGACCCGGTGGATCATCTCAGCCTCGCTGGCTCCGAGTACTCCTTGCATCTCGCCAAGGTCCACCAGGGCTTTGAACTGACCCTCTTTGACCGCAGCTCGGAGGGGGTCTTCCTCTTCGACCAGACCGCCGAGAAGCAGGTCTGCGATGAATTGCAGCAAGGCTCGGAACGGGGTCACCATGAAGCCGAAGGCTGCCAGCGGGAGAACCACCAGTCGGGACCAGGTTGGCGCGGTACGTACGGCGATCACCTTTGGCAGAATTTCGCCGCAGATGAGCAGCACCGGGGTAATGACTAGGATGTTGACCCACCACGGGGCACCGTTGGGATCGACCCAGAGGCTGAACACCAGGTGTGCACCGACTGCAGAGATGCAGACGTTGATGCACTCGTTGCCGAGCAGCAGGGTTGCAAGCAGTCGCCTGGGTTCGTCGAGCAGGCGCTGTAAGGTTCGCCCTCGAGCTTCGCTGAACTCGCTGATCTTCTCAATTGCATAGCGGTCCAGCGAGAACAATGCGCTCTCCGAGCCGGAGAAGAACGCTGAGCCAACCAGCAAGGTCGTTATGATCATCAGGTGGCTGCGGAGGATCGAGGAAGCCTCCGTCCATGGCAGCATTCCGGCGCCAAGCTCGGGGCTCATCCGCTTACTCCATGGACCCAGCCGCCGATACCCTGGGCCTCTATTCGCTCGCCACTAAGCCAACGGACGCCTTTGCCTTCCTGTACCTCGCCCACGGTAAAGAAGCCCTCTAGCGGCTCTGAAGTACAGATCAGTAGCTCGTAGTCTTCGCCACCAGTGAGGGTAAGGTTGGCTGCTCTGGATTCTCCAGCGACCGCGATGAGCTCGGGATCGAGCAGTGCCTGGCGGTCCAGTAGCAAGGCACAGGAAGAGGCCTTGCTGAGATGTTCGGCGTCGGCCAGCAGCCCATCTGAGATGTCAATGGCTGCCGTCGCGGTCTGGAGGCTGTTGAGCAGGTCGAGGCGCGCACAGGGACGCCGCCATGCCTGGAGTGCCCGTGCAGCGAGCTGTTCAGGTGGTTCTGCTTCAGCGCTGAGTAAGGACTCGACCGCCAGGGCAGCCCAGCCACAGCGGCCGCTGAGCTGTAGGAGCTGTCCTGGTTGCGCACCGGCTCGACACAGAGGCGCACCCAGTGGTTGGCCGATCACCGTTAGGCTCAGCACCAGTCCAGCGGGACTTGAGGTGGTGTCTCCGCCAAGCACCGGGCAGTCCCAGTGGCGGGCTGCTTCGCCGATACCGGCGATCACTCCGTCCAGCCAGCTGCAATCCTGGAAGTCATTGGCAGGGACGCTCACCGCCAGCAGGAAACCCACTGGCTGCGCCCGGCAGGCCGCGAGATCACTGAGCGCCGCTTGCAGACTGCGCCAGCCGAGGTCCTGCGGGCTGCACCAGCGGCGCTGGAAGTGAACCCCTTCGGCAATCGTGTCCACCGATATGGTGAGGGCACCGGGACTCTTCAGCCAGACCGCGTCGTCGCCGGCTCGATAGGGGCCCGAAGCTAAGGGCGCCGGCATCATTCCAAGCCAACGTTCAATGGCTTGAAATTCACCTGCTCCTGCTCCTGCTTCGGTTCGGTCGGCACTCGGTGTGGCGTTCAAGGTTTGTTGCTCTCGGTGGGTGCTAGCGGGGTCGGCCCGCCTTCTGTGGCCGGTCCACTGCCGGTCTCGCCGTTGCCGGCGGGCCCAGGCTCTGTCTCGTCGTCATTGACTGCCTTGGCGGGGGCGGGCCATAGCTGGACGATTGCCCCTTTGCGTACGGTGAGACACAGCATCTCGTGGCGCATCTCGCCACTTGTTCGCACTCCGCGCGCTCCGGTTACTGATTCTTGTGGCGAGGCTAGACTCAGGCGTCTTTGGAACTCTCGGCGCGATAGTCTCTCCCCGTCGGCGAGCAGTTGCTGGGCCAGTAGAGCCGCGTCATAGGCGTTGGCCTCGATGATAGAGGGCTCCTTCTGGTAGGCCGCCCGGTAGGCCTGGGCGAAGCCTTGGACTGTACTCTCAGCGCTGTCCAGGAAGAAACTGTCGACCAGCACCACCCCTTCGGTGTACTTGCCGCCACGACTTACCAGTTCCGGGTGATTGAGGGCGGCGCCTCCCATCAGGACCACAGGGGGGTAGTCCTGCGCCGGTAGGTGACTGCCAAGGTTTATTTCTTCAAACAGGAAGCCAGGCGCCAGCATGCTGACCCGTTTGTAGTTGTCCGGCACGAAAACCGCCTGAAAGTCGACCCCTGGAACCACCACCGCAGGGAGCTCTTCATCCGAACCACGCCGCGGCAGTGGGGGAGGCTCAGCCTCGAGCTTAGCCAACTGCGGCTTGCTGCGCTGGTCCAGGAAAGGAAGCGGCAGGTCGGCCTCTGCTGGCGGGTTCTTCAGGTAATGGGTTCCCTTAATGCGCATCGCGGTCTCACGAAAGTCGGTCGCCCCTGGTGCATAGGACTCAATGCTGGTGACTTCTGCGCCAGCTGCCGTGGCCTGGGTCCAGAACCGCTCGGCGAGTCGAGCGCTGCTCTCTTTGGCGGGATAGGCGATCGCGAATGCGCTCAGACCCATGCGCTGTACGGCGTGCTCCACCAGAGCGTCGACCTGTTCCTCGGCCGTTACCCAGGTATTGAAGATGCTGGAGCGCCCTTCAGCGAGACCGGGGCGTTGCACCATCATTAAAGTGGGCAGAGCCAACTCTTGAGCCTGTTGGGCGACCAGTTCTCCTTCAGCGCTGAGCAGCGGGCCAAGAACCGCCACAGCCTTGTGCTGCTCAGCCAGCTCGTTGAGGCCGGCCGCGGCTAGCTCCGGGTCTCCGGTCGTGTCCAGAGTGATCATCTCGACAGCGGGCCAGCCCAGTTCCTCCGCTCTGGACTGAGCCAGCTGGATGCCCCGTTGGGCGAGCTCTCCGACCGCTGCATAGCGGCCGCTGAGCGGCAGCAGTACGCCGAGGGTTCGTCCGGCGCTGCCCGTGACCTCTGCTGCCCAGGCTGTCGCGCCTGGTACCTCGCTCAGCAGCGGGTGGGTGGGGTGGCGCCTGGCAAAGGACATGCGGGCCGGGTCGCTCTCGGGACTGTCGAGCAGAGCCCCTTGGACCTCCAGCAGCAGGAAGCCAGCCAGCCCTGCTACTCCAGGGCTGGGGTGGTTCCGTTCCAGCGCGCTTAGCTGGGCTTCGTCCAGCTGACTTGCGGCTTTACGGCTCTCAACCAGATCCCCGGGGATTTCGAAGTAGGCTCTATCGAGCAGTAAACCGCTGGCTTCGATGGCCGCGCGGTGTTCTCCAGCGAACAGTCGAAGCTGGACCAGCTCGCGGGCGGCGCTGGCGCTGCGTAAGGGGTCGGAGTCGTTGACTGCCACGTTGCGTAGGGCGGCAGGTGCGGCATCGAGGCGACCCTCTCGGGCCAGGCAGATGGCGAGCTGATATTGCAGCTTGGGAAGTTCTTCCCGCCCGCCCAGCTGGAGGTAGGATTCCAGGCTTGCACGCGCTTCACGCCAGCGCTCAAGCGCCATTGCCGATCTCCCGGCGGCCCGATGCGCGCTGAGCCGATGTTCGCTGTCCGGGAACCGGGTTAGCAGTTGTTCGGCTAGTTTCAGTACCTTTTCGTGCTGCCCTTCGGTAGCAGCTTGCTGGAGCTGTTGTGCGGTGCGCTGCTCTTTCCGCGAAGGCCCTGCCCCCAGTAGGCAGATGGCCAGCAGCACCAGCAATACGCTGCGCGGGTAGGGATACGGCCGGGAAGAAAGAGTGTTCAAGAAGCCTTCTCGGTCGTGGAGTTCGCGTTTTCGGTGGTCAGTCGCTCGTATTCGTCCAGGGCCTCCATGTAGCGTTTGCGGAGCGCTGATGTGCTGCCGGATAGGTGCTGGTCCAGCTTGAGCAGTTCTTCTCGTTGCTGAGGGCTGAGCTGCGCAGGCAGGTCCAGCAGCACTTTGACGTAGAGGTCACCGGGAGCCGACCGCTGTCCTTGCTTGAGGACCGTGACTCCCTTGCCCCGAAGGGTGAGGACTGCTCCTGGCTGAGTTCCGGGGGGAATGCGAATGATGGCTGGGCCTTCCAGGGTAGCGACGCTGAGTTCTGCACCCAAGACAGACTGAGCGTAGCTGATCGGAAGGTCACAGAACAGGTCGCTGCCGCTGCGCTTGAAATAGCCATGATCGGCGACGTTCACGACCACATAAAGGTCTCCCTGACGGTCCCCGTCCCTGCCGCTGCGCCCCTTGCCGCGGACCTTGAGTTTCTGGCCTGTGTCTACGCCTGCCGGCACCCGCACCCGCAGCTTCTCCTCGACCTGCTCTCCTCCTGGCAGCTTGCGCTTGAAGTTCACCTCCTTCTGGCAGCCCAGCGCGGCCTCCATCAGGGAGATGGTCACTGTGTAGCGGAGGTCCTGTGGGCTTGCCCGGTGCTTCTTTCGCGAGCGCGAGCCGAACAGATCGCGAAACATGGTGCCCATGAGGCTGGCCAGATCGATGTCATCGGCAGCACCGAAAGGTCCTTGATCGCGGCCATCACTGAGGACCCTGCCAAAGCGGTCGTACTGAGCCCGGCGAGTCGGGTCTGAGAGCACCTGGTAGGCGTAGGTGACTTCCTTAAATCGTTGGTCTGCACCCTGCTCCTGGTTGCGGTCAGGGTGAAAGCGTCGGGCCTGCCGGCGGAACGCTGCTTTGAGCTCTTCAGGGTCGGCAGAACGCTCTACCTGAAGTAGCTGATAGAGGTCAGGTCGCACGGTTGGCCTCTGACCTCCTTACAGCGGGAGCGCCGTGGAGGCGGCTCACAGGTCCTGATTCTCAGCCGGCTGTTCCTCACCCGCCTCGCCATCACCGAACTCGTCGAAGTCCATGGAGTCGACCATGGCGTCGGCGCTGTCTACCGCGCCGGCGTAGAGCACATCGGCGATGATCTGGGACTTCTCTGCGAGCAATTCGTGTGCGTCTTGCATCGCGCTGATGTCATTATCAGCGAGGGAGTCCTTGGCTTTCTGAACGGCCTCTCGGATGGCGATAAGGTCGTCGAAGTCGAGGGCTTCTCCATACTCTTCAAGGCTGCGTTCAGTGGTGTAGAGCAGACCTTCAACGCTGTTCTTGAGGTCGGCCTTGTCGCGGCGCATCCGGTCCTCTTCGCGGTATTCGTCGGCTTCCCGAACCATGCGTCGGATATCCTCCTCGCTGAGTCCAGAGTTGGACACCACCTGTACCGCCTGCTTGCGTCCTGTACCCAGGTCTTTAGCGCTGACATTGAGGATGCCGTTGGCGTCGATCTCGAAGGTCACTTCAATTTGGGGCAGGCCGCGCGGTGCGGGGGGCAGCCCTGTCAACTCGAAGCGGGATAGAGTCTGGTTGTCCTCGATCATTTCCCGTTCGCCCTGGGCGACGTGGACGTTAACCATCGGCTGATTGTCCTGGGCCGTGGTGAAGATCTCGTGCTTTTTGCAGGGGATTGTGGTGTTTCGAGGAATCAGCGCATGGAACACGCCACCAGCAATCTCGATGCCCAGGCTCAAGGGGGTGACGTCCAGAAGTAGGACATCCTTGGTGTCGCCCGCCAGGACCGAGCCTTGGATAGCGGCGCCAGCGGCTACAACCTCGTCTGGATTGACGCTGGTGTTGGGTTCCTTGCCGAAGATCTCGGTGACCATTTCCCGGACCTTTGGCATGCGCGTCATGCCGCCCACCAGCAGCACTTCGTTCAGGTCGTCGGCAGAGAGTCCAGCATCTTTGAGCGCCTGTTCGCAGGGAATCCGCAGGCGTTTGATCAGCTCTTCGACCATTCCCTCGAACTGAGCCCGGCTAAGCTCACCCTGAAGGTGGCGGGGCCCGCTGTCATCAACCGTGATAAAGGGCAGGTTGAGGGTCGTCTCAAGGGCAGAGCTGAGCTCATGTTTGGCCTTCTCGCAGGCCTCCTTGATCCGTTGCAGCGCGACCGTATCACCACGCAGGTCAATGCTGGTGTCGTCCTCAAAGACCTTGATGTAGTGCTCAATAAGAGCCTGATCGAAGTCTTCGCCGCCGAGAAAGGTGTCACCGGAGGTAGAGCGAACCTCGAAGACGCCATCACTTAACTCCAGAATGGAGACGTCGAAGGTGCCGCCGCCGAGGTCGAATACCGCAATACGCTCGTCGCCGTTGCTCTCTAGGCCGTAGGCGAGCGCGGCTGCAGTGGGCT
Source organism: Deltaproteobacteria bacterium UBA6601 (assembly GCA_002433485.1). GTDB lineage: Bacteria > Myxococcota_A > UBA796 > UBA9615 > UBA9615 > UBA6601. The sequence continues at coordinate 31,707 of DJIF01000127.1, forward strand.
CATTGATGATCCGCAGGACTTCAAGGCCAGCGATGCGACCGGCGTCTTTGGTTGCCTGGCGCTGCGCGTCGTTGAAGTAGGCCGGTACGGTGATAATGGCCTTCTCTACCGGCTCTCCGAGAAAGTCCTCGGCGGTGGCCTTGATGGACTCCAGGATGATGGCGCTGACCTGCGGGGGTGAGAGCTTGTTGCCGTCTACATCGACCCAGGCGTCACCATTTTCGGCTTCAACGATCTTGAACGGGCTGGTGTTCAGGGCGCGCTGAACTTCCTCTTCCTCGAAGCGCCGTCCTATCAAGCGTTTGATGGCGAACAGAGTGCTGTCGGGGTTGGTGAGCGCCTGGCGTCGGGCAATTTGCCCGACCAGCCGCTCACCATCGTCGGTGAATGCGACCACCGACGGGGTCGTCCTAGACCCCTCTGAGTTGGGAATGATTACCTGGTCTCCGTTGTCGAGAACAGAGACACAGGAGTTGGTGGTTCCCAGGTCAATGCCAATGATCTTACCGCTCATCTTTTCTCCAACTCAGCAACCTCCGAGTTCGCTGCCTCGGACTCTCAGTTCTGCTCTTCCGTTTCAGTGGAACGCTCGGCGGTCGGCGCGGCTCCTTCTGCCGTGGTCACCTTGCGCTTACGCCGCCTTCTCTTTCGCTTGCGGGGAGCTGCTGTAGCTTCTCCCTCTAACGGTGCTGCTCCCGCTCCCGCTTCAGCTTCAGCCGCTGGCTTCTTGCGTCGGCGACGCTTTTTGCGGGTCTTTTTCTTTGGTGTTTCGGCACTGCTGGCCTGCTGTGCCTCTGCTTCGCTATCGCCCGATGCCCGAGCACCTGTCGCTGCTAGCTTGGGCGGCGGGCTGCTGCCGTCACCGGTGCTGACCACGACCATTGAAGCGCGTACCAGCCGACCGTTGAGCAACAGCCCCTTTTGGAGGGAGCGGATGACGCTGCCGCTGGTGACCGTTTCGTGCTGCTCCTGGCCGACCGCTTCGTGAAAGCTGGGGTCAAAGCTCTCTCCCTCAGCAGGCTCGATCTGGGTTGCTCCAGCGCGCTGCAGTACGTCAACGAACTGCTCGAGGGTCATAGCTACGCCCTTGCCCAGGGCTGAGTCGCGATGGTCGCCAGAGTGTTCGAGGGCTCGCTCTAGATTGTCGAGGACTTCGAGCAGCTCCTTGAGCAGCTTCTCCGCGGCAAATTTGCGGGTCTCCTCCTGCTCTCGCTCAGCGCGGGCACGGAAGGTCTTGAATTCACGACCGGCTGATGCTTGCTGCCGGGCTGCCTGGACCAATTGTGCCTCGAGTGTTGCGACCCGGTCCTCGGCAGTCTGCAGCTCCAACTCACGTCGCGAAAGATTGCGACTGACTTCATTGAGCTGTCTTCTCAGTGCTGTCGCTTCTCGCTGTGCCTCGGCGACGGCCTCGCTCTCGTTACTGCCGCCAAGAGCCGCCAAAGCCGCAGCCGGTGGCTCGGAATCTTCGCCAGCGTCGTCATCAAAATCGGGAAACGCCAGATCCGGGTCGTCGTCTGAGACCAGGGTGCCAAAGGAGCCTGAGAGCAACTGTTCGATCTCGCTCTCGGTGTCGGCGATAGCCACAGCAGGACCCTGCTCTGCCTGTCCTTCGGCCTCATCGGCACCAGCCCCGGGGCTAGCTGTTTTCGCCATCTGTTCGCGTAGAAAATCGACCGGGAGGTCTACCGATGTGGAGTCGATTTCAAAGTCGAACTCCAGGTCCTCTTCGAATTCTTCGATGTCTTCAGGCTCCTGGTCGACCTCGGGGGCATCGCGCGTTGCGCGTGCTTCCTGGACCCGACGGTCGGTTGCTTCGACCGCGGCAGAGAACAGTTGTGCGAGGTCGTCGTTTTCCACCCGTCTTGTCTTCATGCTCAAGGCTTGAGCAGGCTGCAGTCTACTGAATTGAGCACCAAGACGGTACCCTGATTCGCTCTATCCTGCACGCCGCGGCTCAGCGTGCTGCGAAACGATAGCCCACACCGAGCGCCTGTCAAACAGGCTCGCGACTCTTTGTACCGCATAATCTGTAATAATTACAGAACCTTCCGAAACTCTTATCGCTTGGCTGTCTACCTGGATAAGAGCTTCTTCACTGAGTTCTTTGAGGGAGTTTTTCAGGAGTACCGCTGGATCGAATCCAAAGCGCTCGGCAAAACGTTCTCGACGGAGGCCTCGCCGGGTGCGCAGCGACAGCAATAATTCCTCGTCGATGGCAGCGCGCAGGTCGAGGTCCTCGCTGCCTGCCCATGGTAAGTGACCTGTCTTGACGGCGCTCATGTACTTGCGTGGCAGCCGCAGGTTCCACCAGCGCCGGCCCAGACCTGCTGCTCCCCCCTTGGCGGTAAAGCCATGGGCCCCAGCGCCAAGCCCAAGCCAGCCGCGACCTTCCCAGTACAGCCGATTGTGCCGGCAGCTGTGATCGGTACGGGCGAAGTTGGACACTTCGTAGCGCTCAAAGCCCCGTGCTGAGGTTTCCTCCAAAGCGCTGATGTACATGTCCCGGAGCAATCCTTCGTTGGGAAGGGGTAGCTTGCCTTCGGCGCGGAGCCTGGCGTAGGGGGTGCCCTCTTCAATGGTCAGGTTGTACAGGGAGAGGTGCTCAGCGCCGCAGCTTAAAGCCTGCTCCAGATCTGCTCGCCAGTGACAGAGCTGCTGTCCGGTGACTCCGTACATCAGGTCGACGCTCAGGGAGCGAAAGTCGCACTTGAGAGCTTGCTCGATGGTCTCGCGGGTCTGGGCGACGCTGTGGTCGCGCCCGAGTACTGCAAGCTGTTCATCGCGAAAGCTCTGACTGCCCAGGCTGAGGCGGGTGATGCCCAGCTTTCGGTATGCCGAGAGTCGTGCCCCATCAACCGTGCCAGGGTTCACTTCGAAGCTGATCTCAGTCTGGTCATCGATGCCGTAGAGTTTATGGATGCTCTCCAGGGTCCTGCCGACCTCGTTGGGTGGCAGCAGGCTCGGTGTCCCTCCGCCAAAGTAAATGCTCCTCAGCGGTTCTCCTGCTGGATTCGGCTCTTGCGCCGCGTGGAGCTGCAGTTCGGCTCGGACTGCCTGCATGTAGTCGGGGATTAAGGACTCCATTCCCGTGTAGGTGTTGAAGTCACAGTAGGGACATCTTCGTCCGCAGAACGGGATGTGCAGGTAGATTCCACAGGCCATGCGCTCCATCCTGCCCGAGCCCTCCTTTTCTGTCCCTACCCAAGGTCTGTCGATGCCAGGTGTACAGGACTCCCGCCAATGGTGTCTTGCTGCTTTGGTGGGGCCCTGGTCGCTACTTTGGCTTGCCCTTTTGGTCCTGTTGTTGAGTGGTTGCGGTACATCGCGTCGAGCGGTGCCCGAATTGCAGTGGCTGCAGGGGCAGCCGGTGCTGGTTTTGGATGAGGGGAGCTCGAAGGTCAAGCTTGAGGGGCTGGCTGCGGGGGCGGGGCCTGGCCTGGTTCGGGATGCCGAGGCTGATTCGACCCGTCTGCGCCGAGCCTTGAGCTTGTTGCCTGTGCGCAGCTGGCCGGCTGAGGTCGATGATGCTCTGGCTGGGGTTATTCAGCGTGGTGCAGCACCATCTTCAGCCCTGCGCGAGCTGGCCGAGCAGCGCCGCCTGCCCTGGCTGTTAGTTCGGAGCGAGAGTGGCTTACGACTGGAGACGACCCGCTCTGCTGAGATCCTGTGGCAGCTGAAGCTGGAGGGTAAAGCTGCACTGAAGCGGGTTGTTGGCCGGTTGATGCGGGCCATCGAGGGCACTGCGCCGAGTCGCGAGGCAGGGCCAGTGCGCGTGTCGCAGACTCGCCTGGCCCCACCCGAAGTGCTCGCTTCCTTACGGCTAGAGGCAGTCGAAGGCAGCGGCCCAGACCACCTCAAGCAGGCTCAGAGCGCGGTGCAGCGTTGGCCTGCAGACCCAGCAGTCCGTGTTCATGAGGTGTTGGCCAGCTCGCCGGGCAGCCCGGAGCTTGCCGCGCTCAAGCTGGCTCACGCTCTCAATCCTTTGGGGGAGAGTGAGCTCCTTGCACTGGCTCTTCTGGCCGAACAGCGCGCGCGTGACAGCCGAGCTCTCCGTTGGCGCGGCCTGCTCAGCGCGCTCTACCCGAAGCGAATTGACTATCTGCCTGCCCTCGCCGACCAGCTGGCTGCACATGGAGACCGAGATGCAGCGGTCGCACTGCTGCGGTCGGGCGGCGCACTGGTGGATTCTGGCTTACGCAAGCTGCCGTCTGGAACCGCCCCTCACCAACGGCCAGAGGCGCTGCCGGCCGCGGATTTGCGCTTCTACCTTGCCTGGTTTCTGGCCGCCGGCGGTGGCTGGGAGCTGGCTGCGCACAATTATCTTGAGGCAGAACAGCTCTATGAAAGGTTAGGCCGGCCGGTGGAGCGGGGTGATGCGCTTAACAACGCAGGAGTGGCGATGGTTGAGGTCGGACGGCCCCTGGCAGCGATGTCCTCATTACGCCGGGCTGTGGCCTTGCGGGAAGCGCATCGCGGCCCTGAGCGGGTTGCCACATCACGCTACAACCTGGCTCGCGCAGCTGCAGACGCAGGACGCCATGCTCAGGCCCTTGAGGCTTATGCGGAAGCTGCTTCGGATTACGATCGGGCGGGTCGTCTTGAGGAGGGCAGTGAGACCTTGATCGAGCGGCTGGAGCTGCTGGCCAGACAGGGGAAAATCGGCCCCCTTGAGCGGGCCGCTGAGGGCTTGTTCCAGCGCCTCGGCTCGGAGCCTTCAGAGCTGCTGGCCAACCTATGGACTGAGCTTGGTAGGGGCAGACATCTGCTCGGCGCCCACGAGGCGGCCCTGATTGCTCACCAGCGTGCTCTCGCATTGTGGAAGGGCTTGGGTAGCCGGCTGGAAGAGGGTCAGTCTCTGTACCTTGCGGCTTTGCCTCAGGTGGCATTGATGCGCCTGGACGAAGCTCACCATTCACTGATCGCCGCGTTGCGCATAGCGGTCGAGTTGGGGGACTCGAGCTCAATGGTGGCGATCCGGGATCAGCTTGGCTTGCTTGGCCAGTTGATCAAAGTTCAGGGTGGGGAGGTACCCGCGGTAGAGCCTGAACTACGAATCTGGCTCGAGCCGCCTGCGCCCTAGTCGACGCAATTGGGTAGGTCTACCTGCGGATCTCCAGGCACTCGTTAATGGTATTGACCTCGTACCAACCCAGCTCATCGAGCCAGTACTCGCCCTGGAAGGGCCAGTAGCGGTATCCCTCCGGTACGTTGGGGTCCATCTTTCGATTGGCGATCTTGTTAGCGAGCTGCCCCCGATAGGCGGCGTCATAGAGGTCTTTTTCGGCGGTGATCAGCTCGACCTTATAGATCTCCGAGTTGCCCAGATTAGCCTGCAGGGTGGCGAGCATCCCGCGGAGCTTGGCCATGGCCTCGCGACCCTTGCGCTCGGTGGCCTCGCGCTTGCGTTCATTAAGGGCTTGCTCCAGATCGCGCCGCAGGGCGGAGCGCTCCCAGCCGGTCTTGAGTGCTGCTACCGAGTCGAGTTCACGGTCGATCCCAGCTACGTAATTACCGATTTCGATCAGCGCCTCGTCAGTGGCAAAGTGCTGGCGAACCGGCACGGGCAGGGGAATCCCTGCGTTCTTGCGTTCGGTCTTCCAGGCGTAGAGTGCTTTGAACAGTCGGGTGGGATCCCGCTCAGCCTCTCGAATCGCCTTTTCGATGGCGTCGGCAATGGGGTAATGGCTCTCAGTAAATTCGGCGAGCATCTCCTGCCCGTCGATGTATTTGCACAGGTAGTAGAAGATCAGCACGCGCAGCAGGGTTGCTTCGGGGTGATAGACGTTGTCGAAGAATGGCGAATCGACGCTCTGCAGGTGCGACAGTGCGCCGGATAGGCGGCTCATGGCGAAGTAGGACCAGGCAGCTTCGTACATGGACTCGAACCAGAAGGCTGAGCTACGGGGGGTTCGCTCAAAGTGTTCGATGGCCCGCTCAAAATTGCCGATGGCGTAGTAGGAGCGGGCAAGGTTCAGATTTGCCAGCTGCCAGATGTTGCCGGACCTGTCGTCGCGCCGGGCGGCCGCCAGAGCCGCCGCCAGTGGGGCTATGGCATCGACAGGACGACCTTCCCGGGTCAGGACAACCCCCTCGACCATTCGTGATCGAGCGTAGTACTCGGTGTCCTTGGGCACCATGCTGAGGTAGGCCTTCGCGGCAGCCCATTGTTGATTCTCGTAGTGGAACATCCCGACCCAGTGCATGGCCGGTCCCTGAAAGCCAGCGCTGACCACTGAGGTGTCGAGCTTGGCCAAGCCGGGCGCCAGCAGCCAGCCGGCCTTCATGCGTCGCGCCAGAGAAATGGATCGTTTGATCCCGCGTGGCAGCAACTCTCCCTGCGGGTCGGCTGTGGCCAGGAAGCGGTTGTATTCTTCGATCGCGGAATAGTGCAGGCCCATCTGCTCCAAGCAGTAGGCAAGGTAGTAGCGGATGTCGGCGTGGAAGTATTCGGCCTCGGGGTCCTGCAGAACCTTGTAAAGACTAAGGCTCGACAGAGCCCATTCCTTGGACTCGAATTGCTTGAGCGCTTTGCGCAGGCGGCGTGGCGGTTCCGGTGGTTGTTCCGGTTCCAGCTGCAGCTCGCCCTCGCTGTCGTAGCTGTCTTCAGCCTGCAACTGTGCGGGACTCAGCAACAAAGCGCTCAGCAGTGCCAGCATTGGCCAACGAAGGATGGTCACGGTCAGCTCCCGCGTCCGGTGAAGAAAGCCAGACCAATGCCGAACTGAAAGTTGTTGCGGGCAGTGACCTTGCCGGAGTAGGTGCGGCGCTCGATAGAGATGTGGTCGCGGAAGTCCAACTTGAGGGCTACTTTGGGGCTGAGGAACAGCTTTGCCCCGACCCCTACGCTGGGTCCGACGATACCGCGGAAGCCGGCATCGGCCTCAAGTCGTTGAGCCAGAAAACCGTGGGCACCCAGAGTACCGTAGATGTCGAAGTGAATGACCTTGCTGCCACCCCAGGCCAGCTTCGCGTAAATGGGAGACCACACCACATTCACGCTGCCACCCACCAGCTGACGTGCGGCGTCTGAGCCCAGGCTGGTCAGGTTGCCGCCGGCTGCGTTGCCCAGGAAGGTGACGTCTTGCCAGTGGCCGTTGCCCCAGCCATACCCTCCCTGCGCCATGATCTCGAAGCCCAGGTTCTCGCTGGGATTCAAGGTGAGGTTGAACCCCAGCATCAGGCCTGCAGTGTAGGGGTCGAAGGGTTGGGTGCTCAGTAGGAAGCCCACTTCATGGTGGCCTCGCTTTACATAGAGATTTTTCTGCACGACCCGCACATCTTGATTTCTGAGGACGCCAACCTCTTCGACCGTGACGTCGCTGCTGTCATCAGCCTTCTTGGTGGTCTTGCGCTTGGCTGCTGAGGCCGTGGCTGGCATCACCAGAGCGAGCGCCAGGGCGGGTAGGAGAAGTCTGGCGAAGGTCTTCATCTGTAGTGTCCGATGGGGGTGTTCGGGCGGCAGGTTTGCCACTAGAAGGGCAGCTCTCGTCCGACCTGGCTGCGGCGGTCATGGAGGGGGTAGTAGTAGATGTCCACCTGGGCGTTAAAGCCCGGTACATCTTCACCGGAGAAGCGAATGCTGCGGTCGCCGGGTGAATAGCTCCAGCCGCCTGATGGCTGGTCTACACGACTTGGTACCACCTCTCCATCGACGATTACGGTGATGGTGTCCTCGTCGGGAATCATGCTGAGCCGCCAGCCGGCAGAGAGGCCGCTGACCAGGGCGCCGATGTTGCGCAGCGACTCCTGAAAGTCGGCCAGGACACAGCTTATGGGGTCATCTTCGACCGTGGTCACCTTGATCGGACTGAACAGGCCACCGGTCATGCAGGCCATCTGCTGATAGAAGTCGATGCCGCAGACGTCCGAGCCGAATTCATTGCAAGGGCCTGGAATGCTTCGCTCGCTGCCGTCGCACCAAGCAGTTGCCGCGCTACCAGCCTGGTAGGTGGGGCCGATGGTAGCGAAGACTACCGGAGCCTCCAGTCCATCGAAGAAATCAAGGAACCAGGAGGTGCGACAGTCGCACTCGCCAAAAGTGAGCTCGGCGATGTGCTCATTCTCGCATTCATCTACCCAGGCTGGAGGCGGTAGGAAGCCATTCCTATAGGTATTGTCGCCCTCGTCGGAGACTACGATGACCACCGTTGCTGCGCCCTCGCGGAAGAAGCTTGAGTTGCAGCTTCTTTGGTCCTCAGGGACCTGCTGACAGATGATCTTGACTGGGTCGGTGTCAGGTCGACTGTCGAGATTCTGCCAGAAGTCCGTGTCCTGTCCTTTGCACATGGCGTAGGCAGCTGCCAGCGAGCCCTGCTCGGTATTAGCTCCTGCGATTCCGACGTCAACGAGCCTGGTGAAATCCGCCAGGACGTCGTCGCTCTGGGGGGTGAGGATGGCCGGTGGCTCGCAGCTACCGGAGCCTCCTATGGGGCCCAGTGAGCGGATGTTGCCCTGGGTGCCGTTACCGCTGCTGTCGAGATCAGTGGTGGTCACGCCCATGTGGTAATTGAGGAAGCGCTCCTGGTTCTGTAGGTACTCGGCGAAGGCCACGGTGGCATCAGTGACCGAGTTGTATGCGAGCTCCTGCCCCTGCTCGGAGTCAAGGTTGGCGAACTCTGCAATGAAGTCGCCGAAGTTGGCCTGTATCTCGGCCTGGGCGCTGGCCATGGAGTTGCTGCTGTCCACTACCCAGAGGATGTCGACCTCGCTGTTGAAGTCGGCCTGCTCAAAGCGGTCGTGCACCAGCAGGTCATAGGAGTTGCACGATCCGAGCAGAGCCAGGGTGAGCGCGAGGGCTCCGAGGCGGGCTGCGGACGCGTGAAACCTGAGCATCTGGCCTCCTTACAGGAACAATTCGAGCCCACATGAGCGGCGAAGTGGGACGGATTCTAGGGGCAGCCCGGGCAAAGGCGCAAGCGAACCGCGCAGGGCCTGTTAACCTTGCCAGCCATGACCGGCCCCACCCTTGACCAGTTGCGTGCCCAGATCGACTCGCTCAACCAGAAGTTGCTTGAGCTGCTTAACGAGCGGCTGGTCCTGGTTCAGGAAGTGCGCGAGGTCAAGGAGCGCAGCAGTCACCGTCTGTACAGCCCGGAGCGGGAGGCACAGATGCTCGATCAGCTGCTGCTGTCCAACAAGGGGCCGCTGACTGCTGACAAGTTGCGGCGCATCTTCAAGGAGGTGTTCACTCTTTCTTTGGACCACATGGAGGCTGGCAAACGTCGGCGGCTGCGGGTCCACCGGGGTCCGGAGGATGAGGACCGGATCATCACCGTCATGGGGCATTCTATGGGTGCCGAAGCCCAGTTGATCGCTGGGCCCTGCGCGGTGGAGTCGTTGGAGCAGTGTGATGCGGTGGCAGCCCGGCTCCAGCAGCTGGGTGGCGGCTTCCTGCGCGGTGGGGCCTTTAAGCCGCGCACTTCCCCTTACAGCTTTCAGGGCCTTGGGGTGCCGGCCTTGGAAATCCTACGGCAGGTCGCCGACCGCTATAAGCTGGCGGTTGTTACAGAGGTTCTTGACCCGCGCCATGTAGAAGCGGCAGCTCGTTTTGCCGATGTCTTCCAGGTGGGAACTCGCAACATGTACAACTATGAGCTGCTCCGCTTATTGGGCCAGGCCGGCAAGCCAGTGCTGCTCAAGCGAGGCTTTATGGCGACCCTCGAGGAATTCATCTTAGCCGCTGAGTACATCGCCAAGGAGGGTAACGAGCAGATCATCCTCTGTGAGCGCGGCATCCGCACTCATGAGCGTTGGACCCGCAACACCATCGATGTCTCCGCAGTTCCACTGTTGCGACTTGAGACTCCCTTCCCGGTGGTGGTGGATGTCAGTCACGGCACCGGGCGCAAGGACATCATGGTGCCTATGGCTCGGGCTGCCCTGGCTGCTGGCGCCCACGGGGTCATGGTGGAAGCTCACCCAACTCCTGGACTGGCGCTCTCCGACAACGCTCAGCAGATGGATCTCGACGAACTCGCCGAATTTCATCGGGCGGTGTTCTGCTCCTAGGGACCGTTTGCGCTGGTGAGTAGCTCAGTTGGCTGCCGATTGGCGCTCAGGCAGACGGTGGCCCAAGCAGCTCTCTGATCGCGCGAAAGGAACGCGTCACAGCGTTGGGGTGGTAACCGCCGCTGGTTTGAATTTCCTTGAACAGGTCCTTCCAGAGCGGGCTGAGGTTCTCGCGCAGACCGTCGAGGTCGTTACCTTCCAGGTAGCTGAAAATACGTTGGATGGGTTCGGGGACTTGGCCCTCCTGGTAGGCATCACCCATGTATTCGAGAATCTCTCGCAAGCGTGCCCCAACTTCATCCAGTTCATCATCAGCGGCCTCGGCCACGATCTCTTCTTCGATCTCTTGTTCAGGCGCCTCGGCGACGAACTCCTCGTCGTTGGCCTCGGCCACGGCCTCTTTGTCATCGGCCTGGGCTAAGAGCTGTGCTTCAGACTCTTGGTCAATGAGCGGAGGCTGTTCTGCTTCGGCGGGACCCAGGTCTTCGATTGCCAGGGCAGCTTCCGTGGGAAGCTCATCAATGACATCGGTAGGAGCGGTCGAGGTGGTTTCCTCGGTCGTGGGCCCTGGTTCGGGAAATTCGTCTTCTGGACTGGGGTAGTCCGAGATTTCAGGAGCTTCTAGAACTGCTGTGGTTGCGGCAGCTGCCTCCGGTTCACTGGCTGCTGCTGCGACCGCGGCTGCGGCTTCAGCCGAGTCGGGGTCTGAGCTTTTAGTCGTTACGGATTCGACTGGTTCAGGGGCAGGCTCGGGTTCATCGTCGTCTTCGCCCAGCTCCTCTTCACCGGCAGGAACTGAGATGCTGTGGGCCCGGAGGATGGCTGCTCCTGTGGGCATCAGCGAGACAAACTCGGACAGGTTGAAGCCACCACGGAGCTTGTGCGGGCCAAGCTCGTTGCTGCACTCGATGGCTGAAGCGCGGCCTTTGAGACCGGCGGCGATGTCGACCTTGGGGGCAAGGATGACATCGGCTTCGATCTTGGCACCATTGAGATTAATGCTCTTGGCAGCGTTCATGACGCTGATCTTGAGGTTTCCGCCACTAAAGTCGACCGCCTTGGCTTCAATGCTCTGCAGACTGACCTTGCCCGTAACCGAGACCGTACCTGCGGGTGCCGAGACTCGCTTGAGTTCGAGTGAATCGGGGCAGGCGAGCTTCACATCTCCCTTTTCGGAGGTGAGGCTGTGGAGCGGCTGAGCTGGCACGCCCTCAATGACGATGTCTCCCTGATGGTGGATGGACAGGGCCCCCTCTTCGATCTGCAGGGCGACTCCCGCTGGTAGGACTAGTGCTCCCTTACTGGCCATCTGGCGCTCCCCAATGCTGCATTTCGTGCAGGTTGTTTTGATGCTGTCCGACGACAGCGAAGGGACATTGTCGTCAACAGGTAGGGCTCGCGTCAACGCGGCTGCCAAGGTCGCTTGCCCCATAAGCCCGCAGGTAGGCGGCTGCCATGGACTCAGCGTCGTAGGGTGGGGTGGATTTTAGGCCTGCTTCGCTGCAGAGTTGCGGGCGAGCTGCCAGGGTTGCGAGGCGCTCAGCCCAGGACTCCGGGTCAGAGCCCGGCACGATCCAGCCGTCGACGCCTGGCTCAACCAGCTCGGGGAGTCCTCCTAAATCAGAGACTAACAGCGCTTTGCGACAGGCTCTGGCTTCGAGCGCTACCATGGGCTGATTCTCATCCCAAATGGATGGAATGGCGACCACATCGATCCCTTGCAGCAGAGCAGGGATCTGGTCTCTGCGATAGGCGCCGTGGTGTTTGATGAAGGGTCCCGGGAGGTCGCCACCGCTTCCGTGCACATGAAGCAGGACGCTGCCTTTGGGGAGGGCGACGAGAGCCTCTCTGAGCAGCGCGAGACCCTTGCTCTGATGGGCGTTGCCGAAGAATCCAACGGTCAGAGGCCGGCCAGCGTCGACCCTTTGCGGGGCGCAGCCGAAGGGCCATACGGTCTGGTCCCTGCTTTGTTGGTCAGGGAGTAGCAGCCCGTTCTTGATGATCTCGACGTGTCGTTGCAGGCCCTCTTTTTGATAGCGGTCTGCGACGAAACGAGAGGGGCTCGCCACTACATCGCAGGCCCGCAGACTCTCCATCAGTGCGATGTTACGAATGCGCAGGCGCTGGCGGGCGATGCGCGAAGGTGCGGAGTCCGCAGGTCTGCCAGCTGAACCGTTGCGTGCAGCCCAGTGGAGCAGATCGCTGGGCGCAAGCAACCGTGCCAGAGTTCGTGCCGGCCCACCGTCCAGTTGCGCATGGACGCAGCGGGCGCAGCGCATTTCCTCAGCGGTCTCGCAGCGCTCGCCACTGGGCTGCAGCATCTGGCCGCGCGGGCATAGCCACTTGTAGTCGTGCAGTGTGGCCCCGCTGAGCAGGTTGTGGTGCCGGGCCAGCTCAAGGGGTAGTACGCCCCATCCATCAGGGTGGTTGAGATGAACGATTTCCGGAGCAAAGGCTGCGAAGATCTCCTGTAGGGGGGCGAGCAGCCGGGGGTCTCGCCAGCTATCGCGAAAACTGCGGGCTGCACTGAGTTGATGCCGCAGCCAATAGACAGTCTGGCCTTTGCTCTCGATGCGTTGCCAGCTGAAGGGGGAGTCGAGCCCCCGGCAGTCGCGAGCGAGGATCGCCGTGCAGTAGCCCAGCTGGGTGAGTCCGCGCGCGAGCGTATCGGTAAAGGTTTCCACGCCGCCTTTGCTGTGCGGCAGATAGCGATGACTGACGAGCAGAATCCTCACCGGTGCCGTTCCTGTGCGGTTTTGCCAGTGGCTGGCTGGCGGCCGCCGGCCCACTGGCCAAGCAGGGCTGCACACCGCCGGGGTAGGCCCCTTAAGGCCCAGATGGGTCCGGCACGAAGGTCTTCGGGTATCCCTCCCAGCAGGGCCAGGGCCAGGTGGCGCAATCCTGGGACCGCGTGGAGCCCGAATTCAGTGCGGGCCTGTCGATGTGCGATCCGATGGCGGGCAAAGATACCCCACAGGTTTGGCGGGTGGTGATGCTCCACGCAGGCGCTCGGCAGATAGGCGATGCGAAGTCCGCGCTCAAGGATCTGTGCTCCCCAGGCGATATCTTCGCCGAACTCTCGCGCGGGAAACGGTAGCTCCTCAATCAGCTCGGTCTGCACCATGGAGGCGACGTTGTCGAAGCGTGCCAGCTTCATCCGCTCCAGGGGTCCTAGTTGATCCAGGGTCTGACCTTCGACCAGGCCCTTGATGATCGGCCCTGCGGCGGCGTTGTCTTCGGGCGGGGGAGTCCAGCACTCCAGCTGGGCGCGGATCAGTGGATCGGCGTCGCCGCGCGGCAGCTGCCTGGCATAGACGCCGGCAATATCGGGTTGTTCCAGAACAGCTGCCATTGAGGCTAGGTAGTCGGTGCCAAGTGGCAGCGCATCCTGGCTGAACAGAGCCACCTTTGGGGAGCGCGCCCTGGCAACCAGGGCGCTGCGCACAAGGCCGTGGTCAAAGTGCTGGCGCTGGACAGCGAACAGTCGGATCTCGGGGAACCGGCCCAGTGCCCTTTGGATTGAGCCATCGGTTGACTCGGAGTCGGCGATCAAGACCTCCAGCGGGCCGTCAATGCGTTGTGAGAATACCGCTTCCAGCAGCTCTAGGAGCTGGGCTCCACCATTCAGGGTTGGGATCGCGACCGAGACTGCCGTGAGCGCCATAGCTGGCGGCGGGGAACCGATCTCGTGGAGTAGCCCATCGGTATGGGTCTTGTCGATCACGCCGATGCCCTTTGCTGTTGGCTGCATAACCGCAGGTAGCGGCCCTCGATAGCGGCGCAGAATGCGACCAAATCACGCGGCGGCTGGAGACTGCTTGAGAGCTCATCGAGCTGGCTTGGCTGGCTGCTCAGTTGGCTTAGCAGGTCGGCCAGTTCGCGGTGGTCACCGGGGCCAAATAGCAGTCCATCGCGACCTTCTGCAATGAGCTCAGGGAGCCCGCCAATCCTGCTTGCGATAACTGGAGTGCCGACTGCCAGGGCCTCCATGACGACCAGGGGTGCGTTCTCGGCCCATAGGGACGGGATGATCAGTGCGTCGGCTGAGCTGAGCGCAGCTGCCATCTCCGTAGGAGCCAGGACTCCTTTGTCCTCCAGCCTCCCAGATGCCAGTTCAAGGACTTCTTTAGCGAAGGCTGCAAAGGGCTTGGGGCCCAGCGCGCGCGCGCTCAACTGGCCGGCTTCAAAGTGCAGCGGGTCCATTGCCGCGAGCGCTCTGGCAAAGACTTGTGGCCCCTTGTGCGGGACCCAGGTCCCGGCGAACAGGAGTTTAATATTGGAGTCTCGCCGGCGCGCTATCGATGCCGTCGGCAGGGGAACACCGGTTGGTTCAATGCAGAGTTTGGGCAGCTCCAGCCCGTCGGCTTGCAGGGACTCGGCGATGAAGCGGCTGGGAGCGATCACCTGGTCGATTCCATTCAGAGCGCTTCGAACCCGGTGGTGCCGTGCCATGATCGCCGGCATGAGGTCTGGTTTAGAGTCAGTGCTGGATGTCTGTTCCTGACGTCCGGGTCGGCCAAAGCGCAGCCGCGCGCCTTTCTCGTTGAGTTCACGAAGCAACCGTTTGGCCGGCTGTGGAAGCCGCTGAAAGGCGTGGTGAAGACTGTGGGCCGGGAGCGGTCCAGGCAAGCGAGTAGCAAGGGCTCGGGCTCCTCGCTCAAGCGGTCCTTCCAGGTGCCGGTAATCGGCGAAGCAGCTGCTACAAAGGCGTCGATCGATGGGCAGGCAGGGGCCGGTCTCGGAGCGCCAGCGCTGGCCGCCAGAGGGGCAACTCCACCAGCCATCATGGAGGTGAAGCACGGTCGGAACCTGTGCCGCTTGACAGCGATCCAGGAAGCCGACAGAGAGGCCTGCGAGGGTCTGAATGCTCACGAGCTCAGGGTCGAAGGCTGCAATAATTTCACTGAAGACCCGATCCTGAGCCGGGTCATCGACCGCTTCGGGCAGGTCCCGATACGGATAGTTCTGGACCAACTCATAGGTCCGAATCCCGTCGACTTCACCGCATTCCACGGAGTTCTGCGCCCTGCCCGGCCGTTTACGGGCGGTCAGTACTGCGACCTCCCAACGGCCTGTGGCCTGCAGTCCAGAGGCGAGTCGGGCAGTGTAGACTTCCACTCCTGCATGGGAGTCAGGAAGATAGGCGTGGCAGACGAACAGGATTCGCCGCGGTTGTCGGGGCGTCATCAGGTGAACAAGGTAGCACTTCAGGTGAGGTTTACGTGGCAAGCATTCCAGCGCGATTGAAGCGGATCCTCATTGTTGACGATGAGGAAAACATCCGCCATCTGCTTCTGGTCGTCCTGAAAAAGGCTGGCTACGAGCCCACTGCGGTGGCCGGTGCGGCCGAGGCCCTGGCACTGCTCGAGGACGAAGATTTCGGGGTGGTGATTAGTGATATCCGGATGCCGGGAATGGACGGCCGAGCTCTTCTTGCCAGGCTGCGGGAGCGGGAGGAAGGCGAAGGTACCTACGTAGTCTTGATGTCGGCTTACGGTGGCGATGATGTTGCTATCGATTGCATGAAGGAAGGCGCCTACGACTACTTTAATAAGCCTTTTAAGGCCGATGAAGTGATCTTGCTGTTGCGCAAGATCCAAGAGCGAGAGCAGCTGCAAAGAGACAACCTCAGGCTGCGCCGTCAGCTCGATGAGCAATTTCATTTTGATGACATCGTTGGTGAGTCGGCTGCCATGCGCGACATCTTCTCGACCGTGAAGAAGATTGCGCCGTTCAAGACCACCGCGCTGCTGACCGGTGAGAGCGGCACCGGCAAAGAGTTGCTGGCGCGAGCCATTCACCGCCATTCGGATCGAGCCAATCGGGTCCTGGTCGCGGTTAATTGCGGGGCGATCCCCGAGAATCTGCTGGAGTCCGAGCTATTCGGTCACGCCCGGGGTGCCTTTACCGGGGCCGTGCGTGCCAAGCAGGGGCTGTTCCACGAGGCAGATGGCGGCACCATTTTCCTTGACGAGGTAGGGGAGCTACCGCTCTCGCTTCAGGTGAAGCTGTTGCGAGTCCTTGAGAATGAAGAAGTTCGCAGAGTCGGTGAGAATCGCAACGAGCAGGTCGATGTGCGGGTGATCGCTGCCACATCCAGGGATCTTGCCAGCCTGGTGCGGGAGGGCTCCTTCCGTGAGGATCTCTACTACCGTCTCAACGTGATGCACATTGAGGTACCGCCGCTTCGTGCGCGTACCGAAGATATTCCGCTGCTGATTAACAGCTTCCTGCATCGCTTCAACCGCAAGTTCTCCAGGGATGTGGCGGCTCCTGATGAAGAGGCGACTGGAGCGCTGTGCAGTTATGCCTGGCCGGGCAATGTGCGTGAATTGGAGAATGCGATGGAGAGGGCCCTGCTGCTTTGTGAGGGGGAGCAGCTCGGGATTGAGGACTTTCCGCCGCCGGTCAGTGGGGCAGGAGCCGCTCTGATCTCTGCGCCGATAGATGATGGGGATCTCTCTGTTAAGCGTCGCCTTGCGCAGCTTGAGGCCGAGCTGATTGCGCGAGCCCTGCAGCAGACTGGTGGCAATCGCACCCATGCTTGCCGCTTGCTGGAGATTTCTCATCGAGCCTTGCTCTACAAGATGAAGGACTACGGGATCGATATCCCCTCCGGCCGGGGATCTTGAGTTGGGGTCAGTTAGTTTCCGTTATCCGGTTCTGCTGCTGATTGCTGCCCTCTCCCTGCTGTTTGGCTGCAGCTCGTCGGCCGGTTCCTGGACCGACCAAGGAGATGCTCTGCTGCTCGACAACGATCTGCTTGGTGCTGAAGCGGCTTACAATCGCGCCATCGCCTTGGATCCTCATCACGCCGAGGCCCTCTACGGTAAGGGCTGGGCTCTCTATGCGTCGGGCTTCGACTCCTTGCGACCAGTGGCTCAGCAGCTCTTCCAACGCGCGATCGAGTATCAACCAGACTATTTCGGTGGTTATCGGGGACGGGGTGTTCTGTTGCTTGAAGACGGTAAGGTGATCGCCGCTGAAACGTTGCTGCGTGAAGCTTATGCGCGGGCGCCCGACGAGCCAGGGGTACTTGCCTCATTGGGTCAACTGTACCTGCAGGCCGGTCGGCTTGAGGAAGCGGAAGGTCTGTTCGAGCGTGCCCTGGAGAGCCGACCGGCGCGTGGTGAATTACGGCGCTATCTGGCGGAGGTAGAACTCTCTAGAGGCGATACAGATGCGGCCCTTGTACAGATTCAGCGCGGGCGCAGCAGCGGCGTTAGTGGGGCTCGCGGCGCCCTGGTCCTGGATGAGGGCGAGGAGCGAGTTCTGCTGGAAATCGCCCGGCTCTTGTTGGAAGATCCCGGAGCGATGAAGGCAGCAGATCAAAGTGCGGCAGGTCGGGCTCTGGAGCGGGCAGCTGAGCTTTTGGCTGAGGCTAGTGGGGCGGGGCTCAGTTCTGCTCCGCTTGAGCAGCGACGGCGCTACCATGAGGTGTTGCGCCGCCGGCTTGAGAAAGCGAGCCCGCCGTGAAAAATTTGCGAAGCCGCTACATTTTTCGCGGTTTTGGCGCCGTTGAGGGCGGTGTTCAACTCCGGTCACTGAGGTGCTGGTCCGGGGGCTTGAGAACGGCATCAAAAGGCACGGTTCTTGCGGATCCTTATGAGGCTCGGCAGGGCTTTACCTTGTTGGAGTTGCTGGTCGTCGTGTCCATCATGGCGGTCGTTATCTCCATCACCGCAACTGACCTGTCGAATCTTATGGGCCGTTTCCGACTCAACGGAGCGGCCAGGGAGCTGGCTTCGGTGGTGGAGTTGTGCCGATTTCGAGCGATCAGTGCCAATGTGGACTACGCATTGGTGTTGGTGGACAGCGACCCCAATCCTGGAACTGGTGGTGTCGATACCAACCGTGGCCGCTACGAGGTGCATCGCGCCGATCCAAGTACCAGTCCGGTGAGCTGGGCTGTGACCAGCGACGGTGTCTATGATTTTGCTGAGGGCCCGAATGGGCGGCGCGGGGTCAGCATTGAAGATTGGGGGATGCTGCAGGGGTCTGCTCGCCATTCCCTGAGCAACGCCATCATCTTCAGCCCGCGCGGTTACCTGCTGAACTCCTCCAGCGATTTTACCGGTGGGGTGATCCGGGTGGTGTTACGAAACAAGGCAGCAAGCGAGGTTGAGCAGCGCATTGTGCGCATCGATCGGGGCGGCAACGTTCAGATTGCGGCAGGTGGCTAGCGTGCACAGGCTCTCTTCTCAGCATTGGACGCGCCGTCATCGCCTGGCTGGGTTCACCCTCATGGAGTTGCTTATTGCCCTGGCGGTCATGCTGATTGGCTTGCTTGCCCTGTGGCGGCTGCAGGCCGCAGCCATTGCCTCCAATGCCAACTCCTATCGCCTAGGTCTGGCGACAACCCTGGCACAGGACGGCCTTGAGCAGTTGATGGGGCAGACTTATGTTGCTGGCTATGTTGATCCGGATCTGCGCTGTACCGCGATCCCGACCTTTCCGGCCGCAGCAGTGGATGGTCTGGAGACGCTGTGCCCCCTGGATGGCGGCCTGCGTGTCAACAGTCTGGGTAACACCAACGTAACCCTTGGCCCTACCATCTTCCTGCGCTCCTTCCACACCCAGAATCTTACTTCGGGAAACGCTGCCCGCTTGTTGATCCGGGTTCGGGTGACCTACGAAGAGCCCAATACCGGCAAACGCCATGGCGTGACCGTTGGGGCGACCCGAATGCTTGACTCCTGGGACCCTCTTGACCGGAGCCCTGACAGTATATGAGACAGCCTGACGCTCTGGAGCAACGTCAACGTGCCGGCTTCACTTTGGTGGAGATGCTGATCACTGTGGTGCTCTCGACCCTGGTGAGCGTGATGATCTACACGGTTTTTATCAGTCAGACTCAGGCCTTTCGGGCCCAGGCCGACATGGGCAGCATGCAGCAGAATCTCAGGGTCGCGATGGAAATGCTGAGTCGCGATGTCGCCTCTGCCGGCTTCGGCACCGGTCACGATGGCGGCTCCTGGGGTGAGAGTGGTCAGGCGGGTCTGGCCAGCAAGCCCGTATATGCAATTCATGTGCGTGAGAATCTGGCCGGGGCTGGACCCGATGCGGTGGAGATCTTCATGATGGATCCCAACCGTTCCACCTGGGCGCTCACGGATATGAACGTGCGCCAGTCCTGCGGCACCAGTAGCATCACCTTTCACACTGATTACCCCACTGCCGCCGCTCAGTATTCGGCTAGCGGAACGCGCAATCGCATTATGTGTTTTGCACCTTCGGTGCGCGGCCGACCTGCTTCCTTTATCTGGGCGATCAATGGTGTCGGTTCGGGGCAGTCGGTGCCGGTGAATGCCAACAGTCAGGCTGATTATCTGGCGGAGTGTCCCAACAACCTGCCGGCCATGATGATCTGCGGCCCACCGGTCTATGTCGCTTATTACATCGACAATAACGCCTCGGACGGTAAGGGAATTGGTGGCCCTAAGCTGCCTGTCCTCTACTATGTACCTGATCTGTTTGCTGCCAATCTGACCGGAGGATATCCCACTGACAATGACATTCCAGTGGCCCTTGGCATTGAAGATCTTCAGGTTCAGGTGTGTGAACCGGGCCTGGGTGCGGACTGTGATCTGGACGCCAGTTGGCACTATCGGCATGACCTCAGCGCCAGCAACGTCAAGTGGCACAACCTGGGAGCGGCCCGGATCATGCTGACCGCCAGGACCCTGCGTCAGGACGAGAAGTTCAGCTCTATCTCCACCCCTATCGATCTGGACATCACCGACAGCTTCTCCGTGGCAGCCACCGCCGATGGATTTCATCGCCGAGTCGCGCGTACTGAGGTCAGTCTGCGCAACGCCATCGGGACCTGGCAGGTCACGAGAGGTAACTGGTAGGTCTATGCGCCAGATGGGTCGAGCTTGGGCAGAGCGGCCTTCCGCAGGTCAGCGCGGCTTCGCCTTGATCCTGGTTATGGTGGCCCTGGTAACCCTGACGATTCTGGGGGTCACGGCCATTACTGCTGCTCAGCTGGATATGAAGATCACGCAGAACATGCGCCACCACAAGCAGCTGCAGTACGGAGGTATCTCCGGCATGGACCATGCCCGACAGCTGGCTGAGGACGACACCGTCAATCTGCTGAGCGTATATACGGAAGCCAGTCAGGCGGCGAACAACTGCCTGGTGGATTGGATCCACCCTACAGCGGGCGCTGCGGTGGATATTCCTTTGGTCATCACAGCCAACACCATGACGCTCTCGACTTACCGGGTTGATGTCTGCCAGGCTGTCTGCAACCAGCCGCCAGCAGGCACGGGGGTCAGCAACATCGCCTACGCCATGGATGTTCTGGCCACTGGTGAGATGGCCAATGCTTCTGCCAATGCCCAGGTGGGCGGCTTCCTGTTTGCCCGCACCGGTCTTGTGGAGAGCTGTAATGGTCTGCTCTGATCGGCGGCTTGTGATGGCGTCACTGCGGCGGCTGGCCCTGGTCTTGGCCTGCTTGGTGGTGGGGACCCTCCTGAGCCAGCGTCAGGCTCAGGCCCAGGAACCTTTGCCTGCGGTGCTGCCGACCGTGGTCTTCCTGATCGAGGACAGTGAGCGCATGTCGGACGACTGGGACGGGGATCCCAGCCTGGGTACCGCAGGGACGCGCTGGTCTTACGTAAAGGACTATGTGATTCGGGTGCTGAACTCAGCGCCGGTGGGCTTCAGCTTTGGTGTCGCGCTGACCCGCGATGGTCTGGGCAGTGACAGCATCGGCTTTGAGCCGCTCTCCTATCCAGGGGTCAGCAAGGCCAGCATCATTGCCCAGCTCAACGGCCATACACCCAGTACCAATCCGGACCGCAAGCTGGCAGAGTCCTATTCGGAATTGCTGGAGTATTGGGCAGCGCAGACTTGGTCATCACTCCCCAGCTGGCAGGCGGGCCCCTTCCGCTACAGCTGCTCTGAGCTGATTGTGATCGTCATTGGAACCGATGTCGGTAGTGACGACAGCAGTCCCAATCCAGGCTACTTCACCACCAGTCCGGTGAATGACTTCCTGTGCAACGACAGCACCGTCGCGGCGGGGCAGGCCTGCTTCCTCGATAACGTCTCCCACTTTGCCTACAACAGTTTCTCGGCGCCGGTGGCGGGGACCGGTTCGGTGAAGACCCATACCATCCTTGTTGACAGCAACTCGCCGACCATCTCTTCGCAGGGCGAGAGCCTGTTCCAGTCAGCTGCTCAGCTCGGTCAGGGGCTCTACTACGCCGCTCCGGTTCCGGGCAGTATTGGTACCTCGATCTGGGGCATTCTCAATGACAGCTTTTCGGGCAGCTACAGCAATGCGGCGATCTCCATGAGCCCTTCGGGGAATCGCTTGTTCACCTCCTACCACGAAGTCCAGGGTGGTCATCCTCTGTTCAAGGGCCACCTACTCGCCTACAGCGTCGACAATGCTCCCACCTCGGCGACCTATGGCCAGGTTATGACCGGCTCAGGTCCCGTAGGCGAGCTTTGGGATGCTGGACAACTTCTGGCCTCCAGAATGGCCAATGCCAATGAGAATAATCAGTTCGAATCTCTGGGCACCTGGAACACCAACCTGCAGCGGACCGGCTATACGGCGCGTTCAGCCATGGAATTCAATAGTGCCCTGCTCCCCTTTGATCGCAGTTCCCTGGGGGCAGGCACAGATCTCACCACCTTGCTCGTAACCGAGGGCTCGATCCCGCTCACCTCTAATCTTGAGTGCAGCACTCTGCTGCAGGACTATGACTTTGACTGCGATGGCGATTGGCATGACGCGCAGCTGCTGGTGAACTTCCTGCGCGGGGTCAGTACTGCGGTGTTTTTGAGCACTGGGCTTCCGCGTGGGCCATGGAAGATGGGCGATACCGGTCATAGCGTGGCGGTGGTTGCGCCAGCCAGCCTTGACGCCATCGCTACCGAGCCGCACTTCATCAAGTACAAGGAGAAGCTGGCCAGTCTACCAAGCATGGTCTATGTCAACTCCAATGCAGGCATGCTCCATGCCTTTGTGCTGGATGTCCCGGCTCATGCGGGTGGTGAGTATTGGTTCTACATCCCGCGTGCAAAGCTGCATCGAGATCCCGGGAGCGATGCGGTTCGGGAGTACGATGGTTTTCAGGCCGACGATCTGATGCGTAGCGGTCAGACTTCGGTCAATGACGGGCGGGTCACTATCGAGCATGTCTGGCTTGATGGTTACAAGACTGGTCTGACCGGTTGTGGTGGGCCTTCTTATTCCAGCGGTGGCAAGGATGGAATCATTGATCCTGATGGCTGTGAATGGCACCGGGTGGTGGTCTGGTCTGGTGGCTATGGCGCTCGGCACACCTACGCACTGGATGTGACCAACCCCTACCTGCCGCGCTTTATGTGGGAGCGCAGTGACCTGAGCAGCTCGACCGGCCCTGGTAAGGGGCGAGCAGTGGGCTCACCAGGAGTGATGTCGTTCTATGACGTTAGTGGCTCAACTGCGCAGAAGCGCTGGCTGGCGGTCTGGGGTGGTGGCGCTCAGTCTCCTGGGGTGGGCGTCTCCAGTGCGGCAAATACCTATGCTCAGGCGGCCATTTACATTCATGACCTAGACAGTACCGGCAGCACTCGTGTGCCGACGGCTTACCCGCAAGAGGGCTTCTATGTGCCCCACCCGGCGCTGTCTAATCGGGACTCAGACACGCTCAAGGAGTACCTGCCCCCTGAACAGGGACTGTTTGGGACCCCCGCGTTGGCGGATCTGGACGGTGACGGCTCGGTGGATGTGGGCTTCATTGGTGACTCGATGGGCTACGTCTTCAAGATTAAGTTCAATGAACTCAGCCCGGGCAGCCCGTCGGTCTGCACGTTCTCGACGCCTAACAGCAACGACGACGCCAAGCACGTCTATTACCCGCCGGCCCCGTTCTTCTCTCAGGCTGGCGAGCTACTGGTCTATTACGCGAGCGGGAGTCCATTCAACATCTACAACACCAGTAAGGGAGGGGTCTATGTGCGCAAGGACCCCACGCCGTTTGGTTGCAGTGCTTCGGTTGCGGCGCCCTGCGCTTCAGGTTCCGCTTTGTTCAACAGTTCGGGATTTTATCGCTTCAGCGGAATTGGCGAGAAGCTGGTGGGCGCCCCGACCGTGGTGTTTGGCAGGATGTTTTTCGCGACCCATATTCCCGGCTCTGATCCTTGCCTGCTCGGCAACAGCCGGCTCTACGGTTTGAATGTAGAGACCTGCGGTGGTGGCATCTTCGACGTCACTACCGACAGCTACAGTGTCACCGACAACCTCTTTACCGAGATGGATGGGCTCATCTCCGAGCCGGTCTTCGCCAACGGTCAGATGTATGCCCTTAACGTTGACGGTGGACCGATGAATCAGTCCGATCTGGCGAACATTCAGGTGACGCCTACCAGTATTGCTGACTTCGTCTATTCCTCCTGGCGGCACGTATACTGATCGTGGGGCATCGCTGGTCTCAAGCGCCAGGGACCGCGCCCCGTCAGCCCTACTGCTTGCGCTCCTCTACTCCGCTTAGCTGAAGCTGTTTCAGGTTGGCACCAGCCGCGGCGTTATCCGGGTCCTTGGACAGCACCTGATTCCAGGCTTCCCGGGCCCGCGGGTAGCGACCCTGGTCGGCCATAATGTTGCCCAACAACACCAAGGCATCGATGAGTTCGGGACAAGCGAGCAGCGCGCTTTGTACCTCCTTCTCTGCCTGTTCGCGTCGACCGAGGTCAAAGAGTACATGGGCTCTCCAGCTTCGATAGTGGCAGCTGTCGGCCAGCAGCAGGGCTCGGTCAAGCTCTTCGAGGGCGCGGTCGAGTTGGCCCATGCGGTAATAAGTCTCACCCAGGCCAGCACGGGCTTCTGGGCGCCGTGGCTCCAGCGCTGCCGCCCGTTGGAAGAGCACTCGAGCGCGGGACAGCCGCTGCTCCAGCTCAGCATCGCTGCCTTGAGCCAGCTGCATTTGGCCGAAGCCCAGGTTCACCAGTAGCGGGAAGGAGCCCGGATGGCTGTTTTCGATGGTCTCTAGTAGAGCTACAGCCTCTTCCGCTCGTCCCTGGCGTTGGCGCAGATCAGCAAGCCCGAGAGATGCCAACAGGTGTTGGCCGTCCTCTTCTAGCACCCTCTGGTAGTGCTGCTCGCTGCGTTGCTCTTCGCCAAGCATCCGGCAAGCGTCGGCGAGACCAAGGTTGGCCTCGATGTCACGGGGAGAGAAGGAGGCGGCCATCAGGTATTCAGAGCGTGCCTGTTCCCACATTTGGCGACTCTGTAATGCTTTGCCGCGGCGCAGCCACGGTGCAATGACGGCTTTGAGATCGCGTGCCGGACTGGCGGAGCTACTGGCCAGCTGAGTGGCCAGCCCCATTGCCTCGCCGGCCTGCCCGGAAGCCCAGCTGTTGAGCATTTCAAGATAGAGACGACGGGTCTCTGCAGCCCGCCTCAATCGTCCTTCGAGCTCGGCGCGCGGCTGGGACTCAAGACCAGCTAACTCGATCGCTGGCTGGGTTCGCTGGCTTGCCTCGGTGAGGGTAGCAAGCGGCAGGCTCTGTCGACCCCGCCGACTACGGGTACCGGCGACGATTGCAGTGCCAAGTCCAGATCTTTGGTTGCGACTGGACGACACCTTGAGCAGCCCCTGGCGGTCGGCCAGCAGGCGCTCCAGGACGTCGGCGGGTTCCGTCAATGCTGCCCCGGCCAGATCGTCCCGTAGGGCACGACGTTGCCAGGCGGTGAAGATGGTTGCGGCCTGGATCGGGCCTGGTTGGTGGCGGCCCACCAGGATGAGGTTCTCTGCGCCGCTGGGGTTCAGCCATGCAGTGACCGCGCCGAACTGCTCACAGACAGTTCCAGTGAAGGTTGACAGTTCGTCACCGGAGATACTTGCCAGCGGTAGTCTAAAGACAGCGCTGCCGTTGTCGGTCAACGAGTCGGCGATCTGCTGGATTGCCGTTTTGCTCCAGAGCTGTGCAGCACCCGGCAACCAGGGTGGAGGTAGGTCTACCAGCAGGACGTCCAGCTCCCAGCCAGCTCCGAGTGCAGGTCTGGTCTTCAGGAAGCGCACCGCTGGGTCGGCGCTTACGTTGCGATTCCACTGGCCTTGCGAGCGAATCAGGGCGCGCAGTCCTGGCAGGGCTTCGTAGACTTCGACGCTGCCTGTTGTCCCTCTTCGCAGCGCGTCGACCGTGGCTCCGGTGCCCGCACCGAGCAGCAGTGACCGCCCGGTGCTGTTGCCCAGCAGGCTCGGTAGATGGCCGAAGAAGGCATCGGCGGCGAGCTGCTGGGGGCCAAGCTGTCGAGTTTGACCACGGTAGTGAATGAGGTTGATGTTGGTGTCTGGGGTGATCACTCCTCCGGCCATGCTGCTGTGTAGTGTTATCGACCGTGCGCGATGGGCCCGCATACTGGCCTTCAGTTGGCTGGGCTCAGCGTAGTCCAGAAAAGGAGCGGCGAGCCGCATCCCGTCGCCCCCTGGATTGAGGGCTACGGTGATCAGTGCGGCTATGGGTAGCAGGGCTCGGCGGGTCCGGGCGCTGAGTTCCACCTCTGTGAGCAGCCAGGGTATGGACAGCAGAGTGAGCCCGGTGACGAGAGCCAGCAGGCTGGTGTCGCTGCCCAGCAGCGGGGTCAGGGCCGTGGCGGCGAGTAGGCCCAGGGCAGCGGCCCAGGGGCTGAATCGCCCGTAGCTGCCGGCCAGCATGCCGGGGATGGCGAAGGCAACGGCGGAGCAGGTTCCGCTGAGCAGCAGTGGGTCGATGTGCGAGGTGTCCAGTTGTCGATGCAGCCAGGAGAGTGCGCTGGGTCCGTTCAGAAGCAGCTGCAGAGCAGTCAACAGTGCAAGGGGCAGCAGGCCCTCGCGTAGTCTCCTCAGTTGCTCTGGCAGGGTGCTGGCCAGCGCCCGAGCGGCGACCATCCCTAATAGCAGGCCGCTGATGCACTGCGCGACCCAGCCTGGGGTGGGGCTGTAGAGGGGAGCAGCTGACATCCACAGCAGCGGAGCCCCGGCTCCCAGGACCAAGCCGAGGCCAATGCCCGTTTCGCTGCCTTCCCATCTGGGCTTGGTCTTGGTTGCAGGCGCCGGGCCTCGCGTTGTCAGGATGGAGCCACCCAGCAGGACCAGTCCGATGAGGCCAAGGCTCAGGGGTGATCGGTCGGGGAGCAAGAACAGAATGATTGGGGGCAGCCCCAGACCCATGGCAGCAAGGCTCAGGGAGGCGTTGGGTAGGAAGCCGGGTGCGGCTCGCGCTAGCAGGGGGGTCAGTAGCAACCCGCTGCTGGCACTCCCCAGTAGCAGGGCCAGCAGCTGCAGCTGGGTGGCCGATGCCACTGCAGTCAGCAGTTCTGCATAGCGGGGGAGCAGCAGCGGGGCGGTGGCACTCAGTCCAGCGAGCGTCAGGGTAGCCAGGCGCGAACTCTTGTAGTGCGGCCTCTTTCGCAGCGCCCCAGCGGTTGCCAGCGCCAGGCAGAGTCCGAGCCCGAGACTCAGCGCTGCATAGCTGTCGAGGTTGAGCGTCCAGATCGCTCCATAGAGGGTGCTGCTGAGCAGGGCGAGCCCCAGCAATGCGCTGAGGCGGCGGAGAGAATCGAGGGCGGCGGGTCTCGGCTCAGACATGGTGTGGACATCGCCGCGGATGGATCCCGGGCAGCCATTGCTGGCGAGAATTACCGGAGCGATTGGAGAACTATAGCTGAGGGCCTCGATCTGCTGCGCTTGACAAGAAGATCCCGGGTCGAGGAAACTCGAAGACGAAATATCCAGAGATCCCGGCATTTTGCCGGATCCATGGGCGAGACCGAGCGGCCGGAAAACGTAGGTTTTACGGGCGCGCGCGGGCTTTTTGTGGGTTGCACCACGGGCTTCGCGAACTAGAGGCCGAAGATGGGATTTCTTCCCTTCGGGGGTTCAAAAAACGCGATCGGTCTGGATATTGGCTCGTCCTTTATCAAGATTCTCGAGTTGGATTTGGCCAAGGGTAAGTGGTCCCTGGTGAATTTTGGCATGAAGAAGTTGCCGCCTGAGGCGGTGGTCGATGGCCAGTTGATGAACTCCAACGTCATCGTTGATTCCATTCGAGAGTTGATCAGCGAGCAGAAGATCAAGACCCGTGACGTAGTGACCTCCGTTTCAGGTCACTCGGTCATCATCAAGAAGATTAACCTGCCATTGATGAGCCGCGCCGAACTGGAGGAGAGTATCCAGTGGGAAGCTGAGCAGTACATTCCCTTCGACATCAACGATGTGAATATTGATGTTCAGATCCTTGATCCTGCTGGTGATGCCGGCGGCCAGATGGAGGTCCTGCTCGTTGCGGCCAAGAAGGACATGATCAACGACTACACCGCCATCGTTCAGGAGGCGGGCTTGAGTCCAGTGGTCATGGATGTGGACTCGTTCGCCATCGAGAACGCCTTTGAGTTGAACTACGACGTTGCCCCAGACGACACGGTTGTGCTGGTCAACATCGGTGCCTCGCTGATCAATATCAACATCCTGCGAGGTGGGGTCACAGCCTTTACCCGGGACATCACCTTGGGCGGCAATCAATACACCGAAGAGATTCAGAAGCAGCTCAATGTCTCTTACGAGGAGGCCGAGGCGCTGAAGATCGGCGGAGACATCATTCGTGATGCCCAGGCGGTGGTCCCAGAGGAGGTTGAGAGCATCATTCGGCAGGTCTCCAACAACGTGGCCACAGAGATTCAGCGGTCACTGGATTTCTATGCGGCGACTGCAGCAGAAGACGAGATTCGCGGGATCTTTGTGAGCGGCGGCACCGCCCGGGTTCCGGGTCTTGCTCGAGCGATTCAGGAGAAGACTGGGCTGGCGGTCGAACTGGTGAATGCCTTTCGGCGTATTGAGATCGACGAAAAGGCCTTCAATGTGGACTTCCTGACTGAAGTTGGCTCGATGGCTTCGGTAGCGGTGGGTCTGGCGATGCGGAGGTCGGACGACCAATGATTCGCATCAACCTTCTGCCGATCCGAGCGGCCCGCAAGAAAGAAGAGGTCAAACGGCAGCTGACGCTGTTTGTTACTGGTTTGGTGCTGATCCTTGGGGTGGGGCTGTTCTTCTACCAGGGTAAGCGCTCGGTGCTGGTTGAGGTGGAGGCTGGAAATCGTCAACTAGAGGCTCAGATCGCTGACCTCAAGCGGGTTATCGGGGAGGTAGACGAATACAAGGCTCAGCAGGAGCAGCTCGAGCAGAAGCTCGGGGTGATTCGGAAGCTAAAGGCCAACAAGACCGGCCCGGTTCATATGTTGGATGAACTGGCCTTGCGGATTCCCGAGAAGCTCTGGCTTACCTCCATCGAACAGATGGAGTCCAAGGCCACCATTGAGGGCATCTCCATCAACAATGAGGTGATCGCCACCTTCATGAGTCGCCTTGAAGAGAGTCAGTACTTTACTGAGGTCTACCTGGTGTCGATCCAGGCGGCCAAGACCGAGGATGCCGACTTGAAGCTCAAGGACTTCCGGCTTACTTCGGTGCTGACCCTGCCAGGGATCAGTGACGAGGAGAGGGTCAATTGATTAGCGATCTTCTCGATCGGCTCGAAGAGCTCAGCAGCAGCCAGAAGCTGGGTGGTGCGGTGGGGATTTATGCCCTGATTATTGTGATTCTCTACTTCATGATGATCGGCCCGACCATTACCAACACCGGGGCTGCTATCGAGCGCCGCGCTTCGTTGGAGGCCGAGGAGGCGGAGAATCGTCAGATCGCGGAGAATCGCAGCTTGTGGGAAGAGAGTGTCAATCGCCTCAACGAGGAGCTGGCCAAGGCGGTTAAGGAGCTTCCCAACTCGCGGGAGATTCCTGAGTTGGTGCGCCGTATCTCATCCATTGGTAAGAAGATTGGACTACAGTTTCTGCTGTTCAAGCCGATGCCTGAGATTGTTCGCGATTTCTATGCTGAGGTGCCAATCAAGCTCAAGGTAGAGGGCTCGTTTCACGAGGTAGCGACCTTTTTTGATCGGGTCGGCAAGCTCAATCGAATCGTGAACGTAAAGGACATCACCATCAGCGATCCTGAGGAGCGCAGTGGCAAGGTCATCCTTACCATTGAGGGAACCGCGGTGACCTATCGCTTCCTCACTGAGGAGGAGAAGAGCTCCGGTAATCGCAGGAGGCGGCGTCGATGAGGCCTCTTGTCTTGTGCTTGATGGGTCTGTTTTGCCTGCTGGTGCCCCTGGGCTGCGGTGGTGGTGGTGGAAGCAGCGTAGGCGTGGGCAGCGAGGGCCGACCTTCGGCCGAAGAAGCCCAGGCCAGCCGCCGGGTTCGTGAAGAGGCGACGGTGGAGGAGGAGACCGAGGTCTCAAGGTACTCCTACAATGCAGTGGGTAAGCGAGATCCCTTCCGTTCATTCATTTCCAAGACGGTCGTCGTGGACAGTGGCGAGGAGGCGATTGGCCCGCTGCAGGTTCATGAGATTGACCAGTATAAGTTGCGCGGGATTGTCTGGAACATCGGTGCGCCCCGGGCACTGGTGGAAGATCCTGACGGCATCGGTCATGTCGTAGACATCGGGACCCTGATTGGCAAGAACTGGGGCAAGGTCACCCAGATCAAGCCGGAAGAGATCGTGATTACAGAGGAATATCGTGATCCCATCGAGAATGAGCTGATCATCAACGAGATTACTATGCGGCTGCCGGATCCTGGCGATGAGGACAAGGACTAGCTGATGCTTCCTAAACCTGTTTGGGTGGCATGAGGGAGAACAGAACATGAGGTGCTCACTGCGCTCGCAGATCCATGGTTGGCTGGGTACAGCTCTGGCGCTGGTCCTGCTCTTGGGGCTGCCGACACTTGTTGCTGCTGAGGAGCCGGCACCCACCGGGAAGCTGCTCTCGCTGGATGTAAAGGAGAGTGGTTCGGAGGTGAGCCTTCAGTTCAAGGCATCCGCGCGTCCCAACTGTGGCGATTTCACCATCACTGAGCCACCGACTCTGGTAATCAGCTGCGTCGATATGGAGATGGGTGAGCTGGAATCGCTGCTCAAGGTCGGCAATGGCGTTATCGAGCGCATCGAGATCAGCGAGAGTAGCGACACCATGGGTGTTAACACCGAGTTTCAGGTCTTTATGGCCTCGATTCTCGAGTACGACCGGGTGGTCAGCGGTAATGACCTGGTGGTGACGTTGCGGCCCACTGGGGCCGACGGTGATGAGCCTGGAACCGATGTGATCGCCGACGCCATTGAGGGAAGCGTAGACGATGCTGAGGAGCCCCCCAGTGATGAGGAGATCTTCGGACCAGCAGAGTCCGCGTCTAGCGAAGGCCAAGAGCAAGCTAAGGCCGAGGTAGAAGAGGTAGACGTCCTCGGTGATGCACTTGATGCGGATGCCCCGGTGGTGACCATTGACGGTAGTGCAGAGAGCGCCGCGGCTGAAGATGATGATCCCATGGACCTCGACGCGCTGCTCGCAGCGAAGATGGGCGGCGGGGATGAGGCTGACGTCAACCTCAAGCTCAACACCACCCGAACTGGAGAACTCTCGTCGGTGGCAGGTGACCATCGCTATGGCCAGGTTGGCACTCAGATTCGCGGGGTCGACTTCCAGAATAAGCTTGATGAGGGTACCTCGCGCTTGGTCATTACCGGCAGCAGTGATCTCAACTACAGTGCGAGCTTCCCCAGCGAGCGGCGGGTGGTCATTGCCCTGCGGGATTCGACCCTGGGTTCAGGACTTGAGCGGCGCATCGACACCAGTCGTTTTGCTTCGGCCGTTGACGGAGTCTCTGCATTCCGCTCCCGGAAGAACGACGGCGAGGTGAAGGTTGTGGTCGACCTGCGTCAGCCGGTTACCCCGTCGTTATCCGAGAATGGCAATGCGCTGATTATTGATTTCCCCATCCCACCGGCGGTGGCTGGCGCTGCGTATGAGGCCCCTGAGCGGGTCGAGAGCTTTGATGATCTGCCTGAAGAGGACGGTATTGTCGAGGATGAGCCCATTGAGAGCGCGACTTCACGGGAGCGTCTGATTGGCGAGGGAGGTCGTTCTTTTGATCCCTCAAAGAGGGCCAAGGCGCGTCAGGCGAGCCTGTTTGGTACGGACGGCGTCTTCCTGGGACAGATTGATCCCAGTCACCAGTGGCGTGGCTTCCCTATCAACCTCAATTTGGTCAACGCCAACATCCACAACCTTTTCCGCTTGTTGAGCGCAGTAAGCAAGCTCAACATCGTCACTTCTGACGATGTTGAGGGTACGGTAACGGTGCAACTCCATGAGGTGCCTTGGGACCAGGCTCTGGCGGCGATTCTGCAGGCTAAGGGACTGGGGGCGGCGCAGTACGGAAGCATCGTGCGGGTTGCGCCCATCGAGATGATTCGGCGTGAGCGCGAAGACGCGGCTGCAGCTCAGCAGGCTGAGCAGGATGGGATGCCGCTGCGGGTCTTGACCTTGCCGCTCAACTACGCCAGTTCCAAGGATGTGATGGACCAGCTGGAGAACATGATCAGCAAGCGGGGCTCGGTCACTTACGATGAGCGCACGAATAGCCTGATCATTCGCGATATTGACACGCAGCTCTCGCAGATCCGCCAGCTGGTGAAAGCCCTCGATACTCGGACCCCCCAGGTTCATATTGAAGCGCGCATCGTCGAAGCCAACCAGAGCTTTTCGCGTGCCCTCGGCATTCAGTGGGGTGGCAACCTCAACTTCAGTCCGGACACTGGAGCTCCGACCGGCTTGTTCTTTCCAAACAGTGTGCGGGTGTCCGGTGGTCAGACTGCCTCAGTTTCTTCCGGTGGTGGTCAGGCGACTATCGGTGGTGCACCGACTACCTTTACCGACGGGCCTAACTATGTGGTTGACCTTCCGGTTGGTGCTTCTGGCGGTTCTCTTGGGCTGAGCCTCGGCTCGATTACCAACATGTTTGATCTGGATGCTCGCCTGACTGCAGGAGAGAGTACTGGTAACGGCAAGGTAATTTCGGCGCCTTCTATCACCACCGTTACCAACAAAGCGGCAACCATGCGGGACGGCGCGCAGATTCCTTACGAGACGGCTTCTCTGCGGGGCACCAACGTGCAGTTCATTGAAGCCGTGTTGTTGCTGCAGGTGACACCGCAGATCACCGCTGATGGAACCATCTTTCTGGATGTGACCTTGCAGAAGAATCGTCCGGAGTTTGGTGCGACGGTACGTGGTCTGCCGACCATTCAGATCAAGGAGGCCAAGACCACAGTGATGGTTGCTGACGGTGACACTACTGTAATCGGTGGGGTGTACAGCTATGAGGAGGCTCTGTCGAAGACCTTCGTGCCTGGCTTGGGCCGCATTCCGATCCTTGGCTGGTTATTTAAGACCACTTCTAAGCGCCGCGAGCGCCGTGAGTTGCTGGTCTTTATCACGCCCTCGATCATCAAGACGGTGCAGTAGCTGAGCGCCAGCCGCCAGTCGCCTCAGCAAGGGGCGCCCCAAGCTCTCTCGGAACAGCCCAGCGATTACGCGGGTGTGCTTGCTTTGTCCGGCTTTATGGGGGCGGGCAAGAGCACCATCGGGACGCGTCTGGCGCGTCTGCTTGGCGCTGGCTTTGTGGACTTGGATGCTGAGATTGAATGGGCCTTTGCCCTGCCTGTTGATGAGATCTTCAGAGTCTATGGTGAGCCGGCATTTCGGGAGATGGAGTCGCGGCTGTTGAAGCAGGCTCTGAGCGTCCAAGGACGGGTCCTCGCTCTCGGAGGTGGGGCTGTACTGGAGCTTGAGAATCGGGAGCTGCTGCGGGCTTCAGCTACTTGGGTAAATCTCGACGTGGATCTGTCGACAGCTTGCATGCGCCTGCTTGATGCTGGCAAAGCCCGACCGCTGCTCGGTAGTGATGCAGAGCTGCGCGCCCTGTACCTGGAGCGGGCTCCCATCTATGCGCAAGCACCCCACCGGGTGGTGGCTGAAGGTGACCCCGGCGATGTTGCCGCTCGAATCGAGTCGCTCATCGCAACTCTTGAGGGCCGTACCCCTGCTGTTCCGGCTTCTTTCATTCCCAGCTGCCGAGAGCGAGTTGAGTTACCTGGGCGGGGTTATGACGTAGTGATCGGATCCAACAACCTCGATGAGCTTGCTGCTGAGCTGGCTCGGCTGGGCTCGGGGCCGATTGCCCTGTTGTCTGATTGGAATGTGGCTCCGTTGCACGCAGATAAGCTGCTGAGGGCCGTGGCGGCGACGGGCAGGGAGCTGCTTCAGGTGACCTTGCCGGCAGGAGAGGAGCGCAAGGGGATTGGCCCGGTTCTCGAAGCGACCGATCAATTGCTTGAGGCCGGTTGGCGAAGGGATGGCGTGGTGCTTGCTTTGGGCGGGGGCGTGCTCGGTGATATGGCCGGCCTGGTTGCGGCGCTCTGCCTTAGAGGCCTTCCCTTTGTGCAGGTGCCGACCACGGTTCTTGCCATGGTCGACAGCTGTGTGGGTGGCAAGGTTGGGGTTAACCACCGGAGCGGTAAGAACCTCCTCGGGGCTTTCCACCAGCCGGCTCTGGTCTGGGCAGATTTGAGCCTGCTCGATACCTTGCCCGACCGTTACTGGCGGGCCGGACTGGCCGAGGTGGTAAAGACCGCTCTGATTGGGGATGAAGTGCTGTTGGAGCTGCTGGAAACCAAGCCAATCGCCTTGCTCGAGCGGGACCCGGTAGTGATGGCTGAGGTGGTCAGGCGCTGTACCGCCTTCAAGGCCCAGGTGGTGGTCGCCGATGAGCGTGAATCAGGGGCTCGCCGGATACTCAATTTTGGGCACACGGTTGCTCACGGTCTTGAAACAGCGCTGGGTTTTGGCCATTTGCTTCACGGAGAAGCGGTGGCGGTGGGCATGGTCGCTGCGCTTGAGATCGGTCATGTTTTGGGCTGGACAGAGCGACCTCTGATCGATCGACTGCGATCGATTTTACGCTCACTGGGTCTACCTGTTTCTGCTCCTGAACCGCCACCTGGGCTGCTGTCTCGGAGCATGGAAAGGGACAAGAAGCTGGTCGAATCTGGCATCACCTGGGTATTATTAAAAGACGTGTGCCAGCCGCAGCAGCATGTCCTGCCGTTGTCTGGGTTGGAGGACCTCCTCTCGCAACTTCGCGAGCGAGGGGTGCTGCTTGCACGAGGAGAGTGACATGGCTCGGTTGTTTGTATTGTTGGTTACAGCATCGTTGACGGGGATGCTGGTTGGATGTGATGCGGGCCCCTGGGATGCGCCGCCATATGCCGCTATCGACGAGGTTGAGGACATTCAGGTGGCCTGGCAGGCTTGTCGTCTTGATCCCTTGACCGGTGGCCCTCAGACCCCTGGTTGCGAGAACGACCCTCCAATCATCATGCCGCTGAATGTGATGGTTCGGGATGCTCGCTACAACACGCCGCTGAATAACGTGAAGATCTGGTACGCCTCGGGTCACTCGAAGATCTACCTGCTGCCCCAGGAGGTGGTAGAGGTGGTCGGTGTCCCTGACACTGAGCGCTGGGATTACGTGACGGAGCGCGGTGACACTTTCGCTGAGTTTTCCAACGCGTTTGATGGGGACTATCGACCGACCTTCTATCAGGGTTGGACGGATGACAGCGGGCTGTCGAGCGTCTGGTTGTTTATTGAGGAGATGCCGATGGATGACACCGGACAGGCCCGTGAGTCGGGGATCCTGATCTCCATTGGTGTAGATACCCTCACCGTGAAGCTCGGAGTGGCGGCCTAGGGCGCGGCAGATCGCACCGCCGGTCAGTCTCCTTACCGCGCAGCGGAGTGCCTTTCTTGTCTACAAAGTTTCAGGTGTGGGTTCTGCATGGGCCGAACCTGAACCTGTTGGGGCGCCGTGAACCGGAAGTCTACGGCTCTTATCAGCTGGAAGATATCGATCAAGCTCTTGAGCGCCGGGCTGCTGAGAAGGGGCTTCAGTTGCGGTGCCTGCAGTCCAATCACGAAGGGGTGCTCATCGATGCACTGCACGAGGCTGCAGCAGTTGGGGTCGACGCCGTTGTTCTTAATGCAGGAGGCTTGACCCACACTTCGGTCAGTCTCCGCGACGCCGTTGTCGCTGCTGGCTTGCCTGTGATAGAAGTCCATCTGTCCAACGTGTCGGCGCGCGAGTCGTTTCGTCATGTGTCGCTCATCGCACCGGTTGCCGCCGGTCAGGTGACGGGCTTTGGGATGGATTCGTATCTCTTGGCTCTGGACGGAGCGATAGCGATTCTTCGAGCCCGCTCTGATTAATAGATCGGGACTCGTTCAGGCGGAGTATCTGCACATGAAGATGGACGAGATCAAGGCAGTCCTCAAGTTGCTCGAGGACAACGACATTCGAGAATTTGAGTATGAGGATGAAGACCTGCGGCTTGGGATTAAGCGGGGCGCTGAGACCGCTCCGGTGATTGCAGCAGCAGCTGCGGCTCCCGTGGCAGCCGCGGCGATTTCCGCGTCCGGGCCGGCTGCTGGAACTGCCTCTCCTGCCCAGGAGAGCGGTCATCTGGTGAAGTCTCCTTTTGTCGGCACCTTCTACCGCTCTCCATCGCCGGAATCTCCGCCCTTCACAGAGGTGGGTCAGAAGGTCACTGTGGGGCAGACTCTTTGCATCGTTGAGGCCATGAAGCTCATGAATGAGATCGAGGCCGACATTAGCGGCACGGTAAAGAAGATCCTGGCCGACAACTCGCAGGCTGTCGAGTACGACCAGGCTTTGTTCGTTATCGAGCCCTGATTTCGCTGGGGGCGCCCCGTGTTCAAGAAGGTTCTTATTGCCAATCGTGGCGAAATCGCCTTGCGGGTCATTCGTGCCTGCAAGGAGTTGGGCATCGAGACGGTATCTGTTCACTCGACCGCAGATGCTAACTCTCTCCATGTCCGCTTCGCTGATCATTCCATCTGTATCGGTCCGCCCCAAGCGACAGCTTCCTATCTGCATCTGCCAGCGGTGATGTCTGCCATCGAGCTGAGTGGTGCTGATGCGGTCCATCCCGGCTACGGATTCCTGGCCGAAAACGCCGAATTTGCAAGGGATTGCGCCAGACTTGGGGTCACCTTCATTGGCCCCAGTCCGGAGCAGATCGAGCAGATGGGTGATAAGGCCACCGCCAAGGCGACGGTCAAGGCTGCCGGGATTCCCCTGGTGCCAGGCTCCGACGGACTCCTCAGTAGTGTTGAAGAGGCTGCTCTGGTGGCGGAGCAGATCGGCTATCCGGTGTTGCTCAAGGCGACCGCGGGCGGTGGCGGTAAGGGCATGCGTATTGCTAACGATGCCGAGGCGCTTGCTTCTGCCTTCACCGTGGCGCAAAGCGAGGCACTGGCCTGTTTTGGTAACGGTGATCTCTACATGGAGAAGATGGTCGTGCAGCCCCGTCACATTGAGGTGCAGGTGATGGGCGATCAGTTTGGCAATGTCGTCCACTTTGGCGAGCGTGAATGCTCGCTGCAGCGTCGCCATCAGAAGGTTCTCGAAGAGGCCCCTTCACCCCTGGTGGATGAGGAGATGCGGACCTCGATCGGTCAGGCGGCGGTAGATGCAGCTAAGGCCATCGGTTACAGCTCAGCGGGAACGGTGGAGTTCCTCGCCGATCCGGATCGAAATTTTTACTTTATTGAGATGAACACTCGGATCCAGGTGGAGCATCCCATCACTGAGATGATTACTGGAGTGGATCTGGTGAAGACCATGATTCGCTCCGCTGCCGGAGAGCCGCTGCCCTTCAAGCAGGAGGATATTGAACTCAAGGGTCATGCCATTGAGTGCCGCATCAATGCCGAAGATCCAGCCACCTTTGCGCCTTCTCCGGGGAACATAACCGGCTATCACGAGCCCGGCGGCTATGGCGTGCGAGTGGACTCCTGGGTTCATGACCGGGCTAAGATCTTGCCTTTCTATGACTCCTTGCTGGCCAAGCTGGTGACCTGGGGGGAGAACCGTGAAGAGGCGATCCGGCGCATGCGCTGGGCGCTCGATGAGTACGTTATTGAAGGGGTCAAGACGACAGTTCCCTTCCATCAGGGTGTGCTCAAGGATGAAGAATTCCTTTCTGGGACCTTCGATACCGGCTTTATTGCCCGCTACCTAGAGAGGCAGTGAAAGACATCTCGGCTCTCAGCCATTAGACTTGGCGATCGGCGCCTTCTTTGATGGGGCGTACTCACGATGGCAGGGAACGGCAAGGTGTCTCGGAACAAGGCAAAGGCTCTCGCGAAAGCGCAGCAGTACCTTCAGAAGAACAACATCGATCGCGCTTTGCGCGAACTGCTTACGGTCGTCCAGGAAGATCCAAAGGATCTACGGACCCGACAGAAGGTTGCTGAACTCATGGCTCGCCAGGGCCGTAACCGGGAAGCGATGAAGGAGTTCACTCTGGTCGCTGAGACCTATCGGCACGGTGGCTTCTTTCCCAAGGCAGTATCCATCTACAAACAGATGATTCGGATTGAGCCGGACGAGATGGCCCACCATCTTGCTCTGGGAGAGGTCTATCAGCAGCTTGCTCACATGTCCGATGCCATGGACCACTTTAATATTGTGGCTCAGCACTACGAGGAAAAGGGAACAACCAAGGATCGCGTCAAGATCTATCAGAAGCTGAGCGCCATCGTTCCCGAGAGCCTTGAGTATGCGGAGAAGCTGGCGGCAATTTGCCTTCAGGATGCAGATCCGCAGGCTGCTTTTGAAGTGTGGAAGAATCTTGCCAATCGGCTTGCGCCGAAAGGGCCCAGTGATGGCTTACTGCGGGCCTATGAAGGGATGCACAAGTTTCGTTCGGATGATCTGGAGCTGACCCGTAAGCTCGCCGATTTGTATCTGGATCGGAGTCAGCCCAAGAAGGCCCTGGAGAAACTTCAGGAAGCTTTCAAGGTCGACTCTCAGGACACAGAGACCCTCAACCTGCTCGCTGATGCCTTTGTTGATCTTGGGCAGAAGGATAAGGCAGTCGCCATTCTTAAGGAGCTGGGGCGCATCTACGAGAGCGTTGGTTTTACGGACTATAAAAATCAGGTACTGGATCGGATCGCCGAGATCGACCCAGAGGGGAGCAGCGCTGCTGAGGCGGGCAGTAACCTTCTTCAGGTCATTGATGATCCGCTGCTCGACGGCCTGGAACTTGACCAACTGGAGGCTCTGGATGAGGACTCTGCGCGGGCGGTCATTGAGGTTGAGGTGTATCGGGACTATGGCCTGGTGGAGCGGGCTTTGAGCTCAGCGGAGAAGGGCATCGCCCAGTTCTCAGGCTGCTTTCCACTTCAGCGCCATCTGGTAGCACTCTGTCTTGAGGCTGGTGATCAGGACCGGGCCCGGTCAGGTCTCTCGTCCATGTATGAGATTGCCATGGATCGGGGCAACTATCGCGTGGCTCGGGACAGCCTGGCTCGTGTGGTTGATCTGGACCCCGAGGATGAGGTCGCTATCGAGAAGCTGCAAGCCTTCGAAGATGCCATGGGTGAATATCTGGGACCGCCCGAGCTGGCCGTAGAGGAAGCTGAGTTGGCCGAAGTGGAGCCGGAGCCTCTGGACGCCGATGAAGAAGTCTTCGACATCAGCGCTGAGCCGCTTGACGATGACGACGACTTTGCCCTGGCAGATGGTGTTTTGGAGGCCATCGAAGAAGACTCTGTTGGTGACGAGCCTAGCCCCAGCGCCAGCCTTCCGGTGGTCATGGGCGCCCCGACCGACATGTCGATTCCGGTGATGAACATCGACGATGACGCCTTTGAGGAGTTGGATAACAGCTTGTTTGAGCAGCTTCGCAGCGAGTTTGATCAGGAGGATGCCGCTGGGAGCGTCGACTCTTCAGTCGAAGCGCCAGATGCATCTGAATCGGGGTTCTCTGACTTTGATTTCGATGACGAAGAACTACAGCGCCTGGCTGAGCAGATGTCTGGCGGCACAGATGCTGGTGACGAGCCAGTTGCTGCCGAGGAGTTGGCCGATGCACCTGAGCCTGAGGCCTCTGCTGCCTCGGCCGTGCCTGAGGAGCAGGGTTCGGGCACGGGCTTTGACCTTTCGGATCTCAGCGATCTTGATGATCTCGATGATCTTGAAGAGAGTGTGCC
This sequence comes from Deltaproteobacteria bacterium UBA6601, assembly GCA_002433485.1. Taxonomy (GTDB): domain Bacteria; phylum Myxococcota_A; class UBA796; order UBA9615; family UBA9615; genus UBA6601. Next base: position 70,677 of record DJIF01000127.1, read on the forward strand.
GAGCGCTTACCTCCTGGGTAAGAGCTACTTTGAGAGCGGTGCTTATCAGGACGCCATTGTGGAGCTACAGCGCGCAGTCGATGGGGGAGAGGAGCTGCACTCTGCTCTCGAGTTGTTGGGTACAGCGCAGCGTCGAACACGGGACTTCAAGTCGGCGGTGAAGACCTTTAGGCGGTTGTTGGCAGAGAATCCGGAGGACGGGGACATGGTGCTGAGGGTTTTGTTTGAGCTCGCGATCACTTATGAAGTGGTGGGCAAGAGCCAGGCGGCCCAGAGCCTGTATCGAAAGCTCAACCAGCTGAGCCCCGGCTATCGGGACGGCGAGGTTGAGCGGCGCCTTCAGCAGTTAGGGGGCTGAAGCGCTGGAAGAAGGGGTATCGAGCGGGTGTAGCTCAGTTGGTAGAGTACAAGCTTCCCAAGCTTGGTGTCGCGGGTTCGAATCCCGTCGCCCGCTCCAATTCCTCCCCCAGCGAGAAGTCCCTGTCCAGCCTATGATCGTTCTATGATCTCTCCTCCAGGGGACAGGATCGGGCCGGACCCTGGTCGTCGCCGCTGGCCTGGCTTCGCGCAGGCAGGCTGGTTGCGTGCATCCATCGTCGCTGTGGTTCTGTTCAGTAGCAGCGTCGGACTTGTCGCTGCGGTCGGGTCTGAGCCGGTCGAAGAACGGTTCCGCAGAGCTTTGATGCACAAGGCCTCGGACCTAATCGGTGAGGACCTTTATGTTCGAGAACTACGGGTAGAGCAGGTTCTTCCGCCAGCCCTTCGCCTGTCAGGTGTCACCGTCCATTCTCGGGACCAGGTCCGGCGCGGCCAACCGCTGCTGCGGATCGATGAGATTGAGCTTCGGTTTGGCAATCCGCTTTCATTGCTCTCGCGTCGGGTTGACTTGAGCTCAGTGGTCTTGACGCGTCCGGCTTTCAGGCTGGCGGTTGAAGACGGTCAGTTGCGGGACTTCGCCGGTCTGCGCGAACTCTTGAAGATGTCGCCAGGGAAGCAGCCTGTGGAACTGTGGCTGGGCTCATTGGGCCTGGTAGATCTCTCGGCCCACTTGACCATGGAGCCTCTCTCATTGGGTGCAGTGGTTACTGGCTTGAATCTGGAATTTCGTCAGGATCGCGAGGGCGGTGGCAATGGCCGGCTCGATGTGGGCGGGATAGAACTCATTGCTGGGGAGCTGCGTGAGCAAGCCCAGGTCGCCTCTGGAACCTTTAGCCTCGAGCGCGGGGTTGTGAGCATTGACGGCTACCGACTCACCATGAACAGCGGTCAGGTTGCATTGGGGGGAATGGTCGTTCTGCCACAGGCTGAGCAGCCGTTCTCCTACAGTCTGTCTGCCGATGCTTCTGTGGATCTTCCGTCTTTGCGTTCGGCGTGGCCGCGGCTTCCTGAGTTGGAGGGTGCCTTGGATGCCAGGCTGCAGGCTCGGGGCGAGGGGCTGGAGCCGGAAGTGTCTTTCAGCCTTCAATCTCGGGGCGTACGGCTGCACGTTAAAAAACGCAAGAAGCGGCGTTTTGAGCTTGGCGATTCGGTGCTTATCGGACGTTTTGTGGGCGGTGATTTGCTGTTGTCCAAGGAGAGCGTGCTTGCCTGGGGTGGTGGTCAGACCCGTATCGGCGGGCGCTTGGCTCTGGCCGATGAGCTGCCTTTTGAGGCGGAGCTCGACTTTCGCGGTCTTCAGTTTGGGCAGACCCTTGATGCCGTTGCAGTCAAAGGGGCCTGGGTCGATTTTTCTGCTAGCGGGGTTGCGAATTTGAGGGGCACGTTGCGGGGAGGCTTGCGAGGCACTGGGCGGGGCAGTGTTGAGCTTGCTGACATGAGGGTTTGGAACGGCCCGTGGGATGAGCCCAAAGGTCGTCGAGAGATCCTCCGGGTGCCTGCGCTTGAGGTGGACACCGGACTGGTGCTTAGTGAGCGCAGCTGTCTGCTCGCGCCAGCGCGGGTACGTGCCCGCGGCAGTGAGCTGCGGGTGAGTGCCGATCTCATCTACGACGCTCCGATTGGGCTCGATATTGAGGTGCGTAGCTCCGAGCTGGATCTGGCCGACATGGACCGCTTTATCGCTGGCGCTCATTTTGAGGGGCGTGGTGGGGTGGAGGCGCGCATTAAGGGGCAGGCGCCCAACATCGAAGTGTCCGGCAGTCTTGAGATGGCGGACTTTCAGTTTGGTCGCTGGCCCTTTGGGCGCGCCAGTGCAGATCTTCGTTGGAGATCGCGTCAGGACCTTGAGATCAGCAACCTGAGGGCCCAGCGGGGCAGCAGCGATTACGAGGCCGAGATGCGCTTGATGTTCGCCGACCTGGCTCGCGGGGGCAGCCGCGAGCGGATGGAGCTTGACTTGCGGGTCAAGGTGCCCCGGGGGCACGGAAGAGCCGAGGACCTCTTGCCCATTTTCTTTGCTGATGCAGTGCCCCTGTCCGGGTCGCTTTGGGGAGAGGCCCATCTGTTCGGCTCAGCCGACGCATTGAGTGGCGCGGGTTGGGTTTCAGGCGAAGAACTGGACTATCTCTGGGAGCGCTTCGCCAGTCTCGATCTAAGGGCTACGCTCCATGATGGGAGCATTAGCATTGAGCATGCCTTTGCTCGCAAGGCGTCGGGTAATGGGCTGTTTGCTAGAGGAACGATCGGCGCGGATCGGAAGGTTGCCATCGAATTCCGGGTCCCGCACCTGGGACTGGACGAGTTATCACCGGTGCAGCGAGCATTTCCGGCGAGCCGAGCCGGAGAGGGAGAACTTGGCGAGGGACAGTTGGCCTTGCTGGCAGGCGCGCTTCACGGCGGGGTCGTGCTTGGCGGAAGCCTCGATGAGCTTGAGGTGCACGGGCAGCTTAAGCTCAAGGATACGGTCTACCGGGGCGCGTCTCTGGGTGATTCTAAGCTGGATGTTGCCATTGAGGAACGGCAGCTGAGCGCATCGGGGAGCCTGCTGGGCGGGCAGGTCTTGGCTGCGGCAGAGATGCAACTGCGGGGCATCTATCCATATCGATTTACCGTGGATGGTCCAGATATTGATCTGGGTCCCTTTCTGCCGCGCACGGTGGTGGGCAGGCGCGAGCCTGTCCGCGCGCATGCAGGTGGTCGCCTGTTGGGGCTCGGAACCTTGCGGGACAGCTATCACGACCTCAGCCTTGAACTGGACCGTCTACAGCTGGATCGGGGGGGGCATCGTATGTCTGCTCGAGGCGGCGAGCAGGTGGTGGTGCGCTATGCCGATGGTAGCTTTCGCTTTGAGCATCTGGAGTTGGTCGGACCCGATCAGCGCACCGACCTGAAGGTCTCGGGCTGGGTGCGTCCTTCCGGGCCCCTCGATGTGTCGGTTGTCGGCAAGCTCGATGCGGCATTCCTGGATCTGGCCTACGACGTCTTTCATCGAGTTGAAGCAGATGCTCTGGAGTTGGCTCTGGACATCAGAGGTATGTCCACTGGAGCCGTCAATATTGATGGCAGCGCCGAACTGCGCGAGGGTCTCATCAAGACCATTTACTTTCCACACGCTTTGGAGGTGGACTTTGCCCGCTTAACCTTGCGGGATCGCCGCCTGAGCCTGGAAGACTTTCGTGGCGCGCTGGGAGGGGGGCGGATTGAAGGTGCGGAGGGCTCTCACATCGTCCTTGACCGCACTGGCTACCGACCTCGTAGCTACAACCTACGAGCGCGTTGCGCCGACTGTCGGATTCAGTACCCATCTTTCATGCCGCCCATCCGAGGTGATGCTGAACTTCAATTTCGCGGCCTGGCGCCCTCTGACCTGGTGCTATCCGGTTCTGTTGATGTGGAGGACATGGTGCTGCGGGAGCCGCTGAACTGGACCCGCTCGCTGTTTACCTTTCGCAACAGCTCTACTGAGAGCCTCGCCGCTGATCAGGGTCCGGCTTTATTTGCCTTTGACATAGACTTCAATTCGCGGTCGGAAGGTCTTCGAATCGACAACAACCTCGGTGACCTCTGGGGCACAGCCGATCGTTTTCACTTGGGTGGAGACACCAATCATGTTCGCCTCAGCGGTGCTGTTCGGCTTGATGGGGGGCGCTTGCCCTGGAAGGGGCGAGAGTTCAACCTTGATCCGGGGATTGCTCGCTTCGGCAGCGGTGAGACCTGGCTTCCCGAGGTCGACCTGAGCATGTGGACGGATGTCTCGACTCGGGAGGAGACGCACCGCATTCGCTACAGCGTCAGCGGCCCGCTTGATGCCCTGCAGTTGACTGCGACGGCCTCTCCGTATCTGAGTGAGGCAGATATCAATTCAATCCTGCTGTTTGGCCTTACCGGCGAGCAGTTGGCACGGGCTAATGTCGGTGAAGTTCTGGCCGCTGCCGGCGGCGCTGGACTTGGCACTCTGGGGGAGACCGCTGCGACTTCAGTCCGGGCCAGCGTAGACGGTGGCTCGCGCAGCGGGCTGCCGGACCGCCTCGAGATTGTGCCTGTCTATAGTGAGACGACCGGCTCGACCACTCTGTGGGCTCTGGTGAGCAAAGAGGTTGTGCCTGATCTGCTCACCCTGGAAGGCGGACTTGGTTACGCTGCTGGCGCCCGGGCAGTGGATTCCGTTGGTCGGGTCCAGCTGCGGTTCCTCCGTAATTTCTACCTGGAAGCCTCCTGGCTGCGGGATTCCCGAGCATCGACGGACTATGGGAATTTTGGTCTCGACGTCAAGCTCGAGCTGGATGTTGATTGATGCAGCTGTGGCCTGTTTCGCGCTTGCTGCTGTTGGCCATTGTGCTTTGTGGTGTGGTGCGACCGGCCGCAGCGCAGGCCCCTTCTGAGGGGGAGATCTCCTCCTATGATTTCAGTGGCATGACGGTTACAGAACTGCGCTTCAGTGGACTGGCGCGGCTGGCCGAAGACGAGGTGCGCTATCTGGTCGAACAGGAGGAGGGCGCCCGCTTTGATCTTCAGGCCGTACGTCGTTCGACTGAGCTGTTGTTTCGCTTAGGGCAGTTTGATGATGTACAGGCTCGGCTCCAGGAGGTAGAGGGCGGACTACGGCTCACCTTTGTGTTGGTGCCGAGCGCCAGAATCGCTGCTATTCGCCTGAGTGGTGCGGGCAGGCTGCCACCGGCGGAGGTTCGGGCCGCTCTCAGCCGCTCAGCAGGCGATCCTTATGTTCAGCAGGACGAGCTGCGCCTGGCTCGTGAGGTAGCGGAGTTTTATCGTCAGCGTGGCTTTCTTGATGTCAGTGTTGAGGGCAGCGTCCTGGCAGCCCGCGGTGGGGGCAGGACAGTTCTGTTGTCGGTGGACCAGGGACCCGCCTATAAGGTGAGTGATATTCGCTTTCCCGCTGTTGAGATCGCCGGTTTCGGGGAGCGTCGCCTGCTCAAGATGCTCGCTCCTCACCTCAGAGAGGGTCGGGTCTTTCGGGAGCAGGATCTAGAAGATGGGGTTCGGCGCCTGTTGGACCGGTACCGGGAAGCTGGCTTCGTTGAGGCGCGCTTGCTGCACCTCGGTCCGCGCGGTGGGCGGCGACTGCCGGTAGACGTTCGGGTCGATCGGGAGAATGCCGGCGTCATCATCTATCTGCCCATCGATGCCGGCCCTTTCGTTCAGTCGAAGTTTCGCTTTGCCGGTTATCGCCACCCTGCATGGTCAGATCGGCGCTTGCGTGATGTGGTTGGGCTGACCGGGTCTCAGCGTGTCTCGGCTACCTACGCCGAGGACGCCGGGGCCTTACTTGAGCGCTTTCTGCGGCGCCGCGGCTATAGCGATGCCAGGGTGTTAGTGGCGATCGAGGATCTGCCTCTGCCCGCACCGGCTCCCGGTGACTGGCAGGCCGCCCGCGTCAGCACGAAGCGAAGCATCGATTTTCAAGTAACTGTCGGCCGCCGACAGCTGCTGCGGCATCGTGACTTTGACATTCGCGGCAACTCTTTTCTATCTCGCCAGGAAGTGATCCGAGTGCTGAGTGATGCAAGTCCTGAAGTGCTGGGCCACCGTCCCGCTTTATCAGTCATTCTGGGCCTGCCGATCTATCAGCGGTACTACACTGAACCAGAATTGGCTGCCGCGCTGGCGGTGTTGCGCGACTATTACCGCGCGCGTGGTTTTCTGGACCTTCAGCTTCGTCATGCGGTTAGCAGACTCGCGGAGGCTGGGCGCGGCCCAGCGGCGGGACGTCGAGCTGGCTATCGGATTCGTCTGGACATCGTAGAAGGAATACGAACCCGGGTTGAGGGACTGGTCTTTGCTGCCGAGCTGCCTCTCGAGAATCGACAGTTGGCTTCATGGCGTCGTCGCTTTGAAGGTAAGCCCTTCAATCCAGCTGCACAGGAGCGGCTCCGAGTCGAGGTCGTCGGGGCCCTGGGCGAGCTTGGCTTTCTTGATGCGGAGGTCGAACTCAAAGAGGAGTTCTCGGATGATCGCAGCCTTGTCCGCCTGGTGGTGGATGCTGAATTGGGCGATCGGGTGCGATTTGGCAAGGTTCTGGTGGCCGAGACCCGTCACACTCAAGTTGGAGTCATCAGGGGGCAGGTCCCTTTACGGGCCGGTGAGTTGTTTCGTCCTTCTGCACTGGTCGCCGCTGAGCGACGTTTGCTGCGGACCGGCTTGTTTGACTCCGTGAGTCTTGGGCCTGCGCAGCGGGTCGGTAAGCTCCGCGACATAGAGGTGCTGAGTGTAGAACGGAGCCGTTTCTCTTTCCTCTTTGGTGCGGGCCTGACCGCACCTGATGATGGCCCTCGACTTAGCGGCGAAGCGCGCCTTCGCAATCTCGATGGGCGGGGCCTTACGCTGTGGTTGCGCGGTCGCGCCAGCATCGACTGGCGCTATCTGGGTCAGGACTTTGCTCCTCGCTTTGAGTATCGCGCCTCCGTGGGTCTGGAGTTGCCTTACATTCCAGGACTTCCATTTGGCGGAACTCTATCGGCGGTGCTGGGCGAAGAACTCGATGAGCCGACCTATCGATTGAGCCGTAGTCTGGCCGCGGTCACCCTGGCCTGGCGAGGTTCAGAGGACTTCACCCTGGATGGCCGCCTGGAGATTCAGGCACGCGCGCCGCTGCGGGTTGATCCTGCTGCACAGCTGAGCAGACTCGCGGACATTCCGACTGATCAGCCGCTTGCTGGGGCCCGCCCTCTGGTTCTTTTGGGGCTTAAGGCGAGCGTAGATAAGCGGGATGATCGCTTTAATCCTAGTAAAGGAATCTTCGCTTCGGCTGCCTTTGACAGTACCCCCGGTGATTTGGTCCCTGAGAGCGCCGCCTTTGGCCGCCTGGCTGGTCGCTTCGTGGGCTTGCTGCCCATGGGAGACAAGGGACTTGTCCTACAGCTTGAGCTGGGAGGGGGAATTATCTGGTCCTACAACGACAGCATCCCACCGGTTGAGTGGCGCTTCCGTTTGGGGGGGGCCAGCACCGTGCGGGGATTTCGACATGAGTCCCTGGGCCCTGCCGGCAGCCGTCCGGGCCTGCTGGAGTCTGAGGGACTCCTTGCCGAAGAGTCTGGGGCGCGCCTGGTGCCAGTGGGGGGAACTGCCTTTTATCGTTACAGCCTGCAGGTATTGATGCCCTTGCCGGGCCTAAACAGCTGGCGCTTCGTGCTGTTCCACGACGCCGGCAATTCGCTCTTTTATCGTGATGTCCCTGCCGGTGTTGATTCGAGCCTTAATCCCGCGCTTCATCCGAGTTTTGGTATTGGTCTGCGCAGGATCACCCCCATTGGGCCGCTGCGCCTGGACCTGGGTTTTGCGGTGGCTAACGCAAAGTATCTGCCCAATATCTCAATTGGTGACTTTGTGCAGTTCCACTTTGCTGTGGGGTCCCTCTAAGCAGTCAGGGCGGGAGCGGCGCGGTGCCCCATGGGCTCAAGCGGATTCAGGGGCGTCTGGGTCCCCAGCGCGGATTACTGAGGGAGGCGTTGCCCGTGGACAGCCGGCTTTTGTGTTTGCCATCGGTGGTCATCATGTAGAGCTGCTTGGCGTGGCCGTCTCGTGTGGTGCTGAACAGGATGTGGGAGCCTGATGGTGAGAAGCTTGGATCTTCGTCATCTGCCTGACTTTGAGTCAGGCGGCGCAGGCCTGTTCCATCGATGTTGATGACGAAGATGTCGAAGCGTCCCTCGTCGCGTCCGGCGAAGGCGATCTGGGTGCCGTCTGGAGAGAATGCTGGGCTGACATTGTGGCCGCCCCGATGGGTGAGACGACGTACTTCCGAGCCGTCCCTGTTCATGATGAAGATCTGCGGGTTGCCGTTGCGGCTGCTGGCAAAGGCAATGTGTTGGCCATCGGGGGAGAAGGTCGGGCTGACGTCGATGCCCCACTGGCGGGTGAGTCGCGACAGAATCGAGCCCTTGGCGTCGATGGCATAGAGTTCAGAGTCACCGTCTTTGCTCAGGGTCAAGATCAGAGATTGGTCATCAGGTGCCCAGGTGGCGCCGACGTTGATTCCTTCTCTGGCCGAGAGCTTGCGATGCCGTCCGCTGCGTAGATCGGTGACCCAAAGGTCTGGGTTGTTATCGCGGTAGCTGGTGTAGGCGATCTGTTGGCCATCGCTGGACCAGGAAGGGGCTAGATTCAGGGAGCCGTTCCGACTTACTGGCCGCGGATTGGCGCCGTCGTAGTCGAAGGTGTAGACCTCTTTGCCCTGACCGAAGTTGGCGATCGCTGCGATGCGGGTGTCGAAGTCACCGCTCTGTCCGGTGAAGGCCTCGACGATGGCATTGGCCGCGCGGTGGGAGAGCCGCCGCAGATCGTCTTGATGGCCGCTAATTCGGCGGCCCAGAAGCTGTAGCCCGGCGTCCACATCGTAGACATAAAGTTCAATCTGCAGCTCCCGGCCCTGTGCGGTACAGGCCATCTTGACCAGCCCTACTGCGCCGGGCAGGCGCCAGTTGTCGAAGTCGAATTCACCAAGCTGAATTCCCGCGGTTGCGTCTTCGATGTAAGCGGCCGGGTCGATGATGTTGAAGTAGCCAGCGTGCTTCAGATCGGCGCGGACTACGTCCCAGATCGCCGTGGTGGTGTTGCCGTTGACCCCCTCTCTTGCTTTGGGCTCGGGAATCGCCAGAGGTAGGCTTGACTCGCTACCACCGACGATCTGGATGAAGGACTTTTCGCTGGCCTGAGCCCCTTCAGGAAGAGGCATCAAGATCATGACAAGCAGCGCCAGCAGCGCCAGGCTCCGGGGCGATGCGTGGCGGTGGTCTGGCGGAGCTGGGGTTGGGCGATTCATGGCTTGTCCTGAGGCGAGAATCCTACCGAAATGGCGCGGTTTGCGCCCGCAGGAGGGGCCGGGACGCGGCGGGTTCGGGTTACCGCCCGCAGGCAGCTCTGGTCGTAGACGAAGTCACCGCTGCTCCGATCGATCTTGGGGTCGCGGATGTTGCCGTTTTTGTCGATGCTGAAGCCAATGGCCGCCCATGCCTCGCTGCGCTTGCTGCCAGCGAACTTCGGGAACCAGTTGTATTGGATGGCGTCGCGGACTCTACGCTCGTAGGCGGTCAGCTGTCGCCCGTATTGTTGGCGGAGGCTGTCATCAGGTTTGGCCTGCTGGTCACCATCCGGGTCGGTGGCAAAGCGTAGCTCATCGTCTTCCGGGGCGAGACTGGCCAGGAGCTCTGCGCGTGAAGGTCTGACCTGGGGCTTTGGCGGAGGCTCTGGGCTGACTGGTTGGGGCTCTCCCTGGCTGGCATCTGCCTGCTCGGTCTTGAGCAGCATCTCGTTGGGGCGCGGCGGTTCTGGCGGAAGCTCACCCTGCTGGCCAGGCGGCGGCGGAGGGGGCGCGCTGGCCAGATCCGGCAGACCTTCGGCGCGGGGGAGCACGACTGCAGAGACCATATAGACATCCCGTTCGATCATTTCCCGCCTCTCGGTGGCACCCCAGCTGAAGGTCATTGCTGCGATTAGTGCCACATGTAGTAGGACCGATGGGAGCAGAGCCAGGTGCAGGGGCGAGCCGGCCTCACTAAGGAGGCTGTGATATTGAGCGCGCTTGCGCGCCTTGGAGTGGACCTCAGGAGTCATTTCCGGTCCCCCGGCGGAGATTTCACCTCAGTCATTGTCCCGCGGCGGCTCGGTCACCAGGCCCACCGAGATGATGCCTGCCTTGCGGCCGGCAGCGAGAACCTTCATGAGACTTCCATAGGGAGTGTCGACATCGCCCCTGACGAACAGGCTATGGTCGCTGCGATGGCGGTAGATGGCGGGAAGCCGCTCCTCCAGTTCGTCACAGTCGAATTCCTGCTCCAGGACGTAGCACTGACCTTTGGCATTCACGGTTAGGACGACCGGCTGCTGCTCCATTTGCTCAAGGTTGGCAGCAGAGACGCGGGGGAGGTTGACCTCCATGCCCTGGGTCAGCAGCGGGGCGGTGACCATGAAGATCACCAACAGCACCAGCATCACGTCGACGAAGGGCGTTACGTTGATTTCGCTGAGGACGGTCTGTACCCCGGGCTCTCGCCAGTCACCACCGCCCGCACCCATCGCCATTGTGCTTAGTCCTTTCTCTGGGCTCGGTTGCGTTGATGGCGTTCCACCAGATTCAGGAAGTCGTAGCTGAAGTGGTTGATCTCTGCGGCCAGAACCTTGAGCTTGCTGGCGAAGTAGTTGAAGAACAGCACCGCCGGGATGGCGGCGAACAGGCCTACGGCAGTGGCGATCAGGGCTTCAGCGATGTAGGGACCCACCTCAGCGATGGATGTGGTCCCGCTGGTGCCGATCTTCTGGAACGCCAGCAGGATGCCCCACACGGTTCCGAACAGGCCGATGAAAGGTGCGGCGCTGCCGCAGGAAGCAAGAAATGGGATCCAGCGCTCCAGCCGGGTCAGGGACTGGGAGGCTGAGCGGCGCAGTGCTCTCGAGACGTTCTCCACGTTCCCCTGTACTCCGCCAGGACCAGCAGTTTGTAGCTTACGGAGCTCGCGGTAGCCGGCATCGAAGGCCTGGGCTACCGGTGAGTCCGGGAACCGGGGCAGATCGCTGTGTGCCTTCTCCAGGGAATCGGTCGCCCAGAAAGTATCGAGAAAGTCTTCGCTTTGTTGCCAGGCTCGGCGAATGAGGGTCCAGCGCTGGGCGATGATGGCCCACGACAGGATCGAGAATAGCACCAGAACCAGCAGCACACTCTTGACCACCGGGTCAGCGTGGCGAATGACCGCCCAGGCATCGGTGTCATCGCCCGGCAGTTGGTACTCGACCGGTTCGACCTGAGCTGTGCCGGACGAGCTGTCATCGTCATCTCCTTGCGCCAGGGTAGTGGCTGGCATGCCCAGGGTCAGCAGGCAGCTGAGCGCGATGAGATAGAGGCGAGGGAGGCGGGTGGAGAGTCTGCGGGAGGCAATGCTAAGGGGAGTCATCGGGGGCCGGGGAGCGGGTGCAGCGGAGAGCATGGTGGATTTTCAGCGGCAGCGTAACAAAGGGCGGCACTCAGTTCATCTCAAGGATTTCGACCTCGATGGCCGAGTCTTTCTCGAAGCTGGCAATCAGGTGACGGGCACGCCAGTCACCCTTGAGGCGGCGGCCCATCCGGTCAACTTCAAGATAGTTAAAGACCATTCCGGCGCCGCCGCCAACCAGCGGTAACCAGCGGCTGAGCTGTCCGCTGGAGCGCAGCGCCAGACCCTTCACCACAGAACGAAGTGCCTGGGTGATGAGGGGATTACTCAGGGCGCCGCTGCCAGTGATAGCAGCCGGCAGCCGACCCCAGAGTTCTGCTTCGGTACCTTCCCAACGTAGGCTGGCCCCGACGGCGGCAGCGAGACCTTTCCAGAGCTCTAGCTCGCCCCGCTCATCTCGGTAGTCGAAACCGTAGACCAGTGAGATTCGCTGACTCAAGCGCAGCGCAACCACCAACATCTGGGACAGGCCCGGTCCCAGGCCAAGCCAGCCACCCATACCCATGGAGGCCCCGCCGAATGCGGCCTTGCGCTTTGCGCTGCGAATGTAGAGGTCTGCCTGACGGTCCAGGACCTCGGTGGGAAGGGTCTGCAGCTGTTCGATGCTCTGGACCGGGTGTCCACTCTGGCGCAGGTCTGCCAAGACCTGGTCAGGTTCGACCGAGGCGAGTTGGTAGAGGCGATGTAGAACGCCCTCATCGATGGCGTCAAATACCGCTTGAGCGACCTCGTCGACCTTCATGAAGTCGATTATAGGCTTCGAGTGGTGCGGTACCAGGGGCTGGCCACTGGTGGCTTGCCGAGACAATCGCTGCCTGTGTAGCTCGCTCATCAGCGATGCTGGCAGCCTTTGCGCCACCCGGTAGAAGCTGAGTATACTTGTCGGCTCGGGCCGCATACTTCTGGCCTAATGGAGTCCTCCTTTTGTCCTCAGCCTCGCTCTTTTCCGATGAGCTGCGTGAAGAGCTTGATCAGCTGCCTCGCCCTCATCCCTCCTTTCTGGTCTCGCTACTGACCCGAGAGGAGCCAGCGATCCAGACCTTTCGAGGGCAGCTCGAGGACTGGTGGGGGCACGTAGAACCTGATGCTCGGTCATTTTACGGTGACCGCCTTGTCCAGCTGGAAAATGAGGTTTTCTTTCAAGCCTTCAGTGAACTGGCGATGCATGAGATCCTTCGCTATCACGACATCTCTGTGGGTAAGCATGCTTCCCGGCCCGGCGGTTGGATGACGGTCCGCTCCAGGAATGACTGTGAGTTTGGCCTGGGGACCGTTGCCTACCTGCCTGAGGTGCAGTTGCGTGGCTCGTCCAGCGTGTATCGCCATCTGGTTCGGGAACTCAACCAGATTCATCATCACTATCACTTCTCGGTCTACCTCAAGAAGTGGTTGCCCTACGACTTTGATCCCCGCCCCATCAAGCGGGCTCTGCAGGTCTGGCTTGATTCCTTGGACGATGGAGACTGGCAGGGTAAGTACGCGGAATATCGTGACGACTCTATTCACGTCGAGTTTTCCATCCTCGACAAGCTGAATCAGGATCGCCGCTCTCTGGTCCGCTTCCGGATCTCCCCGTTGCATACCCCTGAGGTACTTGAGTCTATTGGCAGCTGTGTCCACCAACTGGTGACGTCCGGGGACTCAGATGCGCCAGCAGGACGTCCGCTGGTGGCGACGGTGTTCTCCAACGAACACTGGACTCTGCCGCAGGGCTTTATGCAGGACTATATATACGGCAAGCCTGACTACAGCTTTCACTGGACCACCCACAATGGTCGTCGTGAGCATGTCCGCTCCTACCAGCAGGCCAGCAGCAAGTACGGGCTCTTTTCGGACTCTGGCCTTTCCCACCTGTCGGCGGTGGTGCTGGCCGACAAGGAATGGGCGCGGGACAAGGTGGTCTTCAGCATGCGAGTTCTGCACAATCCGTGGGCGGAGCATCCGCTGCCCTTGGATTGTTTCGGTAGTTTTGCTCAGTTCACTCCCATTGATGGTGACGGGACAACGGCTCATCTGGCCTGGAAGAACGCCGAGCGGACCAGCTTTCGGATGGCCTGAGCCTTCTCAAACATCCGGATGGGACGACGATAGAGATGCATCTGACACCGCAGGGTACCGGTTGGATTGAGGTCATTACCGGATGCATGTTCTCGGGCAAGACCGAAGAACTCATTCGACGCCTGGTGCGTGCGCGCTATGCCAAGCAGGAAGTTCGCATTTTCAAGCCCCGCATCGACACCCGCTATTCGGAAGACGAGATTGTGTCCCACTCGCGGATGTCCTTACGGGCCCATGTGGTGGAGAAAGCCGAAGACGTGTGGCGGCTGGGTCACGGGATTCAAGTAGTTGCGGTCGATGAGGTGCAGTTCTTTGGGGCAGCGATCGTACCGGTAGTAGAGAGCCTCGCTAATTCCGGTAGTCGAGTCCTCGTTGCAGGTCTGGATCAGGACTATCGGGGCGAGCCCTTTGAGCCCATCCCGACGCTGATGGCGGTGGCGGAGTTTGTGACCAAAAATCACGCTATATGTATGCAGTGTGGTAACCCCGCGGACCGTAGCCAGCGCCTGGTCAATCGGGCCGAGCGGGTCCTGGTTGGTGAGACGGAGAGCTATGAAGCCCGTTGTCGGCGCTGCTTCAGCCCGGATCTACCCGGTCAGATTCAACAGAATCTGATGTATCGGCCCGGCGACTCCGTTTAAGCCCGCTCTACCAATGAGCGGGCTCGGTATGGGCTGGTATCAGGCCATCAGCCTGGGGCTAGGGCATCTGGCCAGCGCTGGGTAGGTATGTCGACCAACAGCAGATCAAGGCAGGCAAGAACGCCGTCGCCGCATGCCTGACAAGCCATCCCTTGCTGCTCTTCAGCGAATTGGCACAGTGCGCCAGGGCTGCCGCCGAGGGCCGGGTCGGCGCCGCGGGTGTCCCACAGCCCCTGGATGCTGATCGAGCCTATGCCTCCTTGAACCGGGTGTGGAGCACCCTCAAGTTGGACATCTTCGATGATCAGGTCCCAGCTGGCGAGTGGCAGTCTCAGTTCAATGGCCCTACCACTGAAGTACGGCGCGGCCCAGTCCAGGTTGTGGTCGCTGGTTGGCCAGTCCGGGTCCTGCTGCTCGGTCTCGTTCTGGAGTCCGCCGATGCGGACCGGCACGGTAGTGCTGCTGCCGCTGTTAAGAAAGCTGATTACCGGGCGTACCGCACTCAGCCTGTCGAGCAGCGTTGGTTCCAGGCTCTGCGGGCTTAGCAGGCGGCCTTGGTCCAGCAGCAGCTCTTCGCTATGGCCGCCGAGATCATAGCTGAGCGGTCCGCCCAGGCTGTTGGTGAGCAGGAGCCAGGCTTCGCGCAGGGGCTCATCATTTAATTCAAGCAGAAAGCGCGCCTCGGGGCTCAGGGCTATTGCTGGTCGGGCCCGGAGCTGGCGCCCATCTTGAGCCAGCTCAACCGGGAGCTCCCAGGCAGCGCCCTGTTGGGGTTGGACCTCAAGTCGTGGCTGGTGGGCCGGGCAGTTTAGGTCGATGACGATCCAGCCGGCACCGAAGGCGTTGGGAGTTCCTGGTGCAGGGAACTGGTTCTGGATGCTCTGCTGGCAGTGGAACAAGCCGTCCTGATCGACGACATCACAGCCCGCAAGCATGCTCAGGCACAAGATCAGTGCGGCGGTCCTCATGGTTCAAATGATAGCGGCTGGGCAGCTGTCTAGGGGACGGGCAGCGGGTCTGTCATGGCCCAATACTGCCGATTCGAGTTAGCATCCCGCTCGCTATGGATCGGATTTTGATTGTCGTTTGGTGGCTGCTCGTTCTGTTAGCCGCTGTGACTGCTTGTACAGGCAGTGCAGATCGTCCTTCACAGGAAGCTGATTCCGTGCTCGAGCCAGCTATTGAACAGCCGGGCACCGCTTGGTCCGGGGGTGGTGAGCTGCTGAGGAAGGCAGCGGAAGGGGAGTCCGTCCAGTTGCCGAGAGCTCAGGGATTGTTGCCGCCGGTCAGGGCCGATCTGCACCTTGATACGGTGACCGCGATGATGGATAGAGGTCTTACCTGGCAGGACCCGTCACTGGAGGCCTCGCTTCCGGCACTATTGGATGCTGGTGTAAATGTAGTTGTCCAGGCAGCTTGGATCCCTCGCGGTGTCGAGGACCCTCGAGGAGTTGCTCTTGGCAAGCTGCATCGTCTGCGCAATATGGTCCAGCGCAGCGGTGGTAGGGCGGCCGTAGTCACGGGTCCTGAGCAGCTAGAGCAGGTGTTACGAGACGGGCGCCTGGCAGTAATTCTGGCCCTTGAGGGCGGCACTGCTCTAACCCAGGGCATAGCGACGCTCGATGAGTTCAGGGCCCTGGGCCTCTCGATGGTCGGACTGACTTGGACTGAATCTTCTTCTTATGCGGACTCTTCTGCTGAGCCGAGGACCAAGGGTGGAGGTTTGACCGCTGCTGGTCGGTCCCTGGTCAAGGCTTGCAATAATCGCGGTATCTTGTTGGACGTCTCTCATATGAGTGATCGGGCGACTGCAGAGACCATCGCCGCTTCCCGTGCGCCGGTGTTGGCCAGTCACTCCAATGACCGCAGCCAGAGAGCTGTGCCGCGCAACCTCAGCGAGTCGCTGCTGACCGCGCTTGCTCGCAAGGGCGGGCTGGTGGGAGTGATGTTTCATGGACCTTTTTTGAGAGCTGGGGCTAGGCCAAATCGGACCGATGTTGCCGCTCATGTAAAGGCCCTGGTAGACCGAATCGGTGCTGAACATGTGGGCATCGGCTCGGACTGGGATGGTCGGATTCGTAGCCCAGTTGGGTTGCAGGGTAGTCGGGATCTGCCCGCCCTGTACCGGGATCTCAAGGTTGCCGGTCTCACTGATCAGGAGCTGCGGCTGGTGGCTGGGGATAACCTGCTGCGACTGTGGCGTCAGGTCTGGGAGTTGCGGGTCCCGGCTGCTCATCGTGGTGGGTCGCCCTAAGAGCCTGCATTTGCCCTGGTAGGAGCTGGGCCCTGTGCTATCTTCCGCTCCCTTCAAAGGAGTCACTATGAGCCGGATGCTCGCTGTTCTTGTGTTGTTGCTTCCCCTGTTGATGTTTGCCTGCGGGCCGAGCCTCGGCGATGACGATGATTCTTCGGCGTCAGATGACGACGATAGCGTCGCCGGCGACGATGATGACAGCACCCCGGCCGACGACGACGATGATGACAGCACCCCGGCCGACGACGACGACAGTACCTCCGCGGCCCTGGTGGAGATCGTTTCGGTGTATCCCGAGTCTGGGGCCACCGAAGTTTTTGTTGGGACCAGCATCGTCGTCGACTTTAGTGGTCCTACTCAGGCCACTCCCAGCCTGAGTGGCCCCGGTGATGTTGCGGTTCCCTTTGCTACTTCCTGGGTGTCGACCACGCGGATGGTGGTGACCCCGGCCGAGTCCTTGGACTACAGCACCACTTACGACGCTTCGGTCACCTGGACTGACGGTACCGACGACATGGAGTTTACGACCTCGGATGTGGGCAGCGTTCCCGTGAATCAGGACCTGACCGGGACCACTTACGCCTGGAACATTGGGTCGGGCAACGTCATTTCACCGGAAGGCGACGAACTCCTGCTCGGTGCAGCTGGCGATTTTGTGTTGCTTACCGGAGTGACGGCTCAGAGTGCTAACAATCTTGGTCTCATTGGTGGCCTGGCCGATACCTCCGGGGCTGTTCTTGCGCAGGATTTGTGCATCCCCACCGCGGAGCTGAGCGAGGCAGAAGGCTTTGTCGGAGACGACGACGACAGCGCTGGAGATGACGACGACAGCGCTGGAGATGACGACGACAGCGCCGGAGATGATGATGACAGCGCTGCGGGAGATTTGCCTCCTGGAAATTGGAACGACCCGGCCTTCGTGGCTGGCCCTGCCAATCTTCTGCAGCGGGTTCCCAATCCGCTCACCGGGGCTGCCATGGAGCTGACCCTCTATGATGCGACCTTCGGCGGGACCTTCGTGGCGTCGAGTGCCGGATCACCTCCGGGGAGCATTGCAGGTGGGTCTTTCTCTGCATATGTGGATCTGCGTGACGCTGCCATGGGCTTTTCCTGTGTGCAGATCGCTCAATTTGCCGCTGGTATTGACTGCATTGCCTGCGCCCACGATCCCGCCGCACAGGAGTGTGTGCAGCTCTGGGTGATCGATGTGACCGCTGAGTTGGTTCCGGGCGTGACCATGGTGCCCCGCAGTCAGGAGACCATCGATGCCGACTCGGCGAATTGCCCATAGAGAGAACCCGGTCCTGCCGGATCTGCAGGACCTTTGGAGGCGAGCATGGTAGTGCAGCGGCTTTTTGTTCTGGTGGTGGCCCTGCTGCTGCTTCCCGGTCTAGCCTCGGCCGGTCCCCGATTCTCTGCGTCCAGCCATAGGGTTGCTAGTACGGCTGATCATAGCCCAGCTAAGGCTTTTGACGGCCTTCTCAGTACGTCCTGGGCAGAAGATGCCCCGGGCCTGGGAGAAGGTGAGTGGCTTGAGGTGGATCTCGGTCGCGATGTGGAGGTTCAGCGGGTCTCCATCTGGGCCGGCGCCTTTGGCTCTCGAGAGGAGTGGTCAGGAAGGGGTCGCGTCGCTGAAGCGACGCTGATCATTCGGGGGCCCGATGGTGAGATCGAGAAGGGCGTAACTCTTGGAGACCGGTTTGCGCGGCGTGATGTGGCGGTCAACAGCAAGGTGCGCAGCTTGAAGCTGGTTGTTGATGAGGTGCATGAGGGCTCGATTTTTGCCGACACTCATGTTGCTGAGATTGCCTTTGATTTCGGTGCCGAGCCCGACCCCTCCTGGCAGGCTGCCATCGACAAGGCAGTCTCTCGTTCTCGCAGCCTTAGAGGCGCGGAGAAGGCCGCTGGAGAAGCGCTTGATGCGGCTTATGCCCGGTGTAAGGAAAACGACGAGTACAGCAAGAATTTCAAGGCGATTGCGTGGCATGCGGTGCGCGGGCCTGAGTATCGACTGGCCTTGGTGGAGCGCTACGTGCCGGTGGGCTACAGACTTCAATTTCTGCAGTTTGACGAGCAGGCTTTTGACCTGTTGGGGCGGCTCAAGGATGCCAATGCCATCGCCTATCTTGAGCTTGCCGCGGCCGGAGCCCTGAAAGACGGTGACCGAGACTGGTTGTTTGAGACGGTGGATTTCTTCCGGGCCTATCAGGATCTGCGGCGCACCCCCCGCTCTACGGTTCCCAACTGGGGCTCAATGGGGATGGAGAGGGGCGCTTTTCTGTCTAGAGGTGAGCCCCTGAGCATCAGCAGTGACTCAGTTGGCAACCTGTGGGTCGCTGATGTGGGCAATAACCGGGTCCAGAGGTTGAGCCCGCAGGGCACCTCGAATCTGGTCATCGGCGGTGAAGGTCGGGTGGTGGCCGAGCAGTGGTTTGGTGAGCGAGGCTCTCCGTACGCTTCTGGGGCGACCCCTGGAAATGGTGCCGGTCAATTCAATCAGCCGCTCTCCATCGCGGTGGGCAACTATGATCTGGTGGCGGTCATTGACGCCAGCCTGCGGGTGCAGATTTTCGATAGTGAAGGGAAGCAGCAGGCTCAGTGGCAGATCGATACCCCCTGGCGACCTGCGCCTGGAACCGGCAATGGCACCCCGATCATCACTTGGTTGGATGATGACTTCTTTTTCATCCTGGCAGATGAGGTCTTCATCTACACCGCTAAGGGTGAGCTGAGGAAGCGCTATCACCTTGAGGGCGGCAATGTGCAGTGCGCTGTTATTGCTGCCGGGGGCAAGCTGTTGGTTCGACACACTTCCGGTCGTGATCTGATCGAATACAACCCGAGCGATGGGTTTCGTCAGGGCAGATGGATCAAGAAAGGCGTTCCCGATGACGGCTCGGAAGATTGGGACATGGCCACCGATGAGAAGGACAATGTCTATGTGGTCACCGACGCTGGCAAGATCTACAAGTGGAACAAGCGCGGCCGCTTTCAGCGTGAGATCCAGATGTTCGAGAATCCGCGGGACATGCCGCGGATGGCGATCTTTGGACCCAATATCTACGTCGCGGCCAAGGATCAGATCGCTCGCCACGTTCAGGACAAGTAGCTTCACTAAATGGTCCTGCTGTGATGCGTGAATCGATTCTATTGCTGACCATTGGCAGCCTGCTGGTGCAGCTACTGGCTGCAGGATGTGGACAGGAGCAGGAGCCCGAGCCTCAGGTTGAGGCTGTGAGCGCAGAGAAGCCGGTCCTGAATAAGAAGCGTACCTTCAAGGGTCGGGAATACACGATCACTCCGCTGCCCCCTGGAGTAAGAACCCTCGGGGAAGTGCGGAGTAAGGCCCTTGAGGTCCTGGATCGGGTTGTGGATCGGGAGGCCAGTAAGGTGGGTAATGCCTGGGCTCTGGCCCATGGGATTCTGGTCCGGGGCCCCGACTTCAAGGCCTCCGATGGTCGCCGTGCGGTGGATGTCCTGGTCGACGATTATCTGCTCGCAGAGCCGCTGGCCGGCGCCAAGGGGCTGCAGCCTTATTTCCCCAAGCTGAAGGGGCAGGTCCGAGTCGAGCCCCATACCGACTTGATCCTGAAGACCTTCGTTGAGGTGGGGATGCCCCTGGATGAGCCCTTGACCTCAAGAGCTGGGTCGCCAACCCTTGAGCGCCTGCTGCGGTCCTCGAGAATGCGCTTCGTGAGCGGCTCAGAGGGTTCATTCTTTGCCGATGTCGATGACGTCGCCTGGTCAGCGCAGGCCTGGTGTCAGGCCGTCTATAAGGGCGCAGCTCCCAGCTGGCGGACTGCAGCCGGTATGACTCTTAAGGTGGATGATGTTGCCCGTGAGCAGCTTGAGCTGATTGAGCGGGAGTACCACTTCATTCAGCGGGCTAGAGCTGCTGGTGAGACCGTGGAAAAGCGACGTCAGCATATCTTTGCTCATGCTTGTGGTGGGGCTCATCTGTTGCAGGGCACCATTGCCTGCGCAGCAGTAGAAATGCCGGTCGTGGATTCACTGGAGTCACGCATCAAGCAGCTTATTGATGCCTATCTGTGGCGCATCCCGCTGGAGGTAAGTCTGGTGGACCGGGCGGTGCAGAGTGCTCCTCGCCTTATTCCCATCCTCCTCAATCAGGACATCAAGTTCCTGGGACACGGGCTAGAGCTGCTTGCCAAGGCTGAGCTGGCCGGGCTGTGGACGCCGGACGCAGAGCAGCTTGTGGCGCTCCAGGGTATGGAGGATCGCCTCCTTAACCATGTTCTGCAGCTCAACGGCATTAAGGTCTACGATGCCGAGAAGATGACCAGTCTTTCGAAGCGCGAACACGGCTTTCAGCTCTACCTTGATCTGGTTGGTGACGCGTGTCACGCGCGACTGGGGCTGCAGCTTCAGGAGCGGCTACGTGTTCGTCGCGGGGCTGCTAGTGCCCCGTTGATCGCGGACTGAATCCGTCTTAAGGACTGGGGCTGAGCAGCTCTCGGCCGGTCGCCCCAGCGATGACGTCGTCGACGTAGAAGCGCAGGGGGAAGGCTTCGTTGCCCAGCCACAGGGCAGCCTGATCAGCGAAGTGCGGGCTGTCTGGGTGGGAGCTCTGCCCGCCAGGCACCACGTTGATGCCGTGGATCCCCGCTGGGTCCATGGCTACCGAGAGACGCATTACAGGTCCGCTGCCGTAGCTGAAGTTTTCGGTGGAGATACCGCCGGCAGCATCTACTGCGAATGCGTCGCCTGGCCTGGGAAACCCCTTCAGTTGGGCGCGTGGATCGTTGGGCTCCGGGGCTGGCGAACTCAGCGGTAGCACTGCAGTTGTAACGCCGAGGTCCTCGAACAGCGAGTCAATAAGGGGGTCATCGCCGATCTCCCGGGCGACGAAGCTGTCAAAGCGGACCTGGTGCTTGAGACCCCACAACCAGCTGTCCATGTCTTCGTTCCCAAAGCCCCCGAGACCATCCGCGCCAGGGGCCGACTCGAGGTGAGCGACGGCGTCGACCAGGGCGTCTATCACCAGCTCATCGCGACTCTCGATCTGCTCGGTTCCCACGACGTCAAAGAACACCGATTCACCGTTCTCGGCCTTCCAGGAGGCTAGCTGCATGGGGTTGTCTTCGCCGACCCCGTCCACGAGTAGCTTAAGGGCCCGGGTGCGGCCGTAAGAGCCGGTCGGCCGGAACAGGTCGGGCAATCCCTCGTCATCAAAGACAGAGTTCAGGAACCTGCCCATCCAGGCATTGAAGATGCTGGTTGCTGCGGCATCGAGGCGCTCGTCAGCAGTGGGTTGGTTGTAGAACGTCTCTACTCCTGAGGCGGCGCGGCCACCGCGCGCCTGCCAGTCTTCGATGCGCTGGCCGGCTTCGGCCAGTCGGTCGCTGTGGCTGGCAAGGGTCGCGGCGATGCGCTGGTCGGCAGCGGAGAGATTGGGGTCTGCGCTGCTGAGTTGAGCGGTCCGTTCCAGTACGTTCAGCAGCAATGGGGCGAATTCAGTGGCCATTCGTGAGCGATGGTCTCCCTGGATTGCAGCTACTGTTTCGACACTGTGCTGGCCGGCTCCGGCCTCGATGAGCTCGTGGATGCGTGATGCCCGCCAGGTTCCGTACCAAGGTCCGCCAATGTAGTTGTCTTCGTTCCAGAGGTTGTTGTCCCAGGCCGCTCCCCAGGGGGCATTGTTGGCGTTGACCACGTAGCCTTGAGCCGGGTTTTTGGCGTGGGGATATTGGTCCCAGCTGAGCGCGCAATGGAGCAGTTCATCGGGGGCGGTGTCGATGCGCAGCTGGTCGTCGTATCGCAGCGAGAAGCTGGGATGATTCCAGCCTTCAATCAGCAACTGTGGGTGAGCGCCATCGATGGGAATCCCGTTGGCATCTCTAGGCAGATAGTCCCGACAGGGCATGCCCTGAAAACCGGTATAGAGAATGTTGCCGTCAGTGTCAGCGACCAGAAAGTGCTGACTGTAGCTGGTCATGCCCTGCAGGTGGCTGGCCCATTGGTCGACGTTCTCGGCGGTTTCCCAGCCGTGGACATGCTGAATCATGTAGCGCTCAGAGAAGTGACTCGCGGCGCCGCTGATTGCCGAGATGTGGCCGTCGCCGTCCTGATCCCCTGCCAGGATCCAGCGACCAAAGATGTTGATTGCCGCGGGGTTCTCTGCACCATCCTCCAGCTCCTCGCCCTCCAACGAGAAGATCGGCCGCCCCTGTCCGGTGACCCAGCGGCTGTATTGCTCGACGCTGCCGCTGCCTCCCATCGCTGCGGAGACCTGGTAGTCCTCTACCAGCTCAACGATGGGGATTTGTTGGTCTTGAAACAGGGTAGAGGCCGGACGGCCATCAGCACCCAGGCTGAGCCGTTCAGCATAGTAGTCATTGATGTCGCTGGTCTGGCTGGTGTGGCCCCAGGCTACCTTGCCGTTGGTCCCGAGCCCGATCATCGGCGCTCCGGCGATGGTCAAGCCAATGACGTGCATGTTGCCGTCTCCCAGTAGCTCGGTGTCCAGGTGGGTGTTGTAGAGAAAGGACGGGATAGTGAGGCTGAGGTGACCGTCGCTGCCAAGCAGGGCGACGCCATCAGCGCTGAGTTCAGGGCCGATGGCCCAGGCATTGCTACCGAAGCCTGGCTCGCCGGTTCGTCCGATGCGGCGGTCCATTTCTGCTGCGACAGCAACAGCCCGTTCAAGGACCCCAGCTTCGACTTTTGCGCCTTGTGGCAGGGTCATCTGGGCCGGGACTCGTCGAGCACCGCTGATGCCGAAGCCGGCGCCGCTATCGACCGGGTAGACGGGTGCAATGTTTTCCCAGATGTCGAGTCGGGCCCCTTGTTGGCGCAGTGTCTCGTCGGGCAGACCGGCTCCATAGCTGGCCAGGCCATCAACACGTTGCTGGTTCTTGATGTCGGTGGTCTCGAAGCCGGAGACGTAGTTCACCGTGCTGGCGACTCCAGCGATGTGGAGCGCCGTCCATGGTTTCATCAGGTCCTCGGGGCGATCGACCCGTAAGAACAAGTAAGCAGCGTCCAGCTCCGCAGGAACGGGCAAAAGCCCCTGTTGGACCTGGTCGATGTAGGTGTTAACTCCAGCCGCGTAGGCCTCCCACACGGCAAGGTCTTCGGCACTGGCGGATTCCAGCATCTGATCGGCGATGGCTCGACCGCCGCGGGAGCGGGCCTCGA
Organism: Deltaproteobacteria bacterium UBA6601; assembly: GCA_002433485.1. GTDB lineage: Bacteria > Myxococcota_A > UBA796 > UBA9615 > UBA9615 > UBA6601. The sequence goes on from DJIF01000127.1 coordinate 94,109, forward strand.
TATCTGCACTGAGCCCAGCTCCGCCGAGCAATTCGGCCAGGGTCCCCAGGCCGTTGCGGGCGATCAGGTCCATCTGGAAGAACCGGTCCCGGGCAGTGACAAAGCCCTGCGCGCAGGCGAGATCCGGGCGGGATACTGCGTAGATATGCGGGACGTCAAACTCGGTACGGACCACGTGGACCGCCTCTTCAAGACAGGGGAGCTCCCAGCTTGCGGTCTGTGGGACTTCGATGAGGGGGTTGGCGCTCGGGTCAGGCTCTGAGCTACAGCCGGCGAAAACTGAGATGCTCAGGCCGAGCAACAGGATGAAGGTTCGAGTACTGTTCATGGCGGCGACTATAGCCATCCCTTTGCTGATCGCCAGTGCTTTGAGACCCGGCTCTGCTGGCTATTGAGTGGTCGTGAGTTTCTGTAGCCGTTGACGTTTACAGCGATGCTGGGCTCAGCGATCCTGCAGGGGGAGTTCCGCTGAAGATAGATGCACCAGCCCAGCTCGCAGTCCGCTACAGAACAGCTCTTGTCTTGCTGCTCGGAGTGCTGCTGTATCTGCCTTCGTTAGGCCTCGGTTTCATGGCCGATGATTGGTTTCATCTGGCCCTCATCGAAGAGCTTGCCTTTATGCCAGAGCGGGCAGACTGGGACCTGTTCTCCTTTGTCACCAGGTCCGAAGATGCTGTTTTCACTCCGTGGTGGGCCAGTGACTCCTTTACTGCTGCTTTCTTTCGGCCTCTCGCTGCCCTCAGTCACCACCTCGACCATCACATCTTCGGTCGCTGGGCCCCAGGCCACCATCTCACCTCTCTGTTCTTGTGGGGACTCCTATTGGTGGCGGTGATGGCCTTCTTTAACACCCTTGCTCGTGACTCGGGTCGAGGGCCTCTGGTGGTGTTGCTGGCCGGGGTCTTCTACGCAGTCGATGATGCGCACGCCTGGAACGTCAGTTGGCTGTCGAACCGCAACGCGTTGCTCTGCGTGCTGTTTTCGCTGCTGTCGTTGTGGTTCCACCACCGCGGTCGTCGTGACGGCAATCTTTTGCTGCTGCTGAGCTCCAGCCTGCTGTTTGTGGTGGCCCTGCTCGGTGGTGAGGCTGCCATTGCTTTGCTTATGTGGCTGATTGCCTACGAGCTGGTTCTGGGCGAAGGTGGACTGCGGATTCGACTGTGTGCTCTCGCGCCGGTCGTGTTGATTTCGCTGGCCTACCTGTTGGCGTGGAGTCACTTTGGCTTCGGTGCCAGCGGCTCAGACCTCTATGTGAGTCCCTTTGACCGTCCCCTGGCCTTTGTCGGCGAAGCGGCCATCGAGCGCATTCCGCTGCTTATCATGGCGATGTTTTGGCCTATCCCCGCAGAACTGAGCTTCCTGTTTCCTGAGCAGGCGCTGCTTGTCCGCTGTTTGGCCTGGGTCTGCGCTCTGCTGGTTGCTGCGCTGCTGGTGCCGCTTTTGCGTCGCGATCCTGTCGCTCGCTTTCTTGCTGTCGGGGGGCTGCTGTCACTGCTTCCCATGGCCGGGACCTTTGCCCACAACCGCCTGCTGCTGTTCGCTACTGTGGCTAGTTCCTGGCTGGTTGCCGTGGGACTGCTCGATTGGCTGAGCAGGGCCCGTAGGAAGGCTGAGGGGCGGCGTTGGTCAGCTACCGCTCGTCTCGGAGCGCTGCTCGCTTTCCTGGTGGCTGTGGTGCACGGCCCTGGTGCTATCGCTGGTTCGTTGCTGGCTCAGCACATGCTCAACCAGTTGGCTGAGAGTGGTCACTCCTATGCCCTTGAAGCAGAACTTCCCGAGTTGGAGGGTGCCAGGGCATTTACCCTCAACAGCATCGATCCCATCAGTCCCACTTACCTGCCCTTGATTCGAGGATTGGAGGTGGGCTCTGTGCCAGAGGCATATGCCTCTCTGTCCGTCGTTCCTGGTGATCAGTTGATGACCCGCACTGGCGAGCGAAGTTTTCGTCTTGAGGCCGGTCGCCCAGGTTATTTGCGTACCGCCTGGGAAGGCCTGTTCAGGGCTCAGCAGCAGCCCGTTGCAGGGGAGCAGTTTGCCCGGGGCGAATTTGTGGTTCGGGCCGTGCGGGTGGAGCAGGGGGAGCTTTTGGAGATTGAGGTCGAGCTGGCGCGATCGCTAGATGATCCACGGACGGTTCTGTTGGCTTGGGATGGTCAGCGGATGGCCCGAATCCAGCCTCCACCGATTGGCGCTTGCCGGCGCCTTCCCCTGCCAGGAGGCTATGGAATCCATTTGCCCTTCCCGGCCTATCCGGCACCGGCCAAGGATTGTGCCGAGTCCGTTGGCTTTGTCGAGTCCAGCCAGTCCATCGCCCCCGCAGCTGGCTCTGCTGAAGTGGCGGGGAATGCGCCAGCTGGTAGTTCGCTTTCCGGTTCTGTAGGAGCCGGTCGGCCGGAGCCAGCTCGCAGCGTAGCAAGCGCGGAGTTGGGGCCTTGCCAGCTTGAACTCTGGGCGGAGGGAAAGTGGTCTTCGTTTCATCAACTCCAGTGTCCGCGGGACCGTTCCCTGAACTTGTTGAGTGTTGGTGATGTGGGGCGATCGGGAGAGATCCTCACCGCCAGCGTTGCTGAGATGCAGCGCAGCTGCGCGGACGGCAGCTGCCAGCTGATGCTCATTGCTGGCGACCTGCTCTATGGTCCAGGCTCCCTTGCAGAGCAGGCCTGGAGGGGAGTCTGGGATGACGGTCTGGCGCGGGTGGGCCTCCCTGGTCTGGCGGTATTGGGCAATCATGAGTACCGCCATGAACCGGGTCCTGAACGCAAACGTGAGGTGCTGTTTGCTGCCCATGGTCGCAAGGGGCTGGCACTTCCTGCAGCTAACTATGCGGCGCGCCTGAGGATGGGGGATCAGACTCTGCTATCAGTGGCAGCGCTTGATACGGACTCGGTGGCCCTGCCTGGCGATGACAAACCAGGTCTTGGTCTGGATGCTCTGGCTGAGGCCTGTGCGCAGCAGGCCCCGGTTGTGGTCTTAGGTCACCATCCTGCCAGCAGTCAGGGACTGCATCATAGCCACGAGGCCTGGCTGGAGCGTAAGCTACGCAGGTTGCTGGTAGAGACGGCCGCAGGTGGTTGTGAGATCCTGCTCTATGCCTCGGGGCATGACCATGATCTGCAGGCTTACACACCGGCTTGCGAGGAGCCGGGCATGCCGGCGCAGGTGGTCTCGGGTGTGGTCGCTCGTGGTTATCGCGCGCGAGGTTCCAGCCACCTCAGCCCCTGTCCTATTCCGGGCGCTCGTTCCAGCTATCATGCCGGGCCTCGGGCGGCCGGTGGTTTCATTCGGATTGAGCTGGAGCTCGACTCTGGGGAGGCTCGAGCGGTGCTGGTGGATGTCCCTCGGCCCGGTGAGAGCGAACAACTCGACGTGCTGCGGTGGAGTTTTCCAGCACGGAAAGGACAGTGAAGATGGAGTACCAGAATCTTGGCGACTCAGGATTGAAGGTTAGCAGGGTGGCTCTGGGCTCTTGGCTGACCTATGGGTCGGCAGTTGAGGCGAAGGCGGCTGCAGAGTGTGTTCGAGCAGCTCTGGACGCCGGGATTGTTTTTATCGACAGCGCGGATATTTACGCTTACGGGCGAGCTGAGAGCGCTCTTGGCGAGTCTCTAGCAGGAGTCTCACGCCCTGACTACGTGCTGGCTACCAAGGCGTTCTGGCCGCTGTCCGACAACCCGAATAATCGCGGTCTTTCGCGCAAGCACCTGTTTGAGTCGGTACACGGGAGCTTGCGCCGATTGCGAACTGATTACATCGATCTTTATCAATGCCACCGCTACGACGACGAAACCCCATTGGATGAGACTGTACGGGC
>DJIF01000063.1:0-3567 GCA_002433485.1 Deltaproteobacteria bacterium UBA6601
AGGAGGTCACTCAGGGGCATTGGAACGCGCTCATGGGCAACGACAACCCATCACAATTCAGCGCTTGCGGGGTGAGCTGTCCGGTCGAGAACGTGAACTGGTGGGACGCCGCGTATTTTGCCAATATTCTATCTGTTGCTGAGGGTCTGAGCGAGTGTTACGGCCTGACCGGGTGCAGCGGAACTGCGGGTGTGAATCTGACTTGTTCCGGCGTAACAGTGACCAGTCCCAGCGAATCGCCTTATGACTGCGAAGGCTACCGACTACCCACAGAAGCCGAATGGGAGTATGCGGCGCGGGCGGGTACGGACCTGGTTTACGCCGGGAGCGACACAGTGGGTGACGTGGCCTGGTACCAGGGCAATAGTGGCAGTACAACCCATCCGGTGGCCACCAGGGCCCCCAATGCCTGGGGCTTGTACGACATGAGCGGTAACGTCTACGAGTGGGTCTGGGACTGGTATGTAAGTAGCTACTACAGCAACCTCCCTATGATTGACCCTGACCCTGATGGCCCTGGCAATGACTCGTATCGGGCTATTCGAGGCGGCGGCTGGGTCAACTCTCACAGCGCGGCGCGGGTCGCTAATCGCAGTAGCTTCGACCCCGCAGGGGGGGAGCTGGGCATCCGCCTCGCCCGCACCATCCCAGTTGACTCGGACGGCGATGGAGTGGCCGACTAGCCCCAGCTCTTGAACCTTACTGCTGTTTCGGACAGCTTATCTGTGGCCCCTACTATGTTTTGGAGTGGCTCAAACAACTTGGGCCCCGGTTGGATTATCGCGGCAAACGTGCCGGGCAACGAGAGCGCAGTCACGTTTTCGAATTCGCATTCGTTGTACGCCACAACAGGTCGGTTCGACTATTGCGATGGGCTAGTTGATACTACGTCTCTGATTGAGCTCTTCTACTATTGGGGAGTAGAGGAATATTTGGCTAATGAGGGGGAGATATGAGCGCTTTTGATTGTTGTGTTGGCTGGGCGTTCGCTCTTGCTGCGAGCTTGCTTTTGAGTTTTGTAAGCCCTGTCGTGGCAGCGCCGCCCGAGGATGTCGTCGCCATCCAGAAGGTCTTTGAGCTGATGAACAATAAGGGCAGTGAGCAGCAGCTGCGCGAAGCAATGGAGGACATCGCTCATAGCTCGGTCGTCAGGGTACTCGCTCGCAGCGGGCTTGAGGAGCAGTCCATTTCTGCGGACTTTAACGAGTGGTTTGAGGAGCGGACCGGGCCTGCCATCAAGGCCGTTACCCGGCGAGAGAACTTGAAGAGTAGTAAGGGGCGTCGAGCCTTTGCCGCTCAGGTTCGTGAGATCACTTCAGATAACTTTGCTCACCAGCTGGTCTCTGAGTGGTTGCAGCTGCCGACTTATAAGCCCAGAGGTAAAGGGGGAGCTGTTAAAGAGGGAACTCCCCTGACCGGTCAGGTCCAGGTGAGCTATGGCGATGGTGGTATTCGGCTGGATGAGGCCGGTTCCCGGGTCATGCTCGATACCGGAGGCTCTGGAAGCGGGAATGGAGTTGTCGACGCGGGCGAGTGGGTGCGTTTGCGGACCGTCGTTACCAATTCGAGCAGGCGACCCTACATCAGCAGTTCGGCCTGGCTCAGTCCGATGTCTTTGTGCGTCTGGGTCGACCCGAAGCGGGAATACCTTCTCGCTGAGATGGAGAACGAGGGAGATTCGGCCAAGCTCGACGCCTGGGCTTATTTCTCGCAGGATTGCGTAGGTCAGCGCTCGGTCGGCATTAAGATCACGGTTAAGGATACCCACCGTAGCCCCATTGTGGGCGAGCAGTTGATGGTGAAGGTCAACGTGCGTTCGCGAAGTGGACTGCGCCTGGTGGACGGCCGACTTGACTCGGACGTGCCGGGTTTCAGCGACGGTAAGCCTTTCGTCGAGGTCGCCCCCCGTCGGCGTATCGAATACAGCACTGGCGCCCAGAGTTCTGATCCCAGTGCTGTGTCCATGTCCATGGACTTTCGGTTTGCACGGGACACCGGTGCGCTGTTCAAAGACATGGAATACACCCAGAGCGAACTGCTCAAGGAAGGAAAAGGTCGCTTCTCCTTTCGCGATGATCTTGATCTTCGTACTCACAAGAAGCAGGAAATGGAATCCATGGTTCGGAGTCTCCAGCGCAATGACAAAATGCGCTGGTTTGTTGATGAGCAGGACGTTCCCAACCTGCTGTGGCTTGCCGTGGACAGCAAGGTGTTCTTCGCTGCGCCAGGTGGGCTTCGTCGATCCACCGTAACCCGGGAGATCGTTGAGCCTGCCGGACCACAGGTGCTCGATGCAGACCTTAAGAAGCGCATTGAGCAGGCCTTGATCCTGGTTCCGCGCCCAGCAGCGCCCAAGGTAGCTGGTGCTGTTCGCGCCACTGAAGGTTATGAGGTGGGGATCGACTGGGACAAGATCAAGCGGCCTGCAGTGACGCGAACGGTCACCGTAGAAGAAGAACAGGACGCAATTTTGTTGCAGTACGATTATCGCAGTTACCTGTCCTTGCCGGTGATGAAGGTCAAAGGTCCGGTCTGTGATCTGGATGGTGATGGCTGGTCAGCTTATTCGGCCTCTTCAGAGTGTCCTCGGCGCCAGGACTGCGATGACCAGGACCCACAGCGGCATCCAGGCATGGATGAGATCTGCGGAGATGGCATCGATCAGGACTGCAGTGGAGAGGACAAGCCCTGCCCAGTCGCCAGGAAGAAGCAGCCGGAAAAGAAGTACAAGTTCCGGCTTGACGGTGGTGTAGCCCTTGGCGTCGTATCTACACAAGAGCTTGGCCTCCACGCAGCTGATGTGTGGGGGGCCTCCTCAGCCCAGCAAATTCGGCAATTCTGGCTGGATTTGCGCGCTGCGGTCGGACCTAAGGCGAGCTTTGTGATCGCGCTGGGCTTAAGCCCTGCTGTGCCGACCACTATTGCGCAAGCCTCGGTCACAGGGAACATAGCTTCATCAAGCCTTGGCTTCGGTTTTGCCTACCAGGCGCGGGTCAACAAGAGATTGGAGCTGGCACCGCGCATTACTGTTGGCTTGGGAGCACGGCTCTTTAAAAACATCGCCCTCGATGACGATGGCCGGGCGGCGTTCTCTTCTGATCCAGGCACTTATTTGTCGCCATATCTGCATCTTGAGCCGGGCTTCACCGTGCGACCTATGTTTGCCAATAACGTTGGCGCTTACCTTGATATTGCGCTGCCGCTGTTCTTGGGTCCCGGTCGTGAGGGATTACCTCAAGGTTTGTTTGGGGTCCCGACCTTTAAGATTGGTGGTGGTCTCTCGCTTCGATTCTGAGCCGTTTCTTGACGGTTGGAAGTGGCAACAGCGGTGATTGCAATCAATCAGGGGTGGAAGACTATTTCGGTGATTCTCCCTAGTTCTGGTAGCGAATTGCGGTTGGGCCTTGTCCATGCCGGGAAGCACACCATCTTGACTTACCTCAGCGCACAGGGAGCATGCACTGGCCGTTAGGAATATTCAGGCCCTGACCCCACCCAAAAGTTAGCTGCGCATCAGGCACAGACCTGCAGCCCCCCACGCCTACTTTGCTAATCTTTCCCCCGCCT
>DJIF01000063.1:3907-9216 GCA_002433485.1 Deltaproteobacteria bacterium UBA6601
TCATGAAGCGAAGTCTGTTGTTGTTCTTGTTGGCCTTGAGCCTGCTTCTTATCGCTGGCTGTGATGCTGAGGTGGGGGATGATGATGATGACAGCAGCGGTGACGATGACTCCGCTGGGGATGACGATGACTCTGCAGCTGACGATGATGATGGCACCGAGCTGCCAGTCGATGGCGACGGCGACAATTATTTAGACGAGGTGGACTGCGACGATGGGGACCCGGCCATTCATCCCGGCGCCGATGAGTTGTGCGACAGTATCGACAACGACTGCGATGGAGCAGTGGACGAGAGCGACGCGCAGGACGCGCCCACCTGGTACCGGGACGCGGACGGCGACGGCTATGGGGTGGATTCAAGCTCGTCTGCTTCCTGCAACCAGCCCCACGGCTACTCGGCTTATGCAGGCGACTGCGACGATAACGAGCCGAGCTACCACCCCGGCGCGGCGGAGTCCGACTGCAGTGACCCCAACGACTATAACTGTGATGGACAGGTGATGTATGCCGACAGTGACCTTGACGGCGAGGCCGCCTGCGAAGACTGTGACGACAACAACAGCACCGTAAACTCGGCCGCTACTGAGACATGCAACGATGTCGATGATGACTGTGATGGACTGATTGACGAGGCGGGCGCCACCGGTGAGTCCATCTGGTATCTGGACGCTGATGGAGACGGCTACGGCCGGACAACGCTCAGTCAGGTCGGTTGTGAGCAGCAGGCAGGCTACGTCGCCAACAGCGACGACTGCGATGACCTGGACGCCAGCTCCTACCCCGGAGGTAGCGAGGTCTGTGATGGAGCCGACAACAACTGCACAGGTGGCGTCGACGAGGGCGTTCAAAGCACCTTTTACGCCGACAGCGACGGCGACGGCTACGGTGATAGCAGCACCCAGCTGGTGGCCTGCTTCCTGCCTGCAGGCGCTAGCGCCAACGCCCTGGACTGTGACGACATGCAGCCATCAGTGCATCCCGGTGGTATTGAGCTGTGCGATGGCCTGGACAACGATTGCGACAGCTTTGTCGACGACAGCGCCCTCGATGCAACCACCTGGTTCGTCGACAGCGATGGCGACGGCTACGGCGACCCACTGACCGGCACGAGCTCCTGTAGCGTCATCGCCGACCGGGTCAGCAACGGGCTGGACTGCAACGACGGAGACGGTGACAACTACCCGGGCAACAGTGAGATCTGTGATGGCCAGGACAACGACTGCAGCGGCAACGCCGACTTCAGCAACTCGCAAGGGGATGAACTGAGCGATGTGGACGGTGACCAGTACATCGCCTGCCAGGATTGTGATGATGACGACTCGGACAACTTCCCGGGCAACACCGAAACCTGCGATGGTGATGATGAAAACTGCGACGGTAGCGTAGACGAAGGCTTTGACGCCGATGGCGATGGAATTACCAGTTGCGGTGCCGACGGCATCATCGGAACTGCCGATGATGACTGTGATAATGCTACTCCCGGGTCACAGCAAGACGGCACCAGCGCCTTGTGCGCGGCGACTTCCTGCAAAGCCATTCTCGACCTCGGATCGTCGCCTGCGGACGGGCTCTACTGGGTCAATCCCGACGGTGGTGGAGCCTTCCAGGTCTACTGCGACATGAACGCAGATGGTGGCGGCTGGACTCTCACCGCAGTGGCTCTGTATGGCAACCACGGGGCGGCGGGCTGGAACGATGAAGCGGGCCTCAATATTGCCGACGCGACCAACCTCAATGCCCATTGGCACCTGGCCTCAGACCTGATGAACAGCCTGGCTGTCGCCGGCGAATACCGAGCCAATTGCTTTAACAGCAACAACAACTACAACCGCTATTGGTTTGGTGTGAGTGACTACAACTGGGCCTCGCTGACATCAGCTGCAGAAAGTTGGGACAGTTACCAGCGCGACGGCTCCAGTTACCCCACCTCTTGGAGTGGCGGACACTTCGGCCTGGTCTCCGGTGCGAACGAGACCGACACGGTCATCACGGCGCATAATGGCCATCAATGGGCGTGCGGTGGGGCCACCGCTCCAGGCGGTGAGGGCTATACGGGCCGACCAGGGGGAGTGTCGAGCTTCCGGCTCTGGGCCAAGTAACTACATGGCCAACAGGCTGTAATCGTCTCGGTCATCCGCTGTTCCTGCGAATAGACGCGCTGCCTGGCCATATAGAGCAGTGCTAGAGCCCCATGTGAGCGGGCGGTGCCACATGCAGTGCCTCAAGCAGGGCCGGGGCAATGGAATGAGTCGGGATCACTTCATCGATGCTCTGGGCTCGCTGCTCTGCTGGATCCCACACCAGCAGAATGCCCTCGGGAACGTGATAGGCGTACGAACCTGTTGCGTCCTCAATCGCCGTATTCTCTAAACCAGCCGCGCGCCAGTCGATAGCTGCACCGTCCATAGAGACCTCGAGCGAGTCCTCGTCGAGATTGGTGTGCCCGAACTTGAGCATGAACACGTTCTCTTCGTGCTCAGCATAGACAATAGGCTCACCGTTGACGCTTATCCCGGCCAGCTTGCTGCGAAACGTACTGGCCACTTCATCTCTTACCCGCACCACGTAGCGCGGCAGCATGGCCCGTTGAGGTTGCCAGTCTCCGGGCTCGAGCCCCAGGAACCTGAAGAATCGGTCTTTATCCTGAATGTAGAGTTGGCTCAGGACGACCTCGTCGCTATCCACCGCCGCCTGCCCCATGCTCGAGAGCAGCACCAACGCATGAGCAGGGTTCTGGCGACAGAACTTCATCAATTCACCCACCTGCTGATCGGCAACACCCATGGTGTAGTCAATCTCAGAACAAAACTTGTCGGTCCATCCTTCTGGCAATTGCTTGACCACATAGTCATTGGGGAAGGTGCCCGGCCAATAGCGATGCATAGAAGAGGCCACGTGATTGGTGAAGAAGCTGGTAAATGCGGGACGGGTTGTCTTGAGCTGCTTCAAGAAGAAGTCGAAGGCCAACTCTGTTTGAGAGGTGCGGCGCCGCACCCTTCGCAGCGGTTCAAGCTGTTCGGAAAGGAGCTGGCGAGCTAGCCGAAACACGGTCCCTGCGCGCAGGCCCAGCCAGGGAGCCCGGGTCATAAACTGCGCGGCTTTTGCGACCGGCAGTCCGCTGTCGACGTTTCGATTCGATGTGTCCACCATGGCCAGATTAAAGCCCTGGAAGGTCTCCAGGCTTTCCGGAAAGGTCTCTGGCCCTTCGGCGAAGGTGTCGGGCACATAGAAGGCGTACTGTTCAGCGTTGGGTGGCAGGGGGTAGCTATGAAGAGAGCCAAAGACCCCCGTAGACACCCCAGCATCAGCGAGCAGGCGCCAAACCGGAGGATATTCTTCGTCGATGTCAACCAGAGCCTGTCCAAAGTCGACAATCGTATGCTTTTCGTTGGTCACCCCTCGATGCAAGGTGGGCCAGGTGCTCCACGGCGAGAGGATGCCGCTGTCTTGGGTCACCGTATTGGCGTAGGTCCCACCGTCCAGGACCCGGGCCAGATTAGAGTCTGGGTGTCGCGTTACGTAGTGCCGAAGTATTCGTTCTGGCACCTCGTTCAGTTCGTAGACGACCAGTTTTTTGTTCGGGAACAAAGTCATAGGATCTCTTGAAGCTTCGGGGCTCACTCAACCTACCTATAGCAGGGTCAACACCACGGCTGCCTGCATTGTCCGTTGGGCTGGCCCTACCAGATACAAGATAGTCCTCCAGAGTCTGCGCGCACTTACATCCTTGCGCGCACACTAACGTACAAATCTACTGGCTTCGGTGCTGAGCTCAACGCCTATAAGCTGGCCAGGGCCTCCTGCGTCATGCGTGCGCTGTAGGTGTCGATCTTCCAGTGCTGTGGCGACCAACCGGATAGAAAGCGATAGAAGTCGGCCCAGGCGAATGTATAGAGGGAGCGCCACTCGGTCTCCAGTTCGGTCCATGCTGCAGCGCTCAGCCGGGTAGCCGCATGCGTACCAAGGGCAGCAAAATAGTGATTCAGATAGGGGCCTGCCCTTTGCTCCAGCTCGCTGGGGTCCAGGCACGAACTCAAGAAGTAGGCCACATCTTTCATCCCGCATCCGCCACCGACGTACTGAAAGTCAACCGCCGCTACCGGCCCGCCCTGTGGCGGAAGGCAGAAGTTTGCGATCTTGGCGTCGCCATGGACGAGTGTCTGGTAGCGACATCCGTTCAGGCGGGCATCGATCAGCGGGGCCGCCTCGCGTAGGCGGGCGTCAGCCACAGCGCGGAGTTCGTCGGGCCGGGTGTCCAGATGCCAATAGGTTCCCACCGGCCACAGCCCGTCTGGCTCTTGACCGAGGAAAGTTGCATGAAAGGACGCGAGCCACGATAGGCAGGCTCGGATCTCGGTGGGTGACGCTCGCTGTCGGCGCGCAGAGAAACCGGTGTGGTTGAGGTCTTCGAAGACAAACAACCACTGCTTGTCGCTGCAAGACTCAGCAACAAGGGTAGGGACGCGCGCGCTGTCCCCGGTGCGCGACGCGTAGTGGAGGTACCAGTGCCGCTCCACTCCATAGGAGCGCAACTTTCGCTGATGGGACAGGTCGGTGTTCCACCCGCGAGGGTGGGTGCTGCGGCTGGGTGGTGCTACCGATTTGACTACTACGGGCGTGGGCGACGGTCCCTCCATAACCATTCGATAGATGGCGCCGTAGCCACTCCACAGTTGCTGGATGAGCTCGCAGTCGAGCACCCCATCACTCCCCAGCAAAGCGCAGGCTTGCTGGGCGACGGGATGTGTTGCCAGGTCCTTCATTCCAGGGTCCTCCGAACAGCGAAGTAAACCTTAGTCGAGTAGGGAGCCAAACATTTGCAAGTAGTGCGTGCTCGGCCAGATCGAGCCCTCTACTGGTTTGTAGAAACCTGTGAGGGTGGGTGCCCGGCTGAGTTTGCTCAGCTCCATGCTTGCCGCAACATTAGGTTCTGTCGGTGAGTTAGTCTCCGTGCTCGGAGGCGCTATGAAGTTCGAGAATCTTTCGGTCCTATTCCTTGCTTGTTTGCTGCTGGGTGTCATGCCCGGCTGCAATAATAATTCGGTCGACCCGGCAGATGACGACGACAGCGTCGGCGACGACGATGACAGCGTCGGCGACGACGATGACAGCGCCGGCGACGATGACGACAGCGCCGGCGACGACGATGACGACAGCGCCGGCGACGACGATGACTCCGCCACAGCTCCTGCTGACTCGGACGGAGACGGAGTCGACGACCTTGTCGACAGCGCGCCCAACGATCCCAACGTCTGCGGCGATGGGGACTCAGACACCTGCGATGACTGCAGCTCGGGCAGCCTGGATGC
>DJIF01000020.1:0-17023 GCA_002433485.1 Deltaproteobacteria bacterium UBA6601
GGCTGGATTGCAGCTGGCGTGCTGGTTTTCGCCGTAGGGTGTGGTACCGAACAGGCTGAGGTTGCGGAGGAACAAACTGACGAACGGATCGCGGTGACCGTGGAGGTGGCTCGAGCCGCACGAGTGGAAGACCGAATCAGCGCCACGGGAACGATCAAAGCTCAACACCAGGCACTGATCTCTGCCGAGACCGGTGGTCGCGTCACTGAAGTCGCTGTAGAGCTGGGCTCGAAGGTCAGCAGAGGCGCAACGCTCATCAGACTCGACCCGACTACAGCCAGCGCGCAAGTCCAGCAAGCTGCCGCCGCCGTAGACCAGGCCCAAGCAGCATCCCGACTGGCAGAAGCGCAACAGCTGCGGGCCCAGAAGCTGCATAAGGAAGGGGCTCTCAGCGACCAGAACCTGGAACAGGCGGAGATCGAGACAGACAGCCGCCGGGCAGCCCTCAGTGCTGCAGAAGCCGGACTGGCGCTGGCCGAGAAAGCACTGGCCGACTGCACCCTTCGGGCCCCTTTTGCCGGCACCGTCGGGGCAGTTCAGGTAGAGCTCGGTTCACTGGTAGCTCCGGGCAGTCCGGCCTTGAACCTGGTGAGCTCAGAGCAGCTGTTCGTCTCGTCAACCCTGACCAGCAGCGAAGTGGGCCAGGTCCGCGAGGGGATGGCAGCCAGAGTCAGCATCCCAAGCCTTGAGGGCCAGAGCTTTGCTGCCCATGTGGCCCGGATTGGGCCCTTGGCAGACCTGAGAACCCGCAATTACCCGGTTGAATTGAAGGTTGAGGGCAGCAGCGATTCGCTGCGGTCAGGAATGATGGTCGCCCTGGAAATCCTGCGTGAAGTCCGCGAACAGTCGGTCCTTGTCCCAGCCACAGCGGTGATCGGCGGAGAGCAACCCGGGATCTTTGTTCTGGACCGCGGAAGTGCTCGACTGCGAACCGTTACGCTGGGTAGAACCATCGGCCGCGACATCGAGCTTCGGGATGGTGTTGAAGTCGGCGAGCAGGTGATCGTGTTGGGCAATCAGCGGGTGCGAGACGGTACGGCGGTACGGCTCTATAAGATGCCCAAGGTTAACCCTGATCTCAGTGACTCAGCCCCCCGTGCCGCTGCAAATCCCACCACTGAGCCTGGTTAGGAAAGCTCCTCCATGAAGTGGCTCGCGAGCTTCAGCATCCGCAACACGGTGCTGATTCACATGCTGCTTATCGCGCTGATCATTGTCGGCAGCTACAGCCTGGTGAAGCTGCCTCGCGAGATGATGAGCGAGATCTCCTTCAATTGGGTCTTCCTGCGGGTGGATCTTCCCGGCGCCGCGCCGCAAGAGATCGAACAGCTCATTGCCGACCCCATCGAAGACATTCTCGAAGAGGTCGAGGGCGTCTCCCGCACCTACAGCCGGAGCAAGGAAGGCTTTGCCTTTCTGTCCATCAAGTTTGAACAGACCGACCCGCAGACCTTTCGCAACTCCTACCAGGACCTGAAAGACAAATACTCCACGGTCCAGCTCCCAGAAGAGGCAGAAGACCCGTTCTGGTTGAACTTCAGCTCCCAGGACTTCATGCCCATGGTGTCGGTCATCGTCCATGGTGACCTGGGGCGAGACGAGCTGTATCGAACGACCCGTGACCTTGAGCGCGACATCAAGAAGATCAAGGGAATCGGTAAGATCGAGGTAGGCGGCATCCAGGAACGGCAGCTGTGGGTAGAGGTCAACCCCGACGCCCTCAACAGCTACGGGTTGAGCCTCGCCCAGGTAGCCGCTGGCTTGAATGCAGCCAATCTCAACTTACCTGGCGGCAACCTCAAGACCACTGGCGAGGAGTACATCCTTCGCACCATTGGCCAATACGAGAACGTTGAGCAGCTCGGCGAGGTCATTGTCGGAAGTGCTGCCGAGGGCGGCGTGATTCGCATTGAAGATGTGGCTGAGGTGGTCGACACCTTCAAGGAGCTGTCCATCTTGTCGCGCTTTGAAGGCGATCCAGCGGCGACCCTCTCCATCAGCAAAAAGGCCGGAGGCAACTCCATCGAGTTGATCGAGAAGATCCGGGCGGTGGCAGCGGAGTACAACGAGCGTCTCGGGGAAGCCGCTAAGGTCTCCATCACCGGCGACACTTCCATCCAGATCGGCAACCTCCTCAGCGACCTACAGAGCAACGCGCTGCTGGGCATGATCCTGGTGCTGATGGTGCTGTGGGTGGCGCTTGGACTCCGCAATGCCCTGATCACGGCGATGGGGATTCCACTGGCCTTTCTCGCCACCTTCATCTTCATGTGGATCAGCGGCGCCACCCTGAACGGCAACTCACTGTTCGGCCTGGTCTTGGTGATCGGCATTATCGTTGACGACGCCATCGTGCTGGTCGAGAACTGCGCGCGCCACCGCGGTCTCGGTAAGTCACGAGCCCAGGCGGTCATCGACGGTATCTCTGAAGTCGCCACCCCCGTCCTGGCCGCTATCCTCACCACAGTTGCCGCATTCCTACCGCTGATGCTGATGCCAGGAATCATGGGGCGGTTCATGAGGATCATCCCAGTGGTGGTCTCCATGGCGCTGATCGCCAGCCTGATTGAGGCGCTCATCTCACTGCCCTGCCATGTCCATGAATGGGGCGAGCAGGACCCCAAGGATCTGGAAGCGAGAAATCGCTCCTTCTCCCGCTTCGTCAAGCTGTACCAGCGACTTCTGAGCTGGCTGATCTCCGCACCGATTCCCCATCTGCATGAGCTGAGTGGAGCGCGCAAGACGCGCTGGCGGATGGCGGGCTGGCTGTTTGGCGCGCTGCCCCTGGTCCTGATCGGCACCGCTATAGGGGGCGCGGTCAGCTACGGTTTACTGAGCGCTGGCGAGCCCCTAGCCCCCCTTCCCCCAGCCATTCCCCTCGGCGCCCTGGCCGGTGGCGTCCTGGTACTGACCTGCATCCTTGCTGCCAATGGGCGCATCAAGTCTGACCTTCCTGGCAACTACGGCCTGCAGCTGGGGAACCTCGGCGGTCTCCTGATCACAGGTCTGCTGTTCTTCCTGAGCGTGCCCGCTACGATGTTTGGTGTGTTTGGACCGACCGGTGCGGCGCTCGGCTTTTTAGTGCCGAGCCTGGCAGTGGTTGCAAGCATCCTCCACATGGCCCTGCGAGGCCGGCTTAAGCCCTGGCTACACAAGACCTGGAACCACTGTCGACACCTGCGATATTCGATTCTGTGCACGGTCTATCTGTTCATGATTCCAGCGGCCGTCGTGATCGGCGCGAGCGTCGGCCTGGATCTGTTCGCAGCCGACGAGCAGCCGCAATACTCGGTCCGGGTTCGCATGCCGGAAGGCACCGGCCTGCAGGACACAGACCGGGTGTTGCGTGAACTCGAGCGAACTACCCGTAAGGTAATGCCGGCAGAAGAGCTCGCCACCATTACTGCCTACAGCGGCTTGCTGATGACTGAAGACGAGTGGTTCATCAAGAGCAGCGTGGGCGGGCTCATCGTCGACATGACCCAACCCAGCCAGCGCAAGCGCAGCGTTGAAGAAGTCGTCGCCAGTATCCGGCCCCAGCTACAGGGCATACCGGGCCCCGACTCCATCGAGATCAAGGCCTTGAAGGGGGGCCCCCCCACCGGCGGCGACGTATCGCTCAAAGTGCAGGGCCCCAGCCTGTCCCGGCTGGTGGAGCTTTCGGAAGAGATCCAGGCAACCATGGCGACCATTGAGGGGATCACGGACATCCGCGACGACTGGGTGATTGGCAAGAAGGAGCTGCGGGTTCGAGTCGACCGAGAACGCGCTGCCATGCTCGGGGTCCAGCAACGGGATGTAGCCCTGGCACTGCGGGGCGCCTTCGACGGCATCGAGGCGACCCGCTATCAAGAAGCCGACGAGGACATCCCAGTGGTGGTCCGCTACGGCGAGAAGGAACGCAGCGACCTGAGCTGGGTCCGGCGCACTCTGGTGCCCAGCCAGAGCGGAATCCTGGTGCCCTTTGGCGAGGTCGCAGAGCTGGTGCGTTCCAGAGGGATCGCGGCGATTCGTCACTTCGACGGCGAACGCTCGATCACCATCGAAGCCACAGTAGATGGCACCGTAACTACACCCATCGACGCGACCCGCAAGGTGAAGGCAGCACTAGAGGGCTTCGACCTAAAGCATCCTGGCTATCGGATCGACTTCACCGGTGAATTCGAGGAGTTTCAGGAGAGCCTTCGCTCGCTGCTCTACCTGGGAATCCTGGGATTGCTGCTGGTCTACCTGATCCTGGGAGCGCAGTTCCGCAGTTTTCTGCAGCCCGCCATTATCATCGGCTTCACCTTCCCCGGAGCCCTGCTAGGGGCATCACTGGCACTGCTCATCAGCGGCACTCCACTATCCATTCTCACCCTCTATGGAGTGGTCGCACTGCTGGGCATCGTGGTCAACGACTCGCTGGTCTACATCAGCTTCATGAACAACGCCCAGGACCGGGGCGCAACACCTGAACAGGCGATCCTTGAGGCCGCAGCAGTCCGTCTCCGCCCCATCGTGCTGACCACAGTGACCACGGTTTTCGGTCTGCTTCCCATGGCGCTGGGCATCGGCGGCAAGAGCGTCGCCTGGGCGCCGCTGGCGACCACTATTGTGGCTGGGCTCATCTTCGCCACCACCACTACCCTGCTGGTAATTCCTCCGGTTTATCGCTGCTTTGCCGACATGGGGGCACGGGCAAACCCGACGGCCGGACAGGAAACCAGCTAGCATGATTGAGAACTTTTCAGCCCCCCACTGCACCGAGGCTCCTTTGTTCGCAACCACTGTCAGACACAGCAGCAACGCTGGCTTCCTGCTGACCCTGCTGCTGCTCGCTACTCAGTTGTCCTGTGGTGGGGGAGGAGTGACCGTAACAACGGGCTCGTTCTGCGACGGCATTCAGCAGCCCAATGAGCCAGAGCTCGACTCCCCCTATGATCTCGACGGCGACGGCTACTTCGACGCCAGCAACGACTGGTGCCAGCAGACCTACAGCCCCGAACAGCTGGACTGCAACGACTTCGACCCTGCCACCCACCCGGGAGCGACCGAAGAGACCTGCAATGACGTCGATGATGACTGCAACCCTGATACTCCCGACGCAGTGGATCAGGATGGCGATGGAGCCAGCCTGTGCGAGGGCGACTGCGACGATCAAGATGCCAGCCGGTCGCCCTTGTTCACCGAACAGGCCTGCAACGATATCGACGATGACTGCAACGAAGACAGTCCCGACTTCACCGACGCCGATGGCGACGAGTACCCAAACTGCAGCGACTGCGATGAGAGCAACCCCGACATAAACCCCGGCGAGGTCGAGCAGATCTGCAGCGGCATCGACGAAGACTGCAACCCAGAGACCGTCGACGACCCGGGGATCGATGGCGACCAGGACGGAGCGACCACCTGCACCGACTGCGACGACGGCGACGAAACCCGCTTCCCGGGGAACCCAGAGGTCTGCGACGGTATGGACAACGACTGCGACTGGTCGCTGGCACCCGAAGAGCAGGACGCCGACGATGACGGCTGGCGCAGCTGCGATGGCGACTGCGACGACACCGACGGGTCCCTGTACCCGGGAGCCATCGACATCTGCAACGACGGCAACGATCAGGACTGCGACGGCGTTCCCGACGATGGCTGTTAGACTCTTCCTCAAATGAGGACAAAAGCTCCAATCAGAGCCCCAGAACCAAGCTCCTGAGGTCCAGCTATGCCGGCACGATCCGAACCCCTTCAGCTGCTCTGCGGTGCCGGTCTTCTGCTGCTATTTCTGCTGCACTCGATGACCGCCTGCTACCCGCCCCCCCCCCAGGTGCCTGACGATGATGATGACAGCGCTCTGAGTGACGATGATGACAGCGCAACTGGCGACGATGATGACAGTGCTCTGAGTGACGATGATGACAGCGCAATTGGCGACGATGATGACAGCGCAACTGGCGACGATGATGACAGCAACCCTGGCCTAGAAGCCGACCTTTGGCTGGTCGGAGTGAGCCTGATCGAGCTCGAGAGCGAAGCGACCTTTACCGGCACTGAAGACTGGCTCATTGAGGACCAGAACATCGCCATCCATGACGGCATCATCGTGGCGGTTACCGATGAACTGCCTGCCGACCTTGGCGGGGCTCAGCAACTGGACTTCACCGGTCAAGTGGTGCTGCCGGGCTTCATCGACTCCAGAGTCCACCTTGCCGAGGACGGCGCCATCCAATTCACTGGCGATCATGTCCTTCAGCATCTGCGCGCTCATCTGCTATCCGGTGTGACGACCGTCGTAGACGGCGGCGGTCCCGAGTGGCTGTTCGACCTTCGCGACCGGGTCGCCCTCGCACCAGACACCAGCGGGCATATAGAAGGGCCGAATATTCTGGCTGCGGGACCCTTCCTCACCAGCTCCGGCCAGTACCCTTGCGAGCTGCTGCTCCGCCAGGACCGCTGTCAGCTGGTGGGAACCAATGAGCTCAGCCAAACTGACCTTGAGCAGCTCCTTTTAAATGGGGCGACCAAACAACCGGATTTAAGAGCGCTGGTCGTCGAGACCACCAATACGCTCGCCAGCGTAGGAACAGGCGCCAGCAATCTCAACAATGAGGTGCTCTGCGGTGGCTCGACCACATGCGGCAGCTTGAGCGCGGGACGCCGAGACACAATCCTCGGCGAACTCGACCAATTATCAGCCCCGGTTCCTACCCTTATCTATGCCCTGCGCGAGGATCACTACTCAGTAGCTGGCAACAACCTAGGGCTGCTCGACAACCCGCCCCTAAGCACCCCGCCGATCATTGCCCAGATCCCCTATCTGGTCCCCATCGGTGCCAGCACCAACAACTACAACGCCCTGCCCAACGTGTTCAGTCACATGGTCTCGGGTCTGGTAGCCATCGACGCCTTGAACCGGGGTTTAAATCTGGTTCCGATGCTCGACGGCAGTCAACCTGGGGAGCTGGCCGAACAGCTAAACGCCACCCTGCCGGCGGTCACCAGTACCCATTGGGTCGACACCCTCAATTCGATTCCAATAGACGCTGGCGCCGAGGCAGCCCTAGACCACTGGTACAGCCAAACCGTGCTGGCCAATTCGTGGCAGCTCAACGCGGCCTCAGGCCTGGGTAGGGTCATGCCATATGGGCTGCCGGTGGTAGCTGGTAGCGGAGCCGGAAGCCCCTTTGTTCCACATGGCCTGAGCCTGCACTGGGAGCTGAAGACCCTCAAAGAAGCATGGGAGACACACCCACAGGCGATTCTGGGCAACGGGGTAGCCCAACCCGACAACTTCCAGACCCTGCTGTGTCGCGAAGCACTTCGCGCTGCTACCGAACTGCCGGCACAATTGCTGGGTCTTGGCGACCGTGGTCGAATCGAAGTCGGGCGCCGGGCCGACCTGGTAGTCCTATCACCCGATCGCAACCCACTCCAAGAGATCGAAAACACGGTCTACATTGACCGGGTCTTTCGTGACGGGCGAGAGCTGATCCCCACGGTCATGGCGGTCAACCAGGGGCCATGGCCCGATCAAGTCGAAGCCGCTCCAGGCGGCAACATCGACTCGGTCTGCTTTGTTGATGGCGACTGCAGCGCCGGGCTCAACTGCGACCTGCTGAACCATAGCTGCCGACCGGAGTGCTCCTATGCTGGAGCCCTCGATGAATGCAGTGATGGCTACGCGCCAAACTCATACTGTGCTGCCGCTGACGGCATGCCCGCTGAGATGGGCTGTTGGTACTCCGATCCCAATTCGGGAAACTGGCCGCCCGCAGCAGATACCGACAACGACAATCAGTTCGGCTGCAACGACAGCGACTGTAATGGGGCCATCAGCTGCTCCTCCAGCAGCCCGTCGCCACGCAGCTTTGTATGCCGAACAGGCGATAACTGCTCGCGCTACGAATCCCCCATGAACAGCTCCTGTCCGGGTGCCGAAGATCCTTACATGATCCACTGTGCACCCGCTGACCTCGACACCAATGTCTGCGTCTCTGGCGGGCTCCTGGAAGCTCACAGCTCAATGGCAAACGAGTGTACGGCGGGCAGCTACAGCCCCGGTCGAACGCCAGACTTGTCTGGATGCGGGCTGGGTTTTGTGTGCGACTGGGTGACCAATCCAGGGTCCCTCAACGAATGCATCGAGATCTGCGACCCTCAAAACATGGGCGGCATGCCCCCCAACAGTAACTTCTCCACACCGCAGGATCCGATGTGTGCCAACTGCATGGAGAGCTATTGGTACTCAGACCCCCATGGCACTGGTACCAGCGGCGTACTCTACGGAACTTGTCGCTAAATCAGACCAAGAAGCCCATGGCCTTGGGCTCCCGACTTCCAAACAGGTAAACTGATCCAAAGACGCTGAACTCCCCGCTGATCCTGGAGCGACTCCACCATGCACCGCTTGCTATTGCGATGCCCTGTCCCACTGCTGGCCCTGACCTTGTTTCTGGGCACAGGAACACTACCAGCTACTGCACTGGCCCAAGACGACTCTCCTGAGGAGCGCGCCAAGGTGCGGGTCTTTGAAGCCCTCGATCTGATGGACGCCGGCAGCTACGGGGAAGCACGGCTGATGCTGCAGCTGGCGCTGGGCCTCAACGCCTCACTTGATCGCGCCTGGTACTACCTGGCCCAGTGCAACGTGGAGTTGGGCAACTGGGATGAAGCCAGCGATGCACTATCTCGCTATGAAGCAGCGGACCTTTCGGAACACGAGCGCATGCAGATCGTTGACCTTCGCGGCCGAATCCAGGCGGGTCGTGGCGAAACTATCAGCCAACAAGAATCAGCCGAGCCGGCCGCCACAGAGGCCAGCACTGAAGGCCAAGAGGCAAGCTCTGGTGGCACTGAAGACGTCCAGGCAGACGAAGCCCAGGCCGCCAGTGCAACCCAGCCCAAGCGGCGGCCAGTGGTACAGCCCGGCCCCATCCTCATGGCGGTTGGTGGCGTCGTCGCTGGGGTAGGTGCTGGACTGTGGGCGCACGGCGCCTCCCTCGCTACTGGCGCGGACACCTACGCGAGCGGCGAAGGTCACTGGTACGGCGGAATTGCGATGCTGGCCGGCGGCGGCGCCACCCTGCTGATCGGCATCCCTGTGACCATCCGCGGGAAGAGTTCAGGACCAAAGATTGCATTCTCCATGCAGCCCGGGGGTGAGAATCCGAGCACGGCGGTGTACCTTATTGGGCGATGGTAGAGAACGACTCAAGCCCGAACCGAACCCACCCCGACCTCTGGAATCAGGCGGCTGAGCGAGAGCCAGACGCCAAACAAGAGAGTGCCACCGGCAAGGTTTCGGAAGATAAGTTCCCCAGCGATCGCTATGAGCCAAGCGAGATGCTCGGCTCTGGTGGTATGGCAGAGGTCTGGCTGGCAATGGATACTTCCCTGCAACGGGAAGTCGCCATCAAGCTAATGAAGGCTCAATTTCTCGATGACCCCGATCTCGTAGAGCGCTTTCGGCGGGAAGGGGTAGCCGCGGCCAGCATCAATCACCCCAACACAGTGCGAATCTACGACGTGGGTACCGGGGGTGGGGTTGGCTACCTGGTCATGGAGCACGTTCCCGGCGGAACCCTGACCGAGCAGGTGCGGGGGGAGGGGCCCTTAGAAGCAAAGGCCTGGACCAGACTGGCACGCGAAGTGCTGGGCGCTCTGGTCGCGATCCACGAGGCGGGCATCCTGCATCGGGACATCAAGCCCTCGAACATCCTGTTCGACCACCGAGGTTCGGCCAAGGTCGCCGACTTCGGCATCGCTCACCTCGACGACGCCCGCGGACTGACCGGTAGCATGGTAGTCGGTACCCCGACCTACCTCAGCCCCGAGGTGCTGCAAGGGGAACTTGCTACCGCCGCCTCAGATCTGTTCGCGCTGGGCAGGACGCTGATCTTCGCCGCAACCGGCAATGCCAAAAATCCGGGACTGACAGGCAGCTATCCGCCGGAATTGCACTACTGGATCGACCAACTGCTGGCCTTTGATCCGCGGGCTCGCTTTGCCGATGCAGCCGCGGCCCTAGAACACCTCGAGGCCATCGACAAAGGCGACCCGACCCCAACCCCCGCGATCACTCAGCCACTGCGGACGGTGCCCATCGGCCCCTATGTAACCGGCAACGTACCCACCCTGACCGACGCACGGGCGCAGCGCTCTTCGGGTCTGGCCTGGGCCGTGGCCGGCATCGCTATCGGCGCGCTGATCGCGGTACTCGCACTGCTATTGCCAGGTCTGACCGAACGGGTCTCGGCTCCAGAAAGAGGGCAGGACACATCCCAGCCACCGCTACAGCAAACAAACCAGCCTCAAGCCAATGCGAAGAGGCCAGCCGCGGGGAGCGGCGAGTTGCCCAGCGGGAGTAACGAGCAAGCAAATCAGAGCGAAGCTGCACCGACGACACCCACCAAGAAGCAGGCACCCCGCCAGGCCTCTAACACCCCTGCCAGGGTTAAGACCAAGGCCAACTCGGCTCAGGTCAAGAAGAAGGCCAGCAAAGGACCCTCAGCTCCATCTAAGCCAAGTGTCGCTGCGGCCCCTGTCCTGACTACTCCGGCACCGGTGGCGACTGCCCCCAGTTTCTCACTGAGCCACTCGGTAGCCCGCAGAGCTCTGGTTGGAGCGCCCTTCAAGCTCAGCGCCAAGACCAGCAGTCCGGCCAAGTCCGTAACAGTGATGCTCAAGCTCGGCAGCCTATCGTGGAAAAGTCGCCCCATGAAGTCTTCAGACGGCTTGAATTGGCACTTTTCCACCGAGGTGGACGGCAAGTGGCTTTCTGGCGCCTCGTACTACATTAAGGCACAGGGCCCCGGAGCAATAAGCGCAGAATCTGGAGCTGCGGCATCACCACATATGCTGAAGATTCGATAGACTTTTATCCGGTAGCTAACCCACCTCTATTTGGAGTTCCAATGAGTCGAATCTGCTGTCTTCTTGGCCTCGCCGGCACGCTCTTGCTGGTAGGGCTTCCCAACACCGCTTCCGCTGCACCCTACTTGGAATGGGAAGGCGCATCCGAACTCAATAGCGGCTCCTTTAAACTGCTCGCGCCAGCCGCCATCACCCATGGCTCCGACGGTGACCGTACCGCGCGCAACGTCGCTCGCGGCATCACCGGTGGCGTAGCCCTGGGCATCGGCATCCCACTGACGGTAACGGGCGCCCTGATGGCAGGTGTAGCCGTCAACTTCTTCGTCACCGCGGACGCTGCGATGATCCTGGGTGATGACCTCTCGGCTGGCGCTGCCAGAATCGGCGGTGTCATCTTCCTGGTCATCGCACTGGGACTGCTCAGCCCGGGCATCAGCCTGATCATCTCAGGGGTCAAGTCCCTCAGCAAGATCAGCCGTCTGGCCGATGAGCCCGACCCGCGACTGGCCAAGAATGAGACGCGTCGCGCCCGCTGGGGCATGACCTTCTCAGCGGCACCGGTCGCCTTCGAAGCGCGCTAGCCGCTCTACACTAACGGTACGCCTCCCAATTCTGGCTGCCTATGAGCAGCTCTGGTTGGGGGGCGCACTGCGTTCTGGGCCAGTAACCAGATCAAGGAAGGACGCTGTCAGTCACAGCACAGCAGCAGCCCAGCAAGAGTAGCCCAGCTCGGGTGACCGACCGTTGTTCCACCGTCAGGGAACTGCCCGGTCAGCAGCCAGGAAGGCATCCAGCCGCTCCAGGGCAGCGCACCTTTTACCGAAGGCTAAGTACCCACCAGAAGCGCTGCCAGCAAAGAGCTGCAGCGAGAACTCGGCAGCTATGAGTCGGGTGAGTGGATAGTTCGGGCAGAACCGCAACCAAAAAGCCCCCAGAACCAGACCAGCCGCTCCCTATCGGACCAAAGCCGATAGGGAGCGGCCAGCTCAAGGCAACTCGTTAAGAGTCACTCGGGACGAGGCTGCTTCTACTTGCCACCGCCGAGCAAACCACCCAGAACACCGCCAGAGGACTTGCCCTTGTACTGCGGTGCGGTGTAGCTGAAGCGCTTGCGACTGAGCTGGGCCTTGGCATCCTCGGGGTACTTGTCTACCTTCGAGAACTTGACTCGGTCAGACCACTCCAAGGTTCCGTACTTGGTGTTGATCAGACGCAGGACCAAATCAGCCCGGGTGATCCGCTTGATGACGTCATCATCTTCAGTAGGCTCAATGGAGGTCCCGTAATAAATCAGACGATAGCCCAACACGTGGGTTGCGCTCATCTGCTCGGTGACAATGCGCTTACCGTCCTTGGTGAACCAACGAGGCACATCAAGAATGAACAGATCCGCATAGTCCGGACGCTTGCTGGTAGTCGCCTCAGGCATAGGCGGGAGACCGGGGTCGGCAGCTGCAGGAGCCTTCGCCGCAAGCTTCGGAGCCTTCGGCATAGAGACTGGAGGGATAGCTGCAGCACTGACCGCAGCCCCGGTCGCCGCTACACAATTGGTGCAATTGGGAACAATCGGTGTCTGACCGGCCGGACAGCAGGGCAAGACCGGCTTTGGCTGGGGACAATCGGGCCCACAGGGGTCTTTTTCGGGGCAGACTCCATCGCATGGGCACTTGCCCTCGCACATGTTGGTCACATAGAAGGGCAGCTTGTTGCTCCAGCCCTCCAGGACCGAAGCATAGAGGCCCTCCTGATCACGCTCCACGACCGTGATGCCCTTCTTGGTCAGGGCCATAGCGAGCATGTCGTAGACAATCGTTGAGGGATAGCCAGAGGGGTCCATCGACGCCTCAAGATTAAGCACTGACACTCGAGCTTTGCCGTCCAGCTCGATCTCAGAAACAAACTTCTCTGAGCCCTGGTGCATGACATCCACCAAGGCACGGGCATTCGTCGTGTACTTGAGCGGGGTCGCAGCACAGCCGGCCACCAGCGCCGCAACGGCAGCGACCATCAACAACCTGATCATGGATTTCATGCTTCTCCTCCTCAACAGGGCTAACTCCATTAGGATTCCTCAGCTGGGAACCCTATCACAGGACCCACCCGCCAGGCACTAGCAGGAGGCTTACCTAGCTAGTCTGAATGAGAGGAAAGTGCCGGCAGAGGCTGCTGTTCAGCCGAGAGAACCTGGCAAAAAACCGCCTCGACCTCGCGCGCATGGTCGCCGGCGGTCTCGGTCTCCCAGGCACTGGTATCGACCCGCTCTAGGACTTCAATGTGCAGCTCGCCTGGATACATCTTAAAACTGTCCGCTGGCCAGCGGTGATGGGCGTCGTGGACGACCACCGGGATCACCGGCAGTCCGGTGGCAATAGCGAGATGGACAAAGCCCTTCTTAAAGGTACCTAGCCGGCCATCCCGGCTGCGGGTCCCCTCGGGCCAGATCCAGATACTAACGCCCTCCCTACGAACAAAATCAGCCGCCTCGGAAAGCGTCGCTATGGCACGATTCCGGTCGCCCCTGTCCAACAGCAGATGACCGGAGAGGCGATACAGCCAACCAAAGAAGGGGACCCTGGCGATCTCTTTTTTGGCAGTACCGCAGCCTCCCATGGGGGTGAGCCACATGCCCAACATCAAGTCGAGAATCGACACGTGATTTGAGACGTAGATGGCGGGTCCCAGATCAGCGATCCGATGGTAGTGAGAAAAGACCGTCCGGACACCAGCTAAACGCACCAGGAGAGGACCTACGGTCTTACCGAAAAGATTGCCGATCTGGATCCGTCGCAGGCGCCAGGGCAGCAACAGCAGCGCAAAGACAATGGAGATGGACGCTGTAATCATCACCAGAACAAAACCGAGCACCATCCGCGTCCATGCCGAGACCGGGCCGAGAGGAGGCCCTGAGTCCGGACGAGAAGCACTACTGGCTGATTCTGAGTTCATTGCAAAGGGAGTCTGTCACAATCGGCGAGAATGGTGTGACGATGTTCCACACTCAAGCTTGAAGCTTGCACCTGCCAGACCCATAGAGTATTGCTCGCCGAACCATGACTGAACAGCCAACCAGCAGCCCTGTCCAAGCGACGCAGGCCGACCCCGATTGGGAGCTCGGTTCGGGCCAGATGTTCGACAGCATCGCCCAACGCTATGACCTGCTCAACCGGGTGCTGTCCATGGGGCTGGACCGCGGCTGGCGCAAGAAAGCAGTGCGCGCCTTGCAGGTTCCGAGCGCTGGAAGAGTGCTGGACCTGGCCTCCGGAACGGCCGACATCGCCATCGCGGTAGCTCGTCATTACTCCGATTGCGAGGTTCTAGGGGTCGACCCATCGGCGGGAATGTTGGCGGTCGGCATGGAAAAACTGCAGCGAGCTAAGCTGCAAGACCGAGTCGAACTAACGGTGGGCGACGCTCAGGCGCTCAAGCTGGAAGACAACAGCTTCGATGCCTGTTCTATGGCCTTCGGCATCCGCAACGTCCCCGATCGCGGTGCTGCCCTGGCTGAAATCGCACGGGTTGTGCGTGGCGGCGGGCAGATCGCCATCCTCGAACTCAGCACGCCCCGTTCTGGGCTGCAGGCCTGGGCCTCACGGATCCATGTTGAGCACATTGTCCCCATGGTTGGCGGTCTGCTCAGTGGACCGGAAGCCTACCAGCACCTGCGCGACTCCATGAACGCCTTCCCCAGCGATGAGGACTTCCTCGCCATGATGGCCGCCGCTGGACTGAAACAACCTCAGGTTCAGCGTCTGGGGCTGGGCGTTTGTGGGCTGTTCACCGCCAGCGCTCCTGAATCTTTGTAGACGGCCAACGGCACCGGCAGCATCCAGAGCACCGACTCAAGATGCGATCGCAGCCAGCTCAACAAAGGTGCTGCTAGCTCCCCGCAACACCGGCCGACCAACTGGGAGCCTTACACTGAGCAGCTCCCTCTTGATCGACCAGCTGCAGCGCACGCAACTGCCCCTCCAGCGCTGGGTCGGGTTCTGTCCCTAGTTCAAGTCCGCTGCGATAGGCAGCCATGGCCTTGTCCGAGCAGCGCCATTCCAGATAGAGGCGAGTCAGTGGTTCATAGCCGGCACTCTGTTCAGGCAATTGATGCAATGAGCGGCGTAGGGTCTGATAGGCCAGCTCTTTGCGACCCAGGGCATGGTGGACCCGCCCCAGCGCGGTGAGCGGCCGCACGTTGGACGGATCGAGGCGCAAGGCCAACTGGAGTTCCCGCTGTGCATCCACCAGGAGCCCCAAGTCCAGATACAGGCTGCCGAGAAACCAGCGTAGCCGGGCCGACCTGGGGGCGCTTTCGAGCGCCTGACGGTAGACAGAGACTGCCGCAAAGTAATCACCCTCACTGCGGGCAAGGTACGCCAGCGCTACGCTCGGCCACGGATTCATGGGCTCCAGACGAAGGGCCTGCTCAAAGCGTTCACGAGCCTCATCCGCCCGGTCAATAACCGCTCGCCCGGCGAGGTAGTGACTCATGGCACGAGTAGGCTGCCTTTGTAATTCATCCGTATAGAGACGCTCCAGTTCTGCGGCCGACAAGCGCTCTCGGCGCAGATCCTGTAGCTGACGGTGAGCCTCAACCGAGTCCGGATGGCGACTGCACAGCTCGACCAGTTGAGCTTCAGCGGCAGCAAGGTCACCACCAGTCACAAGCTCCACCACCGCCTGCAACTGCCGTTCAGAGAGAGGAGCTACATCACTGTTCTGGTATTGATCCTGCTCAAGGCAGCTGCTCAATGGCAGAGAACAGAACACGAGCCACGGCGCCAGCAGCCAGCTAAGCGACTTCACTGCCTTCACCAGACGTAGACCTCTTCGTCGTAGCAGGGTGTACCCTCTCTCAGCGCAGCGCAGTCGGCATTCTTTACGCAGGCGACCGCAGTCCGTGACTCAGCCCGCTGCCGGTCATCAGCATAATGGGCGAGGTACTGCTCACATTGGGTGGTGCAGTCCTCAACGGTATATGCGGCTCGCTCCACTCCACACTCCAACAGCATGTGCTCACAAGCCCCGCGGCAGTCAGGAGAGCAAGCAGAGAGACTCAGGCCCAACAGCAGAAGGGAGAGCAATATTCCTGAGCATCGCAACTGCAGCATCGACTTTCCGGCGCGAACCGACTACCAGCGACTCAGGCGGTCACACTGAAACACCAGATTCTCGCAAACATCCGCACCAGGGTTCTCGTTGGGTGCGCCGGTGAAGTCGTTATCAACCACGCAATGAATGAAGTCGAGGGCATCAGTCTGGTTGGACAGCAGCCGAATGCCCCCGGCGCTGTTGCCACTGGCATCGCTGGTGGCCGTGGTGTAGAGCGCCTCCTGACAGTCTCGAATGCAGGAAGTGCTGGCCTCCTCCTGAGTAGTTCCAGTCCCCGAACTCACTGAGGGCTGATTGCACTGGCCCTCACCGTCGCCAAAGTACTGCATACAGGCCCCTTCACAGGTCTCGCCATCACAGGCAACCAGGACGAGGGGCAGCACCATCATCAAGACCACAACCAACATCAGGCGAAGCTGCGGGAGCATAAAAACCTCCATCGGGAACCGAGTCAGCTCAAGCGGCCGCGATACTAGCCCGAATCGTCACAGAGTGCACCGCTGCATGCCGAACTGCAAAGGGGGCACCGCTAGTCTGCAATCGCCACCCGATAGACCGACTCGGTTTGAAGCGCGATGCGAGGCCAGGCAAAGTGCCGCTGAATAAAGGCCCGCCCCCGTGAGACCATCCTCCGGCGGCGCTCCGCGTCGGCAAGCAACCGGTCCAGAGAGCGGGCCAGGGCGGTCGAATCGCCGAACCTAACCAGTTCGCCAGCCCGCGCCTGGGCAACCAATTCCCCACAGCCGCAGTCATCAGAGACCACTGCCGGGGTCCCAGCTAACAAGCCTTCAAAAGGAACCAGCCCAAAGATCTCATCACTTGAGGGATAGACCAGCACATCAGCATCGGCTAGAGCCGACCGACGCCGCTCGCCTGTGACCAGGCCAACAAAACGTACCCGCTCGCCCAACTCCAGGCTGCGCACACGCTGCTCGAGCCCAGCCCGAACGCCCATGTCGTTGCCGGCTACGATGAGGCGCGCGTCAGGATTCTGCAGGCGCGACAGCGCCTCAATAAGGTGGTCTACCCCTTTACGCGGGGTCAACTTACCCAGATAGAGCAACATCGGCGC
>DJIF01000020.1:17348-22650 GCA_002433485.1 Deltaproteobacteria bacterium UBA6601
CATCGGCGCGTCGCCAAGACCCTCTTGGCGACGAAAAGAACCCCGCTCAGGTAGCTCCTCGAACTCTCCCAAATCAAGACCGTTGTAGATCAGATGAATCCGATCAGCGGCAATGCCAGCCCGCGCAAACTGATTGACCTCGGCCCTGGAGACCGCAATCCAACGACTCGCGGCTTGCTGTACCGGTGCCCCCAGGAAGCGATGCCAGAGGGACTTCACTGCGAGCTTGCGCTCAAGAGGAAGCAGGGTTCCGTTAGGGGTGACCACGATAGGCACCTGATGGCGGGCAGCAGCGCTCAACGCATAGTTATTGAGCAGGTGCCACCAACCATGAAGATGGACCACATCGGCCTGGCTGACTGCCGCCTCCAGCGCGTCCGCCGCACCCCGCGGCAGAAACAGCTGATGCTGGTACGCCAGCTGGTTGGAGAGGTTGGAGAGACGATGGATTTCGATTCCATGGTGCTGCTCGACCCCAGCGCTGGTGCGGGAGTGTGCATCCAGAGCGTCGGTGGTCACCACCCGCAGCTCATTCCCTCGAAGTTGCAGAGCCCGCGACAGGCCATACGCCAGACGAGGGATTCCCCCATAAGCCCAGGCGGGCTGAAAGTAGGGAACAACCATCGCGATCTTCAAGCTCACAGCGCTGCAGGATAGTCCGAGTCGAGCGAGATGTCTGACGATGACCTCGCCGAGACCCGCGGTCCCTTAGCCTTGGGGACCTTGTGAGCATTTGACAGCGCCCGAGCTAGCGGGAAAAGTGCCCCTTGTCCCCGGAAGGCACCGACCATGACTCAGGCCCGACGCACGGAGCGCCTCGACCAGGGCGCACCGGAACCACGAGAAGGTGGCCACCTGCGCCTGCTCCAAAGCCGTGCTCCGCGGGTCCTGATCCTGATCCCCTGCCTCAATGAAGGACCCCGCATCGGCGCGCTGCTAAGGGAGGTCCACAAGCTCCACCCTGGAACCGACATTCTGGTGGTGGATGACGGCTCCCAAGATGACAGCGTCCAACGGGCTCGAGCTGCCGGCGCTGAGGTTCTGCAGCTACCCTTCCACCTGGGCTACGGCGCCGCACTCCAGACTGGCTACCGCTACGCTCTGGACGGTGGCTATGACGTAGTGGTGCAGATGGATGGCGACGGCCAACACCCCGCCGACGAAATAGCGACCCTGCTCGGCGCCCTTCAACAGAGCGGCTGCGATCTGGTAATCGGCTCGCGTTTCCTCGGGCGTCGCTGCTACAGGATTCCAGGACTGCGGCGACTGGGGATCTCCCTGTTCAGCAAGCTGGTCAGCTGCCTGGCAGGCCGACAGATCACCGATCCAACCTCAGGCTTTCAGGCCATGAATCGGCGCATGTTGAGCTTTTACCAGCAAGACTTTTACCCCTACGACTACCCCGACGCCGACCTGCTCCTCCGGGTTCACTACGAAGGGCTGAGCTTCCAGGAACAGGCGGTGGAGATGCTGGCTGGACCGCCCGGTAAGTCGATGCACTCCGGGCTGTCCCCTATTTATTATGTGTACAAGCTGCTGCTCAGCCTTGGTCTCACCTGGCTGAGCGGATCGCTGCGCCGAAGCCCCCTGCCCTGACGTGCACATAGCGCCGCTCCTCGCCGCCCTCATCCTGTTGCTGGTAGTGGGGGAGTTGGTCCGTCGGCGACGCCTGCGAGAAGAATTCTCATGGATGTGGATACTGGCGGCAGGCGGTGCTCTGGTGTTGAGCCTGTCTGCACGGAGTCGAGAGCTACTGGGCAAGTTGCTGGGCACCGGTGACGACACCCACACCAGCGTAATTGCCGTCGCGCTGCTGTTTCTGGCCGGAATCTGCCTGGACCTCAGCAGCAAGGTTTCACGCCTGGCCGGCGGACAGAAGACCATCGCCCAGGACCTCAGCCGACTGCGCAAGGAAGTCCGAGATCTGCGCCGGGATGAGGAGGCCTCTTGAAGACCGCAAGCCTGCGCCGCTGGCTGGTGCCGGGACTCATCACCACCTCCATTGCCCTGCTCTACCTGCCCTTTCTGGCGGTACCCTTCGAATACGATGACAAGGTAGAGATCCTGGCTAATCAGGTGCTTCGGGAGCCGGGCAACATCACCGAGCTGCTCCGCTACAACCCGTTCCGGCTGCTGCTGCTGTGGAGCTTCGCTGCAGACCTCTGGGCCTGGGGTTTTCGACCGCAGGGCTACCGAGCTGTCAACATCCTTATCCATCTCGGCAACAGCCTGATGTTACTGGCCATCATGCGGCTCTTTGCCGAGCGTTGGAGGCTCGCCGAAGCGGGCCTGTTCGCTGCCGCTGGGGCGCTGCTGTTTGCGGTACACCCACTGGCCATCGAATCGGTCACCTATATCTCTGGCAGATCGTCAAGCCTGGCAACCTTCTTCGTGCTCCTCAGCCTGCTCAGTTATGCCCGCTACGTCGAACTGTTGGAGCGGGCCCAGCCTGCGGCAGCTGTGCTGCGCAGTGGCGCCCAAAGTCTGGCCCGCAGGATCGCCCTGGTGCTGGGCCTCAGCTTGTCCGCCTCGCTTCCTGTCGCCTGGGGCGTACGTCACGGCGACTTCACCCTACGAGCCGCCATACCCGGACTACTCGCTGTCATCGCCTGCATCATCCTGCTCGCCGCAGTGCTCAGTCGCAAAAATCCAGAAACTGACAAAGTCCCGCCGCAGTCTCACCGGACCCTCAGCCGGCGCGCTGCGATTTTTTACTGTGTGGCGCTGACCGCCTTCCTGCTGGGCTGCCTGTGCAAAGAGATCGCTGCGGTAACGCCCGCACTGCTCTTACTGGCCGAGCTCCAGGTCTGGCAAAAGACCTGGCGAGGCGCACTCCAGCGCCTTGGGGACCGGCTACTGCCCTTCGTGCTGGTCCCGGCACTGCTGATCGCGCTGCGCGCGGTGGCCTACGGCTACATTGCCTCGCCGGAATTTCTCCGCCCCTGGCATCACAACCTGATCACCCAGTTTGAAGTGGTCGCACGCTACCTAAAGCTGTGGCTGGTTCCTTACCCACTGAGCATCTATCACGAATACCCCGTGGTGCTCCCGCCAGGGACCCTGAAGACCTGGTTGAGTGCCGGTCTGTTGGCCACCTTGTTGGCCGCCGCCATGGTCTGGCGACGGCGACAGCCGGCGCTGTGCTTCGGACTGCTGGCTGCTGCGCTTTGCCTGGCACCAACCAGTTCATTGTTCGCCCTCAAAGAGACCATGGCCGAGCACCGCACCTACCTACCAAGTCTGGGCTATGCCTTCGTCGCTGGCGCCCTGCTCGCTGGCCCGGTGAGCCGCAAGTTCGGCAATCGCATCAGCGGGACGGTGCTGCTGGCCATGGTGCTCACCTATGGCGTACTGCACCACAGCTATCAACAGCTCTGGACCAGCGAAGAGCTGTTATGGAGCCACGCGGTACGGGTCAACCCTCAAGCCTCTGACGCCTGGCGCTACCTGGGTGACCTCTACCTCGGCCTGGAGCGAATGGACGACAGCGAGCGAGCCTTCGAGCGAGCAGTGGCGGCCCGTCCCAACAACGCCGAAGCGCTCACCAAGTGGGGGCTCATCAAGGCCCGCAGGGGCGAACTTGAAGCCGGCGGCGAGCTGTTCGCGAGGGCCCTGGACGTCGCCGGCTGCTACCCCCCCGCACTCAACAATCTGGCCCTGGTGGAGCGACGCCGGGGCGATGTTCTGGGCGCCATCGATCGCTATCATCAGAGCCTTACCTGTCTGAGCAACAATTACCGTGCCCACCTGGGCCTCGGAGACATCTACTATGGAGAGGTGGTGGATCGTAAACAGGCAGCAGAACACTACAGTCAGGCCTTAGAGCTGATGGACCCCCTGCACCCTGACATGCCCATGATCAAAGCGCGCCTGCTGGAGCTTACATGGTGAGCCGCGGTATCGATCTGGCGCTGGTGCGGGGCCCTGGTCCGCGCAGCGGCTACGGGCGGCTGGTGCTACCCCCGCTCGGGCTGTTGTCCATAGCTGCAGCAGCCGAGATGGGCGGCTGGCGGGTCGCGGTGGTGGATGCCCCGGGTGAAGGGCTCAGCCAAGCCGACTTCCTCGAGCGACTGCGGACCCTGCGCCCCTTTGCCATCGGCCTCACCGGCATGACCCCTATGCGCGAGCAGATCGCCAGAGACATCAGCGCTACAAGGCACCTATGCGAGCGGCTGGTCCTGGGTGGAGTGCACGCCACCCGCTTTCAAGATCGGGCCTTGGCCGAATTCAAAGACCTCGACGCGCTGGTCATCGGTGAAGGAGACCACAGCATCTGCGAGTTGCTCAGCTACTGGGCAGGCGGCGAGCGCGGCCTCCCGCCGGCAGGAGTGCTGATCCGCGGCGAAGAGCTACGCCCGGCGGAGGCACCCACCGACCTGGACGCCCTGCCCTTCCCTGCCCGCCACCTGGTCTCCCATCACCGCTATCGCTATGTATTCCAGACCCGACCGCGCTTCACCACCATGGTCAGCTCACGGGGTTGCCCCTTCCGTTGCACCTTTTGCGACAAGACCGTCTCTGGCAGTGCCTGGCGGGCCCGCTCCGCAAACAACGTGGTCGATGAACTGGAAGAGATTCGCTATCGCTTCGACATCGGCTCAGTGTGCCTTTTTGATGACAACTTCACCCTACGCCGCAAGCGGGTCGTCGCTATTTGCGAAGAGATCCTGAGACGAGGCCTGGACATTCACTGGAAGTGCGAGGCTCGAGTCGACGGAGTGGACCGTGAGCTGACCCGATTGATGGCCGCAGCTGGTTGCAAGACCATTGCCTTCGGCCTTGAGTCGGGTAACCAGAGCAGTCTCGACCTGTTGCAGAAAGACCAACAGGTGGCGAGCGCAAGGACTGCGATTCAAGCGGCAGCAAGCGCAGGCATCGAGACCGTTGGCTACGCTCTGGTCGGGATCCCCGGCGAGACCCCAACAAGCAGCCGCGCAACTCTGCAACTGGCCCGCGAGACCGGCCTGGACTTTATCCAATTCTCCACCCTCTCACCCTATGAGGGCACCGAACTGTTCCAGCAGGCGCAGGACTCCGCCTGGCTCCGGCAGACCCGGGTCCGCAACCCAGCCGACGCCGAAGAGTTGCGCGCAACCTTGCTGGCGCCAGGCTGGAGTGAGAAGCAGCTGGACCGAACCCTGCGCCAACTTTACGGCGGCTTCTACCTCCGACCCGGCTATCTGGCCCGGCAAGCCCTGCGCGCAAGCCGCAACGGCGTGCTCACACCGCGAGCCCGACTGGGTCTGGAGTTGGCCAGGTGGTGGGTCGGCAGAGACCGAGTGGCGGCGGCCGGGAGCGCCTG
>DJIF01000020.1:22962-43572 GCA_002433485.1 Deltaproteobacteria bacterium UBA6601
GGCGGCGGCCGGGAGCGCCTGAGACGCTCACTGCGGCCGAGCACCGATTGTGCAGTCCTAATCCACGCGGATCAGGGTCCCCTTTGGACCGATACGAAACTCATCGTCCAGGTAGGGAACCACCTCGTCCCGCCTGGAGAGCACCTTGAACTGACGCTCAAACAGGGCGGTGACAATGCCGCGGCGTACCCGCAAGCTGTCTTCGTCTTCATGACCCAGACGATCGATGAGAGCATTGCAGGCCTCATCGCTGCCAAGGCGCCCCAGTTGCTGAACCGCCTCCCAACGAACGGTCTCATCAAAATCACCCAGAGAGATCTGAGCAGGAGCCTCGATGGCCGGATCGTCAAAGTCACTGAGAAGCTGCAGCAGACGCACCTTCTTTTCCGGCTTGAAGCTGGCCAGACGCTGCTGCTCGGCAGCCAATACCCGGAGGATCTCCTCCAACACCGCCTCTTCACCAGCGATGCGTCGCAGGACCTGAAGCGGCCAGGTGACGTTGGCAGACCGATCGTTGTGGGCTCTCAAGTGCTCGAGCACCTGCTCTCCCTTGGCGGTCAAGACATCGGCAAGGTACTCCTTCTCCGCCACGTCTTCGCGCTTCTTGTCAGCCATCATGTCCCAGCGCCGGAACAGCGCTGCGTCAGCTTCTGGGC
The DNA here is from genome assembly GCA_002433485.1 of Deltaproteobacteria bacterium UBA6601. Taxonomy (GTDB): domain Bacteria; phylum Myxococcota_A; class UBA796; order UBA9615; family UBA9615; genus UBA6601. The sequence continues at coordinate 23,619 of DJIF01000020.1, forward strand.
TGTCCATGCGCGCGAGTTCCTCAATCACAGCCATGCGCTCTTCGCTCTGGTGGTTACGAGACACCAGCCTCCCAACCATGCGATCAAAGCTCTTCTGCCGACGCTTATCGGCATCGAACATGGCAAACAGATCCTTGAGCACTAAGGGGCCTCCCGTTGCCCTGGACGAATAACACCCGCCAGGTATTCTCTGGAGACATTCGGGCGGCCCGGACAGGGCTTCACGTGGCCTTTTGCCTCCGAGTCACCTCCACTGGCGACCCACATCCGTGTAGGATGGCGCTTTGATAACAGGGCCCTCGCAATATGGCAAAGGCTCAGAGCTTGAACTTAAGGGTTCCTACATGATCAAAAGGCCATCCACAGGCAGCTCCAGATCGACACCTCGGTCCCTGCTCTCACTGGCCTCCTGCATTCTTTTTGCCGTGACGCTGCCCAACTGCGATGGCGCTGGCTACAACGCGGTGGTGGTGGAACGCCCGGTGGCGGTCATCAGTCCGCTAGCCGACGCCAGCTCCATTGAGGCTGGCACAACGGTGTTGCTGGACGGCAGCGCATCGCACCTAGGCGCTGGCGCTGAGGGCCGCACGCTGAGCTATTACTGGTCGCTCTCTTCGTCGCCAGTCACCTCGACCCTTAGTGATGACGACCTCATCCCCGTTGAAGGGGAAGCCAGCAGCATCGAGTTCACGCCCGATCAATCGGGCATCTTTGCGGTCACCCTCCAGGTACACGACGGCAACGATGCCTCGGACCGAGCGCACGTAATGATCGAGGTAGGTGGCGGCAACCTCTGCCCGGTGGCCGACGCCGGCCATGACCTGAGCGCAGAGGTGGGCATTCCCATCACCCTTGACGGCACCGCCAGCAGCGACCCAGACGCCGCAGCGCTGGCCGGAGATGATGATGACTCAGCGGCCGATAGTTGGGCGGACCTCAGCTTCAGCTGGCACCTGACCCTGGTACCACCAGATTCAGAGCTCACCGACAGCGACATCTTCTACCAGGGCACCGCAAGCCCCCTGTTGGTAGCCGATGTGCCCGGGACTTACATCGTGCAACTGCGGGTCGATGACGGCAACTGCACCTCGGCCCCAGACTACCTGACCATCCTCGCCGATAGCGGCAACCTGACCCCCATCGCCGATGCTGGAGAGTCCGTAGTACTCAGCCCCTGCTCGCCCACTGAAGTGGTCCTTGATGGCTCTTCATCATACGACCCCGAGGGCCAGCCCCTTAACTTCCAATGGGAGCTCACCTCAGTACCCAACTCTTCGACCGTCAGCGACGCCGTGCTCGAAGGTCGCTACACGGCCAACCCGCGCTTCAACTGGGATGTCCCGGGGATTTACACTCTGCGGGTCAGCGTTGACGACGGAGAGAATCGCTCCAGCCCGGACTACGTGGCTGTGCAGGCGGTTCCCCATGAGCCCAATCAGGCCCCCGTCGCTGACGGCGGCAATGACGTCGTGATCGAAGCTGATGCAGCCTGCTCAGCAGGTAGCTGGGGAACCTCTGCTTCTTGTGCTCCCTGCTCGCCACGAACCCTGTCATTTGACGGCAACCGCTCGCGCGACCCAGAAGGCGACCCGCTCAGCTTCCGCTGGGACCTCATCTCAGGGGACGCGACGCTGCAAGGCGCTGACTCGGATGTGGTCGAAGTTTCCATCCCCGAACTCGCGGTGCAGCCCAATGGCTTCTCATCGGCGAACGTGGAAATCGGGCTCACCGTTCACGACTGCCAGGGTGCGGACACAACCACCATTCACCTGACCTTTAACTGCCACGGCTCCTGAGGGACAATGATGAACATGGGCTCTTCAGCGACCGCAGTCTTGTTCAGGACTGCCCTAACAGCCTCACTATTGGCCGCGGCGGCGCTGTGGATTGGCTGCGAGACAGTGAGCGGCGACCAGAGCCTCATCAATGCGCAGAACAACACCCGGCCGGTGGCCCGCGCTGGCGAGGACGGCGAAGCCCCGGTAGGAGCCAGCCTGGAGTTGGACGGCACCCGCTCCTACGACCCCGATGGCGATGAGATCAGCTATCACTGGAGTGTCGATAGCAAGCCGGAGACCAGCAACCTTAGCGACTCTCCATTCTCGGTAAACGGTGACCGCAATGCTGGCCGGACTACGGTTAGCCCAGACGTTGAGGGGATCTTTGTGTTCGCGCTACAAGTGGAAGATCCGGCTGGAATTCGCTCGGATACCGAGCGGGTGATCTACCGGGTCAAGTCGACCCTGGACCTGCCCATCGCCGATGCCGGGCTGGGGATCTCGGGGCTGGAGGGCGAAACCCTTTGCCTCGATGGCAGCGCCTCTTATGACCCCAACGGCCTCGCATTGAGCTACGAGTGGCTCATCGTCTCCACCCCAGCTGGCTCGAGCCTCACCGAAGCCGACCTCATCATCAACGGATCTGAGTGCTGTGCTGTGCCGGATGCGCCGGGCACCATTGCTATTCGACTGGTAGTCAACAACGGCTTGGAAGACAGCGACCCTGACTTTGCGTTTATAGGCGCCGCTTCGACCAACCAGGGGCCAACTGCCGTGGCTGAAATCAACGCAGCAGGATCTTGTGCCTTCGTAGAGCTGGACGCCAGCAACTCCAGTGACCCGGAATCGGACCCCTTGAACTACCACTGGGATCTGCTCGCTGCCCCGGCGAACAGCAACGTGCCAACCGGTAGCAGCGCTTTTAATGACGCCAGCGCCGTCAGCCCCTCCTTCTACGCCGATGTAGAGGGCGACTACACGGTACAGCTGGTCGTGGATGACGGCGAGGACTTCAGCGTGCCGGTGTTTCTAGATGTGGCGACCAGCCCAACCCAGACCAACACCCCGCCAGTAGCCATTACCTCGCCCGACGCCTACATCCAAAATCTGGGACCAGCCTGCCCGACCGGCAGCAGCGGTCAATTCTGCCCAGAGGTGACCGTCCCCCTCAACGCCCTTGACAGCTTCGACCCCAACGGTGACCCCATGACCTTCATCTGGGAGGTCATCACTCCGAGCACCTCGAACAGTGGGCCGGCCTGCTACACCCTGGAGCTGCGCGACTCCTATGGAGACGGCTGGAACAGTGCCTATTTGACGGTCAACGAGAATGGCAGCTCCATTGGCAACTTCACCATCAGCGGCTTTAACAGCTCGTCAACCGGCAGCTTCTGCGCTCAAGATGGCGCCACCGTTGAGCTGAACTTCACCGGAGGGACATGGGACTCAGAGATCAGCTACGAGCTGCTCAACTCCGCCGGCCAGGTCCTATTCTCAGAGCCGCGGACCAGCTCAGGGCCCCCTAATGGGACACGCTACAGCTTCACCGCCTCTTCAGTTGCCAGCAACATTGGCTCCATTGAGAACCCCATCGGGGTGGAGACCGAGCTGGTGATGTCGGGCCCCTCGTCCTGTGCCAACGACACCAACGATTATCAGCTTGAAGTGCGGGTAACCGCTACCGACTGCAGCGGTGCATCCTCGCAGGCGACTCTGGCTGTTCAGTATCACTGCGGCCCCTGAGCCCGCTACCCCACAGGTACCAAAGCCTGCGGCAAACCGACCAGCAGGTCCCCAGAACCAGCGAGGGCCGCCCTTTCAGACGGCCCCCTGTCGATATTAAATGGTGCGAGAGGGGGGAGTCGAACCCCCACAGCCAAACGGCCACTGGACCCTGAACCCAGCGCGTCTACCAATTCCGCCACTCTCGCAGCATGCCCATCCCCATAGAGGAGGAGCGGCCGGATTATACGAGGCAAGCAGGATCGGTCAACCAGGCCTGAGTGGAATCAACCCTCATCCCGCCACATAAACAAAAATCAAGATCCCGATCGGGTAGACGAGCCCCACATTGGACATGTTTGAGGCAGCCAGATTGTCGAGGCTGCGCTGCGCTGCCCCTTGAGCAGTGGGCTCACCTTTCGCGGCAGCAAAGACCGCAAAGAAAGTGGTCATCTCAGGCAACGATGTCACCAGCCCCAAAATCCACCCCACCGCAAACTGAGGCACATCCAAAGCAACCACAATGCGCTCGGCAACGCCTCCCAGGAAGTGACCGATCACCACGATCCCGACCAGTCCCAGAAGCATAAAAATCACGGCCCGCAATCCGCTCGCCCCCTGCTGGTCAGGGGCCGGGGCGCTCGCCTCGTCAGCAGCCTCTCCGACATCAGCAAGTCGAGCGCTGATCACCCGATCGGCAACCTGGTACAGGAGGAAGAATCCCAGCAGCGCCAGAGCGACCATCGGCGTCCGAGACCAGGCCCCCTGCCGGGACAGCACCAACGGCACCGCCACCGCGGTAGCGGCAAAACCGATCTCGCCCAGATAGACCCTGCGAAACACCGCTGAACCCCTGCGATAGTAAAGGACTGCGGCACCGAACAAGAGCCAGTTGATGATGTTGGAAGCGGCGACGTTCCAAAGTCCTGCACCAAGCAGTCCACGAGCTGCGGTCGCTACGGTCCCTACCAACTCCGGCACTGAAGTGGCGTAGCCCAGGATCTGTCCCTCAATCTTTGCTGGCACCCCCCAAGCTCTGCCACCTTCCTCAATGCCGGCCAGCAGCAGGTAGCGGGTTACCCCGACTACCAGCAGGGCCAGCCCAATAAATTGAGCGCCGGCGATCAGCAAGCTGGAGTCAGAACCGGTCATATCAAGGTGTCAGCACACTGTAGTAAGAAGAACAGAGACCTGGCTTGCAACCAGGGCTCAGGGAAGGGCGCCGTTCAGCTCAGCGCTGCTCGGCCAGGAATCCCGCACCACCACCTCTGCGCCAGTAGTTAACAGGTGCCCGGTCGGCATCTGTATCACATTGCTGCTGAGGAAGCGGGCTGTAACTCCGAAGTTGGGGTCGGCAAGAACCGGATGCGTGATGCCATAGTCATCGGCCCAACGCCGAAGGTCCGCCTGGCTTGGCGTTTGACTGGCCTCATTCTCACCCATCAGGCTAATCACTATCAAGCCAGCATTCTTTCCTTGTTGATACAGGGCTTCCAGCCCCGCGGCCTCGGACCTGCAGGCGCTTCACCAGAAAGCTGCGCTGACCATGAACACCGCCTGCCCGCAGAAGTCATGGAGCCGTACCGTCTCGCCGGTCTGACTGAGCAGCTCAAATTGTCCGGTGACCTGTCCCACATCGTTACCGGTCGGGACGATGTCATCGCGACAGGGGTCAATGGGCCAACCCAGGCTGTAGGGGTGGTCGTCACTGTCGAGGGGGTCAGTGCCCGCTCCGACCTCATCCTCATCCTGATGACCATCGCCATCGCTGTCTGGGTCCCAGGGGTCGGTGCCAAGTTGCTGCTCTTCAGCGTCGCTCAATCCATCGCCATCAGAATCAACCCCAGCGGGCGCCCCATCGTCATCATCATCATCGCCTACTGGTCCGTCATCATCATCGTCATCGCTGCTGGGCCAACCATCGTCGTCATCATCGTCATCATCATCGGCTGAGTTCGAGGAGCCCTCGTCCAGATCATCTCCTCGGCTGCCACTACGCACCGGATCGCGGCCATAGCCGACACACCCCACCCACGCGCATGACAACACGAACAGCAAAGTGAAGACCAACGATCGGGACAGGCAGGTCACGGGAGCGCTGGTCATCATAGAACCGGGATGTGTTGAGGTCACGCCCCATCAGGCTAACTAACTGCAGCTGATCTCTAAACCAAAGGGGCCTGCATCGCCGCCGTAACCATCAACGACCAACACATAGCTGCGCCCTGCCTGGGGCTCAAACTGCAGGGTATTGAAACCCCGCTGAACGAAGCCACTGGCGAGACAGGAATTCGAACTCGCATCCAGCAGCAGCAGGTCATGATTGAGCTCAAAGGGCCGCGGATCAAGCAACGAGATCTCTACTTCTGAGGCGGGCCCGAGTACCAATCGATAGCCCAACTCCGGACCGGAAAAATTGCCGGGCAGCTCGGGATAGGCATCCAGTAGATTACTGGCCTCTGGAGCCAGGGCAGTGTCGCCAAAGACCCGGTCGCCGCAGCTGAGGGAACCCACCAGCGCGCACTCAGCCTCAGTCTCATGGTGGGAGCTCAGCACGACACTATCGCTGGCAAGAAGTCCGCCTTCAGCATCCCAAGCTCGCGCAAGCAGCAGGGCGCCGATCGGATCGCTGTGGAACTGATGCAGCATCGAGAAATCCGCAGCAAAGGCGTGATCAGCGCCTGTTTCTGAGTCCTGAAGGTCCTCGCCGTTAAGGGAATAGGTGACGTAATTAACCTCACCCTCCAGATCACTGACGTCCACATCGAAACGCCAGCGATAGCTGGTAATGCGGCTCGGCTGCACCACCATCTCGCCCTGAGGCCGGCGTACCCGCACGCGCACCACATCCTCAGCAAGGAGCACGCCTGAGTTGCTGTAGAGCCGCGCACGAATGCTGCGCTCGCCAGTAAGAAAAAACTCCACATCAGCGTGAGCTGGATTAGCAGTCGTAGGGTTCCCCAGGCGGAAGGCCCCGGCCCAGAACTCCACCCATGGACCGCCGCTGCGCTCGGCCCGCAACGCGACCGTAGTCGTCAACTCAGCACCATCTTGTGGGGCAACAATACGAACCGCCGGAGCAGAGTCGAGGCCAGTGTTGGGAGCATCGACCCCAGAGCCAGCACCTTCGGTAGCAGCGCCGTCAGAGGAAGCGTCGGAAGGAGACTCAGCAGGCGTCTCTTCGGCAGCATCGGTCCCTCCGGAAGAGCTCTCTGCGCCGCTTTCATCGGCACCAGAGCTGTCGAAATTCTCGTCGCCATCGCAGTAGCTGCCGCCGAAGCGATAGCACTTGACCCGGTCAAGATAGTCAGCCCAGGGAAAATGAGGACCCGGATCAGACCGATAAGAACCGTCGACCTCCGAATGGGCGATGAAGTGATTGCGATCAATAGGGATGCTGTATCGCTCGCTAAGCCAGGCACTGAGGCGGGCAGAGCTGTCCAGCATGGCGCCAGTCCAGGTCGAGGGATTGGCGGCCGCACCCTCATGCTCTATGCCGATGGCGCGGTCGTTGGCGCTGGCCGCGTGCCAGGCGCGGCGATGGTCAGAGACCATCTGAGTGATGTGGCCGTCCGATTTGCGAATTACGTAGTGCGCCGACACCTCAGCGCTGGGGTTACGAAACCACGAGATTGCGCCCTCGTAGCTGCCCTCAGTGGTGTGAATGACCACGGTGTCTATGCTGGACAGACCCGCGGGCCGGTTGGAGTAGTTGCTCGAATGCGCCGGAACATAGCGAGCCGAGCCTGGATAGCCGTGTAGGGCACCATCCCGCGCGCCGATCGCTCCAGGCACCTCTTCAAGCTCGACGTCAGCCAGTCCGGGCAGCGACCGTGCGCTGATAAAAACCGCCTCGCCATCGGCTGACTGGGCAACCAGACCCCGCTGCAGCACCGTAAAGACGGACATGGCGAGTTCCTGCTCAAGCCAGGCCTCACCAAGGGCAGACCAGCGCTCGAGAACCGGCCACCAGCGAGCGTCTGCGGTGCCATCGGCGTGGGGCGAAAGCTGCTCGCGGTTGGCCGCAAGCAAAGCCGCGGCCGCCAGGAAGGAGGCTTCGCGCTGATGAGCAATCTCTTCGGGAGAGAGTCCGGTCAGGGACGAAGCGCGGGCCACCTGCTCGGAATTGAGCCCCATCCAGCTGCTACCTGGAGTGCACTCACCGTGTCCTTCGGCGGCCGGACTCAAGCTGGAAGAGACCCAGCCCAGCGCAAGCAGCAGATCTGCAGGGACCTCATTCCTAGCGCCGACCTCTTCGGCCAGCTCCATAATGCTGAGCTGCTCAAGGTCCACGGTTGCCGGCGAGCTGGCCTGGCCACCGAATCCAGAGTCAGCATCGGACCATGCGGCCCCACCGGCCAAACAGCCAGAGCCCAGCAGGACCGCAGCGCAAGCGAGGATTACCAGAGCAAGAGATCTTCCCGACACGCAGCCATATTCGCCAGAGCAACTTGTGGCGATGCTGTGAAGATGCGTTTTTTTCGTTGCAGGGCCTATTTAACCTGGCACCAGCACAAGCTCAGCACCACCATCAGGTACAAGGTCCATCGCACCGATTGAATCTAGCGAAGTCGCCAAGTTCGACCCGATGCCCCCAACCGCCCTATGCTGATCAGAGTCCAGGAACAGAGCCCCTCCATTCATATACAGAGCCGCACCAGCAAGCCCACAGGACGACCAGGGAGAGCAGTCATATGAACAACTTGAGGACCAGCCTCACGCAGCCAGTGTTTGTCGCCGCAGTGCTGGCAACATTGCTTCTACCTGCTCGCCAGGCTGAGGCCGCCCTACCTATTGGCTTCGACGCGGCCCTTGGCCTCGGGGTGAATGGAGCTATCGATCTGCAAAGCCCAGCACTCGACCTGCGTGCTCGCGCCGAACTGCGGATAGGCCCACTCGCTATTGGTGCCGGCTTTCGCGGACTTCCCGCCTTTATCAGCACAGAGTTGCCTCACCGCACCCTTATATATGGGCACATCGGGCTCAACATCCCCCTGCCCAAGGCCCGTATCGTATTGCGCGCAGGAGCCGGTGGCGGAACCGACTCCGACCAGAGCCGCTTGTTCGGGCTCCACGAAATTGTGGGGCTCCACCTGTTCCCGAAAAAGATCATCGGCATCGGCTTTGAAGCCGACTTCGATCAAAGCCTCGACCTGGACCGCTCTAAATGGAACCGCGGAATCTCAGGCCTGGTTCTGCTGCTGTTCCGTCTGTAAGCAGCGCGAGCATACTGGAGACCACCCATTTGCTCGTGACCGAGGTTTCCTCAGCAGGTTCAGCCCGGCGACCCTGGCAGGCTGACCAGAAACTCAACCCCCAGATCGCGCACCTCCTCCAGCAACAGCTCGGCGGCCTCCTCCTCGCCCCGACTACGCAGCAGGCTGGCCTGCAGAATCTTACCCTGCGCGGCAGCCTCCACACTGCCCGCTGTCAGAGCCAGATCAATGGCACCATCCAGCTCCGCTTCGCCGGCCGCACTGTCCATGCCAAGGGCCTGAAAATAGCCGAGATAGACCCGATTCATGGCCTCGCCTACGCTCCACCGCTGCGCCCGAGCCGACTCCAGACTCTCCCGGAAGCAAAACTCAGCCTGCTGGTAGTCGCCCATGCGAAAGTGCAGGTCTCCCATGTTGTGAAGATTGGTGGCGATCCCCCGTCGGTAGTCGATGCCCTTGCGGATCTCTAGGGCCCGGCTGTAGCAGTCAAGAGCCTCCTCCAGCTGCCCCATATGAGTAAAGTTAACCCCAAGGTTATTGAGCAGTCGCCCCTGCAGGATGCGATCCTCGCTGCGCTCGGCCAGATCGAAGCCGACCTCCATGTGCTCACGCGCCTTTTGAAACTCGCCCATGGTCATGTAACAGCCACCCATCAAGTCATAGATGCTGGACTCACGAGCCTCCTGCCCCACCGAACGAACCCGCCCCAGCGCAGCGCGGAGGGACTCAAGAGCTTCGTCGTGTTCGCCCCGGTCCATGGCCCAGCGGGCCCGCTCCTCATCGACCTCCGCAAGCAGATCGTCATCTCGCAGCCGATCGGCCATCCTACCGGCCTGATCCAACAGCATGCCGGCACCGTCAGCGGTCCCCAGTTCCTTGCGGCACTGCACCACCCGCAACAGCGCCTGCACCTGGAGGCGCTGGTCCTCCGCCTCACCGGCAAACTCCAGGGCACGTTGGCCCGCCTCCTCAGCTTGCTCAAAGCCCACATCTCGAGCCAGGATCTCAGCGATGCGCAGATAGAGCTCAGCAAGATGTGAATTGACCTCACGCTCTTCTGCTGCCGAAACCTCGCTGCCCAGCAACAGGTCACGGGCCCTCCCCAGACAGCGGAGCGCCTCTCGATGGAAATACTGACGCAGATAGACGAGCCCGGCCTGCTCAGCAAAGAACGCTGCCCGACGCAACAGGCCGCCCTTCTCGTAGTGCTCCGAGATGGCCTCGTTGTAAGGCCGCAGATTGCTTCCCTTGAGGCTCTCCATGGCCTCGCCGATGCGGCTGTGATACTCCCGCGAGCGAGCCGTGACCACCCCCCTCCCGCAGACCTCCCAGGTCAGGTTGTTGCGGAACACAAAATCATAGCCAGAGGCCACTTCATCCTCACGTGCCGGGCGCACCAGCTTGAGCTCCGCGAGCCGATCCAGCACCGAGAGCAGGGCATCCGGCGCGATGCCCGTCACCTCCGACAGCAGCTCTCTCTCAAAGGCCCTGCCGCAGCTGGCAGCCAGCTCCAGCACGACCCGCTCTGCAGGACTGAGTTCATCAATGCGCGAGGCAATCAGGTCCGCTGCGCTAGCGGGTATGTCGGCATCCTCAAGGGAGCCCACCAGAGTCGCAGTTCCATCCTCAACTCGAACCAACTGCCGACGCAGGAACTGACCGATGATCTCCTTGATGAACAGCGCATTACCGCCGGCACTGGCGACAACCAGTTCCAATAGTTCCTCAGGAACCTCCGCGATTCCCAGACTATCGGCAACAAACGCGCGCGACTCCTCGCGACCCATGGGCGGCATCACGATGCTGCGCTGCTCCACTGCCCCGAGCCCAGGTAGCTTGGCCCCGGGCCGGTGAGTCAGCACCACCAACAGTCCCTTCGGCCCAAGCTCCTCGAGCAGGTGACCACAGAGCTCAGTGCTGTATGGGTCCAGCAGCTCAAAGTCCTGCAGCGCGAGGACCAGCCCTTGCTCAGCGCTGCTCAGCTCGAGAAGTTTGCGAATCGCCGCTCCGGTCCCCAGCTGCAGCTGATCGCCACTGAGGTAACGAAGATTGCTGCCCGCAAAGTCCAACTCAAACAACTGACCGAGAATATGGACATCTATCAAGTCAAGTCCCTGCTCGTGCAGGGCAAGCAGCCGCTCGCGCTGGGTGGCCTCGCTCTGCTCCTCTTCGAAACCGCAGAGCTGCTCCACCACCTCCCGGAAGGCGAGAAATGGCTGCTCCTGCCGGTGAAAGCTGCCCCGCCCCACCAGATAGCGACGGTCGCCCTGCTCAGCGATGCGCCGGACCTCTCGAAGGAAACGGCCCTTCCCTGAGCCGGCTTCACCGTCAATAGCGACCAGGCCTCCTCTGCCCTGAGCAGCCGCTGCCAGGGCCTCCTCAAAGATGGCGACCTCCCCTGCCCTGGGGACCCAGGCACCCAAATGCTCGCGACGTGCATGTCGATGTACCCGCAACACCCGATGCCCAAGGCTGGCTTTGTTCTGCCACTTGACCTGGAAGCGGGCGGCCGCTTCACGATCACACCAGGGGCCGAGACTGTCGTGGACCCGCTCTGAGACCAACACCTCTCCCAGCCCCGCTTCCTGGCACAGCCGCTGCGCCAGCTTCACTGTGTCTCCCAGGGCCGTATAGGCAGGAAGTCGGCGTCTGCGGCGAGTTCCGGGAACCAGCACCGCACCCCGATGGATACCCATTGAGAGCGATAACCGATGACCACGCTCACGAACGAATTGCTCAGCAAGGGCCAGCAGCTCGCTGGCACACCGCACACAGAGTTCCAAATCCCGACTTGAGTTGCGAAACAACCCCCAAAGAACGACCACCCGGTCTCCCTCCAGCCGGGTAATCCTGCCCCTGTAGCTGCGGACCAGCCGAGCGATTCGTTTGTTCAGGCCATATTGAAGCCGCACCAGGCCGTCTTCACCAAGGCGCTCCAGAGCCTCTCCCCAGCCGGTGGTCTCGATCACTAGGACCTCTACCTGGCGCCGCTGGCCCTGTCGCAGACTGGTATCCATTTCAGAGCCACTGCGGCTGGAAGCGCTCGCCGAGCCACTGGAGGTCAGCCCCCGCCGAATGCTGAGACTGATCGCCGAAAGATCCATCCCGGAACTGACCGGATCAGCCTGCCGCGAGAGCTCACTGAGATCGCGCACGATCGCATTGAGAACCGAACCTGAGCTCTCACGCTGATACTCAGCGGCAAACATATCTCGCAAGAAATCGGTCAGAATCGCTCTGCCAACCCTCATCCCCTCCTCATGGAGGAAGCTGAGCAAGTCCTCCTGAAAGGCCGAGGCGCTTGGATACCGGTCTGCTGGATCGGCGGCGAGGGCCTGCTGCAGGATCAGCTCAAGACGCTCTGGAATCAGCTCATTGATGGATCGGGGCGAAGGCAGGTCGGCTTCGAGCACCATCTGCAGCCGCTTATCAGGATCCCGCTCCTTGTAAGCCCGTCGCCCGGTCACCAGCTCAAACAAGAGAATCCCGGCAGAGAACACATCTGAGCGACTGTCTACCGGCTGCCTGGCAGCCTGCTCAGGAGCCATGTAGCCCATCTTTCCGCCAGCGACTGAGCCACCCTCTCCCGAACGGACGTCACCCACCCGGGCAATTCCGAAGTCCACCAGCTTTACGTCCCCTTCGTAGGAAAGCAGCACATTGTGCGGGGAGACGTCCTGGTGAACCACGTTAAGAGGCCGCCCACCCGGATCCTGCAAATCATGGGCATAGGCCAGCCCTCGCGCCACCTCGGCAATGATGTAAACGGCAATGGGCATGGGCACAGCCCGCTTGGCCTTCCGCGCGCTCCGCAGCACCCTCATCAGATCCTGACCATGGATCAACTCCATCGCCATGTAGTAGTCGGCGTCCACCATGCCAAGGTCGTAGACCTGAACAATGTTGGCGTGATTTAGCGAGACCGCAATCTTGGCCTCGTTGATGAACATCTTGACGAACTCAGGATCGCGGCTGAGGTGAGGCAGGATCTTTTTGATCACCAGCAGCTTCTCAAAGCCGGCAACCCCATAGCTCTTGGCCTTATAAACCTCAGCCATACCGCCCGTAGCGATTTTCTCGATCAGCTGATACTTACCGAACCGAATCGGCTCAAAGGTGGCCATAACCCGCCCTTCACACGCGCCCTTGCAGGCTGCGGGGCGAGTCTACCTCAGGCAGCTGTCGCTACTCGATACTGACCTTGAACCAGACGCCGAAGTTTTATCATGGCCCGCTGCTCCAGCTGACGTACGCGCTCTCTGCTCAAGCCCAACATCTCGCCGACCTCTCGCAGCGTCCGAGACTGCTCGCCACAGTGACGCAGCTGAATGATGGATTGCTCTCGTGCGCCCAGCTTGCTAAGGGCGTCCCTGAATAAGCGGGAGCGCACCTCAAGGTCCTGGCCCGCCAGAGTCTGTGCCTCGGGGCCCATTGCCGGATCCTCGAGCCGGTCCAGAAAACTCAGCGGTGAATCGCCCGGCCGAAGCGGCGTATCGAGGCTCAAGTCACGGCCACGGACTACAGCCATCATCAGCTTCACATCGGCAACCCTAGCGCCGAACTCACCGGCCAACCGTGCCATAAACCCATCAAAGGACTCCCCATCACGCGGCCCCTCGGCCAAAGCTCTGGGCAGCTTATGAAAGAGGCGACGCTGAGTCTGAGTGGTGCCGATGCGCACCATCGACCAGGAACGAATCACATGCGCCTGAATGTAGGCCTTAATCCACCAGACTGCGTACGACAGGAAGCGCGTTCCCCGCGCCGCATCAAACTTGGTGGCAGCGTGCATCATCCCGAGATTTCCCTCCTGCACCAGATCGGCCAGGGGCAGACCATAGCGACGGTAGCCGCGGGCCACCTTGACCACAAAACGTAGATTTGCAGCCACCAACCTCTCTGCTGCTCGCTGATCACCATTGTTCTGGATTGCAGTAGCCAACTCCTCCTCCTCTTCAGGACTGAGAAGGTCAATTCGTCCCACCTGCTGGAGGTAGGTGGAAAATGCATCCCTATCGCTGTAGCTCACGGTTTCTCCTCTAGTCGCAGGATCATGGTCCTGAAGGGCTTAAGGGCCAACCTTCCGGTGGTCGATGTGCTGCTTAGACGGGCTCCAGCCGAAAACATTCAATTTTTCTCCAATAAAACTGTCAAAAAGCGACCAGCAATACGTTTTTGTTACGGCATTGACAGCAGCCAGGCCCTGCTTATGCTTCGCCCCTCGCAAAAGCCATCGGGAACCACAGCGAAAGGCAGCTCCATGAGCCAGGCAGAAGACCCCACGTTGCAGCTCCCAGCAGACGGTTTGAGCTATGCAGGGGAAACTCCTCCGGAGGCACTCGTCGCCCGGCCGGTCTACTTCACACCCGAGCAGCAGCTGCCACGCTCGATGGGGGTGATGCCACTGCGTGGCCTGGTGCTATTCCCTGAGATGGTCACGCCCCTGATCGTTACCCAAGCCCGCGCTATCAAGGTCATCAAGCGAGCTATGAGTCTTGGCAAGCTGGTGTTTTTCACCACTCAGCGCATGGACGACCTGGTACAGCCGGAACGCGAAGACCTGCACGATATAGGCACTGTGGGACGGGTGCTACGAGGTCTGCGGCTCGCCGACGGTAGCCTGCGCATTCTGGTGCAGGGCCTGTGCCGGGCACGCCTCAGTGCGGCCACGACGGATCAGCCATTCTTCCAAGGGACTCTCGACGTCATCGAGCAGGTCAACCAGGAGAGCCCCCAGGCCGAGATCCTTCGGCGTCACCTGCGCGATGATTTCCGCGCTTGGTGCACAACCACCGGCAAGGGCCTGCCAGAGCTGGACATGCTGGTGGAAGCCCTGCACCAGCCGTCGCGAATGGCCGACTACATCGTCAGCAATCTGCCCATTCGAGTTGAAGACCAGCAGAATGCCCTGGCTGAACTCGATGTGGAGCAGCGCCTACAGAAGGTGCGCGGACTCCTGTCTCGCGAACGGGAGATCGCAGAGCTCAACCTGCAGATCATCGGCAATGTCCAGAGCGCTCTGGACAAGAACCAGCGTGAATACTGGCTCAGAGAGCAGCTCCGCGTGGTGCGGGAGGAGCTTGGCGAAGTCGACCCGAGCGTGGGCGAGACCCAGCGGCTGCGCTGCCGAATCCTCGAATCGATGATGCCCCCTGAGATCAAGGACGAGGCCATCCGCGAGCTTGAGCGGATGGAACGGATGCACCGCGACGCAGCGGAACACACGGTGGCACGCACCTACATCGACTGGCTGCTTGATATGCCCTGGTCAGTAAAGAGTGACGACTGCCTGGACCTCGACCGGGTGCAGGCGGTGCTCGACCAGGACCATAGTGGACTTGAGGAGATCAAGGAGCGAGTACTTGAGTACCTTAGCGTGCGTCAGCTCAACGCCGACTCCAGGGGGCCCATCCTATGCTTCATCGGCCCACCCGGCGTCGGCAAGACCTCTCTCGGGCGCTCCATCGCTCGGGCCATGGGCCGAGAATTTCAGCGGATCGCCCTGGGTGGGGTCAAGGACGAGAGCGAGATCCGCGGCCACCGCCGCACCTACGTGGGCTCCATGCCGGGCCGGATCATTCAGGCGCTCCGCCGTGCCGGCAGCGCCAATCCGGTGATGGTCCTGGACGAGATCGACAAGGTCGGCAACGACTTCCGCGGTGACCCGGCTTCAGCGCTGCTCGAGGCCCTGGACCCCGAACAGAACAGCAGCTTCACGGATCACTATCTGGACGTCCCCTTCGACCTCAGCTCGGTGATGTTCATCTGCACTGCCAACATCGCCTCGACCATTCCGGCCGCGCTTCGCGACCGCATGGAAGTAATCGATGTGTCTGGCTACATCGAAGAAGAAAAGCTCTCCATCGCCCGCGAGCACCTGCTGCCCCGAATTCGCACCGAGCACGGCCTTAAGCAGCGGCAAATGCGCTTTGCAGACGATATCCTGTGCCAACTGATCCGCGACTACACCCGTGAAGCTGGAGTGCGCGGTCTGGATCGTGAGATCAGCAAGATCGCCCGTAAGATCGCCCGCAAGGTGGTCTCCGGAAAGAAGGGAGCAGGCACCGTTACCAAGGCTCGCCTGGTCGACTTCCTGGGGCCGCCCCGTTACCTGCGCGATCACGCTGAGCGAACCGACCTGCCAGGGATCGCAGTAGGACTGGCCTGGACCGCAGTTGGCGGTGACATCCTGTTCATCGAAGCCACCCGCATGGAAGACGGCAACCGCAACTTCAAGGTCACCGGACAGGTGGGCGAGGTAATGAAGGAATCGGCCGAGACCGCCTTGTCCTGGGTGCGGGCCAACGCCAAGCAGCTAGACATTGAGACCCTCTCGCCAAACACCTGGGATCTGCACCTCCACGTCCCTCAAGGATCCATACCCAAAGATGGTCCCTCAGCAGGAATCACCATGACCGCTGCGTTGGTCTCGCTGCTCACCGGCCGAAAACTCAGAGACGAGATCGCCATGACCGGTGAGATCACCCTGCGCGGCAAGATTCTGCCGGTCGGTGGCATCAAGGAAAAGGTTCTGGCTGCGGGCAGAGCCGGTATCAAGAAGGTGTTTCTGCCGCGCCAGAATCAAAGTGATCTGCTCGACATCCCCGAACCGCTTCGTGATGCGATTGAGATCACCCTGGTCGACCAGGTCTGGGATGTCCTTGATCAGGTGCTCGTCGCCAAGGCGCCATGACCCAGTCCGGCCGCGCCGCCTTCTTCGACCTTGACCGAACGCTGATCAGCGTCAGCTCTGGTCACCTGTGGTTCCGCCGGGAGCGAGCTGAGGGGCGGCTGTCCTGGTACGGCGCCATAGAGGCTGCGGTGTGGGGCACCATGTACACCGCTGGCCTGACCCGCAGCGGCCGTGGGCTACAACGGGCGGTGCGCAATCTACAAGGCGAAAGCGAGACGGAGATGATTGCCCGCTCCCGGGAGTTCTACGCCAACGAGATCGCACACTGCGTCGCTCCCGGCGCGCACGCGGTGCTGCAACGGCACCGAGAGGCTGGCGAAAAGATCGTGCTGCTCACCTCCTCCACCAACTACCTCGCCGAGCTCATTGGCCGCGACCTCCAATTCGATGAGGTCCTGGCAATGCGCCTGGAGGCGCAGGACGACCGCTTCACCGGCCGCATCGAGCAGCTCTGCTTCGGTCCCGCAAAGGTACAGGTGGCTGAAGCCTGGGCGCTGCAACAGGGGGTCGACCTGGAGCAGTGCTGGTTCTATTCCGACTCCTACACCGATCTCGCTATGTTGGAGCGAGTCGGCAAACCGGTTGCCGTGCACCCCGACCGCAGGCTCCTCAAGACCGCTCAGCGCAGGGGGTGGCCGATTCAGGACTGGACTCAACCGGCGCGCGCCTGAGCTGCAGCCGCTGAGCTAGGATTCGGCTGCAGACTGGCCTGCCTCCTCTTGCTCGGTCGGCCAGAGCCCCGATCTGGGATTGAAACAGGTCTCTTCGTCCATCTTGCGCAGCACCTCGATGTGCTCCTGGCTGAGCTCGGTGGAAAGCTGGACCTGCACACAAAGGATCTGGTGACCTCGGACCGGCCCACCATCGAGCCCCTGGCCCCGCAACCGAATCTGCTGACCAGTGTGCACTCCAGCCGGGACCCGCACTCCTACGCCACCCCGCACAGTAGGAACATCCAGCTGACATCCGGCTGCCGCCTCTGCGGGGCTCAAGGGCAGATCCAGGTAGACGTCAAATCCTGACCTACGGAACCATGGGTGGGACGCAACCTGTAGCTCAAGCACCGCATCACCACGCCGCCCACCACCAACCCCAAAGTGGCCCCGCTCTCGGCAACGACTCTCCATACCACTCTGCGTCCCGGCCGGCACCGCAATATCGAAGCACTCCACACGCCACTCGCCTGCAGCATCGGGCACTCGATAGCTCACCTCATGCCGACCACCGACAGCAGCGACAAGAAAAGGAATGCAAACTGCGACCCGCAACTCATCTCCATCCAATGCGCCCGGACCAGCGGCACCATTAGTAGGAATATTGACTGGCTCACCGCCAGTCGCCAGTTCCCTCGACGGCAACTGCTCTGATCGAACAAAGGGGCTATCAGCCTCTGCCAGATCACCAGCAAGAGCCGCCTCTGCGAGCGCTTCAGGGTCGAAGCCAAAAGGATGCTGCGGCTCTGTTCGCCCCCGCGCCCCGGTAGAGTCAACCGAGCGACCAGAACCAGGCAGGTCTTCCCGCTGAGCGGCACCAAGATCGGCGGGATTCCAAGGAGAGGGGGCGCTGCGCCGGGTCTGGGCCTTGATGTTGTCGTCCACCGCAAAAAGGTCTGCAAAGATCGACGCGACTCCTTCTCCAGCACGGGTTCGAAGCTCAAAACCAGGCTCAGCAGCTGGCCCCGAACGCCCCGGCCCCACACCAAAAACCCCGCCGTCCCGACCATAAAGATCATAACGACGGCGACGCTCAGGATCGGTCAAAACCTCGTAAGCCTCGCGGACCTGACGGAACTCTCGCGCCGCCTCGCGACTGCCCTTATTGGCCGGAAGATCTGGATGCAAGCGCCTCGCTGCGCTGCGATAAGCCCGCTTAATACTGTACTGATCGCAGTCCTGGTTGAGACCCAGAACTTTGTAGTAGTCCACCGTGCCCGACATAGCCTACATGGTCGCTCCCACGCCCTCCGATGACAAGTTGTGCGAGGACAGCGCAGCGACCTTTGCACGCCGCTGCTACACTGAACTGCCATGCGGGTATCACTCGTCGCAACTCCGATCTGGGCCATGAAGACCCCGCCCTTGACCACCGCCTATCTGACAGGCTGGCTCAAGAAGAGGGGACATGAGCCTTTTCAGCTGGACTGGAACATCGAGCTGTTCCACCACGCGCCGACCCACCTCAAGGAGTACTGGGACCGTACCCATCTGCACCAGTGGCAGGACGAAAACCACTATCGAGACAACGTCATACCGAACATCACCGGGCCAACCATCGATGGGTATGTGGACCGCATCCTCGAGAACAGCCCGCGCTTGGTTGGCATCTCCACCTACTCCATCGAGGCCACCAAGCACCTGGCCAGAGTCCTCAAGGAACGCGACCCGAAGCTCTGCATAGTGGTCGGCGGCCAGGTCTGCGATCCGGGGTTCTACGGCTACAACCTGGCCTGGAGCGGGCCCATCGATCTGGTGGTCCACGGCGAGGGGGAGGGCCCTCTGCTAGAAATCATCGAAACGGTAGAGGCTGGCGGAGAGGACTTCAGCCACATTCGCGGGCTACTGATTCCCCAACCCGACGGTCAAGTCCTCGACACCGGCCTCAGAGATCCGATCCGAGACATCAGCGAGTTGAGCTGGCCCGATTTTGAAGACCTGCCCATGGACTACTACACAGCCATGGACAGCGAGCCCTTTGCACCCTCGCGAGCGGTCTCAACACTGATGTCACGGGGCTGCGTGCGCAAGTGCGACTTCTGCCTGCAGGCCGAGATATGGCAGAACTTTCGCTACCGCAAGGGACAGGACATCTACGACGAAATGGCGGCCCACAAGGAGCGCTATGGGCTCACAAACTTCCATTTCAACGACCTGGTCATTAACGGCTCGGCACGTCAGCTCGACCAGCTCTGCACCCTGCTGATCAAGAATCCGCTGGACATGCCCTGGGGCGGTAACGCCATCGTCAGCAGGCACTTGACTCGAGAGCTACTGGAAAAGCTCAGAGCGGCCGGCTGTGAGTTCCTGGGCTTTGGCTTTGAGTCCTTCAGTACCAAGGTGCTCCATGCCATGGGCAAAAAATACGACGACGACGAAGTCTCTCGCCTGCTCCATGACATGCACGATGTGGGCATGCGCTTCTTCAGCAACCTGATCATCGGCCACCCTGCTGAAGGGCGGAAAGAATTCGCTGAGACGATCAGCTTTCTGGTCCAGCACCACCACCTGTTCACCGAAGCGCCGACCTCATCGATCCTAATCGTGCAGAAGAATACCCCCATCTATCGAGCCCGCGAACGCTGGGGTATCGAGATGGACGAGGGCGATGCACTGGGCTGGTGGCTGAGAGATGGCAGTAACGATCTAGCCGAGCGCAAGCACCGCGCCCAGGTCATGAACTTCTTCTACGAGTCGCTGTTTGATACCGGCTTAAAGATCACCGACATGGATACCCGCAAGGACCTCACCCTTGGCGAGGGCGACATCATTCCGCGCACAGCTCAAGCCAACTGAGACTCAGTCCCCCGCAGAGTGGACCACACGCTGGGG
>DJIF01000128.1:0-687 GCA_002433485.1 Deltaproteobacteria bacterium UBA6601
TCGTTGGTACCTGGCTGAGCATCTTCCTGACGCTCTCGATCCTATCGTTCCTCTACGACGACAATCCCATCTACAAGCTCGCTGAGCACCTGTTCATGGGCCTTGGCATTGGGATTGGCACGATCGAGGTCTACTACGGCGTCTTTCAACCTAAGCTGGTTCACCCGCTGCTGGAAGAGCATCGCTATCTGTCCCTCTGCCCGCTGATTCTCCTGGCGCTACTGTTCACCAAGTTGACCCGCAAGCACCAGGACTGGGCACGCATACCCATCGCCTTTATCGTCGCCGCCTTCGCCGGGATCAAGCTGACCGGAGAAGCCAATGGCCGGCTCCTTGAGCAGGTACGCGCCAGCATGCCCGACCTACCCGCACTGTATGAGGAGCATGGACTGTGGAACTGGGACCAGGCAGGAGCGGGAGTCATTTCCGGGGTGATCCTGGTGCTGGGACTGTGCGCCTGCCTGCTGCATTTTTACTTCAGTGCCCGGCACAACAAGACCATGCAGACCATCTCCCGGGTTGGCATCCTGACTCTGATGCTCTCCTTCGGGGCCTCTTTTGGTTTCACCGTAATGGGCCGCATATCACTGGCCATTGGCCGCGCTGAGACGCTGCTGGGTCTGGACCAACCCAATACCCTCATCAGCCTGGGTTCGCTTGAGGTGGAGAGGATGACCGCAACCCGTT
>DJIF01000128.1:994-17408 GCA_002433485.1 Deltaproteobacteria bacterium UBA6601
TGGAGAGGATGACCGCAACCCGTTGGACGAGCTTCCTCACCCTGCTGCTGATCATCGCCATCATCGCGCTGCTAAGACGACGCTCAGCAGGCGCAGAGGCAGGTTCTTAACCGGCCAACAGCGCGTAGCAGATCAACAGCAGGCCCAAAGCACCAAAGCTCAGGCCAAGCGCCAGCAGCAACCGAGCCCTAGGTGTCCATAAGGACCCTACCGGGCGCCTCTTTCGCCCCAGGGGCTTGGCGGTGGCATGTTCAGCCCCAGCGCCTCGCTCGGAGCCATCCTCGTGACGAGCGGCTACCGGTAGCGACGCATCCTTATTGACCGGCTGGGACAGCTGAGCCCGCTTGTCTTCTTCCCGTTGCAACTCACCACCTCGTTCAGACAGAGACGGCTGGGTCGCTTCGTCCTCAAAATCTTGAGGAGCAACAGCAGCCTGCTGACCAGACCCTGTTGCTACTGGAGCTACCCTTTCAGGAGCTACCTCGACGGGCTCGCTCTTAGGCTGTTCTAGAGGCTGGGCAGTCACCACAGCTGCATCGCTCTTTGCCGCTACCGGGACAAAGTCGGCCGAGCTCCCTTGCGGCCCCATAGAGCCGGGAGCAGGAAATGACGAAGAACCAAAAACCCGATTGCGAGTCTGACAGCGAGGACAGGGGCTCAAGGCCATGGGGTGATCAAGCCAGAGCTGCAAATCGCTCCCGCAGACTCCGCAAACCTGCACCTCACCACCCTGCGAGCCAACGTGTTGCTCAGGTGCCCAGGAAGCTCGACACTTCATCATCACCCGAACTCGTCCCAGCGAGATGATCGCATTGCCCCCGCTGGGAACCAACAAGGTGCTGACCCCTTCCTGAGCTTCGAGTTCACCAGCAGCCCGCAGCGCCTCAAGATCGCTGCGTTCTTCCCCCACACTCAGCTGAACATCCATGCCATCGGCGAGAAACAGACGGAGCCCCTGCTGCTCGACCTGCAGCAACACATGGAGTTCTGGAAGAGACTCAAGCCCAACCTGCAGGGTTGCCTTGGCTGAGCGCCCCAGAGAAACCCGGGCAGCAGGGCCGAACACAGCTCTTGCGCGATAAGCACCGTCCACTGCCAGAGCGAGCTCGACCTCAAGGGGGGCTGAATCGTCCACAGCTAAAGGCTAGCGGGTATCGATCTCCAGCGCACGGCCCCTGGGTTCTGTGACCTTAATCGGGTTCCGAAAGGGTCCACTATCTAGAACGGTCCCGCCAAGGGTACTATCTCGATGAACTCGCTATTGGGAGCGTAGCTTGGTGCCAGATAGAAACAGCTTCAAAGCTCTGTGGGGACCAACAACCGCTGCCCTGGTCGCCTTATTGCTAATGACTTTCGCGAGCGCGCCCCTCAACGCTGAGGATGCAGTCAATCTCCGCAAGGTGACCGCGGGACTGCACGATGGACACTCTTTCTCGCCATCTCTACGAGGTGACGGAGGCTGGCTGGCCTACGGAGTTCGAGAGTCCGTCAAGGGAACCTTCCAAACCAAATTCTATGCTCGATCTCTCGATGAAGGCGGCGTCTTCCGCTCGGTCTGGCCCAAACAACACCCATCACTCAAGGATGGAGAAGGGACCGCTTCCTTCACTGACATCCTCGCCTTTGACTGGTCTAAGGATGGCGAAAACAACGCCATGGTTGCCCTCCACAAGCGGAAGGGGCAGGAAGTCTTCCTTGAGAAGATGGAAGTCCGCATCGGCGGAGAAGGAGATCAGGGAGCCCCGTCGATCTCTCCGGATGGAAGCCAGTTGGTTGTAGTCTCCGAGGTAGGTGACGGGGCTGGCAGCGATCTGTGGGTTATCAACACTGTTGATGGAGCTGAGCCTCTTCAGCTCACCTTTACCCGCGAGTCTGAGCTAGCGCCGGCCTGGCACCCCAGCCAGCAAAAGATCATCCACGAGCAACGTAACCCTCTTGGCAGCGACATCTGGGAATTCAACCTCGACACCTTCACCCACAGTTCATTGCTGAGGCTAGGCACCAGCGACGAGATTCTGCCCAGTTATTCCCCAGACGGAGTTCATGTCGCCTTTCTGTCCAACAAAGACTCCAAGGACGGCTTGCGCTGGGACCTATTTGTCTTCGAGCCAGGCAAGTCGCTACCGAAATCAGTCATTAAGGGGGTTCGGCGCTCCGACCGTAGCCCCGGCTACTGCTGGGACCCCCTTGGGCGCTACCTGATTGCTGCCGTGGAAGACGAATTGGCCGGGTATCCCCTGGTCATCGCCCCCACCGATGGTTCAGAGCCACCACGCCTGTTTTCCGCAACCAAAGACAACATGGACCCAAGCATCGTTTCAGTAGGCGACAAAGTTCGTCTGACCTGGGTTGCTCTAGACGAGCGCGCCCCACCATCTCGCAACTACCGAATCGTCTGGCTCGCCGAATTCGGTCTCGCCAACTACGGCCTGGCCGCTGGCCTGGGCAGCAGCCCCTGAGCACACCGCCTTTGGCTCCTGAGAGCGTCGGCCAACGAGCAGTTCTGCTGCTCATTCTGCTCCTAACCTGCGGTGGCTGTGAGCCCCAACCGGCTAAGGCTAACCGAGCATCTGCTGCATCACCCGACTTTGAACCACGAGGCTCCCTACGCCTGGAATTCCTCGGTGGCGGAGAGGCCGCCGACATCCAAGACGGCTCCCTGCTTCCTGAAGACTCACAAATCGTGTTCTTTACCCGTGCCGAGGGGGCTGACTACCTCTACCTGCTGCAACGCTCTAACGGAGGCGTCGAGGTGCTCCACCCGTCGACTGGACAGGTCTTCATGAACAGCAGCCACGAACAGAGGATCATCCCGCACCGGCCCAAAGGAGCCGATGTCGAAGAGCAGGCACCTGAGGGATTTACCGGTGCCGGGACCGGCCTGTTCGAATACCTGCTGGTGGCTGCGCCAATTCCCCGCGACTTCCCCTCAAACTCCCAGGTCGAGAGCCTCGAGCGGCTGCTCTCCCCGCCCCCCTTCGTCGACGGTTACGCCGCCTTCCCAGCGGTGGTCCTGTCCAGCGTCAAGGTACGCTGGGGGACCGAATCTCTCTGATCCTGGCAGCTCTTCGCTGATGCTCTAAGGCTTCTTCAGCACGGCCCAGGCTTTGGAGAAGCTCTGCCAGGTGCTCGAGAATCTCAGGTTCAAAGGGCAGCAGATCCGCAGCTCGATGCAGATGTGACAGAGCCTGCTCGAGATCACCTCGCCGATAGTGAATCCAACCCATCGTGTCCTGATAGGCACCGGAGAAGGGCCGCTGCTCTAGGGCCTGCTCCTGCAGCTTCAAAGCTTCTTCAAGCCGTCGTCCGTCCTCCGCCCACAAATAGGCCAGCGCATTAAGGCCATCTGCTTGGCTCGGATGAAGAGCCAACAGCTCAACTAAAACTCGCTCACAGCTGCTCCGCTCACCCTGCTGAAGATGCCTGTGGGCCAACTGGAGTTGCAGGTTGATCCGCTGACGCTCTCGCTCAAGCCGTTGCCGGTAGGCCTGGCCACTCCCAGCAGAGCTCTTAAGCAATGGAACCGGCTCAAGCTCAGCAAGCTGGCGGAGGAGCTCCTCTTCGGCCGGCAGAACCACTGGAGCTGGACGCCAGCCCTGGGGCTGAGTCAGCAGCTGCCTCTCGGCTTCAATCTGCAGACTCAGCTCCGGTTCCAGTCCGGCGAGCTCAGCCAGACGCTGCAGCCCCTCCTCTGGACGGCCTAACACCGAATAGGTCCACGACAGCAACCGAAGAGAGAGAGGGTCTATGGTGGTGCCTGCAAGGAAGCGATTCTCCAGCAGCAGCAGAGCCTCTTCTCCACGGCCCATCTGCAACAGCAGCTTGATCTCATCCTCGACCAGGACTGCTGGGCCCCAACCACTGAGGTTGCGCATAATTCTCAAGTGCTCAAGGGCCCGATCATAGCGGCCCAAGGTCCGATAACTGGCGACCAACTGACGATGCAAGGGAAGCGCCGACCAATC
Organism: Deltaproteobacteria bacterium UBA6601; assembly: GCA_002433485.1. Taxonomy (GTDB): domain Bacteria; phylum Myxococcota_A; class UBA796; order UBA9615; family UBA9615; genus UBA6601. The sequence goes on from DJIF01000128.1 coordinate 4,960, forward strand.
TGCCTTCAGCGCCTCCTCCAGGCTCCAGATCGCCAATAAGGGGTCAAGTAACAGGCTTTCCATTAGGATCTTCAACACTTCAGCTGAGCGAGGCTCAGCGCGAAGGGCCTCAGCAGCAGCTTTGGAGGCCTCATGCCCCCGACCGGACTTCCACAAAAGCTGAGTACGTAGAACCTGCGAATCAGTCGAGGCTGGGCTCGACTCCCTCCAGCGAGCGAGCACCTGCAGCGCCCCATCCACATCACCCCTCTGACTGCGAATCCGATAGAGCCAATAATGAGGTAGCTCGGAACCAGTCGAGCCTAAGCCCAACTCCAAGGCCAGCTCCAAGGCCAGCTCTGCCTCCCGATTAGCACCCATTCGGTGAAGCTGAAGCCCCAGCTGATAATGGCCTCGCGGGTCACCCTCATCGAGCGCCACCGCCCGCCTTGCTGCCTCGACCGCACCTTCCAGATCAAGAAGCGAAGCCCGCGCGCTAGCCAGATAGCGCCACAAGCTAGCCTGTCGGGGCGCCAGGGAGACCGCTTCCTGCAGAAGTTCAGTAGCCCGGAAAGCGCGGGTATCCTCCTGCTTCTCAGCAACAACTTCCTGCAGAGCCATCTGAGCACCTAGAAAGCGAACCAGGACCGGGGGCTCCAAGCCTGAAAGAGGTGACCTGTATCGGGCATCCGGTCCTATAGAAGGCGCCTCAAAGCCGGTGAGATGCGCCGAACAGGCCACAACCTGACTAAGACAAAGCAACCAGCAGAGCGCCGCCCATGGGCAAGAACTCCTCGATCTGGGATAGCTTCGCGCGAGCTTCATCAGCTGTTCCGATAGACCCAAGGCTCACCTGCCAGCAGGCTCTTCATCCCGGGGGAGCCTGCACACCCTGCTAGGGCAACCAGTCGCCGAACAAGCCACCAAAGGCACCGATGTCGGCCCGGCTGCCATCAAGATCAAAGACCAGCGGATCACCGGCGTCGATACAAATGCTCCCTGGAGCAAGGCTCAGATCATCATTCAAAGGGTCCTGATCAGCACTGAAGGCAACAAAGCCGGGTTCTGCCCCTGTCGCTGCCCAGGTGGAGTTGATGTTGCCATCTGCCTGGGGGTCAAAGAAGTCGGGAATGCCATCACCGTCGCCATCGTGTGCATAGCCATTGGCGACCACATTGTAGCCAGCTTCATGGGGTCGATTGCCGACACCATCATCCAGGAAACCGAAGAAGTTCGTGGTCAAGCTGCTGAAGTCGATGGTGCTGGAGCAGGAGGTTCCTACAGTGTTGCAATGGAAGAGGTTGTATTGAACCTCCGCGGCACCCGAACTGCCATAAGGTGCCTGCACCGCTGAGCCGATCTCAATTCCGGCTCCGGTATTGCTGGCAAAGATGTTGTGCCGGTACACACCGCCAAAGGTTCGCAGCGCAGCACCAACCGCCGCTCCAACCGGAGAAATATTGTCGACAAACACATTGTGCTCCAACAAAGGGGCTGAGTTGTAGACAAACATGGCCGAGGCGCTACTGCCGGTGTTGGCGTTGAAGATGTTGTTGAAGAAACTCGCGCTGTTGCTGCTGGCCAGATAGACCGCCCCGCCAAAGTCAGTCGGACCGATGGAGTTCACCGAGTCAAGCGCACCGTTGGCTTCAAACAGATTCTGCACCACCTGACCACTGACGGTATTCAAATAGGCTGCAGCGCCATCGTGAGCATGGTTGCCCTGAAAGGTATTACCGGCGAGCTCGACAGGCCCATCCGGATTTTCCAACAGCAGACCTCCGCCATTGTCTGCGGCACTGTTTCCAGCAAAGAAACTACGTCGAATCACCGGCGCGCCGCCGCTGGTGTAGACCCCACCGCCGCCGCCAGATAGCTGCTCAGCAAGGTTGCCGGAGAAGACACAGTCATCAATTAGCAACGAACTGTTGCTAGCCGCGATACCACCTCCACTGCCGGTTGCCTGGTTCCCCTGAACGACCAGCGAGCGCAAGGTCGGCGAGGCCCCCGAGACCCGAATCGCTCCACCATTGCCATCGGCCGAAGTGCTGGTCGTCCCCACCGTCGAAGCTCCGGTGAGAGTAAAGCCGTGCAGCAAAGCTACCCGACTCTGGCCACCGTCAATGGTGACGATGGGACCGGAGCCCTCGCCTGGGTTCGCTGGGGTTGGTGCGCTAAGGATGGTCTGCGCTGCGCCATCCACACCAACAACCCGAAGGTCAACACCTGTGGGCCAGCTCACCGGCCCAACATAGTTACCTGCGCGCACATTGACCGCATTGCAGCCAGCTCCAGTCGCGGCACTGATGGCCTGATCGATGGTCAACCAGGGAAAAGTCGACGTCCCCAACGAGGTGCCGACAAAGTCATCATCAACGTAATGAGGACAGTCGCTGTCCAGACAGTCTATGGAGCCATCACCGTCGCTATCTGCGTCCTCTCCCAGAAAGAAGTCGCCGTCACAGTCATTATCGAGACCGTCGCAGAGTTCTTGAGGTGCCCCAGGAAAGACCGCGACGTTGTCATCGTGACAATCACCATCGCAGGTCGAGATGCCATCGCCATCCCCGTCTATGTCTTCATTACTGGAGACGTCGCAGTCGTTGTCCTGGTTGTCACAGATTTCAACATTACCCGGGAAGTTCAGGGCATCTCCATCATCACAATCGGCGCAAGCGATGCTGCCGTCAGCATCGCCATCGGCCTCCGTCACCGGCACAGTCCCGTCACAGTCATTGTCCAGGCCGTCACAGATCTCTAGATTGCCAGGAAAGCGCTCGCTATCAGCGTCATCACAGTCAGCACAGGACAGCGAGCCGTCCGAATCTCCATCGGCCTCACCTTCAGCATCAGCGAAGGTGGCGCTGTCACAGTCATTGTCAGCGCCATCACAGATCTCAGGGTTGTTGGGAAATACCAACGCGTTGCCATCGTCGCAGTCAGCACAGAAAGGCGAGCCATCTCCATCGCCGTCCGCCTCATTGGCGGCGAGACCGGCGAAGTCGGCCTGCCCATTGCAGTCATTGTCGTTGCCATCGCAAAGCTCCGGCGCTCCCGGATAGGTCTGCGGGTTCAACTCATCACAATCGTCATCTCCACCGCCGGCGACTCCATCGGAGCCGCACGGACTGTGGCCGTCGCCGTCCGTGTCCTGACTCTCATCGGTGGCTGCGTCACAGTCATTATCCACGCCACCATCGCACTGCTCTGGATTGCCCGGAAAACGGGCCGGGTCACCGTCGTCACAATCAGCACAGGCAGGCGAGCCATCGGCATCCAGATCGAACTCCGCGGCGCTGTTGCCACCGAGGTCGGCAAATCCATTGCAGTCGTTGTCCAGACCATCGCACAGCTCAGCGGCTCCAGGATAAGAGTTGAGGTCCTGATCGTCGCAGTCATCGCAGGAACGAATGCCATCGCCATCCCCATCAATTTCGAGGCCGACGTCAGCATTAGCAATGCCGTCGCAGTCATCATCAAGGCCATTACAAAGCTCGGGAGCACCGGGGAAGGCAGCATTGGAGTCATCGTTACAGTCCACACACGCCAGAAAGCTATCGCCATCCTCGTCTACTTCGTCGTACAGCAGATAACCATCGCAGTCGTTATCCAGTCCGTCGCAAAGCTCGGGAGCAGGATTCGTACCCCCGTAGACGGTAGGCCTGGCGTCGTCGCAGTCCCCCCCACCAAACACGCCGGCACCCGCCTCCTGATAGGGGCCACAAGGGATGTAGCCATCACCGTCGCTGTCCAACTCTCCACCAAACACTGTGGTTGCTGGATCACAGTCGGTATCAAAGCCGTCACAAACCTCAACAAGCCCCGGGTGGGCAGCTGCGGTACGGGGCTCGCAGTCACCGGCGCAAGCACTCACTCCATCGCCATCACCGTCCAGTTCGTCCTCACCAAGGGAGCCGTCACAATCGTTATCTTTGTTGTCGCAGATTTCCTCATGGGGGCTGTCACCCCCATAGACATCAGCGTCCTGATCATCACAATCGGCAAAGCAGATGATCCCGTCCCCATCAAGATCACCCTCATCGGGCCCGAGGCCACCATCGCAATCGTTGTCCTTGCCGTCACAGACCTCCTCGTGGGGGACAAGCCCACCAAAGATCTCGGGATCCGAGTCATCGCAGTCCTGGCCCCCGAACGCGACATCGACCACGCCATCGTTATCGATATCACCATCGATAAAGTTGGCGCTGAGGTTGACCACCACCTCGTAGGGCGAGCCGCCAGTCGGCTCGATGGTAAATCGGGCCACATCACTTAGTTGGCCAAAAGACTCAGGCAGTGGACTCAAAGTGAAGTCAATGGCGTAGGGGGTTCGCTGCTCCATCAGAAAAGGCAAATCCATGGCCAGTGAAAAGGCCGAGCCGTCATCAAAGCTGACCTCTGCAATGGTCTGCGCTGTGGCAGCCTCGTTCTCCAGGGGAGTGCTGGCCGAGTAGCTGCCTAGGATGTAGATGTCGCCAAAATTAAGATCGGTCGACGCGGGCGCTACACCTTTACAGCCAGAGAGCAGCACCAGCGAGACCGACACCGCAAAGATCAGCCTGAAAGTTCGCATCGTCACCATGTCTCAGTCCTCAAGCAGAGTTGTTAACCAATCCTTGCTGGCAGGAATTGTAGAGCGCTCCAGCCCGGCTGGCACGGGTCCATTCACTCCCCAGCTCAGTCTCCCACGTTACCGAGGTCGCCCCACAGCCGCTCTGCACCTCTACGCATCGGCAGCCATGCCGCCGCGACACAGATGATCAGAGATGCCACAGAGGCAAGCAGCAACCCGACCCACAAGCCCCCGCCAACCGCGCCGCCCTGGAGCTGCTGGGCCAACAGGAAGCCCACTGGAACAGCTTCTATGGTGACCACCAAGCCGACCAGCAGCAAAGCCAGCACCATATACAAGATCGCCCCGGGCCCCGAAGCCATCTGGGCCGCACTGTCAGCCTTAAAATTCGGATAGAGCGCGCCCATCCCAATGGCCAGGCCCGACAAGCCGACCGACAGTAAAGCAATGGTTCCCGCGGCCACCCAGGCATAAAGCGGGTCCACCGAGAGCATCGCGTTGGTCGACAGCACCAGGACCTCGCCGAGCAAAAGGGTCGGCCACAGCCCCATCAAAAACTTACTGAGCAGATATCGCCAGGCCCCAATGGGACTGGAGTGAAGCACCCAGAAAGCGCGTCCCTCCCTGGAGATAGAGGTGAACTGAAAGCGCACCGCAATGGAGGCCAACACCGCCCCTGCTACCCCAACATTGAGGAAGGCAATGACATTCTCCAGGAAGCTGGTCTCAAGGGGCAGAACGTCCAACGGCAAGGCCTTGACCGAATACAGGTAGATGGCCACCAGTCCCAGCAGCAGCAGGGCCTGGGTCCACTGGCCCGGCTCCCGAAAGAACAGTCGAAGGTCCTTTCTTAACAGACCTCGGTAAGCGGGTGAGGCCGGAGCGGTCAGCGCATCGATGAGACGCGTCAGACGAGGAGATCGAGAGGCTGAGCTACGCGGCGCCTCCTGAGCTCGGCTCCAGGCCTCGAAATAGAGCGGCGACACCACCCAACGCGCTGCAACCACGCTGGCCGGACAGGCGATCAACAACAAGCCAGCCTGAAGATAAGCCGGCTCAGCCGCACTGCCCAGGCTCCACATGCACAGCTCGCTCAGCCAGGTAGATGGTAACCAGCTGTGATCAGGAGCACGTACCACTGCGATGAACTCAGCAAGGGTTCCAAAAGACTCCGGATCGACCAGCCGCTCAGGCTGCAGGGTCCGCAGCAGCAGCAATACCGAGACCAGGAACAGACCAGAGACCAGCGCCATCACCTCGCGGATTCGCTGCGCAGAGAAGCCCCTCACCAGCAGGGCGGCGATGACCACACCCATCGCAGCAGGTGGCAGCAGGTAGCAGAAACCACCCACCAGAGCCGAGAGGTAGTAGAGCAGACCGCCATCGTAGACCCAGCCGTAAGCCAACAGCACCGGCAGACCAAAGATCAGCACCATCCACGACGAGTTAATGACCGTCTCGGCAAAACGGACGTAAAAGACCCGCCGTCTGGACACCGGCAGCGACTGCAGAAGCTGCATGTCTTCGCTCAAGAAGTAGGAGGACAATGCGGTGATGATGTTGGAGAAGAGTAACAACCCGGAAAAGCTGAGCAGCAGCATACTCAGGGCCTTCCGCAGCAGCAGCGGGCCAAACAACTCAACGGAGTCAAACATCGTGACGAAGTAGATGCACAGGCCTAGCACTGCCCCCCAGAAGCCCAGGGTGAGGGCCGAAAACAGGCTCCATATAAGACGCTCATTAGGGCTTCCGCCGCGCCAGCGATTACGCAGTCCCCGCCAGCGAGGGCTCAACAGCAGAGCCAGACCAGCCCTGCTCGGAGAGGGGGGGCGAAACGAACTCACTGGGCGGTCTGACCGCCCTCCGAGATGCCCTGCTCGCGCTCATTACGGCGAATCGTCTCGCGCACCCAGGCCTTGAGAATCTTGCTGCGCTCGGCTCGGCCGAGCAGAGTCTTGGCATCCTGGTAGAGGGTTGGATCAACAATCAGGCCACCGAGGGTCCCCTCACCCCGCTTGACCCCCGCCACCAAATCACGAATGTCCGCCGAAGCGTCGGTAAGGTTGGCAAGCAGGCTCTGCCCCTCATCGGTATAGACCAGATCGTGAATGAGGCCATTGCCGGTCTGAATCTCCTTGACCACGATGTCAATGTCCTCCGCCGTGGATTGCAGGGAGGCCAGTAGAGCGCTGACCTTGTCCTCGTAGATCAAGTTGTGCAGGGCGCCATCACCCTCTCGAACCGCCAACAACAGGGCTGATAGAGAGTCAGTCGATGACTGAATCGAAGCAATGGCATCTCGCAACTGGCGACCGCTGCGCTTGTTATAGACCAACTCGTGGATCACCCCACGCCCCTCCTCAACCTCCTGCAGGATATTGCGCACCGAGCTGAGCATCTCCCGAACCGTCTTGCCGGCGCGCTCACCCTCCTCCCCCTTGAGCATCTTGTCGATCTGCTCGCTGATGGAGCGAACGTTCTTCATGATCCCAGGGACATCATCCAAGTAGGAGGTCAGCTCTACCGGATCCACGCTACGCAGCAGGTCTCCGTCTTGCAGCGGTGGTAGGGAAGGAGAGCCCTGCTGAAGCGAGACGAACTTATCGCCCAACAGACCCTGCCCCGCGATGGTGGCCATAGAGTCTTCGCGGATCCGATTCTGAAACCGCTGAGCCACCCGAAGTCGAACATTCACCTGCCGATCGGTGAGATCGTCGGGAAAGGTAATCGCCGTCACCAGGCCAACATCAAGGCCAGCCAGACGAACCGCTGCCCCCGAACGAAGACCAGCGATGTCATAGAAATTCGCCTGTAGGACGTAGTTGCGCTCAAACAGGTTCTGCTCGTTGCCCAGAACCAGCAGGCTGGCCACCAACACCGACAGACACAAGACCACAAAGAGTCCTACCTTAAGCTCCAAGCGTCGCTCTCGCTCCACCAGCACGCCTCCCGCACACAAGCCCGATTACCGCTCAACTATAGTTACAATCCTGCCATGACACAGCCAGCTCCCTACATCTACTCATCCCTGCTGACCCTTGCGCTGAGCCTTTCGTTGTTCGGCTGCTCACCTACCAGCACCAGCGAGCCAGCCCCGACCCTCGACCATCACCTCAGCTGGGATGAGGATGACGAGAACGGCAACAACCACGCTGGCGACGCTGAAGAAGTCGACGCGCCTTGGCAACGCTCAATCACCATCAACGGCACCCTGCAAACCTGTGGCTACGAAGGTGGCGAAGACTGGCCATGGACCGGGGACAACGACAACTATCGCGTAGAGGTCCCAGAAGACGGCTATATGGATGTGGAACTCCAATGGGACTCGAGCTCTGATCTCGACCTGATGCTCTACTTCGAGCCCCCCGGCAACAACGCCAGTCCCGACTGGTTCAGCAACCAGAGCGACAACGAAGGTCCCGAATCCTACCTCTTTGATGAGCCCATGAGCCGCGGCGACGACATTGTCGTAGGGGTCGCCTGCGCTGGCGGCGAGGCGGACAGCTACCGCCTGGTAGTGAACTGGGAGACCTGAGTCAGGCTCACTTCACATTCGCTCAGGCGCTCGAATCCCCAGCAGATCCAGCCCCAGAACCAGGGCGCGCTGACAAAGCAGAGTCAGATTCAACCGCGAAGCTAGTAGCTCAGGTCGCTCCGCGCGCAGTACCGGACAGGATGCGTACCAACTGTGATAGCGGGTGGCCAACTCATAAAGCCAGGTCGCCAGGACAGAGGGCTTGCCCTCATCAAAGGCGATCTCAATGACCCTGCCAAGGTCAACAACATGGAGCAGAAGATCCCGATCAGCGGCGGAGACACCAGCAAAGGTCTCCCCGTCAGGCTCATGACCCTGCTCGCGGGCTTTACGCAACAGCGAGAAGGTTCGTGCTGAGGTGTACTGCAAATAGGGGGCTGTGTTGCCGTCAAACGACAACATGCGGTCAAAGCTGAATACGATGTTGCTCTGCGGGTTATTGCTAAGATCAGCATACTTCAAGGCGCCCAGACCGACCGTCGCGGCGAGCTCAGCCAGCTCCTCTTCGCTCCACTGCTCGCCACGCTCTTGAAGCCGCTGCTCTTGGGTCGCGCGAGCTCGACGCTCAGCCTCATCAAGCAGTTCATCGAGACGAATCACGTTGCCCTGGCGGGTACTGAAGGCCCCTTCTGGAAGGGTCATCATGCCAAAACCAAGATGGGCAAAATCAGCCTCTACCCCCATCTTCTCTGCAGTCGCAAAGAGCTGCTCAAAGTGGAGCTTCTGCCGATGGTCTGTGACGTAGATCATCCGCTCCGCGGCAAATTCCTCAAGGCGAAGCTCAACGGTCGCAAGATCGGTGGTCGCGTACAGCGCCGCCCCATCCTTCTTCTGGATCAGGAAGGGAGTCATCTCGTCTTCGCCGGCCTCATTCCGAAAGAACACGCACACTGCACCGTCCGAACGCTCTGCAATGCGTTGCTCCAGCAGACGCTCTACTAAAGGGCCCAGGCGCTCGTTGTAATGGCTCTCGCCATAGGTGACATCAAAACAGACGCCGAGGCGCTCGTAGATGCTGTCGAAAGCATCCTGGGAGGAGCGACGGAACATCTTCCACAGCGCCAGGTTATCCTCGTCTCCAGCCTGCAGCTTGCGCAATTCTTCCCGCGCGAGAGCGTTCAAATCCTGGTTCTCAGCGGCCTCCTTGTGAAATTTCACATACAGGCGCTCCAGTTCTCCGACCGGATCCTCCTCAAAGGCCCCGTCATCACGCCAATTGCGCCAGGCATAGATGAGCTGACCAAACTGAGTGCCCCAGTCACCGATGTGGTTGTCGGCGATCACCTTATGGCCCAGGAAGCTCCCCATCCGCCGCATGGCATCGCCAATCACAGTCGAACGGATATGGCCGATATGCATCCGCTTAGCCACATTGGGTGACGAATAATCAATCACCACAGTGTTACCGGCAAACGGTTCAATCCCGAGCCGATCCGAAGCCAGCGCTGCTTTAAGCAGCTCTCCCAGGTATTCCTCACTAAGGCGCAAACCCAGGAACCCTGGACCGGAGACCTCGATACTCTCCAAACGCGCATTCTGCCGCGCGGATAACCACTGCTCGAGCTCCGCACCGATCTGTCGCGGCGCCTGCCGCAACACCTTGGCAAGCTGCATTGCTACTGGACTCTGAAAGTCACTTGAGAAGCCAGGCTTGCTGCGCTCAACGACCAGCGACGGAGCATCTGCTTGGGAGCCAAGCAGCGCACGCACCGCGCCGTCCAGCTCAGCGGTGATCATGTCGCGAATGGTTGGCGGCTTGGTAGGGAGTGTCTCGGTCACGGGCTGCGGTCTATTGGCAGCGGCTCGCGAAGTCAAGCAAAGCACAAAAGCTCACTCGCCTATCGTTCCCTCGATGAAGGCACGAACACGGGGATCCGGCGCCTCTTCTACCTCGTCCTTAAAACCGCACCAGACGATACGATGCTCAGCCAACATGGCCAGCCGGTCAGAGACTCGAAATGCAGAAGCCATGTCATGAGTGACAACAATAGAAGTCACCCCAAGGCGCTGCTGCAGGTCAATGATCAGCTGATCAATGCGACGGGTATTGGTCGGGTCCAGACCAGTGGTCGGCTCATCGTAGAGCAAAACTTCGGGCTCAATGGCAATAGCCCGAGCCAGCCCGACTCGCTTCTTCATACCGCCGCTCAGCTCGGCGGGCCAGCGCCGCTCAATCCCCGGCAGGTTCACCATCTCCAGGACCTCCGAAACCCGCGCCGCAACCCGGCTCTCGTCCCGCCAGCCATGTTGGCGCAGTGGATAGGCAATGTTGTCCGCCACATCCAGAGAGTCGAACAACGCCGCTCCCTGAAACAGCATCCCAATGCGGGACCGAATGGAACGCATCTCCCTCTCACTGCGTAGCGAAACCTCCTCGCCAAAGGCCTCAATGCTACCCCGGTCTGGACGCAGCAAACCGAGCAAACACTTCAACAAAACGCTCTTCCCGGTCCCAGAACCACCAACGATGGTCAGCGTTTCGCCCTTATGAACCACCAGGTCAAGTCCTTCATAGATCACCTGGGCGCCAAAGCTCTTCCAGATATCGGAGAAGACTATGAGGGGAGGGCCTAGCTCAATGCGCTCTCGCCTTTCGCCGCGACGCCGCTCCTGAGCTCTTCGCTCCTGACGCGACTCAGGGACAGACGCTGACATGGCCGCAGTCATCATCATCGCAGTCGACCAACAGGTCACCATCGTCGTCAATCCCATTGGCGCAGTACTCAAACTGCAGCTGGGCCGGACAATTCACATTCAAGCTGTAACCACCATGGTCGCTGAGCGTCTTGCCGTCGATCTGAACGTAATAGGTAGTCCCTGCATTGGCCTCAAAGACCAACAGCTCTTCGCTCGCCTCAGTGGAGTCTGCGGCGATGACACATTGATCTGCACTACAGCCACCCGAACCATCAATGACTGCCAGATCCAGGTCAATACTGGTCCCAAAGACCGACAGATCCAGGACTACAAAGGTCTGGGCTGCGTTCACAAAGCTGTACGAATGGTCCGGTCCGTTGAGCGTCATTCCGCACGAATAGACCGTCAGGGGACTGGTCCCGCCGCTGGTCACGCCCACCACCCCCGAGCCACAGCTCAATGCAGATACAGTCGTTCCGCAAGCAGCGCAGAAAGGCGAAGTTGCACAGTCCGAGTCGCTACAGTCCACCAGATTATCGAGATCATCGTCGATCCCATTGTCGCAGGTCTCTACAAGACAAGAGATGTGAGTGGCGCAATCAGCATCCAGACAGTCAACTGTACCGTCACCGTCCTCATCGTTACCCCCGGTACAGACCTCAGCGCAGCTTGAACCCCAACAGTCAGGATCCGCGCAGTCACTGAGACCATCGAGGTCCTCGTCTCCGGCAGTGCTGCAGTCCTCAGTGAGGCAGGCGATGTGGTTCAGGCATTCCGGATCCTGACAATCCACCAACGAATCCGCGTCATCATCCAGATGGTTGGTGCACTCCTCGGGGCAGGCAGAGCTCGAACTGCAATCACTGTCAGCACAGTCCACCAGATTGTCGAGATCGTCATCTACCCCGTTATTGCAGCTCTCAACCAGGCAGGAGACAAAAGAAGCGCAGTCAGGATCGAGGCAATCGATCAAGGCATCACCATCTTCATCATTACCACCGCTACAGACCTCAGCACATGAGGCACCCCAACAGTCAGAGTCCGCGCAGTCACTGTCGCCGTCCAGATCCTCATCACCGACCGTACTGCAGTCCTCAACCAGGCAGACCTGGGCTGTTAAACACTCCGAATCGTCACAGTCGACCAGCGCATCCCCATCATCATCCACTCCATTGGAACAGTTCTCGGGGCAGCTCGGGCTTGCGCTGCAGTCACTATCAGCACAGTCGATGTCTCCATCGCCATCGTCATCGATGTTGTTGAAACAACCGCTTGTCAGTGCTGTCTCCGTCGCGGGAGTCGTCCCATCATCATCATCGTCTCCCGAAGCACTGTCGTCGTCATCATCGTCGTCATCGTCATCGTCATCACCATGCATGCTGTCGTCATCGCCCTGACTCAAGTCGTCGTCGTCACCAGCGCTGTCATCGTCATCACCAGCGCTGTCATCGTCATCAGCGGCGCTGTCGTCGTCGTCGTCACCACTACCCGGTACTGAGTCGTCGTCATCACCGACTCCAGTTCCATCATCGTCATCGTCATCATCGTCAGCATGGGCTGAGTCGTCGTCATCATCGTCACCAGCGGGGACCGAGTCATCATCGTCATCGCCAGCCGGCACCGAGTCGTTATCGTCATCATCGTCGTCCCCAGCAGCACTGTCGTCGTCGTCGTCACCATGGGCTGAGTCGTCGTCATCACCGCCGCCGGGGACCGAGTCGTCGT
>DJIF01000055.1 GCA_002433485.1 Deltaproteobacteria bacterium UBA6601
CAGGACATAAGCGCTGGCCCGACGGACCCGTGGATCTAGCTGGAGTGAATCGGGCAGCCGAGCGATCACCGAACGAGCGGCAGCGACCCGACGTCTGTCGAGCAACAGCTCGACCAGTTCCAGAGCGACCCAGCCATCAGGGCGAATACGAAGACTGCGGCGAAGAACTAAACCCGACTCACAACGACGACTGGTCGCCCGAGCCGCGATCCCTAACAAGTGCAGCAGATCAGGATTTCGCCGGTCGTCGCGCAGCAGTGCTTTGATGTCCAGGCGCGCCCCCGCAGCATCACCAGCGTCGATCCGAAACCAGGCCTGAGCAAACTCAGGTTGGGCACGGAGTGCAGCACGCAAGGCATCCATCTCCACCCCAGCCAACCCGTCATCAGCGGCCTGAGTGGAGGTCGGGTTCAGCAGCCAGCCAACGACCAGCAGCAAGGCCAGACCAGCGAAAGAAACAGAGCCGAATGAAGCAGAGCGAAAGGCGCGAGAAGTATCGAAGTCCATTGTGGCGCCGAGGATAGCAGCCTGTATCGGCCGAGTGCCCCCCTCGCAGGCCCCCGATCTGCGTGCTACCTTCGAAAGCATGCCACTACCGGTGCTGGAAGCAGACGAATACCAACTCAGCGAAGGTGAGGCGATCGCAGCGCGCATGCGGCGCTGGGATGCCGGTCAGAGCCCTGGTCCGTACACCATGGAACTGTATCCAACCATGACCTGCAACATCGACTGTGTGTTCTGCGACACGACCTATCGAAAGGGCAAGCAGCATGGGGAGCTGACGGCAGAAGACTACTGGAAGCTACTCGATGAGGCCGCAGAGATGGGCGTCCGGCGGGTCTTCATCCTGGGCGGCGGCGAGCCAATGGTCCGCCGCGATGTCACCCCGGAACTGATGCGACGGATCAAAAACTACGGAATGGAAGGCCATCTGGCGACCAATGGCACCCTATTCAATGACCGCATAATCGATCAGATCATAGAGAGCTGCTGGGATGAGCTGCACTTCTCTCTTGATGCCCCCGACCGGGCGACCAACGACTTCCTGCGCGGCAGCAAGGGCACCTTCGACAAAGTCAGCCAGGTGATGAGCAGAATCCACGCCCGCAAACACTTCCGGGCGCAACGAGGCGTTCAGGACGCTCCGCGCATGCTGATCCACGCGGTAGTGACCAACAAGAACTACCGCATGTTCTCAGACATGGTGCGTTTCGCCCATGCCTTGGGTTGCTATCGAGTCAACTTCGACTACATCATCGCCTACCGTCCCGAACAGCACGCCCTCAAGCTCAACGAAGCCGAACGGGCACAGGTACCGGCCCTGGCCCGAGAAGCGATCAAGCTGGCGGAACAGCTCGGACTTGAAACTACGCTTGATCACTTCCTCCACGAGAGCACCATGGACCGGGGCGAGATGGTCTTCGATCAGAGCGGCCCCGAAGACGTGGCCCACGCACCCTGCCTGAACCCCTGGTATTACCTGGTGGTGCAGCCTGACGGCAGCACCTCGCCCTGTTGTGTGATCACCGGAACCGGCAACAACGTCAGAGAGGGACTGGGAGAGGTCTGGCGCAGCCGAGATGGAAGTTACTTCGGCGACCTGAGGCGCAACATGCAGGCAAAGGTCATGACCGATCTGTGCCGCAACTGCAGCCAATCCATCATCGCCCGCAACGACTACATCCGCGAACACCTCAGGGACTGAGTGCTGTGGCCATCAATCTGAACCTAGAACTGACTGACCTTTGCAACATTCGGTGCCGAATGTGCGGACAGGCCGAACACCCCAAGGTTCACCGTCTCAACCCGAACTCGTTCATGAGTTGGGAAACCTGGAAACACAGCGTCGACAGCCTGGCAGAGGTGGATGACGAGATCGACCTCTGCCCCCACTGGCTGGGCGAGCCCTGCCTGCATCCCGAATTTGACCGCTTCATTCGCTACGCATTCGACAGCAATGAGGACAATCGTTTGTTTCGACACTTCAAGCTGCACACCAATGGCACCTTGCTGAACGAGCAAAGAATCGATGCATTACTGGACTGCGCTAACCGAAAGGACATGGCAGACGACACCTTCCGCTTCGTCCACTTCTCCGTCGACGCCTTCACTCCGCAGATGTACGAAAACATCAAGAAGTACGACCTGGGGCACACGGTCTACAAAAACATTGTACGGCTGCTTGAGCGACGCACTGAGAAGGACTTGCGCTGGCCCTATGTAACCGTCGCTTTCATCGTCATGCCCGAGAATCAACATGAAGCGCTATGGTTTCAGAGTTACTGGCGGCGCGTCTTCGAGCAACTGGACCTGGACTATGAAGAGGTCTACGACTGGCCCCAGCGACTCGCCGACACCATGTACTTTCGCCGCCTTCACCAAGAGGATCAGGCCGCAGCAGACCAACTGCACAGAGAAGTTCTTGACCGGCTGGACATCCTGCCGCTCGATGCGCCAGGAGCCTTCATTGAGGAATCGTTCTGATGACAGCGCAGGGTTCACGCTCAGCAGCTACAGTGAATCACCGTAGCGAGGAGCAAGCGTGAGCGCCGGCGAAGACGAACCTCGAAGGCCCTGCGCTGGCCTCTGGAACACACCGATGGTGTACGTCAACGGCGAGGTGACCACCTGCTGCCTCGATCAGCACCTTGAGAACAGCCTGGGCAACATCAACGAGCAGCCGTTCACCGCCATCTGGCACGGACCCACCAACCACGCCTGGCGCGTAGCCCACGCCGAGGACCGCTATCAGGACAGCGGCCCCTTCTGCGCACGCTGTAATTGGCGATCCGCTGGTGCGATGCCTCACGACAAAGTGCTCTCTTACCTCGAGCGCACCGGAGAAAAGAAAGCAGCTGCCAGCTATCGCAAGCGATGGAAGCTCAAGGAGTAGAAGTTCATGCAGTCAGCAGATGGGGCCGCCCGCCCCACAGGAGAGCGCATCTTAGTGACCGGAGGCGCCGGTTTCATCGGCAGCGCATTTGCCCACGAGCTTATTGAAGACAACGAGTTGGTGATCCTTGACACCTTTCAGAGGGACTCGCTGCGCCACTGGCCGGGTCTAAGAGAGCACCCTAACCTCAGCGTTGTCGAGGGTTCGGTACTCGACGAAGCAGCAGTCTCTAAGGCCATGGATGGGGCGACCATAGTCGTTCACGCTGCGGCAGTTGCGGGAGTGGACACCGTCATTGCCCAACCCACTCGAACCATGCGGGTCAACATCATTGGCACCTGGCGAGTACTGGAGGAGGCGGTCAAACGGGGAGGCATCAGGCGCTTTGTAGATTTTTCCACATCCGAAGTCTTTGGCACCCATGCCTTTCGAGTCAGTGAAGGCGACGTCACCAGCCTGGGTGCAGTCGGAGAAGCGCGCTGGACCTACGCGGTCTCGAAACTGGCGACCGAACACATGGCACACACCTACCATCGAGAGTTTGGCCTCCCTACAGTCGCCTTACGCCCGTTCAACATCTACGGCCCCCGCCAGGTCGGCGAAGGTGCCGTGCACCACTTTATTAGGCGGGCCATCCGTGATGAGCCCCTCCAGATCCACAACGACGGCGCGCAGATCCGAGCCTGGTGTTACATCGACGACATCGTCAATGCGCTGTGCAGAAGTCTGGTCTTGGACGGGGCGGTAGGCCAATCCCTCAACATCGGCAATCCCCGCTCTACCATCACCATCTACAACCTCGCCAAGCAGGTGGTTCGGGTCGCAGGAAGCGGCTCTGCCATTGACTTCATCGAATGGAAACACGCCGACGTCGAGCTGCGCATCCCGAACGTCGACAAGGCGCGGTCGGTGCTTGATTTCACCGCCGCAGTTGACCTTGAAGAAGGTTTAAAGAGGACCATCCAGTGGTATCGGGAGCAGGATCAGGAAGGCCGCCTGTGATCCCCCTCGCCCGTCCAGTCCTCGGGGAATCTGAAGCCCGAGCGCTGACCGAGGTCCTCGACAGCGGCTGGCTGGTTCAAGGAGAGCAGGTCCGTCAGTTCGAAGGACTGCTATCAGCGCGTCTCGATGGTGTTGGCTGCGTGGCGTGCTCCTCAGGGACCGCCGCCCTGCAGCTTGCCATCGCATGCCTGCAACTTAGTCCGGGAAGCCGCATCGCGGTCCCGGCCTACACCTTTGCCGGACCGCTCAACGCGGTCCTCTTGGCTGGCATGGAAGCAGTCCTGGTAGATGTCGAGCCAGAAACCTTTAACATCCGCGCTGACAGCCTGCTGGAACTGCTGGACGAGCCCAAGCCACCAGCCGCGCTGATTATCATCCACCAGTTCGGTCTGCCGGCAGACCTGCAGCCGCTGCTGGAGCCAGCCCGCACGGGCGGCGTCGCAATCATCGAAGACGCTGCTTGCGCGCTCGGCTCCCATCTTCAACTGAACGGCAAGCAAGTGGCTGCTGGGACGGTCGGTGATCTGGGCTGCTTCAGCTTTCATCCACGCAAACTGATCACCACCGGCGAAGGCGGGGCTGTGGTCAGCAGGCAGCAGCAACTTGCCGAGCGGGCGGCACTGCTACGTAACCACGGCATCGTACGCGACGAGCAGGGCCTGACTTCTTATGCAGAGGCTGGCTGGAACTTTCGACTCTCAGAACTCCACGCGGCCCTGGGCGTGATCCAGATGGACCGACTGGACGGAATCCTGAGAGACCGTCAAGACGTAGCGAAGCGCTATCTGAGTGCGCTGGCGCCACTACAGGAGTTCGGGCTGCAGTTACCCCAGGTGCCGGACGGGCGACACGGAAACTGGCAATCCTTTGTGGTGCGCGTACCGGACCGGCTGGGAGCCAAAGCAGTGGCCGCAAAGCTCCGCCAGCGCCAGATCGGCTCCACCCCAGCGGCACAGGCCCTGCACCTGCAACCGGCCTACAAAAATGTCGAGTGCTGGGGCGGCAGCCTAGATGGCGCGGCCCTGTGCGGACGCACCGGACTCGCACTGCCTACCCCGCCGCAGATGAGCGACCAGCAGATCGATCAGGTCACAGAAGCTCTGCAGGCAATCCTGAGCTGAGGTCCCCACACGGAGAGCTTGCTGCTAGAGTCGGCCCGATGAAGCGCTTCTCTTCGCACGGCAGCGGTGACTTCGCCCGCGAAGACTTCCGTTCCCTGGGCCAAAACGTCATCTTCGAGGCTGGCTGCCTGGTGTTTCACCCGGAGAACATCGAACTGGGCGACAACATCTACATCGGGCACCAGGCCATTTTGAAGGGCTACTACAAGGGTCTGATGAGCATTGGCAACGACGTCTGGATTGGCCAGCAGTGCTTCCTGCACGGAGCAGGCGGGCTCAGGATCGGCAACGGAGTCGGCATCGGCCCTGGGGTCCGCATCCTGACCTCCGCCCACGACCAACCGGCCGCGGACCAGATCATTATGGAAGCGCCGATTCGCTTCCAACCGGTACACATCGGTGACGGCAGCGACCTGGGCGCAGGCGCAACCATTCTGCCCGGTGTCCGAATCGGCAGCTACGTGCAAGTTGGGGCAGGCGCCCTAGTAAACCGCGATCTACCCGACAACAGCGTGGCTGCAGGAGTCCCAGCCCGAGTCCTCCGAATCCGAGAGGCGACTACAGCGTGATCGGCTCCGACAGCGTCATCCACTGCGAAGGCCTGAGCAAGCGGTATCGAGGCTCCCTGCTGCGCCGCTCATACCTGGCTCTCGATAGTCTTGACCTGCAGGTCAAGCGCGGCGAAGTGGTCGGCTACATAGGCCCTAATGGAGCCGGCAAGACAACCACCATCAAGATTCTTATGGGCCTGCACCGGCAGACCAGCGGACGAGCTGAGATCCTGGGACAGCCAGTCGGCTCGGTAGCGGCACGCGCCCGCATCGGCTACCTCCCTGAGCGCCCCTACTTCTACGACTATCTCACCGCCGAAGAGTTCCTCCACTTCTACGGAACCCTATACGGTATGAGCGCACAGAGCCGGCGACAGCGCATCGACGAGTTGCTCCCACTGGTAAAGATTGAACACGCTCGCAAAATCCCACTTCGCAAATTCAGCAAGGGCATGCTGCAACGGGTGGGGCTAGCCCAGGCGCTGATCAACCGACCGGAGTTGGTCGTGCTGGATGAACCCAGCTCGGGCCTCGACCCCATGGGTCGCATGCTGATTCGCGATGTCATCTTCGAACTCAAGCGCCAGGGGGTGACGGTCCTGTTCTGCTCCCACATCCTGTCGGACGTCGAAGACATCTGTGACCGGGTGGCCATCTTGGTCAAGGGTAAGCTGGTCAAGCTGGCTGCAGTGGACAGTCTGATCCAGGAGACGATGCACAGCGTCGAGGTTACCGTGCGCGGCTTCACCACAGAGGAACTGAGCAAGATCTCGGCTGAGCAACCCATTCTGCTCACCCCTGAGCGCGCTACGTTCTCTACCCCAGATCATGAGAGCGCCACCGAGTTGGTACGCCGCGCCCTGGACCAGAACCTCAAGGTAGCCAGCATTAAACCCCGCAGAGAGACCCTGGAATCACTGTTTGTCGAGCACTACACAGCCGAAGACCAGGACAGAGGCGCAAATCCCGAGGGGAACCAGAGATGATTCAGATCTGGGCGGTCACCCTCAACTCCTTCCGCGAAGCGATGCGAGACAAGGTGCTCTACAGCCTGTTGTTCTTCGCCATGCTCATGATCCTGGCCTCACTGGCCGTGGCCCAGATGACCATCGGCGAATACGAAAAGGTGCTGCGAGATCTGGGCCTCGCGGCGATCAGCATCTTTGGGCTGATGATCGCGATCTTCGTAGGCATCGGGCTGGTGCACAAAGAAATCGAACGCAAGACCATCTACACCATTGTCAGCAAGCCTCTGCATCGCTGGCAGTTCCTGGTGGGCAAGTTCCTCGGCCTTTCGGCAACTCTACTGCTGCAGGTCATCAGCATGGCCGCAGCCTTCGCCCTGATACTGGTGTTCGCCGAGGCCGGTCTGCACAGCTCGTTGCTGGCGGCGATCTGGCTGAGCTACACCGAACTGTTGGTCGTGACTGCCATAGCCCTGCTGTTCAGTAGCTTCAGCAGTCCGGTGCTGGCCTCCATGTTCACCATCGGCTTCACCCTTATCGGCCGCCTGAGCTCAGGACTGCTGGAATTCGCGGAGCAAGGGGAATCGTCCAGCGAGTCCTTTCGCCGCTTTGCCCGCATCCTCTACCGGGTGGTACCCGACCTACAGACCTTTAATGTGCGGACTGCGGCCTCCCACGAGATCGGGGTCGGCTGGGAATACCTCGGCTATGGCACCGGCTATGCAGTGGCCTGGTCCGCAGCGCTCCTGCTCATCGCATCGGTCATCTTCCACTTCCGCGAGTTCCGCTAGTGAGCGTCACCCGTCTTGCCATAGCCCTCGCCGTTTTCTGTAGCTTGGTGGTCATGGCCCGAGTAGGCGCTACCGGGCTTAGCGAATTCCGCACGGGCCAGCAGCTCGAAAACGCTGGTAACCTGCACGAAGCAGCCATTCACTACGGCAGAGCCATTCACATGTACCTGCCACTCTCGCCGCTGCCAGCACGGGCAGCCGAACGCCTGCTATCACTGGCGCAGACAGCTGAAGCTCGGGGGCAAAGAGACGAGGCGCGATTCTGCTACGAGGAACTGCGGAGCGGCTTTCTAGCCGTGCGCTCGTTCTACCAGCCAGGCAGCTCCTACATCGACACTGCTCAACTAGCGCTTACTGAGCTTATGCTCAGCGACCCACGCGGCAGCTGGCCGGATCGCAGCCTGCCTGCAGCAGAACGCCAAGCAGTCATCACCGCAGCCCTCGACAAACGAGAAGACCCAAACCGCTTTTGGGTTCTGGTCATGGGCATCGGCTACCTGATTTGGCTCGGGGCTGCGGCAGCGGCGATCTGGCGCGGCCTGCCGAGTGATTCAAAACAACCCATTGCCTGGAAGTCACTGACCCAGATGGGAGCCATCTCACTGACCGGTTACCTGTGTTGGCTGCTTGGAGTAGCGCTGGCCTAGGCCAGCTTCAGCAACAATGAGCATTCCCCTCCTCGACCTCAGCGCTCAGCACCAGGCACTGGCTGACGAATTTGATGCCGCTTTAGAGCGCGTCCGAGCGACACAGCGCTTCATTGGCGGGCCGGAGGTAGAACATTTTGAGCAGGAGGCGGCCAGCTTCCTGGGAGTCGCCGACGCAGTGGGCTGCGCCTCCGGTTCAGACGCCCTGCTGCTGGCTCTATGGGCGCTCGGCATCGGACCGGGCGACGAGGTGATCACGACCCCATTCACCTTCTTCGCGACTGCCGGGGCGGTCTGCCGCCTGGGCGCACGGCCGGTCTTCGTCGACATCGAAGCAGAGAGCTTCAACATCGACCCGACCGCCATCGAGGCGGCTATCACTCCCCAGACTCGGGCCTTGATTCCGGTCCACCTGTTCGGAGTTCCAGCCAATCTGGACGCGATGAACAAGCTGGTAGCCCATCGAAACATCGCAATCGTGGAAGACGCAGCCCAATCCATTGGCGCCAGTCTCAACGGCCGGCAGACCGGCTCCATGGGTGCACTGGGCTGTTTTTCGTTCTTCCCCAGCAAGAACCTGGGCGCCTGGGGAGATGGAGGCCTTGTCTCCTGTCAGGACCCAGGTCTGGCGGAGCAGGTCCGCCGTCTGCGAAGTCACGGCAGCTACCCAATCAAATACGTCCACACAACGATAGGCTGTAACTCTCGACTCGATGCACTGCAGGCAGCGATCCTCAGGGTAAAGCTGCCGCACCTGCCGCGCTGGAATCAGCTGCGCCGCGAGAAGTTCAAGCGCTATCAGGAGTTGGCGACGGAGCACCGGCTTGACCAGCGGCTTCGCTTCCAGGCGGTGAGTTCAGACGCAAATCCAGTGTTTCACCAATGTGTGGTTCGCGCCGAACGCAGAGATCAACTCCTCGCCCACCTCAAGGCCGACGGGATCGGTTGCGCGATTTACTACCCCATTCCCCTCCACCTTCAGGACTGTTTTGCTTCCCTCGGTTATCAACGTGGCCAATTGCCCGTGGCCGAGCAGGCCTGCGAGGAAGTGCTGGCGCTGCCCATCTTCCCTGAACTGAGCGAAACTGCCCAACAGCGGGTCATGGCCAGCATCGCCAGCTTTTACGGCAGTAACTAGGCCGAACTCTTGGACCCCTCCGGCCCCGGCAACCCCTGGACATTCTGGCTCATCGCCTCGGGCCTGTTAGGCGCGGTCGTCGGCTCCTTCCTCAACGTGGTGAGCCATCGCCTGCCCCGTGGCGAAAGCCTGCTTCGGCCGGGTTCATCCTGCCCTGCCTGCAAGCACCCCATCAGAGCCTGGCACAACATTCCCATCGTTGGTTGGCTGCTACTGGGTGGCCGCTGCTTTGATTGCGACGCTCCATTTTCCATTCGC
>DJIF01000001.1 GCA_002433485.1 Deltaproteobacteria bacterium UBA6601
CTGTGGGCGGTGCGCACCGTGCTGTTACCGCGACCAGCCCTGCCGAAGCTCAAGAACCCCGACTTCTATGACTTTGCCAACCCGGAGCTGGGCTCGATTCGCACGGAGCCACAGGCGTGATCGGCATGACCGTCCCGGGACAGGCCCTGACCGGCAGACGAGCTCTGGTCTGCGGTGCCAGTGCCGGAATCGGCCGGGCTACCGCGCTGGCCCTGGCTGCCGCTGGAGCCGAGGTAACCGCCGTCGCTCGATCTACCGCAGGCCTGCAATCCCTGGTGGACGAAATCAGGTCCCAGAACGGCACAGCCGACTGGCTTCAGGGAGACCTGGAAGAGCGTGAGCATCTATGTGACGAGGTGTCTGCCCTGATCGCAACAACTGGTCCCATTCACATCCTGATCAACAACACCGGAGGGGTGCCGTCAGGCCCGATTCTAGAGGCTAACGAGGCCGACTTTCTGCGGCCCTTCGGGCGCCATGTTCTTGCCTCACAGCTGCTCACGCAGCTGCTCCTCCCGGGTATGAAGGAGGAGGGCTACGGCCGGATTCTAAACATCGTATCCACCTCAGTACGAGAGCCCATTCCGGGCCTTGGGGTCAGCAACACGATTCGCGGTGCCATGGCAGGTTGGTCCAAATCCTTGAGTCGCGAGCTTCCCCCGGGAGTGACCATTAACAACGTATTGCCAGGATTCACCAAAACCGACCGACTAAATGACCTGGGGCAGGCCATTGCAGGACGCGAAGGCTCCACGCCAGAGGCAGTCCTTAGCCGCTGGCTCACCGAAGTTCCCGAAGGTCGCCTCGCACAGCCCGCAGAGATCGCTGCGACCGTCGCTTTCCTCGCTTCACCCTCGGGGGCCTTTGTCCGCGGCGCCAGCATCCCGGTCGATGGCGGCCGCATGCGCAGCATCTGAAGGAGAAGCCGTGGACTTCGACGTATTCTTCTCGATCAGTCAGACCCCCGTTGAGGGCAACCTCCCCTCCGAGCGGACTATGTTCGAGAACTTCTTCGCTCAACTGGAAGCCGCCGACACCTTGGGCTTTGGTACCGGCTGGGTCGCGGAATCGCACCTCAGCACTGAAGTGCAGAAACGCAACAGGCGCCCTGTGGTTCCGCACTGGCAGGGCGAAGTGGGGCTCAACGCGGATATCTTTCAGCTCGCCCACCGAGCCTTTTCCCGCACCAAAAACATCGAGATCGGCTCGGCAGTCATGAACATCCTGTGCAACGGCGGACCCATCGCCGCGGCCGAGAAGATTGCCGTTTTCTGTAGCCTCCATGGGCTTAACCCCGAGGAGCAACGGCGGCTCAACATCGGCTTCTCCGGAGGACGCTTTGAGTTCATGAATAGGCCCTTCGGGATCGACGCCAGAAACGCCGTAGAAGAAGCCGCCTGGCCAGCGCTTAAGGGGCAGATCTTCCGCGAAGCTGCCGAGATCTTCTGCCGCCTGCTCAAGGGTGAGACCCTAAACTCATCGCAGATCCGTGAGACTCGGGTCACGAGAGCGAACTTCCGCTCTGATGAAGACTGGGAGCGTGTCCTGGAGGCCGACCGCAGCAGCGGCGAGAGCGTGCTCATCGCGCCACGTTTTGTGTTCGAAGACCTCAAGATCGTTCCCTGCAGCTGGCGCAGAGAACTGCTGCAGTTGATCATCGGCAGCCACGACCCGCAGATCCAGGAAGAGGTCAACCAGCACCTACCGGTACAGGTCTTCAACCTCTCCATCACCCAGCCAGAGAAGATTGAAGACACCCACCGCCGCATGCAGCTGGCCTATCACCAAGAAGGCGGACCCTGGCAGCGAGGCTACATGCCGCGTACTACCTTTGTTTTCATCAACGACCGGCCTGGGCTGAGCGCCGCAGAGCAACGCGCGGCGGCTCACGAGGAGGCCCGCGCGGCACTGGGGGCCTACTGGACCGCCCTGGAAGGAACTCTCGACCCCAGCAAGGTAGAGAGGGCGGCGCACAACGCCCTGATCGGCAACCCCGAAGACGTCGCTAATCAGGCGCGTCAGCGCTTCCATCCCGATGACCGCCTGATGCTTTGGTTCGACTTCTTCAACCACGACAACAACCGCGTAATAGCCAACATGGAAGCCTTCATGGGCAAAGTTGCTCCGCACCTGGCAGGTGGACCGTGAGCGAACCTCATCGCCCCTCATCGGTCGGCCCGGGCAGGCCCGGCTCTGCCATCTACCCAAAGAGCTCGCTTGGAGAACAGATCGAAGGCATCGCCACCGGTCGCGACGTCGAGTGGGAGCCTCTGGTCGACTATCGACGCAATGGTGTGAGTGAGACCACCATTCACGGCGCAGTCGCCTGGGCCAGCGGTGGCCGCATCGTCCACTCCTTTGGCGGCAACGTGCTCTGCTATGGCCGAAGCATGATGAAGCCGGTCACCATGAAGGTGTTCGCCAACGACTTTGACTCTTTGCTGAGCTGGGAACAGAAGGCCATCGCCATGGCCAGTCACAACGGTGACACCGAGCATGTGGCGGCAGCCCAGTCAATTCTGAGCGAAGCTGAGCGGGGCCTGATGCGAACTCCCCTGGATGTGCCCCTGGTCCAATTTGGTCGACAGGTCCGCCGCAAGCGACGCTGGTACCACACCTGCTCTGGGGAGCACGCAGCCATCCTGCGCGGTTGTCGCGAGCGAGGCTGGCAAAGAATCGGCTATACCCTTCCACAACACCCCTTCTTTCAGGCCTACCTAAAGGTACTTAGCCGCTACCTGGGCGAGAGCTGGCGACCACTTCGCGTGGCTCGCGACGGCTGCGGCCTGCCAACGGTTTCCAACACGGTCAATGAGCTGGCGCTGCTGTTTGCTCAGCTTGCAGGCGAGCGCGACCGAGACTGGATCTGGGAAGGGATGACCCGCAACCCGGATCTGGTTGGCGGCTTCAACCGTCTGGACAGCACGGTGATCAAGGCCGGGGCCGGCACTGTGATCGCAAAGGAAGGTGCCGATGGCCTGCTGGGGCTCGGCATTGTCCACCCCGACTATCCCGAAGGGCTGGGCGTCGTGATTAAGATCGCTCACGGCTGGAATGCTCAGGCCACCTGGTATGTAGCGCGGGCAGTCCTAGGTGTGCTGGACATTGAACTCAGAAACCCCTACCCACTACACCGACAGAAAGCCTTCCTGGTGCCAGGCATAGTCCCGGACCGATACAGTAGGCGACTGGAGACAATCCCTACCTGGGATGAGTGGGATCCTAACGATGACCGCTGGTATTACGACTGGGAGCAATACATTGAGCCTGGAGCGTCGGGCTAGTGCTTGAGATCAGCAATTTCATCGGCGGTCAGTTTGTCCCGCCCCAAAGTGGTGAGACACTGGCCGACAACTGTCCAGCGGACGGCTCGGTCATTGCGACCATTCCTCGCTCCTCTTCGGCAGACATTGATGCGGCAGCGAGCGCTGCCCGAACTGCACTCCAGGGTTCCTTTGCTGAATTCTCAGTGGAAGACCGAGCCCGCTTGCTGGAAGCTATCGCTGATGCCCTTGAGCAGCGCGCTGGAGAACTGGCCGCGCTTGAGTCCCAGGATCAGGGAAAACCAGTCTCGCTGGCCGCAACGGTAGACATTCCCCGGGCT
The DNA here is from genome assembly GCA_002433485.1 of Deltaproteobacteria bacterium UBA6601. Taxonomy (GTDB): domain Bacteria; phylum Myxococcota_A; class UBA796; order UBA9615; family UBA9615; genus UBA6601. The sequence continues at coordinate 3,605 of DJIF01000001.1, forward strand.
GTCGCCAACTTTCGCTTCTTTGCTGGCGCTATCCGCCACGATCACACCGACTTCCATCCTATGTCTGGCGCACTCAACTACACCCTGCGGCGACCCGTCGGGGTGATGGGACTGATCACCCCTTGGAACCTGCCCCTCTACCTGATGACCTGGAAGGTCGCTCCGGCGCTGGCTATGGGCAACACCATCGTCGCCAAGCCCAGCGAGCTCACACCGCTCACGGCTAACGCGCTCGCTCAGGTATTCCAAGACATCAACGCTCCGGCCGGGATCTTCAACCTGGTTCATGGCCTGGGAGCCGAAGCTGGCGACGCTATCGTCCATCACCCTGCCATCAACGGCATCTCCTTCACCGGCGGCACCGCGACCGGAGCACTCGTTGCTGCCGGAGCAGCGCCAAAATTCAAGAAGCTCAGCCTTGAACTAGGAGGAAAGAACCCCACCGTCATCTTCGCCGACTGCGACCTCGAAGCCGCGGTAGAGGGTGCAGCCAGGGCCGGCTTCGCCAACCAGGGCGAGATCTGCCTATGCGGATCACGGATTCTGGTCGAGCGACCAATCTATGAGCAGTTTCTCGCCGCGCTGACCCGCCGGGTTGCTGCCATGAAGGTAGGTGACCCCAGCGCAGTAGAGACCCAGGTGGGGGCCCTGGTATCAGCAGCTCATCGCGATAAGGTCGAATCCTATATTCAGCTGGGTCAGGACGAAGGTGGGACCATCGAGTGTGGTGGTAAACGGCCACAACTGAATGCTCCTTTCAATGCCGGCTACTTCCTTGAGCCAACCGTGATCTCCGGGCTCACACCGCAGTGCAGGACCGCCACCGAGGAGATCTTCGGCCCGGTGGTAACCGTTCACCCCTTCGATAGCGAAGAGCAAGCTCTGGAGCTGGCAAACGGTGTACGCTACGGGCTCGCCGCTTCGCTGTGGACTCGAGATCTGGCCAGAGCCCACCGCTTCTCTGCTGCACTGGAGTCAGGAATGGTCTGGGTAAACACCTGGCTGCTGCGCGACCTAAGGGTTCCCTTTGGTGGCATGAAAGACTCCGGTGTGGGCCGTGAGGGTGGCCGCTATTCGCTGGAATTCTTCAGTGAGGCTCGCAACATCTGCATCAAGCTGTGAGGAGCGGCCGATGAGCAATTCAGGACAGATCGTAGCGGGCCTGCTCGCTCCTCACCCACCGCACCTGGTCTATGGCGAGAGTCCGCCACAAAATGAACCAAAGGCAGAATGTGGCTGGGAGAACCTCAGGTGGGGTTATGAACGTATGAGGGCGGACATTGAGGCGCTTGACTACGACGTCATCGTCATCCTTTCTCCCCACTGGCAGACCTACATCGGCACCCACCTGCTTGGGGTTCCCCAGTTCAAGTCGCTGTCGGTCGACCCCATCTTCCCCGACCTGTTTCGCTTCCACTACGACCTGAGTGTGGACACCGAACTGGCCCAGGCCATTCACGATGAAGGCGCCAGGTCGGGGCTGGTGATGAAGATGATGACCAATCCAGACTTTCGGGTCGATTACGGAACCATCGTCTCCTGTCACCTGACCCGACCCCAGTGGGACCGACCTATCGTGGCGCTGAGTTCCTGCCGCGCCAACTCCTACTACAGCACTGAAGTCATGCAGGAGCAGGCAATGGAGCTCGGGCGCGCTACTCGAAGGGCAATCGAAGCGAGCGGCAAGCGGGCCATCCTATTGGCCAGCAACTCCCTTAGCCACCGCCACTTCACCTCCTCCTCTGACATCCCCGAAGATATGAGCCAGGAACATGTCACCAACCACAATCAGTATCTTTGGGACATGGAGATGATTCGCAAGATGAAGGCTGGCCGAACCCGGGAAATGATCGACGTGATGCCTGAATTCACAGACCACACGGTCAGCGAAACCGACGCGGGCAGCTTCACCTGGATGCTCTCAGCGCTGGACTTCCCCAGCTATCCCGCTGAGGTCTATACCTACGGCACGGTGATCGGCACCGGCAACGCTGTAGCCAGCTGGATCCCCAGCAAGGATATGCGGCCATGAGCACCACTAACAATGGCTTTGTGAAGGGTCTGCTGGTCCCTGGCCTGCCCCAGCCCCTCCTCGCTCCCGAGCAGAATGCCGGGTGGAGCGAGCTGCGCAGAGCCTTTGCCGCTGCCCGCGAAGAGATCGTCGCCTGTAAGCCTGACCTGCTGCTGATCTACAGCGTAATGTGGCCCAGCATCATCGGCCATCAGATCCAGAGTCACCCGACCCCTACCTGGGTGCATGTAGATGAGCTGTTTCACGAACTTGGCTCTATGCCCTACCAATTCCGCATCGACACCGAATTCTCCGAAGGCTATAGGGACGCCGCGCGTGATCGGGGGCTCACTGCTTCCTGTGTGGCATACCACGGCTTCCCCATCGACACTGGTTCCATCGTTGCCCTCAAGCTGCTCAATCCGGACAACGCGATCCCAGCGAGCATCGTATCCAGCAACATCTACGCGGATCGGGCCGAGACTGCCGTGCTCGGCAAGGCCGCTGCAGATGCCCTGGCTACCCAGGGAAAACGAGCCGTGGCCATTGTCGTCAGCACCCTATCCAATCGGCTTTTTACCGACTTCATCGAGCCCGAAGCAGACCGCATCCATTCGCAGAAAGACGATGAGTGGAACCGCAAGATGCTCGAATTCCTGGCCGAAGGACGGCTGGAAGATGTTGCCCAGCTGTCTCGCAACATCCATGAACAGGTGCGGGTCAAGAAGGTCGTCAACTTCAAGCCAATGTGGTGGCTATCGGCGGCAATGGGAGCCCACAACAACTACCAGGGCAAAGTCTATGCCTATGAAGCCCTGTACGGGACTGGCGGCGCGGTGGTGAGCCTCAATCCCGTAGAGCAGGGCGTGGGCGACAAGGAATTCGACGAAGACGACGTGGACTTCTGGCAGGGTGACCGCTCGGTCCTCAATACCGAGGAGTCGACAACAAGCAGTATGCGCCTGTCTCCAGGCCCCAACGAGCCTGAAGGCAAGCCCTCCTGAGCACAACGTGATCCGGTCCTCACGCATCATCGACATCAGCCCGGTCATCAGTCCTGAATTGGCCGTTTGGCCTGGCGATGTGGCGTTCTCACGCTCGCTAGCAATGAGCTGGGAGGCCGGCGATCATCTGGAGCTCTCAGCGATCACCGGCAGCGTCCATCTGGGCGCTCACGTTGATGGGCCAAGCCACTACAGCCCCCAGGGCAGCACCATCGACAAGCGGCCCCTGGAACTCTATCTAGGTCCGGCACAGGTGATTCGGGTGGCGGTGGACCGGGCCGAGAGGATTCGACCTGAGCAGGTTGCGGTAAAGATCGAGGCGCCTCGAGTGCTGTTCCGAACCGACAGCTACCCCGATCCCAACCATTTCAATGAGGACTTTGCCAGCCTCTCCCCGGAGCTGATTGATTGGCTCGCCAGCCAACAGGTCCGACTGGTCGGCATCGACACGCCATCGGTTGACCTCTGTGACGACAAAAAGCTGCTATCCCACAACCGCGTCGCCGCCCACGACATGGCCATCCTTGAGGGCATTGTGCTGGACTCTGTAGATCCGGGACTCTACACCCTGATCGCCCTGCCCCTGCCGCTTCAAGGCCTCGATGCATCACCTGTTCGCGCGGTACTGCTTGCCGAGGATTAAATGCTTCGTGAGCCGGACTCACAGAGTGTCTGTTAAGACGCGACGAACGCTACCGGGTGATTCGGCAAGATCGCTAAGCTCCTCTAATCTGCTGCCTACGACAGCAGCAACTTTTCGAGCAGGGGCTTTGACCCTTGCACGGCGGTCCGCTGCATGTAGAAGCTCAGTCCGCGCAATCCGCCGAGTTCTTCCCCACCACCGGCGCGTCCCGGACCACCATGAATCAATGACGGCAACACGCTGCCCGGCCCCGGTGAATGCTCGGCTACCCGCTCGTTACCAATGCACAGCCGACCGTGATAAGGCGCGATCCCAAATAGCATCTCCTTAACGAAACTCTTCTTGTCTGAATACACCGAGCTGACCAGCCCTCCCCTGCCCTTACCAATCCAAGAGCACAGTTCAGCGGTGTCATCACCGTAAGGAAGCACGGTTGCTACCGGGCCGAAGACCTCCAGGGAATGAACGGCATCGGCATTGCCCGGGTCGCGCGCAACCAGGAGGGTCGGGGACAGGAAGTAGCCCTTATCACCCTCCACATCCACGAGGTTGCCCCGGTCGCCACCCAGCACCACCTCAGCACAAGCCTTGAGCTGTTCAATGCCCGCCAGGGCATCACGCAACTGCCCGCCAGTGGCCAGCGGACCCACCCTGACTCCCTTGGAGTTTGGATTGCCGGCCTTCATTCCAGCAAGCTCGGTGGACAGATCTTCCACCACGGCGTCAACAGCTGCTGCGGGCACAAAGATGCGCCGGATCGCAGTGCACTTCTGGCCGGCTTTCTGGGTCATGTCCTTGACCACTTCTCGCACGAACAGATCCCAGGTCTCGGACTCACGCTCTACATCAGGACCCAGAACCGCACTGTTGAGAGAGTCCGCTTCCACATTCACGGGGACCGAATTCTCAATGATGTTTACCTTCGAGCGGAGCAAGGTACCGGTATCCGCCGAACCGGTAAATGCCAGCACATCCTGAAAGCCCAGCTGGTCAACCAGATCGCCGCAGGGGCCGGCGATGAAGCTCAGGGCGCCGGCCGGCAGCAACCCAGACTCAACAGCGATCTCCACCATGCGAGCGGCCAACGGCGCTGTGCTGGTGGCTGGCTTAACCACCACCGGCATTCCGGCGAGCAAGGCCACCGCCAGCTTTTCACCCATACCCCAGGCAGGAAAGTTAAAGGCGTTGATGTGAACCGCTGCACCGAGTCTAGGCACCAGCAGGTGCTGACCAACGTAACGTGGCGCTCGGGTGAGCTGAATGAGGTCACCATCGGTAAGAAAAGTTCGGTCGCCGAGCTTCTTGCCCAACGAGGCATAGTAGGCAAGGGTTCCGGTCGCGCCATCCACATCAAACTTTGCATCGGAGCGGGTGTTGCCACCGCTGTCGGTGCTCAGCTGCAAGAGCTCATCACGGTAGCCGTGCCAGGCATTGGCCAGGTCGCCCAACAGGCGACCACGCTCAGCAAAGGTCATCGCTCGCAGTGCTGCCCCACCCTGTCGGGCATAAGCCAGGGCCGCAGCAAAGTCGATGCCATCAGTCGATGTCTCGGCAATGACCTGCTCGGTGCACGGGTTGTACAGGGCACGAGGAGCACCGGTGCCAGTGACCCAGGCCCCTCCCACGTAACTCTTGAGTTGCTTGATATCTGCCATGACGCGGGATTGTACTGAAAATGACCGCGGTGAAAAGCCGACACTGACTGCAGCGATTCGACAGCCATCCTCCGAGCAGGCAGGATCGCCGCCGTGAACAACAGCGTCGATAAGTCGCGGGTTCTCGCGCTGCTCACCCTGGGCCTGGCCGCGGTCAGCACCGCCGCGGTCCTAGTGCGTCTGGCCGGACGCTCAATCCCCGGGGATCTTGGCCTGGATGGACTCAGCGTTGAAGATAGTCTCGCCATAGCCTTCTGGCGCATCACCCTGGCCAGCTTGCTGCTTGCACCCATCTGGCTGAACCGCCAGCGTCGGCGCGACCTGGCCCTGCTGCCCGGTGACCACAAGCTGCGACTGATCAGCGGTGGCCTGCTGCTCGGACTGCACTTCGCGCTGTGGCTGGCGAGCCTCGCATACACCTCGGTAGCCAGCTCGGTATTACTGGTAACCACAACGCCCATCTGGGTGGCACTGTTCAGTCCGCTGATCGTGGGAGAGAAAAGCTCACGACGCAGCTGGCTGGGAATTGGCATCGCACTTCTGGGTGCGCTCATCGTCGCCTTCAAACCCTCTTCGGAGCACTCGACAAACGCGCTGCTCGGCAACGCTCTGGCACTGGGTGGTGCCCTGGCGGCCAGCGGCTACCTGATGCTTGGGCGCAGGGTGCGCCAGTCGCTAGGTTTCTTGACCTACACCGGCGCCACCCTGGCCTCTGCCTGGTGCGTTCTAGCCGCCGCGGTCGCGGTACTGGGCATCGCCATTAGCGGCTATCCAGCCCAGGTCTGGATGCTACTGCTGCTGATGGCTCTGGTGCCCCAGCTACTGGGACACGGCTCGTTGACCTACGTACTACGCTGGGTAGGTGCGGAGGTGGTCGCAGCAGTGCTGCTGGGAGAACCCATCGGCGCGGCTCTGCTGGCCTGGCTGATGCTGGGAGAAGTACCGGG
>DJIF01000004.1 GCA_002433485.1 Deltaproteobacteria bacterium UBA6601
TGCCATGGACTGTGCTGAGAATGGCATGCATGAGCTCGATACCAGCGCCTTGACCATGCAGGAGTTCGCGGGCCGTATCGACTTCTACGGCGCGAGCGACCTGGCGCTGGTGAGCAATCGTCATAGCGGGGGCTTTGAGGGCGATCTGACTGACGTTGTGTTTACCGTTGATGTGAGTGACCCGACCGAACTCCGCTTCAGCGATGTCGGACCTTCTCACTGGGGCCCATATCGTTACATTACGGTTCCTGCAGACCCTTGGTCGGTTCGGGTTGATCAAGAGCGGGCGCGTGCCTGGGTGCTTGGCATGACCACCCATGAGGTTATCGCGCTGGATCTTGGCGACTCCCCGACTGATGAGCTCGAGCAGGTCGACCTGTATGGGGAACGGTCTACCTCTGAGCCTGTGTTTGATGACGCAGACGGTAGCGGGAGCGATCCTGACTTCGAGCTCGTTGCGGTGCGCGATGAGCAGGTCAAAAACGAACAGCTGCAGATTCGTTATATGGGCGGTACTACTCGTCTCTACTACCCGGTCGATGTCGTCTCCGGCTCCAGCGGCCTGGTGCAGGCTGATGCTGGTGACGATGTGACTTTCTCGTTGCTTCCAGGAGGAGTGGTCCTTGAGGGTACCGCCGCCTGGGCTGAGGCCGGCCTGGGTGCGGCCGCGGTTGGCAGGGTTGGCGAAGCTCTGGAGGCCTTGGTGACCGGTCAGTCTGCTGCTGGCGATTTCTCCATCGGCATGGCTCAGGCGGCTAATCACGCGCTGGACTGGAGCCTTGCTGCTGAACCATCCCTGCGTGCCGATGGCGCGGACTGGAGCAGCGGGGGGCTGTTTGACCCCGATGCCTTGTTGGATGAGGGTGAGTACCGGGTGGTCTTTGCTGGTGGAGCGGGTCTGGGACGCGGCATCGGACACGCTCGCGGCGCCTCTCTTGAGGGCCTTGATTTCGCCGGTGCCGAAGATCTGGAAGCGGGGCTTAGCGGCGCTGTGTTGTTGCCGGAAGCTGACTCCTTTGATGCCGTCTCGGTAGGTTCGCCAGCACTGGTCCGGCGCGGAGATACCGGAGAGTATTTGCTCTGGTATAGCGGACATGCAGATGCTTCTTTTGACGGGAGTCCTGGCACCGTGCCTAGCGGCCTCGCCATCGGTCTGGCTCGCTCCGAAGATGGCATTCACTTCACCCGCAGCGACGCGGGTCAGGATGGCAGCGCCCTTGTCTTCGGTCCCGGTGAGGCCGGTGCCTGGGATGCTCAGGGCGTCACGGCGCCGAGCATCTACTTTGACAACGGTCGCTTCCATCTCTGGTACCACGGCTTTGATGGGAACTCCTGGCGAATCGGCCGGGCCGTGTCCATCGATGGGGTGGAGTGGAGCCGCGATGCGCGCAACCCCATCTTCGCTCCGCAGGTGTCTGCCAGAGTCGGTGCGGTCCCGCAGCGTGCCTTCGCCTATAAGGCAACCCAAGGGGGCTACTATCGGGTCGAGGGAACCGTGTCCGGGCCGGTCACTCAGTATGCCTTTGAGGGCAGTGTCTATGAGTCTCCTCTCAGCCCGGTGAACTTTGAGGTGGTTGGCGGCCAGGCGCTTGGGCGCGGTACAGCCGGAAGCGTTGATGCTGACGGGGTTTCTTCTCCTTCTGCGGTGGCGGGCGAGGTGGTCTTTTACTCCGGGCATGCCGGCAGCGCTCGCAGGCTGGTCTCTGCGACAGATCTTGGCGTCGGTGTGCAGCATGGCAAAGCGGTCCGTATGCAAGGCTTTGTCGGGCCACTTGCTGGGCTTAATGGCAACAGTCCAGCTCTTGCCATTACCGGTGCAGAGGCGCGCTCCCTTGTTGACGGTCGCGTGTTGGTTGCTTTTGAAGCGGCCGGTGGCTTGGCTATGGCAGTCGGTGAGGCGGCCACGAGTAAGGAAGAAATCGTCTTTGAGGCCGCCGCCGGGGGGACTCTGGTGGCGTCTGTAGGGGCTGAAGAGGCGTTTGATGTGCTGGGCATAGAGGCTCCAGCTCTACTGCTTGATGCTCCCGACGGGCTTCAGCGGCTCTATTACTCCGGTCAGGGTGAGCAGGGCTGGCAGATTGGGCTGATGACTTCAAGCGACGGTGATTCCTGGACCCGGGTCGGCGAGGATGGATTGGTCCTTGGAACCGGACCTGCCGGGTCGTGGGATGACTTTTCGGTGCGATCCCCAACGGTGCTCTGGGATTCACAGAGTTCGTTGTTCCGGATGTGGTACGTGGGCAGCGATGGCGAACAAACTCGCATTGGTCATGCCAGCAGCGCGGACGGGCTCAGCTGGCAGCGCCACCTGGATCCTTCCGGAGTCGGTACCTGGGTTTTTGACGGTGCCGAGCTACCTTTTGTCGGTGGCTCTGCCCTCTCGCCCAGTGTAGCGGTGCGGGGCGATGGCAGCCTTGAGATGTGGTTCGAGGGCCAACTCAATGGGGTGGCGCGGCTAGGTCGTGCGCGCTCTGATGATGGAATCTCCTGGGCTGCGATCACCAATCCCACCACGGCGGGAGACTCTTTCACCTTGACCACCCGCAGCGGTGATGATGTCCCTGGCAGCGGTATTCATCTCGGCGATGATGCCAACTCAGCTCGTTTCATTGATGGCTTTGCGGTGACCGGTGCGGGCGCCTCTGAGATGGTCCTCAGTCCTGACGGTCGTTTTGCGGTGGTCGCCAACAAGCGCAGCAGCTTTCTGATCGTTCTCGACCTGCACGACGACAGCGATGCGGACATTGGCTACATCGACTCTAACTTCAACGATATCGAAGCGGTGATTCGGATCCCTCAGGTGCACGGGATGGTTGGGACCAGAGACATGGTTTTTTCGCCTTCTGGCGAGGAACTCTATGTCCTGCTGTCACCCTTGATTCAGCCGGGCAATCCTGAGTCTGGCTTTGGTACCGAGGCCTTCTTGCGGCTGGATTGGACCCTGGTTCAGGATAGTGATGAATCAGTAGCGATTCGCGAGGGCATGATCACCGGCTACCTGCCCTTGGCGCGCGGGGTCGAGCGGGACCAGGGCTATTCCAATGACGTCAGCGTTGGAGCTGGGTCTATGGCCTTGTCGGCGGATGGCAGTAGGGCATATGTCCTGAACTTTAACGACAACAGCATGTATGTCCTGGATCTGCGAGCCGGGGCCCGCGGTGCGGTCATTGACATCATTGATGGACTCGATGAGAACCCCTGGGAAGTGGAGCTCTCGCCTGATGGTCGAAGGGCCTACGTGGCCAACAGCTATGGGGTCTCTCGGGGAACTGCTCAGCACTCTACGGTGCAGGTCATCGACGTCGATGAGACCAGTGATCGCTATGGCCAGGTCCTCACTCGCTTGACCAATGTCTCGTCGCGGGCGGAGGCAGGTTGTGAGTAGGCGTCGCTTACCTTCCTTGCTGGGTTCTCGCCGCCCCGGCCTGGTGCTACTGCTGGTAGCGCTGCTGCTGCCTTTGATGCTGAGCGCCTGTGATGATGTCAGTAGGACTCTCAATCGACTCGATGGTCCAGTAGATCTCGCTCTGCTTGAGCCAGGCCCTTTCTTTGAGGTGCCGGTGGCCTTTGTGAGCAACTTTCGTTCGGGGCGGGTGAGCAAGCTTGATCTTAAGCGCAGTAACTTGTTGGTTGAGGACAGTCCTGCGCCCTGGGCGAGTTCCCCGGACCTGGCCTTTGGCGCGCAGCGAACCCTGGGCGAGATTGCCCTTACCGTGTCTGGCGACCGGGTGGATGTCTGGGTCGCCGATGACAGTCGAGATGAGCTGCTGCGCGGCAGCTACATCACAGGTCTGGATGCTGCTGGAAAGCCCCTTTGGAAGCGTCCAGACTTTGTCCGCTCAGCGCAGTGGTTCGCAGCGGACGGCGCCCCCCGTAATGGTGCTGCCAGCTTGGCCGACCTGCGTCTGCGGGCCGGGCGGGCGACC
>DJIF01000147.1 GCA_002433485.1 Deltaproteobacteria bacterium UBA6601
GCTGATGATGACGACAGCGCCGCTGATGATGACGACAGCGCCGCTGATGATGACGACAGCGCTGCTGATGATGACGACAGCGCTGCTTCGCTACTCACCGAACAGGAGTGCGCGCGCATCTGCTTAGAGCGGGACGTCGCCGGTGGTTGCCCCTTCGAGTACCTGTCCGGTGACTGCCAGGTGAGCTGTGCCCATTATGCGACCTTCAGCTATGCAGCTGAGCAGGCCTTTGCCAATTGCGTAGCCACAGACCCGTTGTGCTTTCAGGACATTCATCGATGTGTCCTGAATGGCATGTACCCGGAGCAGGAGTCGGTGCCTTTTGTGCTGACTGCGAGCGGCTTTGAGGCCTGGGAGGGAGCTGCGGTGGTGATCGCCCTGGAGGCGGGTGGCAGTACCTTTGAGATGGCTGCACCGACCACTGTGTCAGGAGGGGCTTTCTCGGCCCATTGGCAGCTGCCTAGCTACATACCCGGCAACCATCTGGCCCTCTACTACCTGGACCTCGACGGTAACAGCGATTGTGATCCTGACGTAGATCTACCCGGTTCTGGCTTCATGGAGCTGGGTCCGGATATCGACAATCCCTCGTTCAGCGCCTTCATCGTTCCACCAGCGAACGATGCCGCCTTCGTCTGCGACTTTATCTGACCGTTGCCGTGTCTTAGCGGCGTTAACGCTGCCGCTGGCCGAGCGAGATTACTGCCAGCTTTGTCTGCGACCTTGACAGCAGCTTCCCTGATTGTCGATAACCCTGCTCCCAACCCATCTACAAGGAGTGAACTCAATGTCCATTCTCGTGGGGCGCAAGGCTCCCGATTTCACTACTCAGGCGGTCCTCGGCAATGGCGAGATCACCGACGGATTCAACCTCAATGAAGCCTTTGCCGGTAAGTACGGCGTGGTGTTCTTCTACCCCCTGGACTTTACCTTTGTGTGCCCCAGCGAGATCATCGCCATGGAGCACCGTGCGGCTAAGCTCCGAGAACTGGGCTGCGAGATCGTCGGAGTCTCGATCGACTCGCATCACACCCATCATGCTTGGCGCCGCACCCCGGTGAATGAGGGCGGAATCGGCAGCTTGAGCTTCCCTCTGGCCGCCGACATGGATCACAGCATCAGCCAGGCCTACGGCATTCAGAGCGATGGTGGTGATTCTTATTATCCGGCCGGTGTGGCCATGCGCGCCACTTTTGTCATCGATCAGGCCGGCATCGTCCGGCATCAGGTGGTCAATGACGAGCCCCTGGGGCGGAACATGGACGAGGTCGTACGGATCGTCGAGGCACTGCAGTTCTTTGAAAAGAATGGTCAGGTCTGCCCGGCTGGATGGCAGCAGGGCAAGGCGGGAATGACCAACACTGCAGAAGGTGTTGCTTCTTATCTCGCGGAGAACGCTGACCAACTCTAGGTCTTCCTTTAGCAGGCAGCTCGGTTTGGCTCCGGTCGACCGAGTTGCCTGCTGCCATAGCTGGCCCATGAGCTAAACTGGGGCTGCTATGAAGGTGCTGCTCGCTAATCCACCTTGGCTTCGTCCTGGCTGGCACGGAGTGCGCGCGGGGTCTCGCTGGCCTCATCTTGAGCGAGCGGAGTCTCCCTACAGTCCGTTTCCTTTCCTTATGGCCTACGCAGCAGCCGTGCTGGAGGCTGATGGGGTTGAAGTCGCTGCCATCGACGCTTGTGCGGAGCGCTTGAGCAGCGCCGCTTTTTTTGAGCGATTTTCTTCCCATGCACCGGATCTGGTGGTGCTTGAGGTCAGCACGCCGACCATCCATGAGGACCTGCGTACGGTGGCGGCCCTGCGCGAGCAATTCGGGTTCTCCGGCCGAATCCTGCTGGCAGGGTTGCATAAGCCGCTGTATCAGCCAGAGTTTCTTGAGCAGCATCCTCTGGTCGACGGCACTCTAATTGGCGAATATGAGTATGCCCTGCGTGATCTTGTGCGCGTCGATGCTGAGCTTATAGAGCCCATTCCAGGTCTGATCTGGCGTCGTTCTGGCGAGCTTCTTAATGGCTCCAGGAAAGAGTCGGTAAGCGATCTGGACGCCATGCCCTGGCCGGCTCGCCACCTGTTTCCAATGGCTAGTTATCACGATCTTCCGGGCGGTATTCCCGGCCCATCGGTGCAGATGTGGGGCAGCAGGGGCTGTTCCTTTACCTGTAATTTCTGTGCCTGGCCTCAGATTCTCTATGCCGACAATCGATACCGGGTGCGGAGTCCCGCTGCTATCGCCGACGAGATGGAGGCGATGATCGCTAAGGGCTATCAGTCCATTTATTTTGACGACGACACCTTCAACCTGGGTAGGCGCCGTACTGCCGACCTGGCTCGGGTCTTTAACGAGCGCGGCATTGATGTGCCATGGGCTTTCATGGGTCGCGCGGACACCTGTGCACCCGAACAGTTTGAGAGCCTTGCTAGAAGTGGCCTGGCGGCGGTCAAGTTTGGCGTGGAGAGTGCCGATAGTGGGACCCTCAAGGCAATCGGCAAGAACCTCAAGGTGCAGCAGGTTCGAGACGCTGTCAGCGCGGTCAAGGCGCAGGGCGTTAAGGTTCACCTGACCTTTATGTTTGGCCTCGAAGGAGAGACTGCCGACTCCATGCAGCGGACTCTCGACCTTGCCTATGAACTGGATCCTGATTCGGCGCAGTTTACTGTCGCCGTGCCCTTTCCGGGCTCTCGACTCCACCAGGAATTGCAGGCAGAGGGCCGTCTTGATGGCTTGGAGTACGAGGATCTGGATGGATATCGCACCGGGGTGGTCAGCACCGACGCGCTCGCTGCCGAGCAGATCGTTGCTTTTGTTCAGGCAGTCCACCGTCGCTGGGAGCGGCGTAGTCGACCTACTGAGCAGGCCCCGCGGATTCCCATTGTTGAGCTGGGTGGCCGGGATCTTACCGTTGGTCTTTTGGCACGGGTTGGTCAGGAGGCCTGGCTGAGCGAGGCTCTTGGCAGACTGCGGGCTGAGCTGGGCGAGCAGGCCTGCGAAGTAGTAGTTCTTGCTGAAGAAGGCTGCCATGCCGTTCTTGAGACGATTCAGGAGCAGCTGCCCGGCGCTCGTGCGCTGGTTCTCGGAGCTGGACTTCCCCTGGCAGAATCGATGACCTTCTTGTTGGAGCAGAGCAGCGGCTCTCAGCTGCTGTTGCTACAGGCCGGGGTGCTACCGCGTAAGGGCTGTCTCGAGGCGGTGACCAAGGGCTTTCAGGCTCATCCTGAGGCGGGAGCCCTGGCCTTTCAACTGCACGGTGACGAAGGTGGAGTCTTCAGCTCAGCGCTGTCCATGTCCCGCTGGGGCAGGGTGTTGGAGCATCACTCGTTGGAGTCTCAGCCGGTGCTGGTTGCAGCGGTCAGCAGCGTAGCAGCGGCCTATCGTCGGTCGATGCTGGAAGACACCGGCGGATTTGATTCGGGTCTGGTGGGCGAGCTCGGTGATGCGGATCTGTGCACCCGAGGATTGTTGCTTGGCTACCGCTCCCTGCGAGTTGAGGGGGCTGGCTTTGATGTGACGCCTCACCTCAAGCTGCTCTTGTTGGAACGTCCTGCTGGCGGGGCAGAGGATTTGAGTGCCTGGGCTGAGGGGCGCGTTCGCCTGTTGTTACGGAGCATGCCCAGGGAAGCCCTCCAAGATGTGCGCCCGCAGCTGCTTGCCGAACTGATCGCCGATCTCTATCGAGCCAGGCGCGATGGTGGACGACCAACGGCCATGCTGCGGGGATTCTTGCAAGGGCTGGCCGGCAGCAAGCAGGCCATCGCCGAGCGGCGTGACTTTCTCGGGCGCAGGCGGGTGGGTGCAGAATTTATTCGGGACAGTTTCCGCGTCTTTGAACAGGACATGCGGCACTGTCGATGGCAACGGGTGCTGACTGCCCTGAATCCTTGAGGGGGATGCCCTGGTGGGCCGTATTGACGGATGCCAGGACTGGCCTTAGGGTCCCGGCATGAAACGCTTTCAATTCTCACTTGTATTGCTGTTGTCACTGGCTCTCAGTGGTCCCGTGGTGGCCTCAGACTGGACCATCGACCGCTCTCATACCTCGGTTCAGTTCAAGATTCGTCACATGATGGTGTCCTGGGTGAGAGGCAACTTTGACAAGGTGAGTGGAACGGTCTTCCTGGATCACAAGAATCTTGCTGCTTCTAAGGTGAACGTCACCATTGAGGCTGCCAGTGTCGATACCGACAATGAGAGGCGGGATAAGCACCTGCGCAACGAAGACTTCTTTGATGTGGAGAAGTATCCAGAGATCACTTTTGTGTCGCGGGAGGCGCGTTCGGTAAGCAAGGATTCCTTTGAGCTGGTGGGCGACCTCACTCTGCATGGGACGACCCGCGAGGTGGTGATGGTCGTCAAGGATGTGGCAGCGCCGGTCAAGAGCCCCTGGGGAGGCCTCAAGAGCGGTGCTAGCGCTAGCTTTGAGATTCGCCGAAGTGACTTCGGCATGACCTATCAGAAGCCCCTGGCCAGCGGTGGTCTGGTGGTAGGAGATGAGGTCAAGATCAACATCGATGTGGAGCTGAACGGCCCCAAGTAAATGTGCTGAAGACTCAGTCTTCGCGCGGCTCCGGCTGAAATTCCTCGGTTGCCTGTACCACAGCAGCGAGGCCAAGTTCCTGGACCTTCGCTTTCATGCGTTCGTGCCGATCAATGCGCATTGGCAGGGTGTTGCTGCCGTCCGTGGTCTGCCATTCGTGGTAGTGGCCGGCCGGGGGCAGGGTGATGCCGAAGCGTTCGGGCTGGGTCCATAGTGGTGATCCTGGGACCACCGCGCAGACGCTGAGTGAGGTGACCCGGTCAATGTAGTCGCGGTGTTCTTCGAGGGCGTCGAGGGTCGCCTGAAACTGTTGCTCTGTTTCGCCGGGGAAGCCACAGATCATGTTGATGCCCGTGCTGATCCCAGCTTCGTGGGTCAGCTTGAGGGTCTCCACTGCGACATCCACGGTGTAGCCCTTGCCCATGCGCTTGAGGACTTTGTTGTCGAACGACTCGAGTCCATAGGTCAGATCGGTGCAGCCGCTGTGCGCCATCTTTGCGAACAATTCTGGGTGTTTGTTCATCACCCGGTGAGCTGTAGCCTGACCGTCCCACACCAGCTCGACCTGATTTTCGATCAGCACATCGCAGAACCGACTCAGGTGGGAGAGGTCACCGTTGAGGATGAGGTCATTCCAGGTGATTCCGCCGATCCAGTAGTGTTCTTTGTAGAAGGCAATAGCGGCCATGAGGCTTTCAAAGCCCACCGCTCGGTAGGCTCCCTGGTCCGGTCGGTCAGAACAGAACGCACAGGAGCGAAAGCAACCGCGACCCATGATCAGGGCGATGTGGTCTCGGCCTCGGTATTTGCACAGGTCGTAGCCCTCGAAGCTTGGGTGGACGAAGGAGCTGGGGGCAATCTCATGGGAGATGCAGAGCGGGGAATCGGGGTCCTGGGGCCTGTCTTTCCAGTGTTTCAGGCTATCGGGTGCGTTAGCAAGGCCTTCGCCGTTTGCGCCGATCTGGTTGCTGATGAGGACGCGCAGGGCCTCCTCGCCGGCTCCGACCACGAAGATGTCTACTGAACCGCGTGGGAACAGTGCGCGAAACTCGGGGAAGGCGACCCCAGGTCCACCCATCACGACGATCTTCTCCGGAGCATCGCGGCGCAGCCGGTCGGTCACCAGCTTGGCGAAGGCAATGCCCTCCATGGTCAGGGAGAAGCCCACATAGGGTGTGTCTGCCTCAATTATCCGGCGCGCCACCACGTCGCATTCGTGGTTGAAGACCTCAGCGACTTTGTCGGGCGTAAACCAGAATACCGCCGCCTCCATGTCCCACAGGGGTTCTCGGTCCATGCGAAACCGCAGGTAGGTGTCGATGTTGCAGTCCCAGACTGGGGCTTCGATGCCTTTGGAGCGGAGGTAGGCGCTCAGATAGCCGATACCGAGCGGTGGTAATCGGGTGTCCCATGGCGGCGTCTTCACCAGGAAGATCGAGGGCTCTCTTTGTAGTGGTCGAGAGACCTGAGCCCGGTCCTCAGCGGTCCCAGAGCGCAGCCGGCGACCGAGGACTCGAAGGGAACTCAGAGGGGAGGCCATGGCACCAACCATAGCCTCTTTGATTGGCTGAGTATGCCCTGGCGCATCCAGGGCCCGCAGAACTGCAGTGGAGCAGGACTAGCTGATCAGTAGCCTGAGAAGGTCCAGACTTCCGAGTCAGGTGCCCGCATCGGTTCTATGGTTCGATAGCTTGCGGCGTCTTCGGCGGTGACGCCGCCCAGCTTGACCATAGCGCCCTGGCCAAAGGCACCGGCCACTTTGGTGGCCGCGACGGCTTTAGCAATCTCCTTGAGGTCGAGGCTGCTTGCGCTCTCGATCGCTCCAGCCGCCAGCAGGATGGCGTCAAAGCCCGAACCGGCTTCGAAGTCGGGTTGCGCCTGATAGCGGGCCAGAAAGCTGTCTTCGAAGCTTCCGCCGGGTAGAGGGCGGTTGACCCAGTGCACCCGCTGGATAGCCTCACCGGCCGCTTCCAGCACGCTGGGATACATGGACCAGTCGATGAACCAGGCCTGGGCATTGCGAAGCGGGTCACTGTTCATCGCCTTGGCGATTGCTTTAGCTGGCTCGCCCGGCCCAACGATGAACAGGGAATCGGCTTCATTTTCCAGGGCCGTTTGGATGGCCGCTGAGGCCCAGGCGTCGGGCTTATCAGCGGCGAGCGGCAGGCTCGCGACGACGCGACCGGCAGAGTCAGCTTCAAAGTGTTCCTTAAAGGTCCGGGCCAGGCTTTCTCCGAAGCCATCGGAGCTGTGCAGCACAATGGCTCGCCCCATGCCACGTTCTTTGCGGGCGTTGTTGGCGGCTACTCGAGCCATCTCGGTGGAAGCAGGGCTGATGGCAAACAGATTGTCGGTCCAGGTATCTACCTGGGCCGCGCCGATTTCAGGGATGATGAGAATCAGCTCATGAGCTGCGGCGATGGGGATCAGGGCGGTAACTGGTGCCGGATGCACCGGTCCGATGATGATCGGGGTGCCCTCTTGCAAGCAGGCGTGGAACGCTGCTACTGCGTCGGCTTCAGTAGAGCCGGTGTCTTTTTCGGTCCAGTTGATGCGGCGCTTTCTCCACTTCTCCGCTTTCACCTGGGCCTGTGCCATCGCCATTCCCCGCCGCGTTTCTGCGCCCTGGTCACGGCTAGCTCCGCTCGCTGGCAGCAGGATGCACACCTTTACGGTTTCTACCGGGCCGGTCTGCTGCGGGGCTTCGCCTTGAGTTGCTTCGCGGGCCTGTTGAGCGCTCTGCTGTTCGGTCTCTTCGAGCTGCTTACGAAGATCGATGGTCGGTGGCGCGACGGAACCGTCTTCCGGCGGGCAGCCGGTGAGCAGCAGGGCGAGGGCGCCGAGCAGTGCTGTAGCGGCTCGTTGAGAGCGGCGGGACAGGCGCAGAGGTGAGGTGTGACGATCCATCAGTGTTGAATTCTAGCAGTCTGTTGGCCTATTCGGGACGCAGCAGACGGCTCAGGTCATTCTGACGTTGGCGGCTGCCGAATCCGAGCACGAGAATCAGCAGAAAGTACAGGCCAGAGAAGGCATAGCGAACTCCCTCGAAGGGCAGCAGCAGCTGGAGAGAAAACAGTACGAAGAGTAGCAGGGCCTCGCCGAGACGGAAGCGCAGGTCAGCGAGGATAGCAACCGCAAACAGAGACTGAGCTGAGGTGATAAGCAACTCTTCTTGAGGTCGAGCTGCCAACTCCAGAGCCAGGATCTCCCCCGAGCCCACCGAATAAGCGATGGGAATGGCGCCGACCAGCAGGGTCCATTGATTGACCTTGGATGAGATGAGTGCGCCCAGTGCTGTGGATGCTCGCCCTTTCAAGACGAACAGGATAGCAACGATGAATTCCGGTGCCTCCGAGGCTAGGGGGGCGATCATCTGGACCAGTATGTATTCGTCGATGTTCCAGCCCAGGCCGACTGCTACCAGCCCATCGGCGAAGGGCTCGGCAGAGCACCAGATCACCAAGCAGGCATAGACGAGAAAGCTGACGATGATGGCGATGCGACTGGCATCAGAGCAACGCTCTGCAATCCAGCCGGCAGGCCCAACCAGAGGCGCTTCTTCAGCCTCAGCGCGCAGCGCCCGCCGCACATAGGCCAGGAAGATCAGCAGCAGGACTGCTGAGTCCCAGATGCTGATGGTGCCCTTGAGCGGCAGAATAAAAGAATACAGCGTCGCGATGAGCAGGAAAGAGAGCGGAGTACGTTGGCTTGGGTCTACCTCCATGCTGCGGATCCGCGTCTTCATGAACAGGACGAAGACCAGCATCGACCAGCCCAGACCGACCAGCAGTCGGTTGGCCCCGGTCATGTTGGCGACTGCATACTCCACGTACTCTGGTCGGGTGGCGGCAGTGTAGGCGAAGTGGATGTCGATGGCGTATTCAGGAAGCACCGATACCAGCGCCAGAACGATGAGGGCGAAGGCCGGTGGCACATAGATCTCGGCCAACTCAGTGGCCCAGGACAGCAGGAAGGCTGCGGCCACGATGGCGAGGCCCGACAGCAGGGGTTCGAGATAGTGGCCGGTCTCTATTCCCTGAAGAGCAGGAATAAGCCAAGCGACAGGCAACAGCAAGGAGCTGAGAATAAGGGCGAGATTGGGCACCGGCGGTCTCCGCCGCAACTTGTACCCCATGACTGTGATAGGAGCCAGTCAGCTG
>DJIF01000123.1 GCA_002433485.1 Deltaproteobacteria bacterium UBA6601
GACGACAGCAGCGGCGATGACGACCATCCGGCCGCTAAGCCGGTACGCTTTGTGGCCCTGGGCGATACCGGCGAGGGCAACACCGCACAGTATGAAGTTTCGGCGGTCATGGAGCAGGTGTGCTCCAGTCAGGGCTGTGACTTTGTCATTCTGCTGGGCGACAACTTCTACGACATCGGTGTGGACAGCGTGAACGACCCACAGTGGGACGAAAAGTTCGAGGCTCCCTATGCCAACATCAATCTGCCCTTCTATCCCAGTCTGGGCAATCATGATGGTGGTGATGACTTTCTCGGAGGGACTGGGATCAACGTCTCTCAGGGAGACAACCAGGTCGCCTATACGACAGTTGGAACCTCGCCGCTGCCGTGGACCGGTGCCACGACGAAGTGGCGGCTTCCATCCCGGTGGCACCGGCACAGTCACGGCGCGCTGGATATGTTTGTGCTCGACACCAGCGAAATCTTCTTCGACGGTCTCTACATCCCCTTCCTGACCCCCGACTTCGGTGATCTTGTTGATGATCAGGAGGCCTGGCTGCAGGGAGCCCTGGCCTCATCGACCGCGACTTGGAAGATCGCCTACGGACATCACCCTTATATCTCTAATGGCCCCCATGGCAATGCCGGCTCGTACGAGGGGTTGCCTGGCATTCCTTATGCTGATGGCGGAGAGATTGAGGACTTCGTCAATGCCCACCTTTGCGGCAATGTCGATCTCTACCTGAGCGGTCACGACCACAGCCGCCAGTGGCTGACTGATACCTGCAAAGGAACTGCCTTTATGGTGTCTGGAGCCGGGGCCAAGACCACTGACTTTGAGGGCAATAACCCGACCTACTGGCAGGATGACACCACTGAAGGCTTTACCTGGTTTGAACTCATCGGCAATACGATGACCGTGCAGTGGTGGGATCGTAACGGGGTTATGAACTATGAGGGTGTGATCACCAAGTAGAATCTTCAGCTTGTAAGAGCCCTACAGGCTGCATCTGCTACCCTCGCCGCCATGTACGGAAGAGTGCTCATAGCCAATCGAGGTGAGATTGCCAGAAGGATAATTCGGGCCTGTCGGGAGATGGGCATCGAGTCGGTTGCCGTTCACTCAGAGCCCGACGCTGAGGCTCCCTTCGTCCATGAGGCGGATCAGTCTCTGTGCATTGGCCCGGCCAAAGCGACCGAGTCCTACCTGAACATGGAGCGAATCCTGAAGGCTGCGGCTGACAGTCAGAGTCAGGCCATTCACCCTGGCTATGGCTTCCTGTCCGAGAACGCTCTGTTCGCCCAACTTGTGATGCAGGCCAGGCTCGGTTGGATCGGCCCACCGCCTTCGGTGATCCGGACGATGGGCGAGAAGGCCTCGGCCAAGGCCGCGGCCAAGGCGGTTGGTTTACCGGTTGTTCCAGGATCGGAAGGCCTGCTCGAGAACCTGGAAGAGGCGCTCCAGCTCGCTGAGCAGATGGGCTATCCAGTCCTCCTCAAGGCCGACGCCGGT
This sequence comes from Deltaproteobacteria bacterium UBA6601, assembly GCA_002433485.1. GTDB lineage: Bacteria > Myxococcota_A > UBA796 > UBA9615 > UBA9615 > UBA6601. Next base: position 1,495 of record DJIF01000123.1, read on the forward strand.
GGCGGTGGCAGGGGGATGCGGCGTGCCAATAGCGCCGATGAACTTCGGCTGGCCTGGAGCGCGGCTCGCCGCGAAGCTGCTGCTGCCTTCGGTAACGACGCCATGTATCTGGAGAAGTTTCTTGGCAGCGCGCGTCACATTGAATTTCAGGTGCTTGCCGATCGCTGGGGCAATGCTGTCCACTTGTTCGAGCGGGAGTGCAGTATCCAGCGCCGTCATCAGAAACTGCTCGAGGAGGCTCCTTCCACGGCATTGAGCGATGAGCGGCGCGCAGAGATGGGCGCGCTGGTTGCCAGGGCTGCTGAGCAGCTTGGCTATCAGGGTGCCGGCACAGTGGAGTTCCTGCTCGACGGCGCCAGCGATGAGTTGTATTTCATCGAGATGAATACCCGCTTGCAGGTGGAGCATCCGGTTACCGAAATGATTACCGGGATAGATCTCGTCCAGGCACAGATTCGCATTGCCGCTGGCGAGCGGCTGTGGTTCAGCCAGGAGGATCTCAAGATTGACGGACACGCCATTGAGCTGAGGCTCAACGCCGAAGATCCCGACCAGGGCTTTCGACCCAGTCCCGGGGACATCGAGCGCTTTCACATTCCACAGCCCAGTCAGGGGCGGTTGCGCATTGACGCTGCGGTAGATGAAGGCAGTGCCGTCTCGCCCTACTATGACTCGATGATTGCCAAGATCATCGGCTGGGGTAGCGACCGCAGCGTTGCGATTCAGACCTGCTCAGAGGCTCTGTCCGGCATGGATTTGCAGGGGGTGCCTACGACCGCTTCTCTGCACCAGGATGTCCTGGCTGCCCCTGAATTTGCCGCCGGCAAACTGCAGGTTGGGGTGATCCCGGGCCGCCCCGAACTCAACGAAGTCGCTGCCAGAAAAGAAGGGTCCTGAGATGGCAAAGGTCCTGCTCAAGCCCATCGGTTCGCCCCGCGACAAGGTGTTGGATGACGCAAGCTTTGCGCGGCAGAGCTCCTCTATGGAGAAGCGCGAAGAACGGGTGCTAAAGGCTCGTGCCGAGGTGCGCGATGGTTGGGGCGAGCGCGGCCGCCAGCGGGTGCACAGCAAGGGCAAGCTGACTACCTGGGAGCGGCTTGACCTGCTCCGGGACAAAGACGCCCCGCTCCTGGCTGTAGGAACCCTAGTCAACTACGGAGATACCTTTGGGGAGCGGGCTAAAACCTCCCCTGGAGCCGGGGTCGTGACCGCTTTCACTCGAGTCCACGGCCGCTGGGTGGTGGTGATCGCCAACGACAACACGGTGGCCAACGGTTCGTGGTGGCCGCGTACTCCAGAGAAGATCCAGCGAGCTCAGGAAATCGCTCGGCGGATGCGTCTGCCTACCCTCTACCTGGTGGACTGCTCCGGTTTGTTCCTGCCCGAACAGGCGGCCACCTTTCCCGGACCGAAAGGAGCAGGCCACATCTTCAAGATGAACTCGCTGCTCTCGGCAGAAGGGGTCCCTCAGATCGCTGGGGTTTTTGGTGATTGCATCGCTGGTGGTGGCTACATGCCGATCATCAGCGACAAGGTCTACATGACTGAACAGGCCTATATGGTCATTGCTGGCGCCGCCCTCATCAAGGGAGCTAAGAGCATGGCCATGACCAGCCACTCCATCGGTGGCCCTGATGTTCATGTGGGGGTTTCTGGTTGCGCTGATTTTCGGGTACCGGACGACGCTCATTGTATTGCTGCTCTTCGCCGGGAGATCGAAACGCTGCCGAGTTCAGCAGTGCCCTATTACCGCTACGGCCTTGAGGCTGCAGCGCCTCGCTATCCATGTGCTGAGCTGACCGGTCTGTTGCCGGCCGATCACCGGGTTGCCTACGAAGTTCACGAGATCATCGCGCGCCTGGTGGACGACTCTTTGTTCTGGGAGTTCATGCCCGAGACGGGTCGTGAGGTGATCACCGGAGTCGCTCGGATCAGCGGCCTCTACGTGGGGATCCTGGCCAATCGCAGCGGCCTCATTGATGATCCGGATCAGCCTGGCGCCAGCAAGCCGGCCGGAATTCTCTATCGACAGGGTATCGCCAAGCTTTCGACCTTTTCGCGCGCTTGTAATGACGATGGAATCCCTTTGCTGTGGTTGCAGGACGTCTCGGGCTTCGACATTGGCCCTCAAGCTGAGCAGCATGGTCTGCTGGGCTACGGCAGCTCGCTCATCTACACCAACTCCACCAACAGCGCGCCCATGGCGACGGTGCTGCTGCGCAAGGCGAGCGGCGCTGGCTACTACGCGCTGGCTGGTCTGCCCTACGATCCGGTTCTGCAGCTGAGTACGCCTGTCACTCGCCTGTCGGTCATGGAAGGGCGAACCCTCGCCATCGGCGCCTACAACGCTCGATTGGATGAGAATTTCGCGATCGTCAGCGACGATCCCGAGGAACGCGCCGAGATCGAAGCTGGAATGGCTGCGGTCGAGCAGCGTATCGAAGGAGACATGGATCCTCTGGCCTCAGCGCGCCAGATGGATACCGATGAAGTGGTCCTGGTCGGAGAGCTGCGTGAGCGATTGGTGGCCTGGGCCGAGATGAGTTACCAGAGCATGGGGCACCGCCGGATCAAGAACCCGCGCATCTGGAGCCTTCACGATCTGTTTGCCCTGGAGGAGGGGATCAGTGGCAGTCGGCCGCTGACCTCATCAGCACCCGCCCAGGATCAAGCCGGTCAGACTGGGCAGACCGAGCCTGGCGATGAACTCGCTGAAGGCGAAGCCGAGCTCATCCGCAGCCCCAGCGCCGGGATCTTCTATGGCCGTCCCGATCCCGACGCGCCAGCCTTCGTCCAGGTCGGCGATCGAATTGAGGCTGGGCAGGTCATCGGCCTGGTTGAGGTCATGAAGACCTTCAACCCCATTCGCTGGCAGCCGGTCTCTAAGGCCCACGGACGGGTCACGCGCATCGAGGTCGTTGACCAGCAGGAACTGCGAGCAGGCCAGGTGCTGATGGCCCTGGAGTAGAACTCAGGAGCCCAGCGCCGAGTCGTCGTCATCGCCAGCT
>DJIF01000051.1 GCA_002433485.1 Deltaproteobacteria bacterium UBA6601
TCGTCGTCGCCAGCAGAGTCATCGGTCACGGAATCCACCTGCAGCTCATCCGCTGAACGAGGGGAGCTAGCCTCCTTTGCCAACCGCAATGCGTCTCCTGCCAGCTTACGAGCGTCTTCGGCAAGCACCGTGGCGGTATCAAAAGAAGAATAACCCTGCTCTTCCTTGGCCTTAGCGATGAGACGCGCACTCATCTCAGTGGGGTAGGGCGCCAGCTCCGCTGAGCCAAGAGCCCGGGCCTCCTGCAAGCCTCGCTCAGCCTGAATCAAGACCACCGTCGAACGAATTGGTCCACAGGCACACAGCAGAGCAACCATCGAGGCCACAACAGAAAGGCAAATGAGGCGAAGGGCAAACATCGCAGGAACTCCCAGCAGCATGAATCCTACCTGCCCGTCGCAACTTTGGGGGCCACAGCCAAGGGACGGACACCGCATCGCCGCACATGTACTAGGATGAATGAGCTCATAGATCCGCTTAGCAACAGCAAAGACAGCCGCAGGGAGCCCCATGCACGCACTCTTCGTCATGGACCCGATCTCGAGCATTCTGGTTGATCAGGACTCGTCTTATGCGCTGATGATCGAATGGCAGCGACGCGGCGGCAGTGTATGGCACTGTGGCCCAGCAGACCTTTGGAGTAAAGACGGGCAGACTTTTGCTGACGCCAGCCTGGTTAAGGTTGGCCCCAAGCCGAAAATCGCCACAATCATCGAGCAAAAAGAGCTCTCCCTGGCTGACTGCAAGGTGGTCTTCAAGCGCACCGATCCCCCCTTCGACATGCGCTATGTGTTCTCCACTTATCTGCTCGATCAAGCGGGCCCGAACACCCTGGTCTGCAACCGACCTGCTGGCCTTAGGGATGCAACCGAAAAGATGGTCATCCTGCGCTTCCCAGAGCTCATCGCCCCCACGTTAATAAGTCGCAAAACCGAACAGATTCGAAATTTTATCGATGAACTGGGTGGCAAAGCGGTGATCAAGCCCTGGGACGGCAACGGGGGGCGGGGGATCTTTGTCCTGGACGCAGCCGACCGTAATCTCGGCTCTCTCATCGAGACCTCAACTCTGGGCGGCCAGGTTCACGCGGTAGTCCAGGCCTACCTGCCAGAGATCAGCGATGGCGACAAGCGCATTATCCTTGTAAACGGTGTGCCAAAAGGCGCTTTTTTGCGAATTCCGCCAAAAAATGACCATCGAGGAAATATTCACGTAGGGGCCATCGTCAAAGCCTGTGAAATGACCGAAATGGACCATCAGATCTGCGCGCAACTGGCCCCATACCTACGTGAAAATGGGCTCATTTTTACTGGCATCGACGTGATCGGCGATCGGCTTACAGAAGTAAACGTCACCTCACCAACTGGCCTCCAAGAGTGCACTCGCCTCTATGGAACTCGGATCGAAGCCGACATTGTCGACGCAGCTCTTAACGCAGCGGAGACGTCGCAATGAGCCGCATTCAATATTTTGCCTTCCTGCTCAGCCTGGTGTTGCTGGCGGGCCTCGCCCCAGATTTCGCTGAGGCGCGCAGCCGCGACCTCAGTGGGCGGGGCTTTTCCGGCGAAAACCCCCTCGGTGTACATCGAGCCGAATTCCGTTTCGCCCAGGAAGGCATGGAGCTCATCTATCTACGACGATACGACGCAGCGCTACAGGAATTTGAGGTTGCTGGTATCGAGTTTCCCGATTCACCACTAGGCCCTTTGGGGCGAAGTCTGGTCTACCAGGCGATGATGGTTGAGAACTACGACTACCACTGGGACGCCACCTATAGAAGCGAGTTCGCCGAGACCCAGGAGCGCCTGAGGCTGGCCATGCGCAGCCGAGCAAACCGGAGCTGGATCTACTTCATGTACGCGGTGCACCTGGGTGTAGACGCCATGTACGACGTTCGACGCAGTGAATACATCTCGGCGCTCAACAAGGCCTGGGACGCCATGGAGTACATCAAAAAACTGCACCGTAGGGAGCCCCACTTCCACGACGCAAAGCTTGCCCTGGGTCTCTACAACTACTGGCGCACAGCGATCACCGAACAAGTCCCCTATCTACCCCGCTTCGGCGATCGACGCGAGCAGGGACTCAAGCAGATGCGGGAGGCCCGAGAGCAGGGTTTTCTCTGCTCTGCTCCAGCATCTGTGGCCCTTACCTACAGCTACATCGAGGGCAAAAAGTGGGCAGAAGCGACCGCTGAGGCCTATTGGGCCAAGAAGCGCTTTCCCGACAACATCATCAATCAAATGACCCTGGCCCGAGTGCACCGCTACAAGAAGGAATTCAAGACGGCTTTGGCCGCCTTCCAAGAGGTCTTGCAGGTCGACCCCAACAACAAGCGAGTCCACTTCCATATTGGCGAGACCTGGTTCAAGAGCCGCAAGAGTAACAAGCAGGCTCGGACCTCTTACCAACGCTATTTAGACACCGAACCACCTGCTGAATTCAAGGCCCACACCTACTATCGACTGGGCCTTCTTGAGCGACGCACACGCAACTACGACGCAGCCATTGATTGGCTGAGGAAATCGGTAGAGGTCTGGCCTCGCTTCAAGGCAGCTGGCAAACGGCTCAAGGAAGTACGCGCCGAAAAGAAGCGGCACGGCTCTCAAGGACTGCGCTTGCCAAAGACAAAAACCGCAAAGACCGCACACGAGAGAAGGGCCATGCCTCCAAGTTGATGGGCTACGCCCAGAACTGGAGGAACCGAAAGCAACACGGTGGCCACCCCCAATCCGACCTGGGCCACAACAGTAGAGACCATTAACGCAGCGGCAAGCCGCTGGGGAGTACTCCGTACAGCCTTTCGGGTGACCAAGAACCAGATGGGCACGAGAACCGCAATCAACAAGCCCAGAAAGCGATGGATGAAGTGCAAGGTGACCGGGTTGTCGCGAAGATCAAGCCAAATGGGCTGGATGGTTCCCAGTCCAGCTGGCCAGTAGCTCCCTGAGAAGTCCGGAAAGGTTGCAAACAGGTGTCCGGCGCGGGTACCAGCGACGAAAGCACCGTAGATAACCTGCACAGAAATCAGCGCCAACAGGGCCCATGCCCCGGTCAAAGCTGTTCTGCGCGCCTTCTCAGTCGCCCCCTCGGCGGAAGGCAAGGGTGGCACCAGATACTCAAGTAACAGCCAGAGCACATAGTTGGCCACCAGCAGGGCCAGGCCCAGATGAGCAGCGAGACGCAAGTGACTTACAGAAGGTCGGTCCACCAATCCTGAGCGGACCATGTACCAACCCAGTACCCCCTGCAAACCACCCAGCACAAAAGCAATGGCGGTGCGGCCGGCGGCCCGACCACGCAGGCGACCGGTAACCACAAACCACAACCACGGCAAAGCAAAGATCAGTCCGAGCAGACGGCCCATCAGGCGATGCAGATACTCCCAGAAGAAGATCCGCTTGAAATCGGCCAACTCCATCCAGTAGTTGACCTTCTTAAACTGGGGGCTGGACTTATAGAGCTCGAACTTGTCGAGCCAGGCCTCTTCGCCAAGGGGAGGTAGAGTGCCCATCAAGGGCTTCCAATCCACCATCGACAGGCCCGAGCCGGTCAATCGAACCGTGCCACCCAGAGCCACCATCGCGGCAATGGAAAAGTAGACCAGCAACAGCCAGATGATGATGGGCCTTGAATCCACGAACAGCAGTGTCGCAAAACATGTACTGGTTCGCACCTCTCCTTCTGTGTATAAGCGGCGCAGATGACCGAAAATCTGCCCGAGTCGGCCCGCCCACTGGGCTCTACCATCGCCAGCTACATCGAGCTGAGCAAACCATCCATCACCGCCATGAATCTGCTCATGGCCGTGGGCGGCATGGCCTTTGCCCAACACGCCCAGTCGGTCGACCGCTCTTTTGATCCTCTCGACCTTGCTCTGCTGGGCCTCGGCAGCACCCTGATCGTTAGCTCTGCCAACGCCATGAATCAGGTGCTTGAACGCGAAGGGGATGCCTTAATGATGCGGACCGCAGCGCGCCCCCTGCCCAGTCAACGGCTGACTCCAACACAGGCCTTCGTGTTCAGCGTAGTGCTCGGCCTTGCTTCACTGGCCTTGCTAGCTGGTCTGAACCTACTGACCCTGAGCATTGGTGCAATTGCCTGGCTCGTCTACGTGCTGGTCTATACCCCCATGAAAAGAAGTGCGCCCATCTCACTGACCGTAGGCGCTCTGGCGGGGGCTGCCCCACCCTTGATGGGCTGGACAGCGGTCACCAACTCGGTGGGGCTCGGAGGAATTTTGCTGTTTGCCGTGCTGACCGTATGGCAACTCCCCCACTTCCTGGCCATCTCGCTATTTCGCCAGCAAGACTACGAACGAGCTGGGATTCGAACGGTTCCAGTGGTTCGCGGCGAAGCGGTGGCCAAAGCGCAAGCAGTAGCCTGGTGCGCAATTCTTCTGCCGCTGTCCCTGGCCCTGGTCTATGAAGGTATGGCTGGTCTTTTTTATGGGGCCGCAGCATTGCTGCTCGGCTTATGGTTCCTGAGCTCGTCACTACAGGGCTTTCGTCGCGAACCCAAGCCTGGCTGGGCGAAACGATTCTTCCTGGTCTCTCTGGCCTACCTGCCGCTGTTGACCTTTGCGCTCTGTATCGACGTCGCGCTGCTATAGCATCGAGTAGGGATCTCGATCGATCACGACCCGAGCATCGCCACCCTGCCTCCCTACCAGCTGCGGTAGCTCTGACCTCAATCCCTGCAGCAGAGCGCCAAGCACACGATGACCGTTGGCCTTCACCAAAAGCTGCCAACGAAACCGTCCCCTGGCCCGATAGACCGGACAGGGGCTTGGCCCCAGCACCCGCAGCTGACCAGGGCCGGTAACGAGGCCTCTACCGAGTTCTTCAATTCGATCTCGACAGACCGTCGCAGCCCGCTCCCCACAGCGCTCATCACGGGCACTCAAACGAAACATCACCAGCCGAGCAAAGGGCGCGTACCAAAGGCCCTCTCGGAATCTGAGCTCACGCTTAGCAAAACCCTCAAAATCATGGGCCATGGCCAATCGAATTGCATGATGACCAGGGTGCCAAGTCTGCACCAATACCCTGCCAGGCCGCTCACCTCGGCCGGCTCGACCGGCTACCTGAGAGACCAGCTGGAAGGTCCGCTCGCTGGCCCGAAAATCAGGCATATGCAGAGCTGAATCGGCGTGCAGAACCCCAACCAAGGTAACCCTCGGAAAGTCATGTCCCTTGGCAACCATCTGGGTACCGACCAGGACATCCACCTCTCCCGCGCGAAAGCGATCAAGAATCCGGCGATGAGAAGAGCGGGACCGGGTCGTGTCCGCATCCATCCGATCCACCCGCAATTCGGGCCAGAGCGCAAGCATGCCCTCTTCCAGGCGCTCCGTACCATGACCAACCAGCTGAAGCCCTGAACGATCTCGACAGGAGGGGCAGGATTCCGGCAAAGGCCGCGTCTGACCACACCAGTGACAGGTAACGCTGTGAGAGCGGCCGTGATAGGTCAAAGAGACATCACATTCGCTACAGCGAAAGTGATCGCCGCAAGCAGTACACACCACAGTGGTGGCAAAGCCGCGCCGATTGAGCAACAAAATGGCCTGACCGCCTGCTTGCCAGTTGCTCTCTATGGCCTCTCTCATGGGCGGGCTCAATGCCGCAGCCGGTGCGTCCGGTTCCGAGACCGGAAATTCCTTCAGGTCTACAAGCTCCACCTCGGGAAGCGCACGACCCGTAACCCGCGAGTTCAGCTGCAGCAGTCGATAACGCCCCTGCTGGGTGTTGTACAGACTCTCCAGCGATGGCGTAGCGCTACCGAGAACCACCACGGCGCCGGCCTTCCTGCCACGAACCAACGCCACATCTCTGGCGTTGTAGCGCAAGCCCTCTTCCTGCTTGTAAGAACCGTCGTGCTCCTCATCAACCACAACCAGCCTGAGCTTCTCCACCGGTGCAAAAACCGCCGAGCGGGGTCCAACCACCAACGCAGCTTCGCCAGACCGAATCCGCAGCCACTCGTCAAAACGCTCCCGTTCAGTCAAGCCAGAGTGCAAGACCGCAACAGTTCGCTCGCCAAAGCGGGCCCGAAAGCGCGCCAGAAACTGGGGAGTCAAGCCGATCTCAGGCACCAGCAACAGCGCTGTACCTCCCTCTGCCAGGACCCTGGCAGCAAGCTGCAGATAGACTTCTGTCTTGCCCGAGCCGGTAACCCCATGAAGTAAAAAGGCAGCAAAGTCTCCCTGCTGCAAAGCCTGACCGAGCACATCCAGTGCACCTGCCTGTTGCTCGGTTGGCTTGCGCGGCTCAACATCTGCCGGATCAATAACAACCCGCTCAGCCGCACCAGGTTGGAGCACCCGCTCGCTTATTTCCAGTAAGTCCCTGTCTCTAAGCTGCCTCAGCGAAGGTCCAGCCGACCGAAACGCATCCTTCAGCTCAGCGCGTGAGACCGGCCCGAACCGATCCAGATAATCGATGAGTCGGTCCCGAACCGGGCCCGGCCGGGGAAAAGCGTCACGAGCGGCCCGTGCTGAGCAATTAAGCTCATAAAGTTCTTCGGTTCGTACCCGAAGCGCTTTTCGACTCTCAGATTGACCCGTCTCAAGAAACTGCGCTTTCTCGGCCCTGCCGATCAGAGCGCGGGTCCAGCCAGGTTCTCGCAACAAGGTAGCGATAGAGATCGCCCCCCGTGGCGATTCAGCCAACCGCTGTAGCAAGCGATCCAGGGCTTCATCGCCAGCCTCTGCGGCGCGCAGCCGACCCGCTTCAAGCAGCCTAGCAACTCCCCTACTGGCGCTGCGACTGGCCCCTGGCAGGGCGGTTCGAAGCACCTCCCCGAGAGGGTGAGCGTAATAGTGAGCGATCCACTTGTAGACCTCAATAAGATCTGCGGGAAACAGAGGCTCTGGAGACACCAGGCCAATCACATCCTTTAAAGACCGATCCTCAAGCTTCTCACTAAACAGGTCGAGAACGTAGCCGGTGATGCGGCGCCGCCCGAAAGGAACTGAGACCGCCTGACCTATCTCCAGGCTGCCGCGCAGTTCGGTTGGAATCGAATAGTGAAAGGTACCAGGCGCTGGTACGGGTATCGCAACCTCAGCAACAATGGACTCTATCGGCATGGAACCAGGCCGAGGGGACCAAGATTCAAATGGTCGAGCTGTAGCGCGTCTGCTACGAGCAGCGTGAACAGCGCCTACAGTCCGCGAACGCGTTCCTGCTGCTCGGCTTCCGTCTTGCAATCAATACAGTGGGTGGTCACAGGCCGAGCCATCAGGCGGCCCTCAGAGATTTCCTCACCGCAGACCTCACATTCACCGTAATCACCCTCGTCAATCATCACCAGGGCCTTACGAATCTTGTAGATGAGTTTTCGCTCCCGATCCCGCATCCGCAGGGTGAAATCACGATTGGATTCATGAGTAGCGAGGTCGATGGAGTCAGGCAGGTTCTCCTTTTCCGAGACCAGCTCTCCTACTCCTGATTCGGCCTCAGCAATGAGCTTTTCCAGACGCTCGGTCAACAAGTTGCGGAAGAATTCGAGGCGGTCCGTTTCCAATTTCCCCTCCAGATCAGCTCACCGAAATGCGAGCAAAACAAGCTCAATAGCAAGCTCCAGCCAGCAACAGCGGAGCAGGACTATATGGCACAAGTCGCAAGGGTGGCAAGACCCAACTACCCCCTGTGAAGGCTGCCACCGAACGAGACTTCCGTTGCCGCTGAGATCCGGCAAAGATAGGCTCTAAGAATGGCGAAAACCTCCCTGACCATAGTGTTCATCGCCGGACTGCTCACCGCACTTACGGGCTGCCCACCGGATCGGGAACAGGCAGCAGGTAGCCACCAACTACCCAGCGCGCTGTTCCTGTCGGTCTACTATCCAACTCTCCAGGCCACAGCAGCCAGTCTGCTGCTGCCCAGAGAGGAAGGGCTGGACTGCGATATAAACTACGATCTGGCAGACGATGATGAGGACTTCCTGCTCGTCGCCTTAGTAAAGGGTGACCTCCATGATTGGTTGGGATCCTATGTGGCCAATGAGGCGGACCCTGAGCTGTGTTCCGTCACAGGCGACGACAGCTATGACCTGCAAGACCAGCGCTGCTTGACCAAGCTCAGCGGCATCGATCTCGCCGGAACGACACTTACCCTGACCGACGACACTCGGCTCAATCTGGTCCGCCACGACCAAAGTGGCGTAAGCGGGACCATTCGCAGCGGGCCAGATCATCTGGAAACCTTCACTGCCAACCACTGCGGTGAGCGGCTCCAATTCGCAGCCGACCCAAACTAAACCACCCCTCAACGAGCAAAGCCTCCATTCCGTCTCTTTGAAGACTGCGTTTGGGATAACGCAGACACGAGGCCCTTCATCGAGCAATTGAGCTATTGTTCGCAGGTGCGAAGCCTCCTACTGGACCTGCACTGCTCCCGGTGCCAAACAAGTGCAAGCCCACAGCAGGTCCAAGGACGCTGCGCATCCTGCAGAAGCCCACTGCTGGCCCGATACGAAATGAGTCGCGGGGTACCTGGGCTCCGGCAAGTTTTGAGCCGCAGACCGAGTCTGTTGCGGCTGCCTGAGCTTGCCCCCCTCAGCGCTCACCACTTTCCAACTCTGGGCGAGGGGGCCACCCCGTTAATTCCAGCCGAAGGCCTGGCAGTCGAACTGGACATTCCCCATCTCCTTATCAAAGACGAAGCTCAGAACCCCTCGCAAAGCTGGGAATCGCGGGGCGTGGCCATGGCCATCGCCAGGGCAAGAGAACTAGGCATTGGCAAGGTCTTCATACGCTCAGCAGGGGACTCGGCTCTGGCAGCGGCCTGCTATGCCTCGCTCAACGGACTTGACCTCAAGGTGGCAGTACCTGAAGAGAGTGATCCGTGGCTCCTCGATCAGCTGCGAGAACAAGGCGCTGAGATCAGCACCCTACCCTGGGCCGCTCTGGAACAGCCAGATGACAGTCTGAGCTCGACAGGGCCAGATGGCTGGCTAGACATCACTGAACTGAGCGAACCGGCACGGCTCGAAGGGGCAAAGACGATAGGCTTCGAGCTCATCTACGATCTGCAACGAGTCCCCGATGTGATGCTTATTCCTACCGCAAGCGGAGTCGGTCTGATCGCCATCGCCAAAGCCTTTGACGAAATGGAGGCGGCCGGCTGGATCGGTTCGACAAGACCCCAACTCATAGCAATCCAGAGCAGCCAATTCTGTCCCCTGGTCGAGGCCTTCCGCAAAAATCGAAGCGAGCTGGCCCCTTGGACGCGCAAGAGCCGCACCGAGATCCGTGAGCTGCGCCCCGCAAGTCCACAGCTTGCTTCCCTCGCACTTACAGCTCTGCGCGACAGCAGGGGAGCCGCCATCGCAATCGAAGACAGAGACAGCAAAGAAGGACGCGCACTTCTTGCAAGACGTTTGGGTCTTGGGGCATCGCTCTCTACCGGGGCCTGTGTTGCGGCAGCCCGCAGTCTGCGACAGCGGGGTACCATTGCCAGAGATCATCTGGTGGTGCTGATTTCACCCAGTAGCGGTCCATGAGCAATTTCAGAACAGGAAAGCTCATCGCGGTTCTGGCAGGAAAGGTCCGTGAACACCCGCCACACGCAGAAGACCCGGCATTTAATCGGCCCTGGCGTAGCGCCTTCATAAAGGAACCAATCTCTGGCCCGGCAAAAATCCTCCAGCTAGGTCTCGAGCTCGATGAAGTTGCCAACAAAGATGTTCATGGCGGCCTCGATCAAAGCGTACTCGCGTATCCCTTCAGCCACTATCAACTGTGGCAGCAAGAACTTGGGATCAAAGAAATGGGCCCGGGCGGCTTCGGCGAGAACCTCTGTATCCATGGATTCAACGAGCAGATGGTCTGCATAGGCGACAGCTTTAAGGTCGGCCAGGCGGTGCTGCAGGTCTCGCTGCCCCGCCTACCCTGTAGCAGCATTGACCGACGCTGGCTGCGCAGTGGTCTGGTGAAACGAGTGGCTGAGACCCAGCGTACCGGTTGGTACTTCCGGGTTCTTGAAGAAGGTAGCTGTCGGGCCAGCGATCAGGTGGCGCTGATTGAACGAAAACACCCCCAATGGACGGTTGCCAGAGTCCTGGAGCTTCGCTTGAAGGGGAAACAACTGCAAGGCAAAGAGGCGAGCAACTTAGCCCGGTGCCAAGAGCTCGCAGCACACTGGCGTCACCACTTCGAACAGCACCGCGAAGACACTGGAATAGGTTTATGATCTGGAAGGAGCTTAGCGATCAGCAGCTCCTTGAGCTGGCCCGGCCAAGCGGTTTTCAGCGCTTTATAAGAGCACTTGGCTGTCCGGGAATGTTGCTACTGGCCTGGCTACTGGCCCGGGCGGCGGCGGCCCCGCTGCTGACCGAACATCCACTGCTCGGCTGGCTGATGATCGGCGCCTTGTTCTTGCTCGCCAGCCCAATCCTGCTGGCAATCCTGTCCTCATTGAGCAGTCTGGGTCGAGGCAAGCCGCGCCTGGAGCTACGGTTGCGGCTGGGCCAGAACGACTTCAAACAAGCTCTGCAAGCCATTGACTCGGAACTGGCTGAGCTTCCCGCAGAAAACTGTGGCTGGGTATTCTTGTTGCGCGGCCAGATCGTAGGAACCGGTGAACGTCTCCACCTCAGAATCGACCTTCGCATGGACGAGGCTCGTCCCAGTGCCCGGATAGAGAGCGTTCGCGGGCCAAGGCTCAACCTCTTCGGCAGTCACCTGGACGATATGGCCAACTGGCAGCAAAACAGCAGAGATCTGCAAGCAGAAGAGGCCCAGCAGCTCGCTACGCTGTTGAATTCGCTGGGGCCCGACAGCATGGAGAACTCCAGCCCTGGATCCAGGATCTGGCTCAATGTGGCCTTGCTTCGGGTTGGAGAGCGACGCTCAGTCAGCCGCTGCAGACTAAGAATCAATGAGCCGGGCCAAGGCGATGTGCCGATCCTGGAGTTGGTCGACAGAGCCTGGAAACTCAGCGGCTGGGATTCAACACCCGACCGTGCTGAATCACCTGAGTAGGCTCCCTGTCTCGTCGCTCCATACGGCTCTCGAGACTGCTCAACTTCAGCTCCACCGCCTGACGATTTGGGTGGCGCTCAAGCACTGAGCGAAAGGCAAGCTCGGCTTCCTTCAACATGCCCATTTGCTCATACGATTCGGCCACTCCATAGGCAGCCAAAACCTCTTCAAGGCCACCAGGATGATCTTCAAGAGTTGCTTGATAGGCTTCCAAGGCGTCTCGATATCGACCCTGTAGGTCAAAAGACCGGGCCCGCTCAAGGGAAACTTCAGGCAATAGCGCACTGGCTGGAAACTCCCGGCCAAGCTCCTGCCACTCAACCCTGGCCTGCTCAAACTCACCAAGCGCCAGGTAGCACCGCCCGGAGTGAAACAGACTGTGCTCAGCAAGGCTGCCTCTAGGGCGTTGCTCAAGGGCCGCTCGATAAGAGCTGATCGCAGCTCGAAAGCGGCGGGCATCCCGGCGCAGATCACCAAGCTCTACAAGGCAGGAATAGCCCCAGGAATCCATCGGATACCGACGATTACATTCTTCAAAGGCTTTCTCTGCCCGACGAGAGTCGCCAAGAGCATCGCGATAAATCACCGCCGCACGATAAGCGGCGAAAGGTCGCCAACCCTTGGCTTCCTCTCCAAGACCCGTATAGGCAGCAGCAGCAGCCTCTAGTCGACCGGCCCGAAACAAGGCATCTGCCCGGGCCAGATCATCGGGAACAGGCTCTTCACAAGCTCCAATTAAAAACGCGCAACATAAACCACAGAGCCCGACAAACCGCCGCAGCCAGGGGCTAAAGGAGCCCTCCGCCTCAGTCATCTACACGGACCGTCTCGTCCTCCTCGACATCAAGCTGCTCCTCGACATCAGGGAGCGCAGCTGTAGAGCCTGCCTCACTGTCCGCTGCTGCTGCTGCTGATTCCAGCTCAGCTTCAGCTTCGGAGGAATCCTCTTCAGGCTGTTCTTCCTGTTCTCCGAGACGAGCGAAGGAGACCACCTGCTCACCCTTGTCGAGACGGATCAGCCGCACTCCCATGGTGTTGCGACCGATCACAGAAACCTCATGAACCCCAGTACGGATGATCTTGCCGCCCGAAGTGACAATCATCACCTGCTCATTGTCCTCGACCTGACTGACTCCGACCACGTGACCGTTGCGACCCTCAGTCTTAATGTCGATCAGGCCCATGCCACCACGGTTCTGCTTGCGGTACTCGGCGATCTGAGTCCGCTTCCCATAGCCATTGCTGGTCAAGGTCAGCAAGGTCACATCGGGGCGAACCACCTCAATGCCAACCAAGGTATCGCCATCGCCCATGCGAATACCGATCACGCCGCGAGCGGTACGACCCATCTCCCGAGCCTGTTCTGCATCAAAGTGAATGCTCTTACCCTGAGCCGTCGCAAGCAACAGGGAGCCGCCCGGGTCATCCAACAGCCGCACCGCAAGCACCTCATCGCCATCCTTCAGGGAACAGGCGATGATTCCACTGGCACGAATATTCTTGTAAGCATTCAACTTACTGCGCTTGATCATTCCGCTGCGGGTGACCAATACCAGCGACCGCTCGTCAAACTCACGAATCGAGATGACCGTTGCGACGGTCTCGTCCTTGCCTACATGAGGTAGCAGATTGACCATCGGGGTTCCTCTGGCATTGCGGCCGCCCTCTGGAACCTGCCAGACCGGCAACAGAAAGACCTGCCCCTTACTGGTAAAGACCATCAGTTTATCGTGGGTACTGGCCACAAAGAGATCCCGAACAAAGTCCTCGTCTCGGGTCCCCATGCCCTTCTTGCCGGTGCCACCCCTGCGCTGAGCCTGATATTCCCGAATGGAGGTTCGCTTGACGTAGCCCATGTGACTGAAAGTGACAGCCATCTCTTCGTCTGCAATCAGATCCTCGATGCTGAGATCAGCACTCGCGGCAACGATCTGAGTGCGCCGGTCATCGGCATAGCGTGCTCGAATCTCGAGCAGCTCGGCCCGGATCTCATCACGAACCAACGACTCATCACTGAGAATCGCGCGGAGGCGCTCAATGTTGGCAAGCACCTCGCGGTGCTCCCCTTCGAGCTTCTCCCGTTCCATGCCGGTCAAACGCGCCAACCGCATATCGAGGATGGCCTGAGCCTGCACGTGAGTGAAACCGAAGTTCTCGATCAGCCCGGACCGAGCAGTCTCAGAGTCCGCACTGGAGCGAATCAGTGCGATGATCTCGTCAATGTGATCAAGGGCCTTGAGGTAGCCCTCAAGGATGTGAGCACGCGCCTCAGCTTGATTGAGCTCAAAGCGGCAGCGGCGAACTGTAACTTCCTTGCGGTGAGTAATGAACTCCCCGAGGATCTCGCGCAAGGTCAGCACCCTTGGCCGGCCATCGACAAGCGCCAGGTTGATCACACCGAAGGTGCTCTGTAGAGCTGTCTGCTTGTAGAGATGATTTAGAACCACCTGTCCCAGGGTGTCTCGCTTCAGCTCAACAACGATGCGCATTCCGGTCCGATCGGATTCATCGCGAATGTCACGAATGCCCTCGATCTTTTTGTGGCGAACCAGAGCAGCGATGCTCTCCACCAGGCGACTCTTGTTCACCTGATAGGGAATCTCGGAGATTGCGATGGCTCGATCATCACCCCTTTCATCCTTCTCGATCTCAGCAACACCCCGAACAATGACTCGGCCCCGGCCGGTCGTCGCTGCTGAAATGGCACCAGCCTGACCGTAGATCACACCCCCGGTCGGAAAGTCGGGACCTGGAATGATTTCAAGCAGCGCCTCATTATCGAGCTCAGGGCTGTCCATCAAGGCAACGGTGCCGTCAATGACCTCACCGAGGTTGTGGGGCGCGATGTTGGTGGCCATTCCCACCGCAATACCGGACGAGCCATTGACCAACAGGTTCGGGACCCGAGTCGGCAGAACAATAGGCTCCTGGGTAGTGCCATCAAAGTTCTCAGTGAAGTCGACCGTCTCTTTGTCGATATCGACCAGCAGGTCTTCGGCCATTCGCTGCAGTCGACTCTCCGTATATCGATATGCAGCAGCAGAGTCGCCATCAATGCTGCCGAAGTTGCCCTGACCATCCACCAGGGGATACCGAAGGTTCCAGGGCTGAGCCATTCGAACCAGAGCGTCGTAAACTGCGCTATCGCCATGGGGGTGATATTTCTTGAGCACCTCACCGACGACGCCAGCACACTTGCTGTAGCGGCGGTTATGAAGCAGCCCCTCACGGAACATCGCGTAGAGGATGCGCCGATGTACCGGCTTAAGGCCATCTCGGGCCGAAGGAAGGGCACGACCCACAATCACCGACATGGAGTAATCCAGATAACTGGACCTCATCTCATCTTCGATGTTCATGCCCACCACGCTCGCGGCGAAGTCTTCCGTCATGGTCAGCTACTCTCCAATCCAAACAGATGCCCGTCGATAGCGAGCAGTCCTTCGAAGTCATAAACGTCGTCGACCAGCCGGGGCACGGTGCAGACACTGGCCTGGCGGCCGGCAAACGACTTGAGGTTATCGATGGCCCGTTGGTCATCCACTGATCGGGCGACTGTGCGGGAAAAGTGCGTCTCAAGACGCTGAATAAAGGCCGGAACGCTAGCGTGGCCCGCATTGGCAAGCCGATCTGCCAGCCAATGGCGTTCCTCATCACCCAGGTAACGGCCGCTGCTCTCATCGGCAGGCTGAGAATCGGGATATCGGCCGACCTGGTTAACGATGAACAGTCCCCCGGGCATCGAGCGCTCCATCAGCTGAGCATGAAAGTAGCGAGCCTCCTCCATAGAAGTACTCTGCGGCGCACAGACCACGACAAAGCGAGTCTGCTGTCGATTACGCAAAAGCCCGCTCACCACCTCAGCTCGCTCACGAAAACCAGCCAGAAGATCACGAAATGCGAGGAAGAACTCGGAAATTTCATCTAAAAACTGGTTGCCAAAAACGTTGCCCAACAACCGATAGACCAGGGTTCCGGTTCCAGACAGCAACTGCAAGCCACGCTTTCGACCGTCCTGATGCGGGCGCAGAAACCAGCCGACGATCTTCTCGTCAAGAAAACGCGACAGACGACCGCTGGCTTCCAGGAAGTCCAGCGCATTTTTCATTGGCGGAGTGTCAAGGACCACCAGGTCATAACGACCCGAGGTGTGCAGGTCATAGAGCTTCTCACTGGCCATGTAGTCATGACTGGCAGAAAGGGTATCGCTGATGTGGCGATAGACTCGGTTTCCAAGGACCCGGCTACGAGTTTCATCATCAGGGGAGACTCGCCAAATCACTTCATCAAAGGTCTTGCGGGTATCCAACATCATGGCGTGAAGGCTGCCCTTTGGCTCAACTCCACAATCGGTGAACTTGGCCAGAGGAATTGGCCTCTCGTCATTGCCCAGAGCCTCCAGACCGAGCGAGTTGGCAAGTCGACGAGCAGGATCAATGGTCACAACAATTGCCTTACGACCCTCTATGGCTGCCTGAATACCAATTGCGGCAGCAGTGGTGGTCTTGCCAACCCCACCGCTACCTACACAGACCACCAGACTGCGCTCTTCGATCACCCGGCTCAACTCAAGCTGCGCTGGACTCTGCTCCAACATCACTGCATTCCACCAGAGAGCATCAAGGACAGCGCATCGGAGACCTGAACATGAGTGCCGGGAAGGATCGGCAGGCTCTGGGTTGAGTCGGAGCCAAAGATCTCGCGCAATCGGGCCAGACCCTGATCAGCAATGACCTGCTCGCGACGCATCTCAAGACCTGCTTCCATCACTTCTCGAACTCTGCCAGGTAGCTCATCCGGTCGACTGGCCAGAACGCTTAGAAGTTCTTCATCACCGGCGGTCAGTTGCTCGTCGGGATAGCGATTTAGAAACACCCCACCCACCGGTGGCAGGCCCATTCGAACAATCTGTTCACGGGTCTCAAGGGTCTCATTGATGGGCATCTCGCCAGGAAGGGCACAGAACAGCAATGCGCTGACTTGGGGATCTGTAAAGCGCTCTGCGATCTCCTGAGCACGCTCTCTAAGAGGGCCTCGATCAAAGGTCTGCTGAGCGAGAAAGGGACAACGAAACAAGGCTACTGCGTGTCCCGAAGCAGGTAGATCAACAAGAATATGATCCCAGCGAGGATCAAAGCTGTGTTCCCAGATTCTGGACAGGATCACCAACTCCCGCGCTCCAGGCGTAGCGGTAAGGAAGATCCGAACTACTTTGTTGCGCAAAATGAGCCGCACAATGCTCTTTACCGGGACCACTGACTCCACATAAGAACGTAGAGCGGAGAAGAAGTCGATATTGGCCCCTTCGATACGCGGTGCAAGTACCCTCGGCTCATAGCTGGACTCACCACCAAAATACGAGGGCAGGTTGGGGCGTGGAGCATCAACTTCGAGGATAAGGACCCTGCGACCCCGACGTGCGAGTGCGCGAGCCAGACCTACGCATACGGCGGTCTTTCCCGTACCTCCCTTGCCCGTCACGAAGTACAGGCGACGTAGCGATAGATCAATCAATCAGAACCTCAGCAGGGATGAAGCCCAGGTGAATCCCGAACCAAAGGCGGCCAACATCACCAGCGAGCCCTCTTGGATTCGACCCTGCTCGCGAGCCTCATGAAAAGCGATGCCTACAGAGGCAGCAGTGGTATTGCCATAACGCTGAATATTGTGAATGACCTTCGTATCAGGAAGGCCCAGTTGCTTGCCGATCATTTCGTTGATGCGCATGTTGGCCTGATGGGGAACGAGCAAATCGATGTCCTCCAAGCCGTAACCGGTTTTGTTCAAGCTCTCCATGATCACCGCAGGAACGTGTGTGCAGGCCTGTTTGAAGACCGCTCTGCCGTTCATCTGGGGATAAACTCCACGACTCTCTAGAGCTTCGTCGGGAATCCGAAACGGAAAATAGGAAGAACCCGGCGCCGGAACCCACAGGTGACGAGCACCACTGCCGTCTGCGTGCAGGCTATGGGCAAGAAAACCGCGCTTTGGATCATCACTGGGGCCAACGACCATTGCCGCTGCACCGTCACCAAACAACACGGTTACATCTCGTCCTGCATCGGAAAAATCAAGACCTGTTGAGTGAACCTCTGTGCCGATGACCAGCACATGTCGCGCCTGACCGGCCCTCACAAAAGCGTCCGCTGTTGCCAGGGAGTACAACAAGCCAGTGCACTGATTGCGAACATCCATGCACGCAATGCCAGGAAGACCAAGGCGCTCCTGCACAAAACACGCGGTGCCAGGAAAGAAGTGCTCCGGACTCAAGCTAGCCACCAGAATGGTGTCCAGGTCACTCAACTGGAGACCAGCATCGGCAACCGCCGCCCGTGCTGCCTTCTCTGCCATGGCGGCAGGAGTGTCTTCAGGATCACTGTAGCGACGTTCCTCAATTCCTGAACGCTGACGGATCCACTCGTCGCTGGTATCCATCAGCGCCGCCAGATCATCGTTGGTAACGATCTTCGGCGGAACGTAGAAACCAGTGCCCAGCACCCGCGATGCTGCGTTGTCGGTATCCATCAATCAGACATCCAGATTTTGTACGTTCAGCGCGTTGGTCTGAATGAAGTTCCTACGCGGCTCAACTTCATCACCCATCAACAGGGTGAAGATCTCATCGGCCTCAATTAGATCATCAACCCGCACCTGAACCAGGGTTCGAACCGTGGGATCCATGGTGGTCTCCCAAAGTTGCTCGGGATTCATCTCACCGAGACCCTTGTAGCGCTGAATATCATAGCCCTTACGGGAATCGGCGTTGACGTGCTCGTAGAGTGCCATGCTCGAGTCAAAATCAAGGGGTTCACCGCGTTGACGAATCAATCGGAAAGGTGCCCGACCCACATTGTTGACTTGAGCATGAAGAGCTTGAACCTGACGGAAGTCACCAGAATGAAGGAAGTCCCAACCGATATGCGTACGCCGGTCGACACCTCCCTGACGAGTTCGGCAGTGGATCTCAAAAGCATCGAACTCATCTGAGTGTTGCAGCTCGAGCTGAGTGAGCCGCAAGTCATCAGGCCTGAAGCGAGTCTCAAGGGTCTGCTTCAGGCCGCTTAGAATTCCTTCCATTGCAGTCTTGTCCCGCAGAGCCTCAGCAGTCTGCCCCTCAAATCCATCAACAAAGGCCTGGATCACACGATTGTCGGAGCGCCGCGAGACCTTGCTGAGCAGTGCCTGGTAAGAACGGAGAGCAGCCAAAAACTCAAGAAGTTGTTGGCCTTCAATTTGCACTCCACCGCTAGCCTCGACGGTGAGATCTCCGGCACCCCGCTCAAACAGATAGTCAGTAAGGGCCTTATCGTCCTTAAGATAAATTGCTTTTCCCTTGCCCTTCTTCGCTTTGTAAAGGGGTGGTTGGGCAATGTAGAGGTGACCTGCCTGGACCAACTCTGGCATCTGCCGGAAGAAGAAGGTCAGCATCAAGGTTCGAATATGGGCACCGTCAACATCGGCGTCCGTCATGATGATCACGCGGTGATAGCGAAGCTTTTCAAGATCGAACTCGCCAGGTCCGATTCCAGTACCAAGAGCAGTAATCATGGTGATGATTTCCTGACTCGAGATCATCCGATCAAAGCGGGCCTTCTCAACGTTGAGGATCTTTCCTCGAAGAGGAAGAATCGCCTGAAATTTTCGATCCCTAGCTGACTTTGCAGAGCCTCCGGCAGAATCACCCTCTACCAAGTACACCTCACAGCGACTCGGATCTTTTTCCTGACAATCAGCCAACTTGCCGGGAAGACCACCTCCATCAAGGACGGTCTTTCTACGAGCAAGATCACGGGCCTTTCGAGCGGCTTCTCGAGCGCGAAGTGATTCAATGGCTTTCTCAACCACCACCTTGCCTACCGAAGGAGTCATCTCCAGAAAGTAGCCAAGTTGCTCATTGACGATGGATTCAACGATTCCCTTGACGTTGCTGTTGCCCAGCTTGGTCTTGGTCTGACCCTCAAACTGGGGATCAGGGATCTTCACCGAGATGACACAGGTGAGACCCTCGCGGATATCGTCGCCCTGAAGGTTGCTGTCTTTGAGCTTCTTGAGCAAGCCCTGAGAACCGGCCCAGGAGTTGAGAGTTCGAGTTAAGGCGGCCTTAAAGCCACTGAGATGGGTTCCACCCTCGTGGGTGTTGATGTTGTTAGCGAACGAGAAAGTGGTTTCGTTGTAAGCCGTTGACCACTGCATAGCGATCTCACACTCAATGTCGTCGCGATCGCCATTGAGATAAATGGGCTCTTCATGCAGAGGCTTCTTATTCTTACTCAAGTGCTGCACGAAAGAGACAATGCCACCCTCATATTCGAACTTATGGTGCTTGTCTTCCCGCTCATCAAATACGTTGATTCGAATCCCGCGGTTCAGAAAAGCGAGTTCACGTAGTCGCTTGCTGAGAATCTCAAACTTGAACTCAGTGGTCTCGAAGATCTCAGCATCAGGAATAAAGGTGATCTTGGTGCCACGCTTAGTGGTGCTACCAAGCACGCTGAGTTCGCTCTTCTTCGCTCCCCGCTCATATTCCTGTTCGTAGTACTGACCATCACGAAAGATCTCGAGCCTGAGATTGGTCGACAGGGCATTTACAACCGACACACCAACACCGTGCAGCCCACCACTGACCTTGTAGCTGTCGTTGCTGAACTTGCCGCCAGCATGAAGCTTGGTGAGCACAACCTCAGGAGTAGGAATTCCCTCTTTGGGGTGCATGGCGGTAGGAATACCGCGACCGTTGTCTTCAACGGAAACTGAACCATCAAGATGAATCCCTACATCTACCTGCGTGCAGTAGCCGGCCAGGGCTTCATCAATGGAGTTATCGACGACCTCATAAACCAGGTGATGAAGACCTCGCTCAACCGTATCGCCGATGTACATTCCCGGGCGCTTACGAACGGCTTCAAGACCTTCCAGAACTTGAATGGCAGAAGCGCCGTAGTCGCTCTTCTCATCTGATTCAACGTTGTCACTCATTGTGCTCATCCCAAACCGGCCCAAGATTGTTGGTCTTTGCCACTTCGCTCACGCGTGTACGCGCGTGTAGGTTTAATTGGCTCTTTCGAGATCCTGAATACTAGCGGCTGATCGTGCCATTGACCACCTTGATAGGCTCGTATTCTTCACCTTCAAGACGAAGGTTCACAGGATCGGTCGTGGTGATCAGAACTTGCGCTTCAAGTTCACGAAGAAGAGCCATCAGTTGGCCATTTCGATGGGGGTCTAGCTCACTGGATACATCATCCAACAAGAACAGCGGACAATTACCGGACTTACGCTTTGCTAACAGCATCTGCGCGACGCGAAGAGCAAGAGCTGCTGAACGTAGCTGACCTTGCGAGCCAAACCTTCGAAGCACTTGATCACCGACCCGAACGGTCCAGTCATCACGATGAGGACCCCATACGGCAAAGCCGCGCTTGGTCTCTTCAGGCGCTGCTCTATCTATCTGGCATTGCATCTCTGAACGAATTGATGAGAGGCCGGAATTGATTGTTTGTTCTGATATGCAGGCCCTATATCGAAGCTCAATTCGACCTCGAGTAGAACGGGTTATCGACTGATGAACTTCGTTAAACACCGGGGAAAATTCGGCCAGGAAGCGAAGTCTATGTTGGACAATAAGGCTTCCAGAAGCCACGAGACGCTCGTTCCAGACGGCAAGAAGGTCGCGGTTCGACCCCGAGCCTATAAAGCGCTCCTGGCGAAGCAGAGCGTTTTTTTGCCGCAAGGCAGTTCGATACTCGCGAGCAACGTCGAGAAATTGAGGATTCATGGTGAACGCAGCACGATCCAAAAAATTCCGACGTGCTTCGGGGGGGCCGTCAATAAGCCGAAGATCAGAAGGCACAAAGGATATTGCTTTGATCGCATCAAAATAGTCCGGAAGGCTACTAGGAGCCTTTCCATCAATTCGACTTCGCTTGCCTTTTGAACTGATCTCGACCGTACAAGTTCGTGGCAGATCAGCGGTCATCAATTGACCTTGAATTGTGGCTTGATCCTTAGTGCTTCGGATCAATTCAGCATTACGTGCAGACCGAAACGACTTGAGTGTTGCCAGGACGTAAGCAGCCTCAAGGAGATTGGTCTTCCCTTGAGCATTGTCTCCCCAGAGAACGGTAATACCCGGCTGGAGCTCCAAATCAAGGCGCTCAAAGTTGCGGAATTCCCGCAGCAGCAGCCTGCGTAGATACAGCGAGCTGCTCGTTGCTATTCGAGACGCATCGGCATGATGACAAAAGACTCATCTGAGTCTCCATCACCAGGCTTGACCAGACAGGGAGAAAGAGAATCTCCCATTTCGACCGCTACGGTATCTCCAGAAATCACATTGAGTGCATCGAGGAAATATCGCGCATTGAATCCAACTGCCAGATCATCACCCTCAACTTGAGCCTCGACTTCTTCTCGAGCTTCACCGGCTTCAGGCTGTCGAGCAACAATCACCAGGCGGCCATGCTCAATGGCAAAGCGAACTGGATGTGACTTTTCCGGAGCGAGAATCGAAACCCTACGCAAGGCCTGTAATAAAGCATCTCGATCGACCACTAGTCGTCGTTGCCACTGACTGGGAACGACCTGATTGTAGTCAGGAAAATCTCCTTCGAGAAGACGCATGGAGAACGCCACATTGCCGCGCTGAAATACCGCCTGTGTATCGGTAAAAGCGACCTTCCAGGGCTCTTCACTGTTACCTTCATCAACCAGCTTTCGAAGCTCAGCCAGGCCCTTCTTAGGTAACAGGACCGAGCGAGGAGCATCAGTAAGTTCCTCAGCAAAAGGCTGTCCCGAAATGCTCAAACGGTGTCCATCTGTCGCAATAAATCGTAACAGTGAGCGGCCATTTACCTCGGCAGGCTCAACATAAGCTCCATTGAGCCCACTGCGAGTATCATCTGAAGATATAGAGAATAAGGTCTTGTCCACCAGAGCCTTAACCGCTCCACCTTCCAGCTTGAATCCAGTCATTTCACCAGGATCAGGAATGGCAGGAAAATCTTCAGCGGCTAAACCCAACACCTTGAAGCTGGATTTGCCCGAGGTGATCTGCATTGTTGAACCATTAGCAGCCAGATCAAACTCCACCTGGTCAGTAGGAACCAATCGAGCAATATCGAAAAGCTGACGGGCAGCAAGGGTTAATGAACCTTCTTTGATGCACTCAACTTCATAGCGTCCCACAAAGGCCACTTCTGTATCAGTCGCGCTTACCCTCATGCCCGCATCACTTACTTCGAGCAGAACATTGGCGATGATTGGATTGGTAGAGCGCTTCTCGACGATTCCCTGAACTCGGGACAGGGCTCGAATCAATTCGTCTTTTGCGATACGAAACTTCATAGCGATAACTTCGGTGCTTGATGAGTGTGGCTGCGGACTACAGCTGCTCTATAAGAAAATGTAAGTGTTTTTGTTCTTCGTAGTAGTAGGTGAGGATAAATATTGTGGATATAAGTCCTAAACACCTTATTTAGTTTAGTTTTTCCTGTGTGGAGAGATCGTGGAAAGGTCGGTGATCTCTGCGGTGGAAAAGCTTGAGCCTTGATGAAGGTGCAGTTTTTAACATGTCGTCCACTTGGCGTTCAACAGGCATTCCACTGAGATTTCCACAGCTGTAAGAGGTCGCAATAAAGCATTCAGTGAGAACACTGAAAGGAAGCATTAGAGGGTTCTTAGACTGACCTTAATCAGGCGTCTTTAAGCCCAGTGTTGTTGCGAATCATGTCGACCTTTCTGCGGAAGGCATCATCGCTGCTCAACTGTTTTTCAACTTTTCGTACTGCGTACATAACCGTGGTGTGGTCACGACCGCCAAAATTCTTACCGATCTCGGGCAACGACAAGCCAGTGTGCTTCCTGGACAGGTACATGGCGATCTGTCGGGGAACTACCAGCTGACGGGTTCGTCTCGGTCCCTTCATGTCCGACACCTTGATATCAAAGAATTTGGCGACTGATGTAATGATTGAGTCGACTGATATCTGCGGACTATCGACCTGCAAATAGCCTTCAAGACAGCTGCGTGCATAGTCTAGAGTGATTGGCGCTGCATGGAAGCTACTCATGGCTAACAGGCGAGTCAGCGTTCCTTCTAACAGGCGAATGTTAGAAGCAGCATGTCGAGCAATAAAGAAGGCCACATCATGTGGCAGCTCGATGCCTTCTTCGTCGGCCTTTTTGCGCAAGATCGCAACTTTAGTCTCGGTGTCATGGGGCTGCACATCAGCAACCAGTCCCCAGTCAAATCGTGAACGAAGTCGTTCTTCCAGTCCGATGATGTCTTTGGGGTAACGATCTGCAGTAACTACGATTTGCTTACCGCTGTTATGGAGAGCATTGAAGGTGTGAAAAAACTCTTCCTGAGTCTGCATCTTGCCGCCAAGCGACTGGATGTCGTCAACAAGAAGTGCATCACAGCCCTGACGATATCGCTCGCGAAAGGCCTCCATCCGCTTGTAGCGAATCGCGTGGATCATTTCGTTGGTGAAGTCCTCAGCTGACATGTACACCAGCCGGGAGTTGGGATCTCGTTGGAGAATTCGATTTCCGATGGCATTTAGCAGGTGAGTCTTACCGAGTCCTACTCCCCCAAAGATGAACAGTGGATTGTAGTTTTTGGCAGGAAAGTCCGCCACGTTTTGTGCGGCTGCGGTAGCAAACTGGTTACCGCCACCAATCACAAAAGAAGCAAAGGTCTTGCGAGGATTAGGGCGGAAGCGATCCGGCCGGTCCTTATTGCGAATCGGAGCCGGTGAACTGACGTTAACTATTGCTTCATCAGACCGACTGCGACGGTTCTCAAGACTTGCATCAAGTCGATAGTCGATTTGATAAGTCTCACCGGTCAGCTCACCCAGGTGAGCAAGCAGCAGTGGCTCCAGGTTTTCCTGGATGAATTCGACGTAGAGACGATTTGGGGTCGCGAGCACGACCGTGTCGTCTTCAGAAGAAACAAAGGAAATCCGATCAAGCCACGGATCATGGAAGAAAGCTTCTTCCGTCGCGCGTACTCGACCACAGACTTCCTCCCATTGGGAACGAAGCAATTGGGTCATCCGGCTGTCTGTTGTCGGGCGTTCACCTCAGTTAAGACACCGGCCCGCGCGGCGTCTCTCAACGATTAATAAACGAGATCTTCGGGCCTTGTAAACGGTCGAATCCCGACAAAATTAAGCTTGCAAAATATCTGGTAATTGACGCCAATTAGGCGAAGTAAAAAGGCCAGCAAGAACCGGCAGATCCCAGTTTGGAGATCGGCTTTTTTGGGGAGTAAAGGGGAAAAAAACTTTATTTCTCAGGCAGCCTAACCACACAAAACACGAACACCTAATTCCCATAAAGCAGGATTGGACCGCTTCGCGCGCGTACTATCTATATAGAGAATGAACATTTGAGACTGGCTAAGGAAGGTATGTTGCTAGTGGATTTTTGAAATTGCGGAGACTTGGCTTGAGATCAGTGGTTGACACGAACTCTCTTGTTCTCTATTTTTGCGCGCCTTTCAGAGAATCCTTCAGATGCAGGGAACCGGACATGAAGCGTACATTTCAGCCGAGCAATACCTCTCGCCGACGTACCCATGGTTTTCGTCTGCGCATGTCCACCAAGAACGGTCGCAACGTTCTGGCTCGCCGCCGTCAGCGCGGCCGCAAGCGCCTCGCCGTAGGTACCTGGAAGAAGTAGAGCTGAGCTCCACTTTTCCACCAGCCTTACGGATCCGCAAGAGCGGTGAATATCAGCGACACAGAAGTCGTTCTAGAGCATTTCGTACTTCTCATTTTGTGGTTGCTTGGGCGGCTACCGAGCGTGAACACTCGCGTCTGGGCCTGACCGTGTCCCGAAGAGTAGGTAGGGCTCATCAAAGAAATCGGGTGAAGCGTCTGGTTCGTACCTGGTTTAGAAACCACTGGCGGGAGATTTCCGGCAGTTGGGATCTGGTGGTCATTGCTCGACCCGGAGCGGCTGCGCTTGATTACGCAACGGTCGTGGCGCAGCTGGAACATGCCGGAAGATGGTTGAGCAAGCGAGCTGGAGGTGCTTGATGAAGGGCTTCCTATTGCTGCTGCTGCGGGGCTACAAGCGTTTTCTTTCGCCTCTTTTGCCGCGCGCCTGTCGCTTTGAGCCAAGTTGCTCGGTGTACATGATGCAGGCCATTGAAAGCCACGGCTCCTTTAAGGGGCTGCTTCTTGGGATCGGGCGCTTAGGGCGTTGTCAGCCTTTCTCTGCCGGTGGATTTGATCCGGTGCCTGGACATGAGAGTGCCTTGGTCTTGACTGAATCTGTTGAGCGCAGGTCTTGTTCTATTGAAGCAAGTGGTCAGCTCCCCTTGACGGAGGTGCCACCAAGCCTTGACGATGGCGCCGACTCGAAGGAAGCCTGGGTTACACAGCCTTGAAGTAGACGATGCAGCCATCCCCCGATCCCGAACAGGAAAAGCGCGTACTGACGGCCGTGGTGCTGTCCGTTCTGGTGCTGTGGATTTTTCAGAGTTTCGTATTTGAGCCACCACCGGTACCGCCAGTGTCGGTTCCGCAACAGGCTGTTGGGCCGCTTGCCGAACAAGCAGCCGAGTCATCGACCGCAGCGGTTGTGGACGTCAATGGTGATGATGACGATTCAGCGCGTAGCGCCCAGCCACTTGAGGCTCGCAAGTTAAAGCCACCTACTCCCCCTATTGAGCTTGAGCGGAATTGGGGAGATCTGGATGAACTTGGGGTTGATCGCAGCACAGCGAGTCGTTGGTCCAATTTTGGTGGCTCTCCGACCACTCTGCAGATTCGTGCATATCAGGAGGCCTATGAACTGGATTGGCTACCTACCTGGTTGTTGAAGGGTTTCACCAGTGGTTTTGACTGGGGTGAGTTCGATATGGGCTGGCCCGAACTCCCTTCGACCGGAGCGGTCAATATTGTTCAGGGGCAAGCAGGAGAGGTCCTGTTTCCGGTCGGTATCGATTCCGATGGTATCGCCGCCGACCTCGGTCATTATCGGGTTAAGGAACAGAAAAATGTGCTGCTGTTTGAGAAGGAACGCGGCTCTGTTGAGGTTAGTAAGCGCTTCAGTCTGCCTACAGAGGGCTATCTTCTCGATTATCTGGTCAGCTTCAAGAACATCAGCGCGCAGCCTCTTGAGCTGATTCCTCAGGTGGGGGTGGCTGACCACATGAAGCCGGCGGTCGGCCAGTTCGGCTCCCAATCTGAAGTCTGGGCCCAGCTCAACGGTGAGGTCGAAAGCAATCCTCCCGATAATCTTGAGGACGAAGCGCGACGCTTTGACGGGCCAGTGGATTGGTTCGGGGTGGGGGATCGCTATTTTCTTGTTGCTCTGGAACCCACGCAGCCGCTGAATGGCCAGCTGGTCATGACCAGAGCTCCAGGCAATGAGCGATATGGAGCGGTCTATCAGGCCTCAAGTAAGACTCTCGCTCCGGGTGAGGTGGTCTCCTTTGCCTTTCGTTTGTATGCGGGCCCCAAGGAACTCGACATTCTCGAAGATGCGGGCCTCAAGATGGCCTCAAGCGTCAACTTCGGCATGTTTGGGGTGGTTGCGCTGCCCATTCTGGCGTTCCTCAAGTTCATTTTCTCTCTGGTGGGTAGCTGGGGAATCTCCATCATCCTGCTGACCGTTTGCATCAAGGCGGCCCTTTTTCCGCTGTCGCAGAAGTCTTATCGATCCATGAAGGGAATGCAGAAACTGCAGCCTGAGATTGAGAAGCTCAAGGAAAAGCACGGCGACGATAAAGAGGCCATGAACCGAGAGATGATGGCGCTGTGGAAGGAGCACGGAGTCAATCCGTTGGGTGGCTGTCTGCCCATGTTGCTGCAGATGCCGATCTGGTTCGCTCTTTATCGGGTTCTGTGGAATTCCGTCGAGCTCTACCAGACTTCATTCTTGTACTTCGCTGACTTGAGCCTGCGTGACCCTCTGGGGGTCTTTCCCCTGGTGCTTGGCGTGACCATGTGGCTGCAGCAGAAGATGACTCCAACTGCATCGGCCGATCCCATGCAGCAAAAGATCATGCGGATGATGCCGCTGTTCTTCTCGGTGATCATGTTCACCCTGCCCGCTGGTCTGGTTCTCTACATACTGGTGAACAATGTTTTGAGCATTGGTCAGCAGTGGCTGATCCATCGTTCTAATGATGACGGCGAGCCGGTTGACAAGGCTGCTTCTGATGGAGCCAACAAAGCTGGTGCCAAGGCCGGCAAGTCGCGTAAGAAGAAATGAAGCGAGGTTTGAGATGAGTGAGATCATCACGGTTGAAGGTAAGACCCTGAACGAGGCGATTGGCCGAGCCACCCAACAGCTGGGGGCCGTTGTCAGCGATGAAATTCGCTATGAGTTTGTTCGTGAACACTTTCGTGGTGGCGCTTATACCGTCCAGATAAGTGCATCGATGCGCAGTGAAGAGGATTTGGCAGGTCGCGCCAATCTCCGTGCTCGCGCTGATCAGGCTGCCCAGTGGATGCGTGATTGTCTCAATAGTTTTGGTTCGGAGGCCCAGGTCCGTGCTGTCTTTAAGTCTGAGGCAGAGCTGTTGGTTGAGGTCCAGTGCGAGCAGGATGGTCGGCTGCTGATTGGTAAAGAGGGTCGTAATCTCAAGGCCTTTGAGTTGCTCTTGGCGAGCGCGGTGCTGGACGGTCAGGATGAGCTCAAGATCTGTCTTGATGTGGAAGGCTATCGAAGTCGCTCCAGATCGCCCCGTCGTGATGAGGATCGGCCGCGTCGTGATGATCGGGGCGGTCGAGGCAGGGGTAGAGATCGCGACCGTGGTTCTCGGCGACCGCGTCGTGAGGGGGATGCAGAGCGGGATCAGGCGATTCATGCCGAGACTCGTTCTGCCGTTGAGCGAATTCTCGCTGGAGAGGAACAGAGTCTGGTCTTGAGCGAGATGAATTCCTATGAGCGACATCTGGCCCATACGGTGGTCAAGGAAGTAGATGGAGTCGACTCACGTTCGGTGGGCTCCGGCTCTGATCGACGGGTCGAGGTCTTCGCTCGCTAAGGGCCTTTGGTGGTCATCTGATGAGCTCTTCCCATCGCCTTATGGCTGAGGCGGTAGAACTCGTGAATGACCCCATCGTGGCGATTTCAACCGCACCAGGCTCTGCCGCCGTTGGAATTCTGCGTCTGTCGGGGCCTAAGGATTCGCTGAATCCAATTCTGCAGGCTTTGTTGGGTCTTCATGAGTGGCGGAGCTTAAAGCCCCGGCAGCTTCACTTGCGGACACTGCGCAACCCCGACAGTGGCGAGATCGTGGATGAGGCACTGGTGGTGCGATTTGCTGCTCCGAATTCCTACACCGGAGAAGATCTGGTTGAGCTTCACCTGCATGGCAATCCAGTGGTGATGAACCGGGTACAGGAGCTTATCTGCGAGCTTGGAGCTCGGCTGGCGCGACCTGGGGAGTTTACTCGGCGTGCTCTGGTCAATGGGCGTATGTCCTTGCTTCAGGCTGAGGCTCTGGATGCATTGATCAAAGCTCCAGACTGGTCTTCAGTGAGGGTTGCTCGCCGTCATCTTGGGGGGGAATTGCTGCAGCGGATTGCAGACTGGCGAGGCAAGATCCTGCCGCTTGCCGCTGCCCTTGAAGCGCTGGTTGATTTTCCCGAAGAAGTAGAAGACGCCGAGATCAGAGCTCTGCTCCGTGGACTGGAGCCCCTTGCTGTTGAGATGGAGGAGCTGGTCACGACTTTTGCCGCTGGACAGCGGGGCTCAAGTCTTCCAGTGGTGGTCTTGAGGGGCCCGGTAAATGCGGGCAAGAGCACACTTTTTAATGCTTTATTGGGTCACTCTCGAGCCATTGTCTCTGAGCTTGCCGGTACTACGCGTGACATTGTTTCCGAGCAGGTTCAGTGGTCGGGGGTTTCCTTGAGTCTGTCGGATACGGCTGGACTCCGAGTTGGTGGGGATCAGATTGAAGCAGAGGGGATGGAGCGTGCTGCTGATCTGGTCGGACGCAGTGACTTGATCCTTGAGGTGCGTGATGGCCGAGCCGTGCTGAGTGCCGAACTGGAGCAGGACGAGTCGCATTCGGCAGTCATTTTGGTCGCCACTCATGCTGACCTGTTGACGGAGGAGCAGTGTGGCGGTTTGGAATCCAGGGCTTTTGTCACGGTGAGTGCTCCGACTGGAGCTGGAATCGGTTCATTACGCGACCAGATTGTTGCCCTGCTAGCCCAAAACTCCACACAGGGCTTGGTTTTGCAGACTCAGCGTCAGCAGGCGGCGCTGCAGCGCGCCATTAAGGAGCTTCAGGAGGCGGTGATTCTAGGTGATGATGAGCCGGTACTGGCGGCGCTGGCGCTGGCTAGGTCTGGGGAGGCGCTTGAGGAGTTGGCTGGGGCCTTCACCACAGAGGAGGTGCTCGATGAGCTGTTTGCACGGTTCTGCATCGGCAAGTAGGTCCTCGATTTGTCGGTTGTATCGGCTAACTTGCAGGGGACAAGGGGTGTTTCGAACTCCGTGGGAGATCGCTAACTGGCTATGAGAAACGAAGACTGTGTGGTGGTTGTCGGTGCAGGGCATGCAGGGGTCGAGGCGGCCTTGGCTGCAGCGCGCGTCGGTCGTCGCACTTTGCTGGTCACCCTCTCAGCTGGAGGGATCGCCCAGATGCCTTGCAACCCAGCGGTTGGGGGGCAGGGCAAGGGTCATCTGGTACGAGAGATCGATGCGCTGGGTGGTGCGATGGCCTTGTGTGCCGACGCAACCAGCATTCAGTTTAAGTATTTGAACACGCGTAAGGGCCTCGCAGTTCGCTCTTCTCGGGCTCAGGTCGATCGCTTCCTTTACCAACGGCGCATGGGCGAGCGGATTCGCAGCGTGGCAGGGATTGAGCTGAT
The DNA here is from genome assembly GCA_002433485.1 of Deltaproteobacteria bacterium UBA6601. Classification (GTDB taxonomy): domain Bacteria; phylum Myxococcota_A; class UBA796; order UBA9615; family UBA9615; genus UBA6601. Next base: position 29,836 of record DJIF01000051.1, read on the forward strand.
TGAGGGAGAGGTGGTTGCCCTGCGTGATGATGGGGTGCGGGTGATTGGGGTTGAACTGGCCGATGGCTCCAAGATTGATGCGGGAGCGGTCGTGATTACGACGGGAACGGCCCTGCGTGGCAGCCTACACACTGGTCTTCATGCTCGACCTGGCGGCGGCGGCGGTAGGCCATCTGCTCTGCGGCTGAGTGCTTGTCTACAGCAAGTTGGTCATCGACTCTCTCGGCTTAAGACCGGGACCGTGCCACGTTTGGATGGGAGAACCATCCAGTGGGATCAGCTGCGTCCTCAAGATGGCGATTGTCCAGGTGCGCGCTTTTCCTTTGTTGGTCCGCCCTCAGCACTGCCTCAAGTGCGTTGTTATGAGACATCTACAGGGCATGAGGCTCATCAGATCATTCGCGATGGTCTTGCTCACTCCCCGATGTACGGTGTTCAGGCGGCCATTGATGGAGTTGGGCCCAGGTATTGCCCGAGCATCGAGGACAAGGTGTTGCGCTTTGCAGAGCGCGATCAGCATCGGGTCTTTCTCGAGCCGGAAGGTCTGTCCAGCTATGAGGTTTATCCCAACGGCTTCTCGACCAGCCTGGCAGTCTCCACCCAACTGGCTGCGTTGCGCAGCATGAAGGGTCTTGAGCAGGTTCGAGTACTGCGCCCTGGCTATGCCATTGAGTATGATTTCTGCGATCCGCGGGATCTTGATCAGGGCCTGCAGAGTAGCTTTCTAGAGGGGCTCTATCTGGCCGGTCAGATCAATGGCACAACCGGCTATGAGGAGGCCGCTGCTCAGGGTCTCCTAGCTGGGGCCAATGCCGCTTTAGCTTTATCAGGCCGGGACCCACTGAGGATTGGCCGGGATCAGGGTTATCTGGGGGTAATGGTCGACGATCTGACCTCTAAGGGCACTAGCGAGCCTTATCGGATGTTTACTTCTCGTGCCGAGTGGCGCTTGCTGCTGCGTGAAGACAATGCTGATCTTCGCCTTACCGAGCTTGGCCGGAGCTGCGGACTGGTGGACGAGGAGCGGTGGAAGAGCTTCTGCCAGCGCAGAGAGCAGGTAGCGGCAGGGCTTGTGTTCCTGCGTACGACACGAGTGCGACCTTCAGCGCAGGTCAACGCTTATCTGGCTTCCCTGGATCAGTCTTCTTTGTCGCGTGCCTGCAGCCTTGCCGATCTCTGTCAGCGCAAGGGAGTTACCTATGGCTCTATGCTGGAGGCACTTGAGCTTGAGGGCCCTCAGCTCGCTGATGAAGAAGCCCTTCAGGTGCTCGTTCAGTGTCGCTATCGCGGCTACATAAAGAGGCAGGAAGATGCCCTGCAGCGTCTGCAGGAGTTGTCCTCGCTGCCGGTGCCGGACTCCTTTGTCTATGAGGGCTTGCCTGGTTTGCGTCATGAGCTGGTCGAAAAGCTCTCCACTAGTCGGCCTCGTACCCTGGGCGAGCTGAGCGCTATTCCTGGAGTCACCCCTGCCGCGGTGGCTCTGCTTGCGGCGCGCTTGAAGGACCCTGCTGCTGGGGCTTCTGGAAGCAAGCCGCACTAAGGCAGTGCTTTGGTACAAAAGCGTTCGCTGATCTGTAGTCAAGAGCAGCTTGAGCAGGCCTTGGCTGGTCTGGGTGAAGCGGATCAGGAGCTGCTTAAGCGGTTGGGGATTTTTACTGAACTGTTGGACAAGTGGTCTCGTGCTCAGCGTCTGGTTGGGTGGCGCGATGCAGAATCTTTGCTTCATGAAGGCTTGCTTGATGCCTGGGCGGCCGTTCCGTTGTTGGACCAAAGCAGCCCACGGCCGGTCATTGATTTGGGCTCTGGTGCTGGGCTCCCCGGCCTGATCTTTGCTGCGGCCCGACCGTCTCGTGAGTTCCACCTCATTGAAGCGCGGCGTAAGCGGGCTTCTTTTTTGACCGCGGCGGCTCGAGCCATGGGATTGGAGCAGGTCCAGGTCCATCGCGCTCGCTGGGAACAGCTCTTTGAAGAGGGCAAGGTTCCTCTGCGGGGCTTGGTTACGGCGCGGGCTTTTGCCCCACCTGCCGCTGTACTCGGAGCGGCAACTCGTTAGCAGGCTCAACAGGTCTTGCTGTCGGTGGCCACGCAAGCGCAACCGCCTGCCAGCGTCGGCAATTGGAGTGAAGTCGCCCGTCGCCCCGGAGCCCCAAGTGACCGCAGAGTCCACATGTTGTTGGGGATTTTGGGGGCGTAGCGGCTGAGCTGAGCCTAGTGCACTGCATGCTTTCGCCAAATCTCGGCGCTTTTTCCCAGATTTACGTTGCGAAAGGGGAGCAGCATCCCTTACTCTCGGGGAAGGATCTCGCCGTGGGTCCGTATTTGCAGAGCAGTACCCTGAGCAACCGAGGGCTCAGGAATCAGATCGGGAGCCATCATGAAGTTCGGACGCAAAGAGCCTCTGTTCAACTCATCCATTGACGAGTCGACTGGAGTCGACTCGGTACACCTAGCCAATCACTATGACGAGCCACGAGATATTGTTCGAAGTTCGGCCGGTAATGATCTCAACGCCTTTATGGGGCCCGGCTGTATCTATGAGGGCAAGCTCACTTTTGAGGGGCGGGTTCGCATTGATGGCAAGTTCACCGGAGAGATCTTCAGTACCGATACTCTTGAAGTTGGCCCTGGCGCAGAGATCGAGGCGGAAATCGATGTCTCAAGCGTGATCATCGCCGGTCGGGTAACCGGCAATATTAACGCTCGAGGGCGCTGCGACTTGCGGGCGCCAGGGGTCATTGTAGGCAATATCTGCTCTCCCATTGTCACGATGGAAGAAGGGGTTCGGTTTGATGGCGCGATGCAGATGCAAAACGCACTTGATGAGGTGGTTCAAGCGCGAACCCAGCGCGCTCCTGGAGCCCTTGGCACGCTGACAACCGGTGAGCATGACGATGATGACTGTGGGGTTGCTACGGGTCGAATAGAGGCGCCTGCAACGCGGGATCCTTCCGATTTGTTGGACCCTGAGAATATCTAGCTTATAGCCACTTCCGATCGGCTCGGGGCTTTGGTTTCGACTAGGTCGTTGCCCTGCAGTGATTCGTTTAGCCGAGCAAGTTATGCTGCCACCTGGTCCCGGTGAAGAGTTAGGAAGAGTCGTCAGCGTACTATCTCTGGCTGCTATTTAAGCTAGTACTTGACTTCCGTTTTGCAGGCTCTTACCCTGCGCGCCCGCTTCAGTTGCGGAGGAACAAGCTATGCGTGAGAAGATCAAGCTCGTATCGACAGCCGGAACCGGCTACTACTACACGACGACCAAGAATCGTCGGACTACGACCGAGAAGTTGTCGTTTAAGAAGTACGATCCGAAGCTTCGAAAGCACGTTCTCTTCAAGGAAGCGAAGATCAAGTAGGTCGTTCTGCGGTCTGGGAGTTTGTCATGGCGAAGTGCAAGTTCACGGGTAAGGGTCCTCTAAGCGGTAACCGGGTTTCCCACTCGCACCGTAAGACCAAGCATTGGCAGCAGCCCAACATTCAGAGCAAGCGAATCTGGGATGAGGAGGAAGGTCGCTGGGTACGCGTGCGCGTCAGCACCAGCGCACTTCGGACCATCAGTAAGAAGGGTCTGCGCGCTGCGGCGGCGGACGCTGGGATTAAGCTCTAGCCTAAGTCTTGCTTGGCCCTTCGGCGACTTCGTTGCCGGCGCCTACCCAAGAGTCGATACCACCTGCCAAGCTGGCGACATCACTAAAACCTGCCTTTTTTAGAAGGTAGGAAGCGTCGATGCTTTGTGTATCGGATTCACCGTAAAGGATGATCGCGCGTTTCTGGGTGAGCTCCGTAAGTGCCGAGCCCAGGGCGTCCAGTGGAATGTTCAGCGCTCCGGGAATGTGGGCGGCTTTCCAGGCTGGCTTGCTGCGAACGTCCAGGAGTTGGGGGTGATCTTCGCTTAGCTCTACCTCGAGCAGGATCCGGAGTTCTTCTGCAGATAGCTCTCTTGTGCCTCCTTCGATGGCATCGTGTTCGCCCTGAACGGCACTGACTCCTTCTGCCCGGTCCTGGTCAGCAGCTTCCTGTCGAATACGCTCAAAGTCTTCGTATTCACCGACTTCGTAGCCTGGTCCTCCTGGTCCTTCGACCAGGCCGCGGGCTATGCGCGCCGCGGTTCTAGCGACGCCAAGACCCCTCTTGAGGCTGCGTCGAATCACTCTAGGAGAAGCTGGACCCGCAACCGCAGGTGGTTGTGGCGTTGGGGTTGTTGAACACAAAGCCCTTACGCTGAAGGGTTTCGATGTAGTCGATCTCAACGCCTTTAAGCAGCTGGGCGCTGTGGGGGTCGAGGAAGACCGGCAGGCCGTTGAAGTCGAGGGTCATGTCGTCTTCGTCGCAATCTTCGGCGAAGTCCAGGGCGTAGGAATAGCCAGAGCAACCTCCGCCGACCACAGCTACCCGAAGTCCGGAGCCTTGCAGTCCTTCTTCGTTGATCGCCAACTTGACGGCCTCAACGGCCTTTTCTGTGAGGGTGATGGGCTGAGCGGCTTCCATGGTAAACCTCCGTGGCTTTGATGCTGCTTTAAATATAGCGCGGGAACTATAGGTTGCCCCGTAGTTGTGTCAATTGAACCGGTTCAGACGGACTCGGGCTTGAGCAGAGCTGAGGATCTTAGGGCGATCTGTTTTAGAGAAGAACGGAGCACTTGTAGCGGACTGAAGGCGATGTTCATCATGTCCGGCCCCTTCCAGTGCAAGACTCGTGCATCTTCCAGACTGACGTCGCCGTGCAATTGGATGGCTTCTAAGCAGCTTGCGCCGATGTTGGCCGCGCGGGCCGCCTGTAGGATTCTGAGTTGTTCAGGTTGATAGCCCGCCAGCTCAGCGAGGATTGTGTCGAGGGCAACTGCATCTTCGGCAACCAGAAGCAGTCCGACTTGACGAGGATCGCCGAGGCCCGGCCCATTGCCCTCCATAGCCAAAACGGCATCACAGATGGATATCACTGGGCCGACCTGTTGGTAAATGGCCAGCATCAATTCAGCAAATCGGTTTTCCTGGTCCCCAAGGCGCATGTGCCAGATGGGCTTTCTCTTACCGCTGATGCAGCCAAATAGATTTTTAACCGCTCCGGTCATCAGCATCTGGCAGTGCGACTTCATTTTGCACACGTTGATCACTACGTCTGCTTCGAGGACTGCTGTGTCGATCTGTAAGGGGCCCGCCTCAAAGCCAGGGACCCAGACTTTAGTGGGCCTTCTGAACTCGATGATTGGGACCTGGGCCTGGGCTGCGACTGCTGCGATGCCGTTGGCTCTGGCGACTCCCCTAGCGGTGCCAAAGGCAGGAGAGTCGCCGATGCGCAGGTCCAGGTTGAGGTCGAGACTCTGAAGTCGAGCAATGAGTGCCCGCAGCAGTTCAGGGTGGGGCGAAAGGACGGCTTCTGCTGGGGCGGCACGGAGGAAGTTTGGCTTGATCAGGATCCGCGAGCCTCGCTTGATCCTACGGCCAAAACCGGCCACTCCATTAAGGCCGCCGAAGGGCTCCAGGGCCGCATCGAGTGCCTGCTCAACATGGTCGCTCCGATAGTCGGGACAGCGCATCATGGAGACGGTGGACATGATCTTCAGGATGCCTTTCTGTAGCGCGAATGACCAGCATCCCTGCCGCGCTTCTCTGGGCACGGGCCTGTAGAGTATTGATTCCTATTCTTTTGTAGAGGACTTGATGGCTGCTCTTCCTATCTTGATGTTGCACGGTGGCGCTGGTGCGATGCGTACCCTGGAAGGGCGTGATGAGCGTGCCTATCGAGACAGCTTAAGGCTCGCCTGCAGGCTTGGCTCCGAGCTCCTTGTTGAGGGCAGCTCAGCCCTGGAGGCTGCGGTTCAGGCTGTGGTCACTATGGAGGATTCCGGGAACTTCAACGCCGGGCTTGGCTCTTGTCTCAATTTTGATGGTGAGATCGAGATGGATGCAGCAGTTATGCGCGGTTCGGATCGCGCTTTTGGTGGGGTTGCTGCAATTCGCCAGGTGGCCAATCCGGTAGTCGCTGCCTGCCAGGTTATGGAGCAGACTCGTCATTGCCTGCTTGGCGCTGAGGGTGCGACCCGGTTTGCCAAGGCTCAAGGTCTGACCTTACGTAGTGACTTTCCCTCGCAGTCGCGGCGCCTTGCCTGGCGACGGAAGCGGGAGGCAGTTACCGCAGGCGGAGCTCTTGAAGCAGGAGGTCTGGCGGCGATGGGCGGGGTCCTGGGCATTCAGGGCTCAGCTGGTCAGGACGCCGACTCCAGCGACACTGTAGGTGCGGTTGCTATGGACGCTGATGGCAGCCTGGCCTGTGCGGTGAGTACCGGTGGCCTATGGCTCAAGCAGGCTGGACGAATTGGTGATTCACCTCTGCCAGGTGCTGGGCTCTGGGCTGTGGACGGCGAAGGTGTTGCTGTGGCTACGGGCACCGGTGAGATGATCCTTCGCAGCCTGTTGTGCAAGGAAGTGGTTGACCGGATGCACCATGGGGCGAGTCGAGCATGCGCTTTGGGGATGACTCACCTGGAAGCTCTGTTTGGTCCGGGGGTGGCCGGAGTTATTGCTATTGATCCTAGTGGGATGCCCGGCTTTGCCCTGAATACGCGTGGTATGGGGCGAGCCGTCTGGCGTCTTGGGATGGAGCGTCCGGCTGTTGCTATCTGGCCTGAGGAAGGGTGGGATGAGACCATCGCTGAGGTCAGCGGAGCCCCGGGCTAGGGGTTATTAGAGGAGTTCAGGATGCCCTTTAAGGGAGAACCTGTTCGATCGCCGAGCTGGTTGCCGACCTTGTTCTCAGAGCCCTGGGACCTGGGTTCTTCGGCTATTGCCAGAACTCTCAAGCACGCGCGGACCGCTCGTGGGCTGAACCCTTCGCGAGTTTTTGGCCTGCAGGTTCGAGCCCTTGAGTTCTGCAGTGATGATGGGGTTCGTCTTGATGCCTGGTACCTCCCTGCAGCCAAGCAGGTGGATGCCGTCTCACCGGGATGTGTAGTGCTTCATCATCATTACGGTGGGCAGAAGGCGACTCTGCTGCCGTGGCTTGAATTCTTTCACCGTAAGGGCTTCGATGCCCTTTGTTTCGATGCTCGGGGTCATGGTGCGTCCGGACCCTCTCCTGAGGGTCGTGGGTCCTTTGTTCATCGGGCCGCTGATGTGCGGGCTGCCTGTAATAAGGCTAGGGATTTAGGTGCCCAGCAGATCATTGCTTTTGGCCAGAGTCAGGGAGCTGCTGCCTTGGTTATGGGAATTCATGATCGGGATGATGTGGTTGCCTGCATCGTTGACTCTGGCCCCGCTCCGGATATGGCAAGCGCTGCCTGGGGATTGGCTGGCAACATGCTGGGTCGGCTCGCTGGCGAGCGACCTGTCGCCCGCGCCCTGCTGTCAGCGCGAATTCTTCCCGGCACTCATCCGCTGCTCTATCAGGCGGCGCTTTGGCAGGCCTTGTTTGGTTTGCGATCGCGACCGCTACTGTGGATTCATGGAGCCAGGGATCGGGTGATTCCCCGCCAAAGCGCCAGCCTGTGGTTCAAGTTGCTGCGCCCTGCTGGTCAGCTGTGGCAGGGTGTCGAGGTGGCTCATGCAGAACATGTTCGTTGTCTGGCTGTCGGTGGTGTGGAGTTGGAGGTTCAGGTAGAGGACTTCCTTGCTCGAGCAGGCCTTGGTCTGCCGTCTCTAGGCCAGCCCACTGAGAAGGAGGTAGAGCGCTTGTGATACGGATGGCTTGGATGCTGGCTCTTATGGGGAGCCTGGCTGCGCTTTTTCCTGGATCGCTGGAGGCACGTGGAGCTGCTGCTGTCCGTGCAGATCGGGCGGCTGACAGGGAGCTGGCAGAGGCTCGTCAGCAACGGGATCGCGGTCAGCTCGAGCAGGCGATGTCTACGGTTCTAGCTCTTCTTAAGGAGCGCCCAGAGGACTTTGCTGTTCATCGCTTTTACATGGAGCTGGCTGCGACCAGCAGGCGCAACGGCGGTCTTGTGGAGGCTGAGTATCGGCATTTTCTGGAGCAGGAAGGTGGAGGATCCTTTGCCTCGCTCCTGCATGGCGCGGCGACCTTGACCGCAGAGCTGACCTTCAGGGGACCTCTGCGAGAACAGCGAGTGCGTCAGATAGAGCGCCGGCTCGCCGCCGCTGAGGCCGATCCTAAAACCGCTGTGTGGGCCCATCTGGTTGCTATTGATCTGGCCAAGCTGCAACGGTCACTGCCGCGCATTAAGCAAGCTCTCAATGCTGCTGTCGAGTTGGACTCCAGTCATCCCTCGGTGCGGGTCGAACAGCTGCAGCTATTGGTGCTCGAAGAGCAGCTTGATGCGGCCGCTGATATTTGTCTGAAGCTGCTGCAGGATAGTCCCTGGCGGGCCGATGCCTGTGGAGCAGTGATGCGCAGTTCGGAACGCCGCCTGCTGCCCAGCGATGCGCTGCAGGAACGGCTTCAGAATGTGCTGAAGGAGCTGGAGCGGCGCTTTAAGCGGGACAAGGTTGTCTTGCAGTCGCTTGTTGAGCTGTATCGTGACATTGATGATCGTAAGGGGACCAGGCGGCTTGAAGCCAGCCTTCGTGCGCTTCATAAAGACTGGCAGCCCCCCTTGCGGCGCAATCCTTACATGACGCCGCTGCGAGGCGGTGAGCTGAGCGACGAGGAACTTGATGCTTTGCAGAGCCTGAGGGCTTTGAGTGAAGGCAATGATGAGGATCCTTGGGCGCTGGTCAAGGCTCTGCAGGCTCTTGATGGAGAGATGAACGGATCGCCGCGAATTCGGGCGATGTATCTGCGCCAAAAGGCCTATGCGCTGCGGGCCAAGGAAGTTTTGGATCGAGATGGCTCCAGAGCTGCTGTGCGAGAGGCCATGGAGCTTTTACCTGATGATCCTCACATTATTAACGAGTGGGCCTATATGTCGGCCCTCGATAAGGTCGATCTGGCGCAGGCTCTTGAGGCCATAGACAAGGCATTGTTGATGCTGTTGGGCGAGAATTTTGCCTTGCTTGAGCTTGATCCTGGTGAGAGCTTTGATGAGTGGGAGGGCGATCGATCCGAGTCAGTGGGCGCCTTCATCGATACTCGCGGTTGGGTCCTCTATCAGCTGGGTCGTCATGAAGAGGCTGCTCGCGATCTGGAGCTTGCCAGCCTGCTTACCTCTGACGGTACGGTTCAAGGCCATTTGGGAAGAGCTCGCTACGCTGTGGGGAATGACGATGGAGCGTTTCACAACCTGTTGCGGGCCCTGGCTCTGGGTACTGAGGATCAGCAGCAGGTGCGGGATCTGGCTGAGCATCTCTATCAGAAGCAGCACGCTGTCCCTGGCGGCTTGCAGGTGTTGGTCGACGAGACCCGTCGACAGCTCGGTATCGTTGTGGATATGGATGGAGGCCCGGAGAGCGGGACCCTGCAGAGGCCTGAGGGAGCCTCTCTGCGGCCCGGAGAGCGCTCCGAATAGGGAGCGCAAGGGATTGCTCTAGGTTACGACCAGCTGTCCGTCTGCGGCGATCTGGAGGAAGCTGGCGTGGCCGAGCATCCCGTCGAAGTTCTCTAACAGCTTCGGCTCTATGTGCAGAAGCTTTATGGAGGTGGTGCAGGCATAGATGCGGACTCGCTCGCCTCCCAGCTCCCGTGCCTCCTCGAAGAACTCGTCCAGATCGGGGATCCGCCCGGCGTCGATACCTCGCTCGTAGGCCTTCTTGATCTCGGGAGTAGCGATCTGAACTTCTGCCTCGCCAAGGCTCTGATGACAGTATCGCCACAACACCCCGTAGGTCATGTAGACATGAGCTTCCCAGTCCATTGAAGCGGCCGTGGAGACCAGGCCGACCATGGTGTGGAGGCGCTCGTAGCTGTCTCCTTTTGCGTAGATGCAGAGCTTATGTCTACTCACGGTCATACTTCCACTCGTCGAGCCAGGCCATCTGGATGCCCTCGAGCAGACCTTCTGAAGATTTCTTGGGGTCGCCCTTAAAGCCTTCCAGTTCGCAGATCCAGCGGTGCATCTGAACGAAGGAAACGGTTAATGGGTCGCAGTCTTCATGGGCCTCATAGAGTGCGATAGCGATGTCTTCGGTGTTGGACCAGTCCATGGTTTGGATTTCCAGCTCTTTGTTGCTTGTGCAGTTCTCGCTACGGGCTAGTAAGGAGTCATTGGAATGGTCACTATGACATCGTCCTGGATCCTGGCTTGACAGCCAAGACGGGATCTCAAGGTGCCACCTTCGACGGTATCGAGCATGTCTTCTTCGTCTTCTTCGATTTCGGAGAGATTCTCTGAACCAGCTTCAACCAGAACATGGCAGGTGGTGCATGCAGCGAAGCCTCCACAAGCGTGCTCCAGGTGAATGTCATTCTCGAGAGCAGCTTCCAGCACACTGGTGTCGGTTTCTACCTCCACTACTTTGCCGGAGGGCTGGAAGGTCACTTTTGGCATCTCTCTCTCCTACTTCAGCTCTAGGCTTGAGGCCAGCTTGCGGGGTTTGCTCCCCATTACTTCATCGACAGTGCGGCCCGCGACCGTGACCTTAAGCACTTCGTTCATCATCTGCTGAGCGATGGAGGCAGTGGCCTCATTGAGTACCGACATAGCTGCTTCAATGGTTTCCTTGTCGTTGCCCTGGAGGGCCTTTTCCATGGCTTTTGCCGCCACCGTGACTTCTTCAACGAGCGGCTTCGGAAGGGCCTCTCCACGCTCTTCAAGGGCTTTTCTCGAGTAGCGGATGAGTCCTTCAGATTCGGCTCGAAGATCCGCCAGCAGGTGTGCCAAGACGTCTTCTTCAGCGTTCTCAATAGAGGCGAGGATCATGTCTTCGACCTGTTCATCGGTGAGCCCGTAAGTTGGGGTCACTTCAACCTTTGCCTCTGCTCCCGAGGTGGTCTCCCGAGCGGTGACCGAGAGAATGCCGTTAGCGTCGATGAAGAACTCAACCAGCAGGCGGGGCATGCCAGCGGCCATCGGTGGGATTCCCCTAAGCTTGAACCGAGCCAGGCTACGAAGGTCTCTGGCCATTTCGCGCTCGCCCTGAAGTACGTGGATGTCAAAGGCAGTTTGATTGTCTACCTGGGTGGTGAAGCCTTCCGAGGCTCGTGCCGGGATCGGGCTGTTTCGCCACAGCAACTTGGTGACTCCACCTCCATAGGTTTCGATGCCCAGGGACAGGGGTGTTACGTCCAGTAACACGGCACCCTCCTGGTTGTTGCTGGCCCCAGCCAGTTGTTGTGCCTGGATTGCTGCCCCCATAGCTACGACTTGATCGGGATTGAGGTCGGTGTGTGGCTCCCGATCGAAGTAGCGCTTGAGTTCTGACCGCACCAGAGGGGTTCGGGTTGAGCCTCCCACACAGACAACTTCGTCGATGTCTTCAGGATCGAGGTCAGTGTCATCGAGCACAAATTCAACTGCATCCAGAGTCTGACGAACCAGTGGCATGATGGCTTGCTCGTAGTCGTGGCGCTGGATCAGGGTGTCAAGCTTCAAGTCGAGTTCAGGGAAGTTGAGCTCGACCTGTGCATTGGCCTCGCTAGACAGGCTCTTCTTGGCTCCCTCCGCGGCGATCTTGAGCAGCTGTTTGCTGGCTGGATTTGCGGAGATCTTCTGACGTTGTTCTTCATCGCAGGATCTGAGCATTAGATCAGCCATGACCTGGTCGAAGTCATCGCCGCCCAGAGCTGTGTTGCCGGTGGTGGCGATGACCTTGAACAGGCCTTCACTGAGCTTGAGGATCGAGACGTCAAAGGTGCCGCCGCCCAGGTCATAGACCAGGATTGTGCCGCTTCCTTTGCGGTCGAGACCGTAGGCCAGGGCGGCGGCGGTGGGCTCGTTGATGATGCGAAGCACATCAATTCCCGCCATCCGACCGGCATCTCGAGTAGCCTGGCGTTGAGCGTCATCAAAATAGGCTGGCACCGTGATCACTGCTCGCTTTAGCCGAGCGCTCAGGCGCCGCTCGGCTCGTTTTTTTGCTTCTCCAAGAATCAGTGCTGAGAGTTCTTGGGGCAGGTATTCGCGACCGTGGATTCGAAAAGCCACTTGCGAACCGTGCTCTGAGGCCACTACCTGACAGGCCTGTCGCTCAAGCTCGCGGCTTACGTCATCCAGTGCCCGGCCGATGAAGCGCTTGACCGAGGTGACCGTGCCGGTGGGGTTGAGCAGGCTCCTTGCGATGGCTTCGTCGCCGATGTTTACGTGATGCTCTTCATCGATAGAAACCACCGATGGAGTAACGGTTCGGCCGTTGCGGTCTTCGATGATCCGCGGGCTGCCATTATGTATCTGGGCTACCAGGGTGTTGGTGGTGCCCAGATCGATGCCGGCAACGATATCTTCGTTCTGTCCTTTGACCTGCAAGTCGATGCGCATGGGTACTGGGTCTTTCCGAGTGGCCGATTTAGTGCGGCGCAGGATTCCGGAGGGCTTGCTGCAGGTTGCGCCAATACCGCGCTTTGGCCATGGAGTGCAAGGCCCTGGCGATAAGCTCGTCTTGGGACTCCGACTTTGCTGCTCCTTCGAGCTCGTGAAAGCAGTTTTCAATGGTGCTGGTGAGGAGCTTGAGTTCACCTCTGGCGAGCTTCTTGAGTTCTTTCTTGCGGCTCTCGTCCGGCTGCTCTCTAGCTTCTTCCTGAAGTTCTAGTTGTTCGATGAGGAAGCCTTGGTCAAGACGTTGTTCTCGAGTCAGGCGGTCGACCAGCTCCTCGGCTCGTTGAGAAAGCAGAGCTCGGGCGCGTTGTAGGGGGTCGCGGACGATAATGAGCGCCTCGTTCACTGCGCTCTGAGCGATAAGGGCTTGCCCGTGGACTCTGGAGGATTGGCCCTGCCAACGGTCGGGGTGTAAGCGCCTGGATAGTTCAAGCTCGCGTTCGTCCAGTTGTTGATCGGTGATGAAGAACGACCCGGGCAGGCTGAGGATAGCGAAGGGGCTGAGTGCCCGTCGTTCTGGATAATTGCAGCCACAGTGGTCGCAGAACAGCGGCGCAGCCATCTCTTTGTCGCACTCATCACAGCGCATCGCGCTGCTGAAGCGACTGTAGCTCTGCGGTGACGGGGAGTTCACCTCGATGATCCCGTTAAAGGAGGGGGGTCAGACCGAGAACGAGGTCCCGCAGCCGCAAGTAGCCTTGGCCTTGGGATTGTGGAAGACGAAGCCGCCGTTGAAGTCGTCTTCGTCGAAGTCGAGGATCAGACCAGCGGTGTAAAGAAACGACTTCTTGTCGACAATGATGCGTACTCCAAGGCAGTCGAAGACCCGGTCAAAGCGGTCCGTTTCGTCGTCAATGCTAAGGTGATAGGACAAGCCGCTACAGCCGCCTCCTTGCACGGTAATGCGGAGGCCAGCTTGTTCTGAGAGAGCCTTCTCGGCAAACAGGCCGGCAATCTTCTTTGATGCACTCTCGCTGAGTTCGATCCGTGCGGCCATCGCCCGACGCTCCTCAGGTAGCCTATTTGTCCGTCTGCTTGTTCTGGTAGTCCTCGATTGCTGACTTGATGGCCTCTTCGGCGAGCACTGAGCAGTGAATTTTCACCGGGGGAAGGCTGAGCTCTTCGACGATGGCGGTGTTCTGAAGGGCTTCAGCTTCTTCAAGGGTCATCCCCTTGACCCACTCGGTCGCCAGTGACGAAGAAGCAATGGCAGAGCCGCAGCCAAAGGTCTTGAACTTTGCGTCAACGATTCGATCGCCTTCCACCTGGATCTGAAGCTTCATCACATCGCCGCACTCTGGGGCGCCAACGATGCCAGTACCCACCTCGCTGGACTCCTTATCGAGGGAGCCCATGTTGCGTGGGTTTTCAAAGTGGTCGATTACCTTGTTGGTGTAGGCCATGTGTTGTTGCCTTCCTGTGGCTGACTGACCGGCATCCTTAATTATGGACTAATTTTGTCCTTAATTTCCGGCATTGGCAATGAAATCTAGTTTCAGTCGTGCTTCCATTCAATGCTATCGAGGTCGATTCCTTCTTTGAACATTTCCCAAAGCGGGCTCATCTCTCGGAGCTTTCGTGCTGAGGTAAGGCACTCGCTGACTGCTCTGTCGACCTCTTCCTCAGTGGAGAAGCGCCCCAATGAGAAGCGGATCGAAGTGTGTACGAGGTCCTCGCTCACTCCAAGCGCCTTCATGACGTGGGAAGGCTCCAGGGTTGCCGAGGTGCAGGCGGAGCCTGACGATACCGCAACCGAGTTCATACCCATCATCAGGCTTTCGCCCTCTACGTAGTTGAAGGATACGTTCAGGCTGCCTGGTAAGCGGTCGCTGGGGTGGCCGTTTACGTACACTTCTTCTAGGCCTGAAGTGAAGGCTTTTTCCATGCGGTCGCGCAAGGCTCGGATTCTGGCGCGATCCTGATCCCGCTCAAGTCGGCACAGTTCCGCTGCCTTACCGAGTCCAACGATTCCGGGCACATTTAGGCTGCCGTGTCGCATGCCCCGTTCCTGGCTGCCGCCCTCAAGCTGGGGCTTGATCCGTACCCGCGGGCGGCGTCGCCTGACGAACAGCGCACCGGCCCCCATCGGTCCGTACATTTTGTGCGAGGAGAGGCTGAGTAGATCGATGCCCATGGCATCAACGTCGATGGTCTCGGTGTCGACACCGACGCAGGCGTCTACATGGAGGATGATGCCGGCGTCCTTGCAGATGGTGCCCATCGCATCGACATCTTGAACCGTTCCGATCTCGTTGCTAGCAAAGATGATGGAGGCGAAGATGGTGTCTTCGCGGATGGCATCTTTAAGGGTCGCCGGGTCGACGCTGCCGTGGGTGTTGACTGGCAGGTAGGTGATATCAAAGCCTTCCCGCTCCAGGGCCCGGAGGGGATCCATGACCGCGCGATGCTCGATGGCTGTGGTGATGATGTGTCGGCCTTTTTCAGCGTACATCTGGGCGACGCCCTTCACCGCCAGGTTGCAGGACTCGGTCCCGCCTGAGGTGAAGATGACATCTGAGGGTTTGCAGTTGATCAGTGCGGCGACCTGCTCGCGAGCGGTATCTACGCCCTTTTCGGCCGCCCAGCCGTAGGCGTGGGAGCGCGAGTGGGCATTGCCATAGTGATTTGAGAAATAAGGCAACATTGCTTCCAGAACCCGCGGATCGGTCCGGGTCGTGGAGTAGTTGTCCATGTAGACCAGCGCGTCGATGCCGGGAACATCGGCTGGCTTGGGTTCTGTATCGCTCATTGGACTGTTTTCCAGCACGGCATGAAGTCCTCTCCAGAAATTCTGGAGCAATTTAGTCAACAATTATTGGCTGTCAACGCCGAGGCCTCTTTCACTCTATCGACATTGGCGGCCCTATTCTTTAGTTTTTCTCCAACTTTGTTGCGCTGCC
Source organism: Deltaproteobacteria bacterium UBA6601 (assembly GCA_002433485.1). Classification (GTDB taxonomy): domain Bacteria; phylum Myxococcota_A; class UBA796; order UBA9615; family UBA9615; genus UBA6601. Next base: position 45,092 of record DJIF01000051.1, read on the forward strand.
AGTTTAAAAAATCAACTTGGTTGAATGGGTACATTCGGCGTTAATTTCTGGCTTTATTTTAGTTTCCTGTCACACATCCAGATGTTGGTTTGTAGCCGACTCCAGCTGCTCACTGATGGAGTTCCTGGCGCTGGCCAGTTGCTGGTACTCATTGATCACCTTGCGCATCAGCATCTTTTTCTCGCGGAACGGTAAGAAGGCTGACTTAAAGCCGTTGATCATCACCCAGCCCAGCTCGTCGATGCTCAGACCCCACTGTTGAGTGGCGAGCAGATATTCAGAGGTAACGGTGGTGTCGGTGATAAGCCGATTGTCGGTATTCAGCGTAACCCGTAGGCCAAGGTCTAGATAGAAGCGGAAAGGATGGGCTGGGATGGACTGTACGGCGCGGGTCTGAAGGTTGCTGCGTAGGCAGATCTCCAGGGGCACCCGGTGGTCGTTGAGGAAGTTGAGCAGATCGCCACTCTCTCGGAGTCGGGTGCCGTGACCGATGCGATGGGCGCCGCAGTAGTGGATCGCCTGATGGATGGACTCGGGACCGTAGGCCTCGCCAGCGTGGATGGTGACGTTGATGTTGTTGTTGCGAATTAGATAGAAGGCTTCGCGGTGATGTTTGGCTGGATGGTCGTATTCGGCGCCGGCCAGATCGAAGCCGACTACCCCACGATTCTTGAAGGCAACTGCCAGTTCAGCGATTCGGAGGCTTGTCTCAGGGGTCATGTTGCGGATGCCACAGATGATCAGCCCGGTCTTAATGTCGTATTTGTGCTCGGCTGCCTGCAGCCCGTCGAGGACCGCCTGAACGATCTGGTCGAGGCGGAGTCCACGATTGGTGTGCAGAATTGGGGCGTAGCGAACCTCGAGATAGCGAACATTTTCTCGCGCTGAGTCTTCAGCGACTTCGAAGGCGGCGCGGCGTAAGGCTGCTTCGGTTTGCAACACCTTGCAGGTGATGTCGAAGGCCTTGAGGTAGTCGACGAGGTCGTCGCAGAGCTTGCCGCAATGCAGTAATTCGCGGAGTTCCTCGGCGCCTTTGGTAGGCAAGGGTACCCGGTCCTGTTGTGCTAGCTCGAGGATGGTCTCCAAGCGCAGCGATCCGTCGAGATGACAGTGAAGATCGGTCTTTGGCATGGCCCGAACGAAGGCTTCGTCGATGCTCGGCTGGCTTTCGCTCATGATCTCCGTCTCCAGATTCGATTCAGGGCTGCCTTTAACTATAGATGGCCGAGTGGAGACTCTGACTCAGAACTTTTCAGGGCTCTTCAAGGGAATTCCAGTAGTCAGCGATCATAGAAGGGGTCGCAATCCAGCAGTCATCGAGATCCAGGGCTTCCTGGATCAGGGCGCGGTAGAGATCTCTGAGAACATTGTGGCCGAACAGATGGGGCTCTGGATGGGTGAGAAAGTGGCAAAGCCCTCCGGTCTTTCGTACGTAGGACCACTTTCTGCGCAGCACACTCAAGAGCTCCATTCCGCGGTAACCGAGCAACAACAGTCTGTCGTCGGCGGGCATGGTGATCGGGACCACCAGGGTTCCCTTGCGTCGAAACGGAAAGATTGTGCCGCAGCCGCGGCGTGGTCCAAGCAGCGTGTGGGTGTCGCAGTCGGGGACCGAAGAGTCCCAGTCAAAGCGTTGGCCGAGTTGCTCATATAGGTGGTCCGAGACCAACAGTGATGGAGAACGAAAGCCACGGATCTGGTGTTGTTCGATGATCTCTCGGGTGGAGTCGAGTCGTTCGCCGATCCTGGCTCCGCTGAGGAAGGAGAGCCGGTTGTCGTGAGCGTCACCGTGGAGGGCGATTTCACCGCCAGCGTTGCGCACTGCTTCACAGAAGCCCGGGTCCCAGTCATAGCCGTGTGCGACCAGAAAGAAGCAGGGCTTCAGCCCCAGTTCGACCATCTCGTCGAGGACCTGACCCGCTTTTCGCATACCTGCTCGGGTGTCTATATCGTGGGTCATCAGGAATGCGTAGCGCTTGCCTTCCGGCCATGGCCCTTCAGCAGTCGAGCTTGCGCTTGCAGTTCTGCTCAGGCCCTCGAACAGTTCGGCGCGAAATCGATCCAGCCGATCTTCGATAGGCCATGATGGGTAGGGCGGGCAGCTCTCTGGATCGAGGTCACTCTTTGGCGCGATCAAAGGATAGATGGCCATGCGCATGTTGCCGGGTACCCAATGGTAGGGCAGCGGAATCTTGGCGTGGAGCGGCGCTTTCGTTGGCCCCAGGTAGCCTTCTTCAACGATGTTTCGGTAGGCGTCCCAGGGGTGATAGGGGAGGATCAGTGTGCCGTCTTCGAGCTCAGTAACTGCATCCAGAGGATCGCGCTCGAACATATTAAACAGGGCGGCACTCTCTCGCGGCGGTGGGGTGCCTCGGAAGCTGATGCTTCTACCTGCTGAGTCCGATAGGGCGTTCTTCAACTCCTGTTCGTCTCGTTCCCAGCGCGCCAGGAAGCGCAGGTAGTCGACCGAAGGGGCAGGAATCATGGACGCTCTCGCCTCGCTGCTGCTGCAAGCATCTTGGCGTGGATTTCGTCGGGATAGGTCTCTTGGCTTGGGCAGAGTTCTGCTACCGGACACAGCGGACACTCTGGTTTGCGTGCCTTGCAGCAGCGCCGGCCATGCCAGATCAGGGTGTGGTGGGCTTTGTTCCAGCGCTCCTGCGGCAGCACAGCCATTAGATCTCGTTCGACTGCTGTTGCGCTGTTAGCGCGGCTCAGACCGAGCTTGCGTGCCAGTCGATAGACGTGGGTGTCGACCGCAATCGCGTCGGTTTTGAAGGCATTGGAAAGGACCACGTTGGCCGTCTTGCGTCCGACTCCAGCCAGGGCTTCCAGGGAGCGACGGTCTGAGGGAACCTTGCCGTCGTGGAGCTCGCACAGGTCTTTGGCACACTTGACGATGTTGCGCGCTTTTGAGCGAAACAGACCACAGGTCTTGATGAAGGGTTCTACTTGTTCAGCGCTGGCTTTCGCCAGACTGCTGGCATCAGGATAGGCTGCGAAGAGCGCTGGAGTTACCAGGTTGACGCGAACATCGGTACATTGCGCCGATAGGATCACAGCGATGATGAGCTCGAAGTGGTTGCGGTAGTCAAGCTCAGTCTCAGCAGCTGGGTAGCGTTCGTCGAGCAGGTCGAGGACTTCGACGGCCCGACTCTTCAAGGAGCGTGTGATCCGAAGAGAAGTGGTTGTTTTTGGTCTCGATCGACCTTGTGCTTTGCTCTTTTTCGGACGCGGGGTAACCATGCTCAGCGACTATAGCTCGCAACAACTTTTGTAATTCGAGCTGTGTCATTGTAAGAGCGAGGCAACGGAGGATGTCTTGAGCGTCGACCCACGATCACCGAAACCACCCTGGTTGAAGGTTCGTGCTCCCTCTGGGGAGCGCTATCGCTGGCTTCGCGAGCAGCGTAGTAACCTAGAGCTTTCCACTGTCTGTGAGGAAGCACGCTGTCCCAATATTGGTGAGTGTTGGGGTGAGGGTACCGCTACCTTTATGGTCCTGGGCTCGACCTGCACCCGAGGCTGTCGGTTCTGTGCGGTCACTACTCGAAAGTATGGTGTTCCTCTGGATCCTCATGAGCCGCAGAAGCTCGGCCGGACCATCGCGGCTATGGCTCTGGATTACATTGTGATTACCTCTGTGGATCGGGACGATCTTCCTGATCAGGGCGCTGGTCACTTTGCCCGTTGCGTAGAAGAGGTTCGAAGTCACTCTCCTGGGACTCGGATTGAAATTCTTCATCCTGACTTTAGAGGCGAGCGATCCCTGGTCGAGATTGTTGCCAATAGTGGCGCTGATGTCCTTGGTCACAATGTTGAGACAGTTCGTCGACTCACCCCCAGGGTTCGAGATCGACGCTGCGGATATGATCAAAGCCTTAGCGTGCTTCGATGGAGCAAAGAGTTTCGCCCTCAGGCCTTTACCAAGTCATCTCTTATGGTCGGGGTAGGTGAGACTGAGGATGAGGTATTGGTCTGTATGGAGGAGCTGCGGGCTGTGGGGGTGGATCTGCTCACCATTGGACAATATCTGCGCCCTTCGGCGCGTTACATGCCGGTTGTTGAGTACATTCACCCTGATCAATTCGCTCGCTACGAGGAGCTCGGCAAAGAACTCGGCTTTCGCTATGTGGCTTCTGGGCCGCTGGTGCGTTCTTCTTATCGAGCAGGAGAGGTCTTTATTCGGGCCTTATTGGATGATCAAGATGAAGCGCGTGGCTTGATCCGTCCGCAGCTCGATCGGATCCCTGCGTTGCGCCCCCAGCAGTCGACTCGAGCAAGTCGGGCCCTACCGATTTTAAACATCTAAAAAATAAGGGATAAAAAAGATAGCACTAGGTGCTATCAATTAATCAGAATGGCTCTATTCAGCCGTTCTCTTTGGGGTCATGCGCTTCATGATCGCGCCGCAGAGTTCGGCATCTTGATGTTCGAGTTGGTAGATACCGAGCTCGGCAAGGGCGGCGGCTCTGCGGCCCCATAGCGGACCCCGGGCTGTTGCTTGCTGAAGTTGCTGTCGGATCAGATCGATGGACTCCTTTATTGGAGTCTCAAGCTGCTGACTTGCCAGTTCTTCATCGAGCAGGTTGAGGAAAGTGCTGACGCGCTTGAGCTTAAGGTCATGGCTGCGGAGTAGGTGCTGGACCAGGAACCACAGTGGAATACAAGCCAGGTTGAAGGCCAGGACCGCAAGGATCAGCCACAGTCCCCAGCCGCTGTAGCCACCAATCTCGGGGTTCATCGGAGCTGTCCAAACTGGGCTAGCCAGTGTCGCGGGCTGAGCTCCTCTCCGCAGTAACTGCGAACGGTCTCAGCCCATCCCTGGCGCCGTCCCGCAGCGAACAGCTGTTGGAAGAAGCTACCTGGCTGCTGGCCCGCGCTTGCTGGGCTGGCTGAAGCAGTGCCGATGCAGGCGTCAAACTGTGATGCTAAGAGCTCTCCCAGGATGTAATTCTGGTAGTAGGCGGGATAGCAGGCGATATGAACCTTGCTGGCCCAGTCTCCGCCAGCCCAGTTGTCCGGTCGTCGCAGGCCCTGGATTTCGTTCACCAGCTGCCACCATTGCTGGTCTTGATCGGAGTGTGGCTGCTCGTAAAGCTGGCGCTCAAAGAAGCTGACCACCAGCGCCCAGCGCAGAAAGACCAGCTGGGATTCTTGGAGTCTGGCCGAACAGTTCAGTGCCAACTCTTCTGGAACTCCGGCAACTTCTTGTAGCCAGTCGGCTTGGGCGGCAAGCCGACCGAAGAACATGGCGACGGCCTCGGTTATGAAGGTGTGTGCAGGTCCTCTGAGGAGCCATGGCAGTTGGTTGCTCACTCCAGAGTCGTAGAGCGCGTGGCCGAATTCGTGAAGAGTGGTTTCCATCCATCGCTTGGTTGAGTCCAGGTTGCACAGAACCCTTACCTCGCTGGGGTTGTCGATGCCGATGCAGAAAGCGTGGGGGTGCTTACCATCGCGAGGCAGCATGTCCGATTGGGTCCAGATCCTGTCGATGGGCAAGCCAATGCTTCGATAGTAGCTCTTTGCGTATTTCTGAATGGCTCGGATGGGAAACCAGCGATCGGTCGAGCCCTCTTGAGCACTCCGTGGAATCGATTGCAGGAAGCGCTCCGGGTAGTCCCATGGCATGAGCTCTTGCGGGTCTTTGCCGCGGAGCTTGGAAAATTCGAGGTCGAGCCTTAGCTTGAGTTGCTTCCAGATTGGGTCCGTGGCTTCTTTTATGGAGCTCAGTAGGTCGAACAGCTCAGGTACGTTCATCTCCTCTTCGTCGAGGGCCAGCTCGTAGTAGTTGCTGAAGCCGAGCTCTCTGGCCAGTTGGTTGCGCAGTTCAACCAGCTCAAGGAGCTTGGCAGCGGTTTTCTGTCCGATTTGTCGGGTGGCTTCCCAGGCAGCTCTGCGTCGGCCATCGTTGGTCTCGTGAGCCAGCCTTCGGTCGAGCTCGTTGGAGTCGAGTCGCTCTTGTCCTTGGCGGGCGCGGAACTGCGAACAGGTACGCTCAATAGAGAGAGAACTGCTGATGATACGGGCGCGCAGCTCAGGGCTGGCCTGACCCTGTCTGTACTCGGGATAGAGCAGTGCAAGCTGTCGCGAGATGAGCGGATCCTGATGATCTGTTGTTCGCCAGCTCTCGATCGCCCCGAATACTCGCGGGTCCGAGTGTAGCGCGGCAAGCTGCGTCTCAATTGCTTCGAGTCGATCGTAGGCCAGGTTGTCCGCTTTGGTGGCAAAGCTCCAATAACAGCGCGCGTGCTCGACCCGAAGAGGTCTTACGCTTTCGGTATAGGCCTGCAGAAAGACCTCCGGGCCTTGGTCGACGGGGAGCTTCAGCTGCATGCCGTGGTCACGCTCAGAGTTCTTCGGCAGGTGCCTTGCCGTAGGCTTTCTTTCGATAGAGCTCGAACAGCCGGCTCCACTCCTTGAATAGGATCTGTCCTTGTTCTTCGTAGCCTGCCTTGCGCAGCTCCATGGACCGACTTAGAGCTCGGGCATTCTGTTGTTTGTGTTTGCCGAGGAGAGCTCGATAACTATCCGGCTCAAGGGGGTCTGTTGCCCTCAGGTCTTGCTCAAAGGGATGGAACAACTGTTGAGCTTCGGTTTTGGCATCGTAGTCTGGAGCGTCTGCTGCCAGCCTGCTCATGTCCGTGGCCTTGCTTGCTGCGAGGGTCAGCCAGCTGCCATCCCATGCCTCGCTTGCAGGTTTCCGCGGTTGGTCGGACTCAACAGGTAAGGGTGGATCTCCCGCCACGCTGGAACTTTCCGACAGTGCAGCTGGGACGGGCTGCTCTACTTCTGGTTGCGGTTCAGCTGCGGTCGGGTCTGGTGCTGTAGCAACTTGCCCTGCTGCTGGCTTGGCCTCCTGCCCGCTCAGGCGCAAATTCTCTGGCTCCGAGTTGCCATCGAAGTGCCACAGCAGCGCAGCTACGGCTAGAGCGATAGGAATGAGGGCGATATGTAGCTTGCGGTCCGTGGTGGTGGTCATCAGGCCCTCGAAACGGCATCACGCCAGCGCGCCAGCTCCTGTTCTCGCGTGCTGGACTCCATGTTGGGCACGAACTGCCGCTCTGAGGCCCATACATCTGCCGCTTCCGAGCGGCTGGACCACATGCCAGTAGCCAGTCCAGCGAGTAGCCCCGCGCCAAGAGCGGTGGTCTCGAGCATTTTAGGCCGAACGATGGGTACGTTGAGCACATCGGCTTGATACTGAACCAGCAGATCATTTGCTGCTGCCCCGCCGTCAACTTTCAGCTTGGAGAGCTTGACGCCGGAATCCGCCTCCATGGCGCTGAGGATGTCGGCGTTTTGGAGTGCGATTCCCTCCAGGGCTGCTCGGGCCAGATGGGCGCGAGTAACGCCCCGGTCGATGCCGCAAATGATTCCCCTAGCTTCCGCTCGCCAATGGGGTGCGCCCAGCCCGGTAAGTGCGGGAACAAAGACGACTCCGCCTGAGTTGTTGACGCTGCGGGCCAGCGCTTCGATCTCTGAAGCATCGCGGATGATGCCCAGGCCGTCTCGCAGCCACTGGACCGCGGCGCCGGCAATAAAGGCGCTCCCTTCCAGGGCATAGGAGACCTCGTCGCCAATGCGCCAGGCGACTGTGGTTAGCAGGCCTCGTTCGCTTGGAACCGGGCGCGCGCCGGTGTTCATCAGCAGGAATGCGCCAGTTCCAAAGGTGCATTTTGCTTCCCCTGGCGAGAAGCAGACCTGGCCGAACAAGGCGGCCTGCTGGTCGCCAGCTATTCCGGCGATGGGAATGCCGTCAGGCAGATTGGGAACACCGCTGGTGTGACCGTAGACCTCTGAGCTCGAGCAGATGCGAGGCAGCAAGCTACGGGGAACCTGTAGCTGGTCGAGCAGCTCGTCGTCCCAGCTCAGGGTTTCCAGGTCCATGAGCAGCGTACGGGATGCGTTCGATACATCGGTCACATGGCTCTTGCCACCGCTCAGTCTCCAGGTCAGGAAGCTGTCGATGGTGCCAAAGGCGAGATCGCCGTTGGTTGCTGCCTGGCGAGCGCCTTCAACTTCATCCAGGATCCAGCGGATCTTGGTACCGGAGAAATAGGGGTCCAGGACCAGTCCGGTTTTGCTTCGAAACAGGGACTCAAGGCCGTTTTCTTTGAGTTCTGCACAAAGGGGTGCGGTGCGGCGACACTGCCAGACAATGGCGTTATGGATCGGCCGGTCGTCGCGGCGGCGCCACAGAACCGTGGTCTCTCGTTGGTTGGTGATGCCGATTCCAGCCAGATCTGCTCCCTGTATGCCAGCCTTCTTAAGGGTCTCGTCAATGGTGGAGAGGGTGCTGGTCCAGATGGCCTCTGGATCGTGTTCCACCCACCCTGGTCGTGGGTAGACCTGCGGGAATTCCCGGTTGCTTCGAGCGACGACAGACAGCTTGGGATCAAGCACCATCACGGTGGTGCCAGTGGTGCCCTGGTCAATGGCGAGGATGTATCGGGACATGGTAACTCCGCTTTGAACTGGGCGAGGATGATACATGCTGCTCTCTGTGGCCGTCGCGTGCTACGGTCGGCCGATGTTTTCAGCGCGTCACCTTGCCCTCTTTCTAGCTGCTTTGTTTGCTGCGCCGACGCTGATCGGCTGTGACAACGAAATCATTTCTGTGTCCGGTTTTTCGTTGGGGGATATGTTCCCTTCTCAGCAGAATTGGTTCTGGCGTTACAACAATGATGGCTTCAGTGAAGAATTGTGGTGGCATTCCCATGGCTTCAGCAGTCCTGATGGTGAAGAGTGGAGCACTTTTAGAATCTGGCTTGATGATCATGCAGATATCCTCTCGGACTTCACTGGTGAAGAAGATGGCTGGCTGCTTGACCTGTTCTTTATAGAGCGCCCTGCCGGTTGGTATCTGATGGGCTATTCCGCCAATCCGGCGGGCACTGAGGCAGCCCTGGGCAGCAGCTACTTTGCTGGCGATGGACTGCCCTTTTTGCTCAACAGCGTGATGTCCGGTGACACCTGGGATCTTGAGTTGGATGGTAGGGCTTGGACGGTGACTGCCAGCAGAAGTGCCGATGTTCTTGCGTTTAACAGCCAACAGATTAGTGAATCCTGGAGGATTGATCTGGTGAGCGAGACCAATGACTGGCCGCTGGAGGGAAGCTATTGGTTGGCTCAGGGGCCTGGGATCGTTCAGCTGGATGTGCCCCTGTGGCGCCCCGAAGCGGAGCATTTCTGGCAGCATCTTCACAATGATAACTGGGCAAATCGATTGGGAACAGGCGTTCAATAATGAGTGACAAGAGCAACAAAGAAAAAGTGTCTGGGGCAACACTTAAGGTGCCCGGAAACCTGAAGATTCACGTCGATGATGACGTGGCTCAGGGCATGTACAGCAACTTTCAAGTCATTGGTAACAATGAGACCGAGTTCATTTTTGATTTTGCCTATCTTCAGCCCAGCCAGCCGCGCGGCAAGGTGCGTGCCCGCATCATCCTGAGTCCCAAGCATGCCAAGTCACTATTGGGCATGTTGACCGAGCGCGTGCGTGATTATGAAGGTACTTACGGCACGATCTCCCTGCCTATGCGCGCCGTTCCACCCAAGGGGGGATCGGGCCTGCCCAACTGAGCGTGCGCGCGCATGGCTCCTTGTTGAGACTGCTGCTTGCTGCAGCGGCGCTGCTGTTGGTTGGCAGCGGCTGTGCAGCGCGGATGGCGCTCAAGAGTCCTGAACAGCGCCCTGTTGTCACCAAGGTTCACGTTGACGGGGCGAGGAGCTTTCGGGTCCCTAAGATCACCGCTCTGTTGGCACAACGGTCGACTCATCCATTGCACTGGTTTCCTCTGCTTCAGACGGTCTATCCAGCGGTTTATCTGGATGGGATGACCTGGCAGGAGGATCGCCAGAGAATTCGAAATTTCTATCTTGAGAACGGCTTTCTCGATGTTCGGCTGGTTGGCTCTCAGTTAATTCGATCGAAGCGAACCCGACCTGATGGGAGTCCGCTGTTTGTTCAGATTCGGCATGGACTGATCGAGGGCCCAGAGAGCCGGGTTCGTGGAGTGGAGGTCGTGGTTCATGGAGATCGTGCCGGGGTACTGGATCAGGAGGAGCTCCGTCAGTCGCTTACTGTCACCGCAGAGAGCAGCGCCGGGAAACGCTTTTCTATCCAGAACCTGGATCGGGTGGAGCAGCGATTGCTCCATCAGTTGCGCTCTAGATCGTTTGCTCGTGCCGAGGTTGAGGGCATTGCTGACGCGTATCCAGAACAGCAGGCTGTCGACCTTCGCTTCGATGTGTATCCGGGCCGACCGGCGATCTTTGGCGAGTTGAAGATTGAGGGTCTGGACCGCGTCAAGGAGAAGTACATCGCTCGCCACATCAAGCTTCGCGCCGGTCAGCCTTTTGATCAACGGTTGCTGGATGAGACCCAGCAGGCCATCTATTCGATGGGCCTGTTTTCTATGGTTAGCCTGAATCCCGGTGCAGGGATTGAAGCCTCTGTTGACCAGGAGCAGCCACAGCTAGAGCGGGTCCCTGTCCATATTCGCTTGCGGGAGCGTAAGCCGCGCCAGTTTCGCCTCAAGGGAGGCATGGGTTGGGAGCTGGGACGGGTAGATGGTCAAGTGGGTGTGCAGCTGAATCACATCAACCTGTTCGACCGCTTGATTCAGGCCGAGCTGGCGCTATCAGGTGGTTATGCCTTCCTCACTGAAGACGATCATGGGCCCATCGGCAGTGTGAAGCTGGGTCTACGTTGGCCTGATTTTCCGGTCCGAACCCTGACCCTCAACGGCAGCGCAGAGATTTTCACTGACGTTCAGCAGGGCTACAAGATCTGGTCTCCAAAGGCTGATGTGGGCCTTACCTGGATGCCGTTTCGCCCGCTGCGCATCAACTTTTCCTATCGGCTCAGCTACAACGACCTGTTCCCTGACGATCGCCTCTCGGATCTGGCGGCTGAGAATCCAGAGCTCGCTCTTAGCGACGGCTACATCCTTTCTTACTTCGAACAGTCAGTCGTACTTGACCTGAGGGATCGGCCTTTGGTTCCCGGTCGAGGGTTTTTTGCCCGAATTGACCTGGTGGAGACTGCGGCTCCGGCTGACTCGGATTTTCATTACGTAAAGGTGAGTGGAGATGTGCGTGCTTACCTGCCTCTTGGTGGGCCGAGGTTGGTTTTGGCCGGCCGGGTTGGAGGTGCATTTCTGCATCACACTCGTGAGGCTCGGCGGGAGATTCCGGTTAACCATCGAGTCTATGTTGGCGGTGACGGGTCGGTGCGGGGCTGGAAGTCGAGGTATCTAGGGCCGACCGTGGTGGAGGTCATTGAGCAGGCCGATGAGGCTGACCCGGAGAGCACCTGTGGTCGTAGCGACTGTCTGGTGCCGGTGGGCGGTAGGGTTGGTATGTACGGGTCGTTGGAACTAAGGGGCAGCCCCGTTCCGGGCTTTTGGGTGGCTGGCTTTACTGATTTTGGTCGGGTCTGGGAGGACGCAGAGGACTTCTTGGCAGTGGGTCTGGCGCCTCCTGACGGTCTTCAGTTCAGCCTGGGTGGCGGCCTTCGTTACGACACCCCCATTGGTCGGATTCGCCTGGATGTTGCCGTACATCCTCCTCAATGGACTCGGGCAGAGTATCTCGAGCAGCGTTGGTATCACGCTGGCAAAGAGCGCCGTCCGGGGCTTTGGAACCTCCATTTCGGCATCGGAGAGTCGTTCTGATGGGGTTGCGCCTGTCCTCCTTGCTGGCCAATTGGACGGGGCGCCTGTTGCTGGGTGCTTCGCTGTCTTTGTCCTTGCTGTTGGGCCTGCTGTTGGGTTTGTTGTTGGTGGTGCACAGCGAGTCAGGCTCGCGTCAGGCCCTTGCCTTTTCCATGCCGCATCTCAACCGTTTACTTCCCGGTGAAATTCGGTACTCCGGAATTGCCGGTGAGCTTGGTGGAGAGCTGCAGTTGTTCGATGTGGAGGTTCTCGATGATCGAGGGGAGATCTGCCTGAGAGCGTCCCGTTTGTTGGTGAGCTGGGATCTTTGGGATCTGACTGGCCGTTCCGTTGCGATTCGGCGAGTGCAGTTGGATGAACCGAAGCTCAGTCTGGTTTCGCGGAGCGACGGTAGACTCAATCTAACCGCTGCCTTTGTGGCCGAGGACCAAGGCGCCGATCAGACTGCGAACACTGCGCCTCCATGGCGAGTAAGTCTTGCTTCCGTGGCTTTTGTTGGCGGCGCTGTCGAGCTGTTCAGTGAGGCTGAGTCCGAAGCCAGTATTTACTTTGATGGCCTGGATCTGAGTGGCTCTTATCTTCTTGATGCAGGGCAGCAGCGCATCGATCTGGAGTCTCTGAGTGGGTCTCTACAGAGGCCGCTGAAGCTGCCGGATTTGAGACTCTCAGGGGCCTTTTCCATTGCTCAGGCTGCGCTTGAGGTGGCTGGTATCGAGGCCTTCTGGAAAGGCAGCCGATTGTCCCTAACTGGCTCCATTACTGATCTGGCGAGTCCGCGCATGGAGCTGCTTCTCGGCATGGATGATTTTGATCTCAAGGCTTTGGGTGAGCTCTTTGGAGAGTCACGGTTGCGAGGAAGTCTTGGTGGACAGCTGAAAATCCAAGGCCCACCTGCTGCATTGTTCGCGAAGGGGGAGCTTGAGCTTGGCGGAGCTCGCATCAGGATCTTAGAGCTGGCCCTTGATCCCGCTTTAGGTGAGCTGGGTCATAGGATTCGAGTTGGGGTAACCGATCTAGCTTTGTCAGAGTTGCTGGATGTCCCGGCTGAGCTACCACCGAAGGTCACTGGAAGTGTGGTCTGGAGCGGCTCTCGCTCTTCTGCTTCAGGCCTGACCGGTGAGCTTGAGCTGACCTTTGATCCTTTGAAGATTGGCGTTTCGGAGGTTGAGCTACGGCGGGCCTTGCTAGGTCTTAGAGGCGACCTGGTTGAGTTACGGGCTCTGTCTGCAGCGGTTGCTGGCGGTCGCTTGAGCGCTGTTGGCTCCAGCTCGTTGCAAAGCGGTGACTTCAGTCTTGATGTGGAGGCTAATTTTGACAGCCTGACTGAGCTGGGGGAGAGCCTGGGACTGCTGGGTTTGAGTGGCGGTCTCGAGCTGCGAAGCGCCCTGGCCGGGAACTGGAGGGAGGGGATTTCTTCTGTAATCACAAGCAGTGGCGAGCTGCAGGCAGCAGCCCTTTCCCAGGCCCAGAGACGATGCGAGCGCCTTGAGGGCAGCTGGAATCTTGAGTTTGGCTTCGGTGCAGAACAGATCTCGGTGGTGGGGAACTCGGACCTGCGTGCTAAGCGTCTGTTGGTACCGGGTCTTCCGCCGCTCTCTTGGGCTTCGCTGAAGGCCCTGGGCAAAGGTAGCCTGCTAGATCTTGAAGTTCGTGCTGGCGATGGTCCGGAACTGATTGCTGCTGTCGCTACCGAGCTTGATTGGCGGCGCAGCCCGATCCTCTCGCTGCGTGGTGATCGTCTGGAATTGTTGATCGGGGACCTGGTTCTACAGAGCAGTGAGCCTTTTGTGGTCACCGGATATGAGGGTCGCTATAGCCTGGATCGATTGTTGATCGAGTCGGGAGTTGCTCAGCTTGCGGTGCAGGCTCAATACGATTCTGTGGCGGGGAGTCTTGCTGCCAGTTTGCGGGCCAGTGGGTTTGAATTTATTGCTCTCGGTAGCGCACTGCAGCGGTTGGGCTGGATGGAGCAGAGTCCGGAGGCGGGCTTTGCCGGGGGCAAGCTCGATCTATTACAGCTCAAGGTGCGAGGCGCCCTGGCCAGCCCTACCCTGTTGTTTTCGACTCGCGTCCAGCAGCTTGAGGTTGCTGGTCGCGGGCCTTTGGATCTGCAGGCGAACCTGCAGGCTCAGGATGGCAGCGTCCGTGGAGAGCTTGCCCTGGGCGACTTTCTCTTGCTGGAGTTGAACAAGCTCCCACTGGCTCTGCGCTTGGTCGGTGGTTCTGCGTTTGAACTTGATCCTGAAGGTGGCTGGGACCTTAAGGGCCGACTCGAAAGAATCGGCCTCAAGGAGCTCTCAGTGCTCTCACCTGCTTTGCTTACGGAGAGGCTGGGTGGAGGCCAGCTGCGGGGTGGATTTCAGCTTTCAGGTAGCAGTCAAAACCCCAAGTTAAGACTGGATCTTGGTCTCTCGGAGCTTGAGCTTGCTGAGCAGCGGTTACACGGACAGTTGGGGCTTTTGGTTGAGGAGGGGGTTCTGCGCTTTGAGGATGCGTTGCTAAGGACTGCCGGGGCAGGCAGGGTGCTGGAACTCAAGGGGCAGGCAGCTTCACTGCTCGGCCCCTGGTTGCTTCATCACCTGGGACCTAAGGGCTACCGTAAACAAGAGGCCCCACCCATGTTTGGGGAGCTGGAGCTTAGTGCGCAGAGTCGTAAGCTGCCGATGGGACTGGTGCACTTGTTCGCGCCCGGGTTGACCCCCCTCACCGGGGCCCTACAGGGAGAGGTCAGAGTCACCGGCTCTGCGGTAACTCCCACTGGACAAGCAGAGCTTCGCCTGCTGGGCGGTCGGGTTGGCCAGGAGAAGCTACGAGATCTCAGGATTGATCTGGGCCTACAGGGCTCAAGGCTTAGTGGGGAGTTGTTGGTTCAGGGGCAGAGCGGTGGCAGCCTTGGTGGGCAGCTTTCCAGCTCGATTCGGTTGAAGCCCGGACTCGGTATGGCAGAGCGCTTCTCCGAGCCAGATTTGCGCGCCGAGCTAACTGGTGATGGTTTCCCACTTGCCCTCCTGACCGCCTTTGTTCCAGGGACCAGTGAGCCTAGCGGTGAGCTACGGGTTGATGGGGTGGTTGGAGGCTCGCTGGCCGAGCCGGAGCCGCAGATTGATGTTGAGTTGCTTGGCGCGCGGCTCTGCCATGAAGGGACCTCAATTTGTTATGAGGAGTTGAACCTGGGAGCCCGACTGGAGAGCAGCCGACTGTCGCTAACAGATCTGTCATTTAAGACTGTTCCTCAGGTTAGAAACCCCCTGGATCTGGTGCGCAGTGCCCGCTCAACTCGAGATCGTGCGCGGTTCTCGATGGATGGTTTTGTGCTGTTGAAAGAAGGTCGTCCAGGATGGACCGAAGTCGATGTTCGATTTGAGCAGGCCTGGGCTTCCTATACCGAACAGCTCAAGGTCCAATTGGACGGAGCATTAAAGGTGCGTGGTTACCATCCGGCGCTTAAGCTCAGCGGCGAGACCGAACTGCAGAATGTGCGTCTTGATCTGGGCCGATCCAGCATCCGTAGGGAGACTCAGAGCCTTGATCTGGCGCCGCAATTGCGGGTCCATCGGGGTGAGGGGCTGCCGCAACTGGTCACTCCATCTTCACCTGCAGAGCAGGTACAGGAACCGAGCTTGTTGGACCGACTGCTGCAGTCGGCTGAGGCAGACGTTAACGTTCGCCTTGGTAACAACGTGCGAGCGAACTTAGCGGTTGGTGTTGCCGGGCAGGGCAGTGAAGCGCTGGCGGCCGTCAACCTGTTGGGTAGCATCGAACCTGAGCTTGTTCTGGGTGGAGCCTTGAACCTCAATCATCAGGATCAGGCCAGTTCCATCACCGGTGCGATCCAGATGGAGCGAGGCAGTCGCTTGAAGGTGCTCACTCGGGACTTTGAGATGGAGCCTGGCAGTTCCATTGAGTTTGTTGGCAAGATTCCCGACTCTCAGCTGAATTTAAGGGCTACCTATTCTTCGCGCTTTGGTCCGGTCACCGTGGTCGTAACGGAGCGAATGGCATCGCCCAGCATTCGCTTTGAGTCCGAGGTGTTTGAGGATCAGGCGGACATCCTCAGCGTCTTGGTGACCGGTAAGCCCATTGCCGAATTGAGTACTGCTGAGGGTAGCCAGGCACTCTCTGGAGTGGCTGGTGCGCTGGCTGGCTTTGGCACCAAAGCGTTTGGTCGTTACACCCCTTTTGATTCTCTGGTGGTTGATATCGGCGACGATCTCTCTTCGGGCTCGGCAGAGGCAGGCAAAGCTCTTGGCCCGAAAGTTTTTCTTTTGACTCGCTTTCGCTGGGGCACAGAAGAGGGGGAGAATCGAATTGAGGGACAGCTTGAAGTACAGCTTGATCCCAGGCTGTACCTTGAGACTGTCATGGGCGATCGTCTTCAGGGAGCCATTCAATTGGTCTGGAAGCGACAGTTTTAGCGGAGGTCGGGTCGGTGGTTCGGGCAGTGGTAGGTACGGTGTTCTTGCTGGTGGGTGCTTTGGTCTACACCTACAACACGGAGTCGCCTGATTCGAAGATCGTGTTTCGCGTTGAGCATGATCATCGCGTCTGGGGCGTTGGGGAGGACGCTACAGCTGCCATCTTGTTGGGGATTGGCGTGTTGTTGCTTGCTAGCGGAGCTTTGCGCTGGCTGCGGACCTATGGGGCCACGGCGGAGGGCGAGGGTGAGGAGTGAGAGAATGCATCTTCGACCAACGAAGTCCGACAGTTCGCCGGGAGCAGCTCAAGGTGAATAGAATTCGGCGGTGAACTCGAATCCAAAGGTTAGGCGAAGTCGTGCTAGCTCGACTTCTGGGCAGCATCTGCCAGGACGGGGTTTGACTCTACGGCGTAGGGTGCTGCTCGGTTATACGGCGATGTTGCTGCTCTTTGGTGGGGTGATGACTGCAGCTCTGTATGAGATGCGCAGCACTCAGGCGAGCCTCGCCAGCTTGTCTGCGGGCTACCTGCCGCTGTCGAGAGAGCTGGTTGGGGCCAGGTCCTGGCCCCTTGGCCTGGAGCTTCAGCCGGATCAGCAACCAGAGCGCTTAATGCGGGTTAGAAACGCAGAACTGTTCGTGATTCAGCGGATGGACGCGCAGCTTCAGCGAGCCGCTCAGATGGCTCAGGCGATGGAGGACTCAGAGCTGGAAGCGACCGGCTCGCTGGAAGTCGTTGGATTGAGCTTTGAGCTGGAGGAGTGTCGGGAGTTGTTGGCTCAGTATCGCCAGCAGCATGATCGCTTTGTCCAGCTCATGGAAGCAGGCGGCCAAGGAAGTGAGCAGTCGGTTGAGGAGTTGGTTGCCTTGCGCAAGGCCATTGAGCAGCGGCTCAAGAAACTGGGCCGTAATGTGGCTCGGCTGCTCTCGGAGGTGGTCTCCAACACCGAGCGCAGCCAGCGCGATGCCTTGTTGGCGATGGTCGGTCTGTCCATCGTTGCCTTTATTCTCAGCTTGCTGCTGTTGGTCTCTACCAACTTCATCTTGCGACCTATTCGCCAGCTCATTATCAGCGCTGAGCGCATTGGCGAAGGCAAGCTGGATGAGCGGGTCTCTGTTGAGAGCCGCGATGAGGTGGCAAGGCTGGCTTCGGCCTTTAACGCCATGGCAGATTCTCTTCAGGAGCGGGAAGGTCGCCTTGAGGAGCGTTCTCGACAGCTGGAGCAGGCGGTTACAGATCTGCAGGAGTCTCAGGAAGCGCTGATTCGCAGCGAGAGACTGGCAACGATCGGTCAGATGGCGGCCCAGATTGCTCATGAGGTGAGAAACCCTCTCAATGCGCTGGGCCTAAACGCTGAGTTGCTCGCCGATGATCTGGATTCGGGTGAATCTGACTCAGCCCAGGCGCTGTTGGTGGGAATCCGGGCAGAGGTGGCTCGACTCACACGGATCACCGAGGACTACCTGAACCTCGGCCGGTTGCCCCCCTTGAGTCTCCAGCCGCACTCTTTAGAGACCTTGATTGATGAATTGATTAGCTTTCAGGGTGCTGATCTCAGTGCGAGCGGCGTCGAAGTTCAGTGCGATTGGCCCGTTGAGTTGCCTCAAGTAGAGATCGATGCTGCGCAGCTTCGCCAGGCGCTGCTCAATATTGTTCGTAATGCGGCTGAAGCGCTGGTGGGCGGTGGGGGCGTTCTGCGCTTAAGCGCCGAGCCTCAGGATCAGGGGGTCTGTCTGCGTATTGAGGATGACGGCCCGGGCATGGACCCTGAACTTGTCGCACGGGTCTTTGACCCTTTCTTCTCGACCAAGGAGCAGGGTTCGGGCTTGGGTCTGCCCCTCACCCAGCAGGTGATCGAGGAACACGGTGGACGGATTAGGTGTACAAGCAGAGTGGGTGACGGTACGACTTTCACCATCTGGTTGCCGGCAGTCCAGCCTGCTTCCTCGCACTCCACAGGAGAGGTGGCGCCTTGAAATGAGCACAGAGGGAACTCGAGTGCTGGTGGTCGACGATGAGGAGAGCAACCTCAAGGTCTTGCAGCGGGTGCTTGAGAAAGAGGGCTATCAGGTAGATCTCGCCAACAACGGACCAGAGGGCTTGGATGCGCTTCGAGCGGCCTCTCCAGCCCTGCTTCTCACCGACCTGAAGATGCCCGGCATGGACGGTCTTGAGCTGCTTAAGGCCGCTCGAGCGGTCTCGCCGGCTACAGAAGTCATTCTGATGACCGCCCATGGGACTGTGGAATTGGCAGTTGAGGCGATGAAGGAGGGTGCCTATGACTTCATCACCAAGCCTCTTAAGCGGCATGACATTGTCCGAGCCGTTGGCAAGGGCATTGAGAAGGCCATGCTGGTTTCTGAGAATCGACGCCTTCGTGAGCAGATAGCCGCTGTTAGTGGGGAGGGGCCTGGCGCGCAG
Organism: Deltaproteobacteria bacterium UBA6601; assembly: GCA_002433485.1. GTDB lineage: Bacteria > Myxococcota_A > UBA796 > UBA9615 > UBA9615 > UBA6601. Next base: position 63,613 of record DJIF01000051.1, read on the forward strand.
GTGATCGGTAGAAGCGCGCCGTTTCGCGCTGTTATGGATGTGATCGATCAGGTAGCGCCTTCAGAGGCCACGGTACTCATTTCAGGAGAGTCCGGTACCGGAAAGGAAGTCCTGGCGAGAGCTATTCACCGGCTAAGTGCTCGTTCAGCTGAGGCGATGATTGCGGTGAACTGTGCGGCCATTCCCGAGAATCTGATTGAGTCGGAGCTGTTCGGCTACGAGAAGGGTGCCTTTACCGGGGCCGCTGATCGGAAACCAGGCCGGTTCGAACTGGCTGATGGAGGGACTTTGTTCCTTGATGAGGTAGGTGAACTCTCCTCTTCCGCCCAGGTGAAGTTGTTGCGGGCAATCCAGGAAGGCGAGTTCGAGCGTGTAGGAGGAACAACTACGGTGGCGGTCGATGTGCGTATCGTGGCTGCGACCAACCGGGACTTGGAGCGCGCTGTTGCGCAACGCAGCTTTCGTGAGGATCTTTACTATCGACTCAATGTCATCCCGTTAAAGCTTCCACCGTTGCGCGAGCGTCGAGATGACATCTCGCTGCTCGCTGCGTTCTTTGTTGCTCGCTATGCATTGCGCAATGGCAAACAGATCAAGGGAATCACCGATGAGGCTCTTCAAGCGCTCATAGCGTATCGCTGGCCGGGCAACATTCGCGAGCTTGAGAATTGTATTGAGCGTGCTGTGGTGCTGTGTCGGACCGATCAGTTGGGAGCAGCTGATCTCCCTCGTCACATGCAGCCTGAGGGACATGGAGGGCCCCGTCAGATCGTATTTGCAATTGGCACACCTCTACGTGAGCTGGAACGAGTCGCTATCGATGAGACCCTTCGCTATACGGGTGGTGATAAGAAGCTTGCTGCTCGGCTGTTGGGGATTGCTGCTCGCACGATCTATCGGCGTTTGGAGGGGGAACGCGGCGATGGGGAGAACTCGTGATCGCTTCGCCTCAGGGAACTGGGCTGGAGGTCTGGATTGGGCTGGGGTCCAATCTGGGTGATCGGTTTGCAAATTTGCAAGCTGCCGCTGCCTGGTTTGTGGAGGCCGATCTTGAGCTCTCGCCGATCTTTGAGACGGCGCCCTGGGGCTTGATCGATCAGCCTTGGTTCCTCAACGCCGTCGCCCGACTGGTCTGGAGCCAATCGCCACAGCAGTTGCTCGATGCTTGTCTGGCCTGCGAGGCGCACCTGGGAAGGGTTCGTGGGGTTCGGAACGGGCCAAGGATCATCGACATTGATGTGCTGATGTTTGGAGATCGGATTGTTCGTGATTCAGGATTGCGAATTCCCCATCCTGGGATCGCTCAGCGGCGCTCAGTGCTCGAGCCCTGGGCACAGATGGCGCCAGCCTTGCTCATTCCCGAATTAGATCGGACCGTCGCTGATCTACGTGATGCTGCCGTTGTGCGCTTTACCGATCAACAGGTGCATCCCTTTGGCACTTCAGGATCAGTGAAGCAGCCCCTCGATCTGGAGGCGTTGGGATCGCACGGAGTCGGCCAGACTGAATTGTCCGCGGGCTCTTAGTAACGAGTGTTCTCCGTGGCTGGGGGCGATCTTGTTGTCCCAGCCGAAGAAGTCTTCTCGTAGGGCATCGGTGGCGAAGCGGGAACTTAGCTCAAGACAGATCCGCTCGATCCCTCCTGGAAGAGCCTCCAGTTCTTCGGCTCCGACGGGCCGTACTGCGAGGTAGGCCTGGGCCGAAGCCTTGAAAAGTTCCAGATCGAAGTTTGAGGTTTCCTGATCCTCGCCGGCCCGGTTGCACCAGCTACGCCAGGCATCTCCCAGTTCTGCATCCAGAGGCAACATGGCCAGGGTGTCCAGATCCAGCAGACAGTGCCCGAGCCCCTGGTCGGTGAAGCGAAGGTTGCTGATCTTTAGATCGCCGTGGGCAAGCAGCCGTGGCATTTCCAAGCTGCCCTCCCAGCTGTCCCAGGCCTTGAAGATGGATTCGGCCAAGGCTGATATCTCACTCCATAGGGGATGCTCTTGTCGCTCTTGGAGGGTCTGCTGGAGACGCTTCATGTGGGCAACGGTATCGTGACCTGCCGGACGCTGGAATACGAACTTGTGGTCCAGATCAGCGGTGGCAAGGTGCCAGCGAGCCACCAGTGCTCCGGCTTCGGCGGCCATTTGCGGATCGGAGAGGCTGTCGTAGCTCTTACCCGGCACCCAACTGAGCGCCCGCCAACAGCGATCATCCTGATCAACCCAGGACAATGCTCCTGCATCGGTGGGAATCAGACGTGGGGTTGGCATTCCTCTTGCCTCAAGATGGGCTGTGATCGCGTTGATATCCTCGTTAACTTCAGGCTGGAAGATCGAGTGAAGACGCTGAACAACGGCGCGTGGCGGCTCCCCTACGCTCCAGGTCGAGTTGATCAGCCCGCCATTCAGGGGCCGATGAGCTTGCTGGTGGAGACTTGACCAGGCTTCGAGAGGTAGTTTGGTGTCGGTCACGGGCCGATTGTACCCAAAGCTGGGCTTCAGGTTGTGCTTCCAGCGAGCTTGCTGACCTATACTTAAAGGGCGCCACGCCGAGGGCTGGTTTGTCGCCAGGGTGAAAGGTAGGTGAATGCGGTCGAAGTTTATCCACGCGACCCTGCTTGGGCTGCTTTTAGTGTTGTATTCCTGCGCCACTGGCGAGGAGCAAGCGGCGCCCGAGGCAGCTCCTCAGGTTGAGCCCGAGTCCCGGTCAGAAAGTGGCTCAAAGCAGGCTGACGAACCTGTTATCGATGTCGTTGAGGTCGAACCTGCGCCGTCCGTTGCCATTTCGAAAGCGCCCAGCGCTTCCCCCCAGTTAACGCAAACAGTGGCGGCTATGACCCCTGAGCAGCGCAATCAGCCGAATCCTCTGGAAGCTGATGTGGAGGCGGCTGATCGGGGTCAACGGGACTATCAGACCGTTTGTAGCTCCTGTCACGGACCTGAAGGGGCCGGTGATGGTCCTGCAGCAGAGCACATCGCTGTTGCGCCTGCTGATCTGAGAAGCTCTGAGCTGCGCGCAGGTGAGCGTTTCGTGATTCTTCGTGATGGGGTTCCGGGAACCGCTATGCAGAGCTTTGCAGCAGCGATGAGCGAGCGGCAGATGTGGGGATTGGTCTCTTACATGGAGAGCTTGCGAACTGTTTCGGCTCGGCCCCAGGCGCCCCAGCCGACCGGCGATATGCCCGGTGACGAGGGTGGCTGAACTTGATTATTGGGAGAAGCTGAAGTGGTGTTGTGCCCGCTGTCGCATGAGCTGCCGCGGGCCAGGAAAGCGAAGCGCTTCAAGCTGTTCGCTGAGGCAATCGTTCATGTAACCGGCAGCATGGTGACCAGACCAGTTGTCTTTAGATACTGTGACGTCGTTAAGGCTGCCGTTTGCTTCGATCATGAATTCCAAGGTGACCCCGCCGTTCAGCAGTGGGCGGTAAGGCCTTCGGGCTCGTGCCATGGCGTAACACTGTCGGTAGCTTCTTGAGCGACTGAGGATGACCTGCCGGATGTCTCCAGCGCTCAAAGAGCCCAGTTCGAGACTGCCGGTGTGGAGGCTGCTCTCGAAGCGGTTGAGTAGATGCTGGACGAAGAGTCTTGCCAGGGGTCCACGTTGAAGCATGGCTGACATGAGCTCTCCGTAGATCTTCTTATCTGCTGGCCTCATCGGTGTTGGCGCGGATCGCTTGCGGCTAATGGTGCTGAGTTTTGCCAGCAGCTCATCGCCCAGCGGCAGCAGTGCATTGGCCTTGTTGTAGTCGGCGTCCATGGCCTCGAGATCGCCGCTGCGGGCCGAGCAAAGGCCCCTAATAAGGAAGGCGCCGGCGATGGCCTTGCGACTCAGGTAGTCGTTGGTCATTTGCTTACATGCTCGCCAGCGACGTTGACCCATGGCAAGGCCCAGGGAGTCGGCGATCAAGCTCTCATCCCCCAGTCTGGAGATGGCCCGTTGGTGGAGATGGTTCAATGCCTCTCCCAGCTCATTTCGCAAGATGAGAACGGTGATGTAATTGGACAGTTCGAGTTCGTTTTCCCGGCCGGAGCGGACCTTGTTGTGGAGCAGTTCCCAGTCTTCACCTTGTAGTTCAGTCAGCCGAATCTGCTCGAGAATACGGCCTTCGAGCCGATTGTCGCCGGTAGCGGCACGGAGCTTAAGATCGAACTCTGGTGGTGGGATCGGAACTTTCGGACCACAGCCGATGACCAGGGCTAGGAAGGCCAGATAGCTCAGCCAGATGTGCCGATTCATATTCAACCAGCAGTCGATTAGTTGGTGCTCTTTGCTGCCTTCTCGATGGGTGTGTCGCGTACCAGGTTCTCAATGGCCGCGGTAAGGGCCGGAGCGCTGGCCGATGCGCTCTTGTCATCGAAGCCAACTACCTTGCACTGGGCATCCAGAACAAATGAGAAGGGGGCGTCTTTAACCCCGTAGCGCTTGGCCACTACGCCCTGTCTGTCGTCGAGAACCGGAAATCGAGGCTTAGTCCTTAGGACTTTGGTGGCGAAGATGCTGGGATTCTTCTCAACCGAAATCACCAGGATTTCAAGTCCATCTTTGCGATACTTGCGATACCAGTTGCCTACCGGATCCGCCCCAAGCACGTTGGGATCATTGTCGACAAACAGCACCAGAACGGCTTTGGTATCCCCGGGACGAATGCCACACAGATCATCTAGTTGGACGATCTCCCACTCGTCGGCCTTACTGTTCTTGACCGAGCCCTGGGTTGGGAAGGCGTAGAGTCCAAAAGCTGGGGCGACCGAGCCGATGGTGGGTAACTCGGTAACTGCCTGAGCGGCCGCCAGGCTGGGTAGGCTGAAGCTCAGCACCGCTCCCAGAGACATGGCGATGAGGGACTTGGGAAGTCGCATGCAGGCTCCTAAACGTCCACCACAATTAAGGTGGAGTTGTCCTTGCCGCCGTGTTCGTTAGCGGCGTTGATCAGGGCGGTGCAGGCCTTGCTGGGGTTGTTGTGTTCCAGAAGTAGTGAGGTCAGTTCATCATCGGGCACTTCGCCCCACAGTCCATCACTGCAGAGCAGAATTCTATCTCCATCCTGTGCCTTGAGATGGAACAGGTCCACTTCGACGTCCATCATTGAGCCGATGGAGCGCACCAGGATGTTGCCGGACGGATGATCGCGAGCTTCGCTCTCGCTCAGTTCGCCAAGTTGGACGAGGAAGGCCACCAGGGAGTGGTCCTGGCTGATCTGACTGAGCACCCCATTGCGCAGCAGATAAATGCGAGAGTCGCCGACGTTACCGACCACAACGTCCTTATTCTCATTCACCAGGATCGCGCACAGGGTAGTTCCCATGTTCGACTCTTGTTCCATCCCCGTGGTCACGACTACGCGATTGGCCTCTTCAAAGGAGCTGCGCAGTAGATCGCGGAGTGATTCTTCATTGACTTCGTTGAGCTCAGCGACGCGCTCTTGCGAGTTGGAGAACAAGGTCTCCACAGCTAGTTCCGAGGCAACCTCCCCGGAGTCATGGCCGCCCATTCCATCGGCTACGATGTAAAGGCTCAGGGTTTCGTTGAGGGCGCCCCAGTACCAATTATCTTCGTTCAGTTCGCGGATCATTCCCACATCGGATAGTCCGGCTACCTGACTGCAATCCGCCGGCTTCATCGATGTATTAATTCTGCCCGTTGAGGGCATGCGCGCAGTGTCAACATTATGTTGTGGGTCGTGACTGCCTGACATCTGCTTCATCTCACTGGGGTGCTGAGGGAAGGCGAAGCATAACCAAAAATGGCCGCTCCGGTCTCTGGATTCAGCTCTTTGCCACTTGGGCTTTTGGATTTGCTGCCGCGGGGCGGACTGGAACCGGCTCTGTTGGTTGACCCTTTTGACAGTTCTTGGCGGGGCCGGATAGCGTGATTGCTGATGAGCGTTGGCGGTCCCCATCTGCGCTTTTGGCGCGTCGCGCAGGGCCTGCTCTGGCTGGTCATGCTGCCCTTGTTGCTGAGCTGGGGGCTCGGGCTGGTTGATGCTGGCCTGGATCGATTGGTGCTGGTTTCGGCGGCTGTTGCTGCTCTGCCGGCAGTCTTTGGCAACGCTGGTAGTTTAGCTCTCGCTGGCCTGGGCCTTGCCGCAGTCCTCAGTCGTCGGCGCTTTGTTGGATTAGGAGTCGGCCTTTTGGGCTTCTATGAGCTGTGCTGTTTGCTGGGAGCACTCAGCCTGGTCAGCTCGGCGATGGCTATGAGTCGACCAGCCTCTTGGCTGGCCTGGGCTGGAGTGTTGCTGGCTGTAACGCGAGCTCTGCCAAGTCCTGATCGTTCGCTGCTGATTCCTCGCTGGTTCTGGCAACTGCTGGGTCTGCTGTGTTGGCTCCTGGCTGCCCGTGCCAGGCCGTTCAAAGATGGGCTGTTAGGTCAGGGAGGAGAGCGCTTCATTGCTGGCCTGATAGAGAGCCAGCCAGGCTGGCTCTGGGAGGGGCTGCTGCTCCTGAGCTGCCTGGCTCTGGTGGTCTGGGTGCTGAGGGCTTGGCGGCCACTACATAGCCTGTGGCTGATCGTGCTGTTTGCTGCCGGGGCGGCACTGTTGTTTGAACATGTCTTTGGCGGGCAGCTGGCAGCCGCGCCGGTGGTTGCCCTGCTTGGGGTAGTAGGCTTGCTTGCGCCGACCCGTCTCACATCGGGCCAGGGCTCCTTGTCCCTGGTGATGGTGGTGTTGCTGGTTTGCTTGATCGCTGAACTCAGGCTTGGGATCACCGAGCGTTGGGATTGTCGGGCGCTGGACGAGGAGTCAGGAGCAAAGCTTCTTGCAGCGGGAGTCTTCGATAGCATTGCGGTAGTTCCTGACAACATGCCCTTCATCGCGCTACTGGAAGAGGGCGGCGCTCAGCTGAGTCGACTTAGTCCCGGTGGTGGGGGCTTCAGTGCATCGGTGGCTGTCGAACCAGCAGGTGGTCAACTGGTGTCTCCTCCTTCAGGCACCCGCAGCGTGGGCCGGCTGGTGCAGGAACCAGAGCGTCTGCTGGTGGAGTGGTGGGATGTTCACTCATTGCAGCGTCAGGCGGTGCGATCTATTGCAGCTAGATGCGACCCTGGTCTTTCATTTATGGAGCCTGGCGGGGCGAGTATGTGGATTTCGTGCTTGCGTGATGGGACCGTCCTTATCGTTGATCCGCGCCCCGATGGTCCGGTTACCAGCTGGTCTATGGGCGCCTCGGTGCAAGGTGTTCAGCGGCTGGTGGGTGGGGTTCTGGTGGATACCGGGGGAGTGGATTCTAGAGCTGGTATCTATCAGGGGCAGGGGCGCGGTCTTGCAGAACTGGGACTCGGGGCATATTCCAGCGGCATTGTTTCTGTATCAGAGTACGGTGAAGCCTTTGCAGTGAGTCGGGGTCCAGCCGGTCATGTGGAAGTTCGCGGTCGTGCTCCGAGCGTCGAGTACCAGTATCCTCTCGACCTAAATACCGCTGAGGGTGCCCTCGAGGCGCTGGGCACTCGGTTTGACAGCGCGAGGCTTGGGCGTTGGCCTGCTCGTCCCCACTGGATTAAGGGTCAAGGTTCGGTCTATGTAGCTTCAGCAGTAGATGCGCGGGTGTTTCGCCAGGATCTTGAGGTGACCTGGCATCGGGCCAGCGCCGTGCTGGGAGGAGTCCCGTATCAGGTGGCGTTGGACAGCTCGTCAGAGTCTTTGTTCGGGATCAACCGATGTGGAGTTTTTGAAGTGAAGCTCAAGTCGACCTTTCCGTGGCGCGATCTGCCGGCACCTGCTGTGCCGGCTCAGGGGGCCCCTTGAGCGCTGCAGAGCGGCCTGAGTTGCTGTTGACTCATGCCTATTTTCTAGGCCCGGATCGGCGCCGCCGAGGGGCGCTCTATCCGCTTCCACCGCTCCAGCCGGCTCAGGTTGCCGCATGGTTGCGAGAGAAGGCCTCGGCGCGAGTGGAGCTGTGGGACTCGACCTTCCGGCGTGGACCTTCCTCTTTTGAAGTGGCGGTCTCTCGAGTTCGTCCTGCCGCAGTCTGGATCTATACCCATCCGACCACCAGGCTCGGGGCTCAGCGGATGCTCAGTGCTGCTAGGCGCTGTGGTGCTGCGGTCCTCGTCAGTGGTCCTGATTCTGACCTAAATCCGCTGCTCTATCTTGAGGCCGGTGCTGACATTGTGGTTCCGGGCGATCGGATGGAAGCGGCGACCCTGCGCGCCCTGCTTGCTTTGCGTGCCAGTCATCACAGATTTACTGTAGACAGCCTCGCCCAGGTGCCGGGAGCTGTGTATTTGGATGATGCCTATCAGCTCTGCAGCAACGGTGGCAGGGTCGCAGAGATTCCACTGGATGAGCTTCCCTGGCCTGAGCGCGAGCCGGTTCAGACGCGGATTCATCTGGGTCGATGGCTGGATCATCGAGTTCCGCGATCCCTTGCCCTGTCCTCATCGAGGGGCTGTCCTTTGCCGTGTGGGTTCTGCTCCAATTCGGTGTTTGGCAGGGCTTATCGACGTCGATCACCAGAGTCCGTGGTGGCAGAAATGCGGACTCTTGCCGATAGCTTTGCGGTGGACCGGTTGGTGTTTGCCGATGAGGTCTTTTTGTTTGACGGCCATTGGCTCGCTGAGTTTGCCGCCTGCCTTTCGGAGAGTGGTCCTCCATTGGCCTTTGAGGGCAGTGCTCACCCAGGCGCATTGGATCCCGCCTCGCTCTCTGCCCTGGTAGAAGCCGGATTGGTGCGGGTTGAGCTGGATGCGGCCTCCGGCTCAGACTCGCTGCTTCGCAATCTTGAGTGGGGCTATTCCCCATCGGATATCTATAGAGCAGTAGCAGATCTGCGCAGCTACGGTCTGGAGGTGGGCCTTAAGGTCCTGGTCGGCTTGCCAGGGGAAGGGCGCGCCGATCTGGATGCGACCCTGGAGATGGTCCAGATCATTGCTCCTGCTGGGGTGGAGGTCTGTCGTGCGGATCCCAACTCTCCAGCTCTGTTTCGAAAGGACTGGCAGCGGGTGATAGCTGGGCCTGTTTTTGAGGCAGCAGCGCGTCTCGATACTCTGCCCGGTCCGGTTTTGGATGTGGCCGCTGAGTGGATGAGTCAGCTGGGGAGAGCGAGCGGGAGTGATCCTTTTGATCAGGCGAGCAGATACCTTCACCGTCTGCGGATTCCGGCCCTGCGGGCCCTGCTTCGGGCACTGCCCTCATGGCCGGGTACCGCAGCCATGGAGTGGAAGCGTCGTCGGCGTTTGCCTGGGCCGGCTCGCAAACCCTGAAGCTTTGAGCCTAGTCCATGGATCTGAGGCTGCTAGTATCTGGCGATTTTAATGCTCATGGCCCGCTTGGGTTATGGAACTTTTGGGAGCACTGATGTCGGGGGATCGGGCTGGAGATTCGTCTTCGCAGGCTCCGGGTGCGTCTCTGGCCAATATGCCGGTTGAGGGCGAATTGTTCGCCGAACGCTATCGAATCCAGCGCATGTTGGGACGGGGCGGGATGGGCATGGTCTATCTTGCCTTGCAGGCTCCTTTGGAGCGTCCGGTGGCCTTGAAGGTGCTGCGCGCTCCTAATGCTCCCGATATGGACCCCGAGTTTCATTCACGCTTCTTTCGCGAAGCGGAGGCAGCCGCCCGACTACAGCACCCGCATACGATCACAACCTATGATTTTGGTAGCACTGATCAGGGCGTTCCCTACATCGTGATGGAGTATCTGGAGGGCCAGGATCTGCGCCGGGTCCTGGCCGACGATGGGCCGCTGCCCTTGGAGCGCAGCCTGCACATCGCCAAGCAGGTTTGTAAGAGCCTGCAAGATGCTCACGATAAGAACATGATCCATCGAGATCTTAAGCCATCTAATGTGCTGCTGGTAACCCGTGACGACGACCCGAACTTCGTAAAGGTCTTTGATTTTGGGTTGGTGAAGTTTCGCGATGAGGATCAGGATCTGACTCGGTCCGGGGTCTTTCTGGGTTCGCCTCGCTTTACCTTCCCCGAAGCGCTCGACCCCAAGGCCAGTGTGGACCACCGCGCTGATGTCTACTCGACCGGAATCCTCATCTACACCATGGTTGCGGGCCAGCCGCCTTTCAGTGGTGAGCCTATGGCGGTGCTCTCGGCTCACCTGCATGAGGTGCCCCAGCCCATGTGCGCGCTGGAACCAGAGGCCAGCAGCTGTGCCGAGCTGGAGGCCGTAGTGGCCCGCTGCTTGCGCAAGGATCCTGAAGATCGGTATCAGAGCATGCGGGATCTGCTTAAGGCGCTGAACGGGGTTTCGATGGCACTGGACCGTGGGCATCTGGTCCAGAGCGCGGATCTCAGTGCTGCGCGACGTGCCTGGGACGGCGAGTTTGCCGATGAAGACAGCAAGGCTACCGAGCGTGAACTAAGCGCTATTGATGAAGTGATCCGGCCCGGCCCCCTTCGAGCGGCGTTTCGGCCCCTGTTTGGCTTACTTGTGGCCTTCCTACTGGTTGGGTTGTGGTGGTTTCTAAAGGGCTCTGATAGTCCCTCATTGACCGATTCCTCTGCTCCGGTCCCAGAGGCTTCGGGTCAAGAGCAGGCGAACTTTCGGGACATCGGGGTTGCGCTCTTTTCCGATGAACCGGGACTGTCGATCAGTTATCTCGATCCTGACGGACGCTGGCAGCTTCTAGGTCAGCTGGACGAGAACTTGCGGGCTCTTTGGAGAGAGAAGCCTGAGGAACTCTGGTGGAAGGCTCGAATTGAGTCCGGACAGCAGGTTCTTTCGATCTTGTTGGTGCAGCCCGGCCAACCCGGGCGCAGGCTTGAATTGCCTATTGATGGCGCCGTGGTTCGCTTTGATCTGAGTGCGTCTGCCAATGCTGCTGACCAAAGCAGCGCTGCAAGTCCTTCAGTAGCCAATCGTTTGGCTCAGGAGCAAGCTCCGTCATCTGGTTCTCAGCAGTCCTCCTCTGAGGAGACGCTCAAGTCGGGATCGGCGCAAGGGGCCCATGCCCTGCAACCGCAGACTGAGCCAGAGCAGAGAACTGAGGTGGTCGGTCAACCACCCGATGGGGATGGCGGTCAACCACCCGACCCGTCTTCGCCAGCCGAGGAGACAGAGCTTGAGCAGGGCGGTCGGTCGGGTTACAAGTCAAATCCCTATTGATCTTGCGCTGAGGCGGCGCATTGAGGCCCATTGAACGGTCATGAAGCGACTTCTTTCTTGCTGTTTGTTGCTCTCGCTGGTCCTGCCTTCGCTCAGTTATGCCGGGGCAAGGGACGATGCGTTGCGGGCTTTTAAGGTGGGCATGGCGCTGATCGATGGCGGTGACTTTCTGGCTGGCGCTGAGGAGTTGGAGCGGGCCTATCAACTCAGTCCCCACCCTTCTGTTCTCTACAACATAGGACTTGCTTACGCGGAGGCCGGCGAACTCGATCGTGCCATAGGTAACTTTGTCAGCTACCTGGAGAGTGATCCGGTGGATCGCGGTGAGGTTGAGCGGCTGATGTACTTGTTGGAACAGCGTCGGCAGGAACTTGCTGAAGGTCAGGCCCGAGTTCTGGCTGAGCGTGTAGGGGTAGAGGGACCTGATCAACTGGAGCAACTTGTTGCCCGTCTAGAGGGTGCACTCGAGCGTCTTTCTCATGTGGATCCAGGGCCTGTTCCATTGACCGATGACGTCATTAATCCGCAAGCGCTGGAGGCTAAAGAAGGCGAGATCTACGAAGACGTTGTGGTCTCTGCATCGCGCCAGGTCACGACACCGGCCAATGCACCCGCAGGAATCACTCTGATAGGAGCCGACGAAATTCGCCTTTCTGGAGCTACCAACCTGCCCGATCTGCTGCGACGAGTTCCGGGGATGTCGATTCTGACCATGGGGAGCGGCAATGCCAACCTGGCGATTCGGGGATTTAACCAACGGATCAGCAACAAGATTCTTACGCTGGTTGATGGACGGTCGGTCTATCTCGACTTTTTGGGCGGCACCTTTTTCAGGTTGCTCGATGTGGACCTCAAGGACATAGAGCGCATTGAGATCATTCGGGGGCCGGGCTCTACCCTCTATGGAGCCAGCGCCTTTGGTGGCGTGGTCAATATCATTACCAAGGGGCCGGGCGCCAACCGAGGCGGCTTGGTTCACCTTACCGGTGGCAGTGGTGGCGTGCTCCTTGGCAACGTCCAGTTTTCAGGGCGAAAGGGAGTCATTGGATATCGGGCTTCAGTGGGTTACGAGCAGAGCAATCGCTTTGAGCTGGAGCTCGGCGAACGGGCCGATTTTGTGGTCAACACCAAGGATGTTGAGCTGGCCAATCGTGGTCTGAGGGCTAACGCGGGGCTCCGAATCCTCCCTGAAAAGGGTCTCTCTATCGGCTTCTCTGGCGGGATCAACAGCTTCTACGACAACTTCCATGCCATTGGTTTGCTCAAGGACTTCTGGATGGGTGGGGTCACCGGTCACTTGCGAGCTGATCTTGGCATCCGCGGCTTTCGGGCGCGGGTGTTCTGGAATCACTTTCGAGCTGATGCGGCTCCCACCTGGTTGCCGGTGGGTGGGGCGAACTTTGGCACCACCACGCAGTCTAACGTGATCGACGTTGAGGCTTCCTATTCCACTTCTCTTTCCCTTGGTGTTCGACACGATCTGAGCGCTGGGGCCGGTTATCGAATCAAGACCATTGATTGGGATTATCTGGACGGTAGTCACCTGGAGCATCACCTCAGTGGTTTTGTAGAGGACCGCATCACTTTCCTGCCCCAGTTGGTGGCGGTGTTGGGCTTTCGTTTCGACCAGCACCCGCTGGTCGGCTTTACTCCTTCGCCGCGGGGAGCCCTGCTGATCAAGCCTACTTCAGGTCAGGCCCTTCGATTGTCGCTGGGAACGGCGTTTCGAAACCCGACCTTTTTGGAGTCCTACCTCAACCTGACCATCCCCACTGAGGTCACCAGCGGAGTTGGAATTCGCAGCCTCGGCTCCGCCACCCTCAGACCCGAGAACATCTTCTCGGTGGAGCTGGGTTATGTGTATGAGGACAGTGACTTTATTTCTTTTGAAGTGGCTGGTTACTACCAGCGGATTGCCGATCTCATTGCCCTTGGCAGTGTGGTGCCTGCGGAAGAACTGAACCCACCGGACTCAGGGGTGTTTATCGCCGGTGCCTCTACCTTTGAAAATGCTGAGGGCTCCTTCCATGGCGGAGGCGCCGAGGTTGGCGTACATGCCTTTCCCATCGACGGTCTGGATGTGCGCGCCAACTATTCGTTCAGCTACATGGTGGATCAGCGTCTCGCTGAACTGGGAGAAGAGGATGCTCAGGATCGCCGTCACCCGACCCACATGGGCAATATAGGGGCTTCTTTTAGGTCTCGATTTGGGCTGGACGTCAACGTCGATGTGCACCTGGTGAGTTCGGTTTTTGTGCCGGAGCGAAGCTTTGACAGCGCCGGTAATGTGGTCATCGAGGACTGCCCTGGCGAGGCCTATGCCATGGTCTCTGCCAGGCTTGGCTACCGACTCTTCAAGGATCAACTGGAGTTAGCCCTAACCGCTCATAACCTTCCAGCTTGGGGCGATGGTGGGCATCGCGAGCACTGCATGGGAACTCGGGTTGGTCCGCGCTTGCTGGGCTCAGCGGTCTATCGATTCTAGGAGCGGCTGACAATGAAGTTGATCTTGATGTTGTTGGCGGTACCGATGGCCTTGGGCTTGTTTTCAGCCTGTCAGGTGGAGGTGGTGGGCAATGCCTTTACGCCGCCTGCCGCGACCTTTATCTCGGGAACTGTTCGTCTTGACGACGGAAGCGTTGAGTCTGGCGGCCCGGCGGTGCTGTTTCGTTTTGACTGCGAGGACCCACCGCCTCCGGTCGGGCTGGGCTTTCCGGTGGACTTCGTGGTGATTCCAGAGGACAGCTTCGAGCGCGGCTCTGCGCCCTTTGTATTTCCCTATGTTCCCCCTTCAAGCTGTCACTTGATCAGCGGTTTTGTTGATCGCGATCGGGACTTCCACTACGCCTCTGCGGTTACCTCTCAAGCCAGCGCCGGGGATCTTCTGATCGGTCTTCGTCAAGTTACCGTTGGTGCGCCCTTGGCTGGCAGCGACTGGATCCAACCGGCCGAAGGGGTCGTCCTGCGCGGGGAGATTGCTGTACCTTTGGAGCGACCTGCCTTTGAGCCTCTCGATCTGCTCAGCCTGGACCCGGTTGCGCCGCGCATGGAGTTGGATCCGGCCGGACATGCCTTGGCTCCGGCTCTCTTTGCTTTGGGCACTCACCAGGTTCGCAGTGATGTGGTCGATGTGGTGGCTCCGTTGTTCACGGTGGTCTTTGAGGAGGACGCTGATCAGGACGGATTGCCCGACGATCTGAACCAAGATGGGATGCCGGATTTGCGCTGGCCGCGTTTGTTTGTGCGCCTGCTTGCTCCAGGAAGTCAGGAGCCGGTTGAGCCTCCTGTGATCCTGGCAGCGGTGATTCTGCCGGTGAACCCGCTTGATGAGGAGGATATTGAGGCTGATCTGTTGGCCAGGGTATTGCAACAAGGCTTGCCCCTGGACGGTGAGACTCCGCTCCTGGCCCGCCGCATCACAGTTACGGTTCCGGGGCTGGCGGTTAGTTCACTGCAACCTTTGGAACTCGTTCCATTGAGTGAAGTAGCCGCTTCTGGCGTCGAGGTTACCGGCCGATATCAGCTGATGCTCATGAACAGTAGTGGTCAGACCTGGAGCCTGCCTAACCAATTGATTCAGTACGGTTATGAGAACCAAGGGCTGCCGTTGTTGGTGGAGATGGCAGAGCCTTGAGTGGGCTCCTCATGGGCGCTGTATAAGGCGGTAAACTTCAACGTGGGAGTTGCGTTCCTGAATTGGCAGGATACCCACCGGCTGCCAGCGATATAGGTGCCGAACCATCTCCCACCAGTCTGCCATGACTCCGGACACGTCATCGCAGGTGTCGTCTACGGCCCACAGAACACAGCCACCCTGTGCGTCCCAAAGTCGGCGTACTTCTGCGGGCTCTCTAAGATTCTTGGGTGGATGGCAGGTGGCGCCTTCGTTGAGTGCCCAGGGATCACAGATGTAGGTCTCTCCTGAATAGAGCCCGCACTTCTCCAGGTCTACGGGTAGGGAGCGGCTTGGCCGGCCGTCGGTATCTAGTTCGCTGGTCGGGCGGGCGGTGTCGGGCAAGGCCGGGATGTAGGGTGTGTTGTCGCCGTAGCGGGAGCCCAGGTCACGTAGATCGCGAATTTCACCGATTGCCCCGCTGCAGAGCAGAGCCGCCAGGACCAGATTGAGGCCTCTCCTGCCGGCCAGGCCGGGGGCCAGGTTGCTTCCCTGGTGAGCCAGCAGACCCGCGCCACACAAGGCCAGCAGTAGACCAGCAGTGTTACTTCCGAGCAGGTGTCGTTTGCCGAAGGCACCGAAGAGGATGTCGGGAAAGAGGCCGCACAGCATGATCAGGGCGCTGGCAATGGCAACCCTACGCAGTTCAGGAGGCATGAGCTGATTGCGAGCGGATCCCGCCAGACCCACGGTGATGAGCAGGGCAATACCCGGTGAGCTTAAAGGTCGGTAGGCACTGATCACTGACAGGTGGGTAGGTAGGAAGGCCAGGCCCCAGTGGTAGTCCTCGCGATTCTGGGCCAGCTCAATGTTGGCCAGGGTGGGGATCAGGACGAAGCCGGCGCCAATGCAGAAGCCCGGCAGCCACATGCGTAGCTGGCGCTGCAGGCCCGGTGGACCCAGGAGCAGGGGTATGGCGGCGCTGGCAGCTACTGAACCGAGGTTATCCGGCCGCAGGGCGACCGCAAAGCTGGCACAGATCAGCCAGCTGGCCAGGCTCAATGGCGATGGTTTGCGCGCGGCGATGGTGGCGAGTAGCAGGGTGAGGCAGAAGGCACTGTGCGGGGCGGCGATCTGGAAAGCGTTGATGCGCCAATAGCTGAGGTCCGGGTGCAAGACCAACAGTACACATAGGGAGTAGCCGATCCAACGGCTCCTGGTCATCAGCTGGGCTGCCGCACCTGCCAGGCTTGCCCCCCAGAGCCCGAGCAGCAGCGCGGTACCGACGAAGACGGTCATGGAGTCGCCAAATACCTGGCCTACTCCCTGGTATATGAGGCGCAGCAGGACCTGGGTTTCGAGCGGATTCCAGCCTTCTGGAGGAGCTTCGCCCTGGAGGGCGAAATAGTAGGCTTCTTCGTGGGGTCTGAAGGCGTGGTTAGAGATGGCGTCGAAGCTGCCCAGGGAAGTCATAGCGGCAGCGACCGCCAGGCCCAGATAGACGAGCAGGTCCCTGGAGCTGAAGCATTGGGTCAGCAGTTCGCTGACTTCACGACGGCGCAGCAGCAGCCCGAGCGCGGCAAAGGTGATCAGGGCGTGGGCGATGGCGAACAGGCTCACGGCAGTAATGATACCCGCTGAGAGATGGTTTAGAGCTTGCTGGCGTCCGGCTCGGGTGAGGCCGATAATCGCGCATCATGGATGCTGAACAACGAGTGAGCCACGGGCTGCTGCTTCACGGTTGGAGGAGCCTGCTGCTGTTTGTGTTGCTGGCGTGCGCCTGGGCGGTGGCTCTGGTGCTTGGGGGGGCCGGTCTGGGGCTGGAGTTGGGTGGCGAAGACCTTGGCGTCTTTGATGTGCTCTTCAGCGGTCTGGCATCGCTTGGTTTTGTCGGCATCGCGGTGTTGCTGGCCGGACTCAAGGGTCGGCCTAGGAGCCTGGTTCTTGGGCTGCGGCGACCGGTTCTGGGAGGTTTAGCGATGGCCTTTGTTGCGGGCATGGCTCTGTCGCTCTTTGCCAGCGGGCTGGCCGAGTTCCTCTCTCAGTGGAATCCTTGGTTTTCTGATCTTCACTTAAGCGCTCTGGCTGCGCTGTTGGTCGAGGGGAGTCCAGGCTCGCGTGTTTTGACCTTAGTGCTGGTGCTGGTGCTGGCGCCGCTGGCAGAGGAGCTGTTGTTTCGTGGCTTTTTGTGGGACGGCCTCCAGGAACTTGGCGGCAGAACTCTGGCCTTGATTCTCTCCAGCCTGTTGTTTGCGGCCTATCACGGTGACCCTCTGCACGTAATTAGTGTGTTGCCGCTGAGCTTTGCCTTGGGCTTTCTGCGTGCTGCTACCGCTTCCTTGTGGTCGGCTATGGCTGCGCACTTTGGCAATAATCTGTTGGCGGTGGGCTTGGTCTTGAGTGGGATTGAAGAATTGTCGATTGGTGTCGCAATAGCCGGCGGTCTTGCGAGCCTGCTGCTTGTTGTTGCTTCGGCCTCGTTTCCTTCCCCTCTCGAAAATGCTAGGGAGTAGCCACCCTTAGCTGCTCGGCTTGTACGAGCCGGAAAGGATGTTGCGGGTGCTGTACAGAAAGCCGGGCCGTTCAGGCTGGAGCATGGACGCCACAAGCGGCGCTGATTCAAGCGATTATCAGCCGGCTATTGTGGGCGGTCGCTATCGTGTGACTGGTCTACTGTCTCGTAGCGAACGCAGCGATGTTGTGACAGCTGTTGATGTTCGTGAAGATCGACAAGTCGTTGCCAAGCGAATTCGCTTCGCGGAGCGGGCTACGGGAAGTCGGCTGCGGCAGGCAGAACAGGTGCTTAGCGGGCTCAATATTCGCGAACTGGCTGTGGTGCGGGGGCTAATTGAGAGCCGTAGTGACAGCTGGCTGATTTGGGACCGGGTGGAGGGTCTGGAGCTCGCCGACCATCGACAGGCTCTGGGGTTGGCCCCGGGCCTCTCCTTTGCGCGGCGCTGGAGTCTGGTTCGTGGCTTGTTCGATGGGCTGTTGTTGGCTCTCGAGAGCCTGCATCGATCGCAGCTTGCACATCTTGATGTGAAGCCGGTCAATGTGGTGGTGGGAGTTGACGGACGGGCTACTCTTGTGGACCTGGGTGTGGCAGAGGACCACCAGGAGCAGGGCGAGGTTGTAGGGGCCTCCGAGCTTGGTTTTTTGAGTCCGGAGCAGGTAGCTGGGAAGGTCGGGGACTTTGCCTCGGATCAGTGGGCGCTAGGTGCAGTGTTGTTTTATCTACTCTGCGGTGAAGCACCGGTTCAGGTGAACTCGAGAGCCCAGCAGTCAGCTGCTTATGGGAGAGGTCAGCCGCAGTCTCTTCGGCGGCGGATCACTGACGTTCCCGAAGACTTTGAGCAGTTGTTGTTGAAGATGCTGTCTTGGAGTCCTGCGGATCGCTTTGCGGATCTTGGTGAGGTTCGTCAGGCCTTCGCTGCCCATTCGCTGAAGCGAACTCCAGCAGCAGTTCATCTGTGGGCCATGCCGAGCGCCCCATTGGTCGGCAGGGACCCCTTCATGACGTTCTTTGAGAAGCGGCTTCGCGAATTGCGCGCCGGGATGGGCTCTGTGCTGCAGTTGGTTGCTGAGCCGGGACTTGGCAAGAGCCGACTCCTGGCAGCCTGGGAGGAGCTGGCCAGGGCTACGCCGGGGCTTACGCTATTCGCTGAGAGTTGTTTACCTAGGCAGCCGCGAGCTGCTCTTAATCGCTGGTTCCAGCCGCCTGCCTGTGAGATGAATAAGCCGCCACCACCGGATCTTGTGGAACAGGCTATGGCCAACCTCAAAGGTCCTACAGTCTTATTGCTTGATGGTCTGGAGGAGGTGGATAGCATTGCCTGGTCAAGGATCCATCGTGCTGCCGGCTGGGCGCTTTCGGGTACGGCGACCAGCCCCCTGTTGGTGGTACTTGCTGGTCGAGCCTTGCCGGAACTTGCCCCTCGGGTCGATGTGAACAGCTCTCGTTTCTTCAATGTGGGCCTGCCGCCTCTCTCTCCGCAAGATGTGGCCGGGTTGCTGCGCGCTGAGGGCAGCGAAGAAGATGATCTCGCGGTGCGCGATAGCGCTGCGAGGATGCTCTGTGAAGAGGCCAAGGGCGTTCCAGGGTCTTTGATGGAGATTCTGCTGGTCGAAGAGCGCGAGGGCCGCATGGTACGAGATGGTCGGCGCTGGATTGCCAGGGTCGGTCATGCCATTGAAGAGCAATTGATGCGGGCCAGACCCGGTCAGCTCGATCACATTCTCGCGCTGGTGAGCATTTTGGGTGACAACATCGAACTTGAGCTGGCTTTGCGCTGCTTCCCACAGAGTCGGGGTGAGGTCCTTGATGCCCTGGACTGGGCAGCGCAGAAGGACCTTATTGGCTATCGGGTGATGGGAGATCGTTGGTTCCTCAGCCTGCGCACTCGCCCTCGAGCTTTGACCAGTGCACAGTCCGATGCTCTTGATCGCCTGCACAGAGAAGTTGCCGGATGCCTGGAAGAGCTGGGTGAGCAGGGTGGCCTATGTGCCGAACGAACGGCGCTGCATTGGCGCTCTGCTAACGACACTGTGCGCGCTGGAGAAGCTTACCTGCGCGCGGCTCGCGCCAACCTGCGGGTGGGCAGCAACAGCGAAGCGAGACGGCTCGCTCAGATCTCAAGCAATCTGCTGCCTCGATAAGAGGCTCCTCGCTCAACCACAAGGTCTCCCAATGGGAGTAGAGCTGTTTGCCCGGTTAGCTGCAGCAGCTGGGCTAGCTTCGGCGGCGACGCAGGAAGGCGAGTCCGAATACCATCACCGCTGCTAACAGAGAGCTGGGGCTAGATGCCCCGGTGGCGGTGAGACTGGCTTCGCAGCTGCAGCCTGAGCACTCTTCGTCGTCCTTGTCGACACGCTCGTCGCAGTCGTTATCGATGTCGTCGTCGCAGATCTCCGCTGTGCCGGGGAAGACCGCTGCGTCGTTGTCATCGCAGTCGCTACCGCCGGCCTGGGCGGCGTCCAGGAACTGGTCGCCGTCCACATCTTGCAGGTCGCCATCAGCACAGTCGTTGTCGATCGAGTCGTAGGGGATCTCTTCAGCTTCTGGATTGACCCCAGCGCTGCTGTCGTCGCAATCGTCACCGCCGCAGTTGGCGTCAACAAAGCCGTCCGCATCAACGTCGACATCATCCACTACCGAGTTGCAATCATTGTCGGCCAGATCACAGATCTCGTCGGCTCCCGGGTAACTACTGGCGCGGGTGTCGTCACAGTCTTCGCCACCGCAGTCTGTGTTGAGGTAGCCATCTGCGTCCAGATCATTGGTGAAGCCTTCATCGGTTTCGCCGTCGCAGTTGTTATCGGCTCCATCACAGACTTCTTCGGCTTGTGGGTTGATGTCAGCACTGCCGTCATCGCAGTCCGCATTGTCACCACATAGCAGGAAGCCATCAGCGTCTTCGTCAGCGCCACCTTGTTCGATGGAGCCGTCGCAGTCGTCATCGAGGCCATTGCAGATCTCGGTTCCGGCAGGGTTGATTGAGGGGTTGCTGTCATCACAGTCATCTCCTCCGCAGGAAAGATCTATGTAGCCGTCAGCGTCCAGATCCACATCGTCAGCGCTGCCGTTGCAGTCGTTATCCACCGAGTCGCACAGCTCATCAGCGTTGGGGTAGGTGCTTGGCTCGCTGTCGTCGCAGTCTCCGCAGACATCCGTCCAGCCGTCGCCGTCGGTGTCCGCACCGCCGGTCAGGCACAGCTCTAGGTTGCTATTGGCAAGATCGTTGGGCGAGCCCAGTTGGCTGAACTGCTCGTAGATACCTTGTTCAGTTCCGGTGCCGATACCGGCAGCAGCAGCGGGGATCTGGTAGTCGCTCAGATCGACCTCATCTACCGCAGAGTCACCACAGGCAAAGCCGACGAGTCCGTCCGAGACGGACAAATCACCGTAACTGATAAGCGCAGTCCCGTTAGCAAAGAGGGTCACGCTGAAGGTATTAGCCGTGCCCGGAACTCCGAATTCTGGGATCGCCGTGAAGATGATCTCAAGATTGTCCTCTTCGGTTTCGATCACCTCAATGCTGCCGTTGGAGCCGGGGTCCAGGTCGGTCCACAATGCAGCCAGCTGTGGAGCTTCTGCAATCAGACTCGCAACCGACTCAGTAGCGGTTTGCTCGTCGCTGGCAAAAGTGATGCGACCGTTGTCCTGGACCCACATGCTGTCCCAGTCGCTGCCGCAGAAGGGGAAGCCGAAGGAGCACAGGCCGATCACCAGCGAGTCGTCGTCGTCGAGGTCATAGCTGCCATTTGCTAGCTCATCGATCTCATCATCGCAGTCCTGGTCGACGCCATCGGCGCAGATCTCTGGAGCTCCCGGGTAGGTCAGGGCGTCGTTGTCGTCGCAGTCGTCTACGCACAGCGAGCCATCCGCGTCGAAGTCGTGAATGTCTTCGGTGGTGAAGTCGCAGTCGTTATCGATGGAGTCATCACAGACTTCGTCGAGCAGGGTCGAGCGGTCTACGTCATTGTCGTCGCAGTCCACATCACAGGTGGAGCCGTCGCCATCTACGTCGTTATTAAGACCGTCGTCGGTGTCGACCTCAGTGTCGCAGTCGTTATCGATGCCATCACAGGGAATCTCGGTTGCCACCGGGTTGATTGCCGCACTGCTGTCGTCGCAGTCCACATCGCAGTCGTAGCTGTCGCCATCACCGTCATCGATGTCCGGAGCGGTAGTGGGATCGCAGTCTTCCTCGATGTCGGTGCACAGCAGCTCGGTACCGGTGGGGTTGATGCTGCTGTTGGAGTCATCGCAGTCGCTGAGGCAATCCACCCCGTCACCGTCCTGATCGCCGGTGTCGACGGTCAGGGCATCACAGTCGTTGTCGATGCCGTCGTTACAGAACTCGAAGAAGCCGGGGTAGGCCCAGGCGTTGGCATCATCGCAGTCCACATGGCACAAGGAGCCGTCCTGGTCGGCGTCGAACAGGTCCTCAGTGACGGGATCGCAGTCGTTGTCGATACCGTCATTACAGAGTTCACTGGCGCTGGGATTGATCGTCGCGCCGGTGCTTGGATTGTCATCGCAGTCGTCACCACCGCAGGCCGCGTTGGTGGCTCCGTCGGCATCGGCATCGCTGAGCTCGTCGGAGCCATCGCAGTCCTGATCGATGTTGTCATCGCAGATCTCAAGGTTGCCCGGGAAGCTGTCAGCCACCGCATCGTCGCAGTCTTCGCAGCTCAGGGAGCCATCGCTGTCGCCGTCGCTCTCAAGGGCAGCATCAAAGTCAGCGCTGCCGTTGCAGTCGTCGTCCAGACCGTTGCACAGCTCGGTAGCAGCGGGGTTGGCACTGGGGTTCATCGCGCCGCAGTCATCGCCTCCTAGGATGGCAGGATCGGTACCGGTCCAGTTGCCGCAGGCCACATAGCCATCCAGATCAGGATCGAGCTCTTCGCTGGACGAGCTGTAATGGAAGCTGCCGTTCCACGAGCGTGGTTGGTAGACCGAAGTAGTGGCGTCAAATAGTCCTGGCTTGCCAAGTCCCTTGTAGAGAATGATGTCGTTATTCTGGGCGAAGATGTCGTCGGTACTTCCCGTCGAGTGATAGTCGTAGTTGATTCCGCCATCGCTGTAGAAGGTAAAGCTGTAGGTCTGGCCTGCGTTCAGGAACAGCGGGGTCGTTAGCGGAATGTTGGTCGGATTCCCGGTGCCTGCGCTGGTTACAGTGGTGTCGACTAGTTGGGTCCAGGCTGAGCTGCTGGTATGAACGTTGAGTCCGCTGCCCTCTCGGTAGTAGACGGCGACGTTGACGCTGCTGCCTCCAGATCTAAGGCTCCAGTCAAAGCTGCTTACCGCGATGGTGTTGATCACGTCGATGTTAAAGACGCTGCTGGCATCGTCATCGATGCCGAAGGTCGAGCTCATGTTGGAGGTGAATGTGGCATCTGCAAGGCTCAGGCCATCGCTACCCAGGCCATCACAGTTGTTGTCGCTGCCATCACATTGTTCGGTAGCGGTAGAAAGGACTAGTGGGTCAGTATCGTCGCAGTCGCTGCCTCCGCAGTCGCTGTCCGACTCGCCATCACCATCCAGATCCGTAACCAGGTCGATGCCATCACAGTCGTTGTCGATACCGTCGCCGCAGATTTCGACGGCATCGGGATTAACAGCTGCATCGCTGTTGTCGCAGTCCCCGCAAGAATCCACATAACCGTCGCCATCGTCATCACCGCTGATGCTCATCGTTGTGATTGTGAAGTCATCGATGTAAGTGCCAGGGTAGCTGGCGTCGGAGACGTCACTGTCGTGGAAGAAGCGTAGGGTGACGCTCTGTCCGGCGTAGGCACTGAGATCGATGGTGACGTTGGTCCAGGAAGCCACATCAGCGAGCCCACTGGTGCAAGAATCTCCATCATCGAGCGTCGTGAAGCCCCCGCCAGCGTCGATTTGGAGCCTGGTGTAGTCATAGAAACAGCTCCACTCATTTTCCTGCCAGTACCAGAAACTCAGCTCCGCGCCAGTGCTGGGCATGAGGAAGGCTGGAGTGGTCAGGAAGGCGTCGTTGGAGGTCACCGCGTAATTGCCATCGAGCACGGTGGCCCAGACGTTGGAGCCGGAGGTTGCCGCACCGGGGCCAGAGGTGGGCACACCGTACTGCCAGATTGCTGTGCTTCCCAGACCCGCAGTGCTCAGGAAGCCGCCATCGGAAGACTCGAAGTCT
>DJIF01000036.1 GCA_002433485.1 Deltaproteobacteria bacterium UBA6601
GTCACCGCGATCCGTTCGTCAGTTTGTTCCTCCGCAACCTCAGCCTGTTCGGTACCACACCCTACGGCGAAAACCAGCACGCCAGCTGCAATCCAGCCGAAGCTCTGGCTGAGCTTGGCAGGAGCCGCTCGGTTCGAAGGCCATGTTTGTGGGGCGCGGCGGTGCATTGCTCGGGGCTCTAAGGGGTGTCTTTGTTGCTGCCTTGCAGGGTGCGACCTTAGCCCCCTGTAGTCAAGGGGACCTCGCCTTCGGGTCCGCCGCATGGCTGCGTTCCGGTCCTGCTATCTTTGCGTCGATGCGCGTGTTGCTCTCGCTGTTATTGTTCATCTCTGCAGTCTGCTGTGCGGACCGAACGAGTCAGCCGCTTGCTGTTGTGGAAGCTCCTGGCCGCGGCCCGGCGCCTGTTCCTGCGCCTGTGGCGCGCGAGAATCCAGCGACTGCGGTTCCGGTGGTGGCAATGGCCGGTGTGTTTGAACCGGAGCCGGGTCCTGACTGTGCCGGTGTTCGTCAGCAGGTGGGCGCAGAACTACACCTGGCCGAACTCGCTAAGGGCTTCGAGCGCCCTCTTCAGTTGGTGCAGTTGCCGGGCCAGGACCGTTTTCTGGTGATTGAGCAGGGCGGTCGGGTGCTGCATTTTAGTTCGCGGGGGGGCGCTGGGCCTGGTGCACTGTTCCTGGATTTGAGTGAAGAGGTGGTTGCCGAGGGCGAGCAGGGGCTCTTGAATCTGGTATTCCACCCGCGATTTGCGACCAACCAGCGGGTCTTTGTCTATTCAACCCCGGGTCCCGGCGACGTGCTCTTATCTGAGTATCGGGTGGTGGGTTCTGGGGCGCAGTTGCGGGTCGACCCCGCCAGTGAGAGGGTGCTTCTCAGGTTAGAGCAGCGCTTCTCCAATCACTACGGTGGTCAGTTGTTGTTCGGGCCCGACGGCTACTTGTTTGTGGGCATTGGTGATGGCGGCAGCGAAGGCGATCCTGACAACAACGCGCAGCGCCTCGACTCGCTGATGGGCAAGATCCTCCGCATTGATGTGGACTCCAGTTCCGCTGAGCTCCAATACGGCATTCCGGCAGACAATCCCTTTGTTGGGAGAGAGGGTGCACGAGCGGAGATCTGGGCCCTTGGTCTGCGCAATCCGTGGCGTTTCTCTATCGATCGGGTGAGCGGTCGAATGTGGATTGCCGATGTGGGCGCTCGCAGCTGGGAGGAGCTGAGCCTCGGTGTTGCTGGTGGCAACTATGGCTGGCGAAAGCTCGAGGGTAGGCGCTGCTTTGAGGAGGACTGCAATCCGCTCAGAGCGGGTCTGGTTCCGCCGGTGTGGACCTATGGTAGGGACCGGGGCATGTCGGTCATCGGCGGTCATGTCTACCGGGGCTGCGCGCTGCCCGATCTTTATGGGCTCTATTTGTTTTCTGACTATGCGCCTCCCGATTCGCCGCTGTGGTCCTTGCATTTGGAGGGCGGATTGGCCCGTCCCGGTGCCGTCAACCTTGAGCAGACCGGCGCGGTGATCTCATCGTTCGGTGAGGGGCCTGACGGCGAACTCTATGTCCTTGACCACCTGGCTGGCAGGGTGCTGAGGTTGGAGGCGAAGCCAGAGTGAGGCGTTGGGACACACCCTTTGCTGCCGGCGCGGTCGGGCTCTGTGTGCTGCTGCGCCTGCTACAGCTGCGTAGCACGGCGCACCGGCTATACGACCCAGAGTGGGTGGACTTCATCACCTTTACCGAGCACTTAAGGGCAGGGACCGTAGAGCTATCCAGCCTCGAGCAGTTTCTCCATGCCTATCAGCACCAGGGTGCCAGCCAGGGCGTCGCTGCGGTGCAGATTCTGGCGGCGGCCTTCTCGGCCTTGCTCGGTCCCACCGTCTGGTCGCTGCATGCGGTCACCATGATCTGTGAGTTGGTGCTGGTTGCGGTGGTCGCGCTGCTGCTGCGAAGGGTCGGCTCGCGCATTCTCGCCGCCTTTGGGATCGCGCTGTTCGTCTTTGTCCCCAGCTTCGTGGTCACCTGGCAGCTGCTGCCTTTTGGCAACCACAGCGAGTTCTTCTTTTTGCCAGCCTTGATGGCCCTGTTTCTGGTCGGCCGTCCGCTCGCTGAGCGCTCCGTTTGGCACTGGCTGTTGCCCATGGCTGCGGTTGCCGTTGGTTTCTTCCTCTACCGGGTCCTGCTCGCGCCATCGCTGGCCTTTGCGGCCGCGACCTTGTTGGTGGGGGAGGGCAGAGCCCGAGTCTTTGGTCCTCTGGCGGTGGTTGCGGGGCTGGGGCTGGCGTTGTCGGCCCTCGCCTTTGCCTTTGGCGGGTCGAGCTTTACGCCGCTGCTGGGTAACCTGTCTTTGCTGGCGCCCCGCATGGAGCCTTCGCTGCCTTATTTGTTGGAGCAACTCTCCGGCGCTTGGCTCTATAAGCTGCCGCGGGCGCCCCGTACCAGCACCCTGGGGCTTATTTATCCAATCTTGCTGCTGAGCGTGATTCCGGTGCTGTTCTCGCTGTTGCTGTCCGGCCGCCTGGACCGAGAACGCCGCGCTCTGCATCTGTTCGCGCTGCTGTGGGCGCTGGTTGGGTTGCTCATGCCTTCGCTAAGCGCTGCGTTGCGGGGTGAGTACCTGCTTACCGGGGTCTATGCCTTGTTGTTGTGCTGGGCACTGGTGGTCATGGAGTTACCACTTCGCGGCCGCCTCGGTTTGTTGCGTGCGCCGGCGTTGACCCTGGTGCTGCTGGGGGCAGCCGATGGCGGGCGCTATGTTCAGCCCGCCAGTTGGGAAGTGAGCGCCGACTACGAGGGCGTGCGCTTCTGGCGCGATTTGGGTCTCCACTGGGTGGACCCGGATGATGTCCCTTATTTTACGCGCATTGTTCGGGAGGGGCGTGCCCATCGGGCGATGAGCTTTGGCTGGCTGTTTGTGGACTGTCCCTTTGATACCAGCGATGCTGCCGGCAGGGTGCCTGGGGGCCGCATCGCCGATCTCCAGAAGGGCCACTGTGAAGGCTGGAAGGAGCGGGAATTGGCCCTCCATGTGCAGGAATACCGGCAGCTGGAGCCGGAACTGCAGACCGGGCTGGATACTGGTTATATGCAGCGGGGGACCAGCTTTGATGCCGATGCGGTCGGTCGTGGCGCCTGGATCTTATGCAACCGTGACCTGAGTCGTGTGGCCCGGGCCCTTGTCGGTCTTGAGGCAGTTGAAGCGGAAGCGATTCTGGCCGGGGCGCGGGCCGAAGCCGCCCTCTGGGCCGAACCGTCAGGGCTCCCCTGAGACCTCTTCTTCATCCTGCGAGTCAGGCGCCGCTGGCGAGTCTTGGGCTGCTTCATCGTTGCGGTCGTCCGGTGTGTCGCTGTCCTCCATGGCGTCGGGAGCGGCGTCTTGGTCGGAGAGAGGCTGTGGCTGCGGCTGCTGCGTAGCCGGGGACTCTGTCTGGCCTGCTGCTGAGGGGCCTGCTGACGATTCGGGCTCCGCTGCTGGGGGAGTTGCGCCTGAATCGGCGGACTCGGTAGCAGGTGGGGCAGACTTATCCTCTGTTGGAGCGGTTGCGGGGTTGGTGGTCTCTTCGGTTGTCTTGGACTGAGCCTGTGCCGGTCGATAGGGTCCGAGCCGAATCGATGCGCGCAGGTCCAGCCGCATGATACTGCGCTCGATTCCCAGGATCGGCAAGGTCGCGCCCACCTCAAAGCCGAAGCGCTTGCGGTCGCTAAAGCGCAGCGCCACGGCCCCTGCGAACACATCCACCGGTCCCCGATAGCCGAAGTTTCCGTGCAGATCTGCGACCAGGGCGAAGCTCGGGCGAGGCTGTAGGGCGAGTCCGGCGGTGACCACAGCCCCAATTTGTGGCATTGGATCTCCGCGGGTCAGGGCGGCAGAGGTGATCACACCGACCTGGGCGTGGAAGGACACGCCCTTGCGCGGACTGCCCATTGCGCTCAGACCAATGTCCAGGCCAATGGGGAAGGCGTTCTGGTAGAGCCCGAAGGCTGTGGGCAGGGCGGCCTTTCCGGTGAGCGCCAGGCTGCCCTGTTTGCGGATCAGGAAACGCCAGGTGCCGCCGAAGCTACTGTGGCCCAGGCCGATCTGACTGGCAGGTGTGGGGGTGATGGCAGTCTGATAGCGCAGGAATTCGAGCCGACCAAAAAGTTCCCCCTTACTTCCCAGCGCCATGCTGCCGTCCACGGCGAAGCCGGCCAGGATGTGACCGTAAAAGTTGAAGGAGTCGACCAGCAGGGAGGCGCCGCCGTCGATTCCGATCTCGCTCCGTGGGCAGGTTCGGCGCGCAGCACCCAGCTGGCCATCGTTGAGCGCTGCGGTTACCGGGCCTTGAGGCATGCCGTAGCTAAACTCTTCACAGATGTCGGCTTGAGCGCCGTTGGCCTGGAGCAGGACGCTGAATAGCGCGGTAAGCCCACCGACAAGGACGGTTGCGCGCCTCATCGTGAAACTCCCGAGAAGCCGTTGCCATCGCGGTCAAAGATGAGCGGGTTGCTGAAGGCGAGCGGATATCCACCGGGCACGACGCTGTGAAACAGGTATTCCGGGCTGCTGCGGTCGGTCGGTGGCTCGGGTAGCTGAAGTGGGCCGGTGTCGTCCAAGCAGGTGGTTTCGGGTGCCTCCTGCAGGTCTTCCAGTACTTCGACATCCTGCCAGTCAATGGTGCCATCGGCGTTGTTGTCGCCGGTGTCGGGCAGGCCGTCGCAGTTGAGGTCGGCGTTGGGCGGTAGCGGCTGACCGGCCTCTACCACCAGCCAGGCATCACCGCTGGCCGGAAGCAGCTCGCTGAGGGGGATTTCCAGTCCTTCAAGGCGGGTGCTGGCCGCCTGTCCCATGGGGTCTCCTGCTGGTGCCAGTTTGTCGGCAATGCTGCGGACCAGCTCGCCGTTCACGATGATGCGGACCTCCTCGATGGGTACCCACGGGGCGGCCTTCAGATCGATGCGAAGGGTGGCGTCGCTAGCCGGTGTGAAGGGGATGATGCTGGGGGTTCTGCGGCTGCCGTCGGCGGCCTGGGTAGAGAGCTCCAGGATGGGTCCATTGGTGCCGAGGATTCGGCCGTCGCGGATAGCCTGGTTGAAGATTTCCAGGTCAAAGTCGAGCAGGCTGGTATCGGTCCAGATCAGGTTTCTCGGTGTCCCCAGCACGTTGTCGGTCAGCCCGTGGGAGTCGCTGTTGGCCGTGCCTGCCCGTAGGATGCCCTGGTTGAGCAGATAGAACCAAAAGGCGCGGAACAGCAGAAAATCGCCGTTGTTGGTGCCGTTCATCACCTCCTGGCTGTGGTAGTCCGAGTTGGCGAAGTCGGCTCCTGGCGGTTGGTAGAGGAACATGCTCGGCGCGGTGCCGTCAAAGGAGGTAGGAAGGTCCACGTTGGTGGCGATGCCCAGGGCGCTGGCATAGCCCAGGTCGCGGCCGAATTGGAGGTCGCCCAGGGGGTGATTGAGCTGGACGATCCCGGTGTCCGCATCCCAGCCGGTGAAATCCTGCATCCGTGTGAAGAGCTGGCCAGGCTCGACCTTCTCATCCCAGGTCGCGCCACGCCAGGGCCCTTCTGGATCAAAGGGAACGGGCCAGAAATTCCAGTGCCCGGTGACCTGCGGGAACGGGAACTCGGGCTGCAGCCGGAACAGTATGTGGCCGGTCGTCTCCAGCCCATCGATAAGGTGGATTCGCTCCCAGGCGTCGAGCGCTTCCATGGCCGCGGCGTAGTTGTTGACCACGTCGTGGTCGGTCGACGCGATCACATCAACCCTTGCAGCCAGGAATGCGGCGACCCGGTCGAGATCGGGGATGGAGGAGTCAAAGGAGGCTCGCCCATGGACGTGGAGGTCTGCGCTGAGGCTGCCATGGGGCTGCAGCTCAATGCTTTGTAGCTCCAGTACCGCTGAGCTGGTCTGGCCGGCTGTGATCTCGACCCGCTGGTGGGCGAGGCTTGAGAACGGCCCTGCGATCGCGTAGATGTCGTAGTTGCCGGGCAGGATGGGTAGCTCGACCGGACCGTCGAGCAGGACTCTGTTACAGGCCGGGGAGGGTCCGTTGGGATTGCCCAGCAGCGGCGCGCAGGTCTCGAATTGACCGAAGATGGCACCGCTCACTGCGGCTGCGGTGGCATCGTCTGCCGGGTGGATCAGCGCCAGGATGTGGTCGCTCTCGCCGTCAATCCGGCCATCGAGCATCAGCGCGCCGACCGGCGGCAGCTCCAGGCTGCCCAGGTCGATGCTGTCCTGACCGACGCTGAGCTCCTGCTCGTGGACCGTGTCGCCGAAGGCTTGGACGCTCAGGACGTAGTCTCGTGAGGCCGGTAGGCGGGCGCTGAACAGGCCGCTGGCATCGGTGAGCACGTGGCTGCGGGGGATGCGCTCGTCCATAGGTGTTTGCAGGGTCCCCTCCGAGATGAGCACCGCAGCGCGGACATCCCTGCCAAGCTGGCTGCCGGGGTCGTCCGAGGCCAGCAGTTGGCCGCCCACGCTTACCCAGGCTTCTCCCCACAGCTGCTCGCGGACTTCAAGGCTGAGGTCAACCGCGCCAGACACCGAGGCGCCGGGTGACACCGTGATGAAGCGCTCATAGACCAGGTAGTCCCTGGGCATGACCAGGGTCAGCGGGATACCCATCGCGGAGACCTCGGTGCTGTGGAAACCGGAGGCTTCTGCCAGATTGCAGGCCACCACTCCATAGGATGAAGCTGGCTCAGTGTGGGCGGCAATGGCCAGGTAAGGTGTCGATGCGATGGCGTCGGGCACGGTGGTCAGACCGAATGAGGGATGATTGAAACCGGCACCGGGACTGGCGGTAAAGGGCAGGTGCTCGCGTTTGCCGTAATAGAAGCCGTCAGCGCCCATCCAGGATTGGGCCTCGGTGCCGGCGTTGATGAACTCGGTCCGTACCCGTACTCCCGGATCACAAGGGCGGATCTCGTAGCGGGTGTTGACCCGGTATTCAGGGTGCCCGTCCAGGTGCCCCTCGAACTGCACTGCAGCGACTCCCGGCTCATCTAGGATGCGATAGCGGGTGTATAGGGCTGCGTCTCCCGGCAGCAGGCCGGTAGCGTGGAAGATGCCGCGGAGTGAGTCGTCACCGCCGCCAGGGCTGCCCAGGTCCAGCAGGTTCCCCCCCGAAGGCGCTAGGTAGTGGGGGTGCTCCAGGGCATCGATCACTGCGCTCACCCGGCCGTTGCTCAGGAGTATGTCACCCACTGCAGCCAGCGCATCCATGCCTCCCGGTACCGCGGGGTCATCGACGGTCACCAGTCGTGCTTGGAGCAGTGTGAGGTCATCACTGCACTCGAAGTGCAGAGCTTCACAGGGAGGCGCGACCACACAGCCATCTTCTCCTTTCAGGCAGCTGTCCGATTCGCAGCCGCCCATGATCAGTGGCAGCAGCCCGAGTGCACAGGCCAGCAACATACGCCCGTAAGGATAGAACCATGCTCTTTGCGGCCGGCGCTTGCCGGCCTTTAAGCTCGCCGGGTTGATCATCTTCAGCCTCTCGCGAGAGCCTTTGGTCGTGGTCGGGCCCTCAAGGGGCCGCGACCACGTTCGTCGTGGAAGAGGAGTCGACTTCACTGTTGGCCTCCGGGCAAGATTCTATGCTGCGCATCTCTTCAACTGCTCTGAGCACTGCTTCGGCCGTGATCGGCACGTTGAGCTCAAGCTCCCGATCCGCGCTGCCGAAGGCGCGAATGGCGTGTCGGAAAGCGCCCACCACAGACATGGCGAGCATGAAGGGCGGCTCACCCACTGCCTTGCTGCCATGGATTACCTCCTGTTGTCTGGCGTCGCGCAGCAGGGCTACTCGAAAGTCCGCTGGGATGTCTCCAGCTGCGGGGATCTTGTAGGTGGATGGTGAGTGGGTCAAAAGCTGTCCGGACCCATCCCAGAGCAGCTCTTCGGTAGTCAGCCAGCCCAGTCCCTGGACGAAGCCGCCTTCAATCTGGCCGATGTCGATGGACGGCAGCAGTGAATCGCCAACGTCGTGGAGGATGTCCACGCGCCGGACCCTGCTCTCGCCGGTCAGGCCGTTGATCTCCAGTTCGGTCACCGCGGCGCCATAAGCAAAGTAGTGGAAGGGCTTGCCCTGACCGGCCGCGCGGTCGTAGTGGATATCCGGCGTGCGGTAGTAACCTGTAGCCGCCAGGGAACGTTGTTCCAGCCAAGCCTGGTGGGTGACCGCTGGGAAGTCGAGGCCAGACCCAGAAGGGAGTTCAATTCGCCCCCCTGAGAACTGCAGGTCCTTGGCTTTGGTGGTACTCAATCCGAGCATGCTCGCAGCTACCTCGCGCAACCGTTCTTTAAGTTCGGTGCAGGCGTTGCGGACCGCCTGACCGTTGAGGTCGGAGCCGCTGGATGCTGCAGTGGCCGATGTGTTGGGCACCTTGTCCGTGGCGGTGTTCATCATGCGCACCGCTGACAGCGGCAGGCCAAGCTCGTGGGCGCAGATGGCGAGCATCTTGGTGTGCAGTCCCTGACCCATTTCCGTGCCGCCATGGTTTACCTGCACGGTTCCGTCGGTATAGATGAGGACCAGGGCTCCGGCCTGGTTGAGCATCGAGGCGGTAAAAGAGATGCCAAACTTGACCGGACAGAAGGCGATTCCCCGCTTGATCCAGGTTTGGCTATCGTTGAAGCTATCGATCTCTGAACGCCGTTCTTCGTAATCAGAACTGATCAGCAACTCCTGGTGGATGCGCTGGAGGCGGATGTCCTTCAGCTCCTGTCCATAGGGGCAGCGATTGCGCGGTGCCTTCGCGTAGTAGTTGCGGCGGCGGATTTCCGCGCCATCGACGCCGAGCCGCTCGGCGGCTCGGTGGAGCGCGTCTTCGATGACCACCATCCCCTGGGGGCCGCCGAAGCCCCGGAACGCGGTGTTGGAGGCCAGGTTGGTACGGGCTACCTGGCCGCGAAAGCGCAGATCGGGGATGAAGTAGGCGTTGTCCAGGTGGAACAGGGCCCGATCCAGGACCGGGCTGCTCAGATCCTGGGTCCATCCTCCATCCGAGTAGATCTCCACATCGAGTGCGAGGATTCGTCCCTCTCGATCAAAGCCGGCCCGATAGCGGGAATAGAATGGATGCCGGTTGCCGGTCCAGATCATGTCCTGGTCGCGGTTGAGCCACATCCGCACCGGACGGCCGGTGTGCAGCGCGCCCAATGCGGCGAGGGCTGCGTACTGGGTCGCCTGACTCTCTTTGCCGCCAAAAGCGCCGCCCATGCGAGGAACTTCGCAGGTGATCAGATGTCGGCCGATGCCCAACACCTCAGCGCACATGGCCTGCACCTCGCTGGGGTGTTGGGTTGAGGACAACACCAGCAGGCCGCCCTGCTCTTTGGGCAGGGCCAGGGCCGATTGTGTCTCAAGATAGAAGTGGTCCTGCCCGCCGCTGGTGAACTCGGCTTCTAGCAACAGCGCGGCCTTTTCAAGAGCTTCATCGACCGAGCCACGGGCGATGATGTGGGGTTCCGTCGAGAACGAGTCCGCGCGGATGGCTTCGGCTATCGATAGGATGGCCGGCAGTTCTTCGTACTCAATCTCAATCAGCCGGGCTGCTTGGCGGCCGGTCTCGGCGTCATCTGCCAGGATCAATGCGACGCTCTGGCCGATGGCGAAGACTTGTTCTTCGGCCAACAGCGGTTCGTCATGGATGATCGGTCCGATGCGGTTGCTGCCCGGGATGTCCGCGGCGAACAGCACCGCGGCAACTCCGGGCAGCCGTAGGGCTTGCTCCGCGCTGCGCTTGAGGATTCGGGCGCGGGCATGGGGTGAGGTAAGGACGCTTGCGGTCAGGGTGTTTGAGGGCCCCTCGTAGTCATCGACGTACAGTGCCCGGCCGGTCACATGGCCCACCGCACTCTCGTGCTCGGCGTCACGGTGTAGCGGGTCGATCTCGTTGCCCATACTCAGCTCAACACCAGGGTGGAAGATGGGCGTTCGGGCAGCTTGCGCAGGCTCTGCTCGCGGGTCTCATGAAAGAAGCCGATCAGCAGGTTACGAGCCAGGGTCGCGCGAAACCATTGGGAGCCTCGCTGGTCGTTGATGGGGGCGAAGTCCTCTGCCGTCAGGCTGGCAGCCTGTTCAACTTCTGTCAGGGTCCATGGTCGACCGCGTAAGGCCTCTTCGGTCTTGGTCGCCCTGCGTGTCGTCGCGGCCATGCCGCCGTAGCACAGCCGGGCCTCAACAACGGTACCTTTAGGGTCGATCTGGACGGCCATTCCTGCGCACACCGCGCTGATGTCGAGCTCGCGCCGTTTGGATACTTTGTAGGCGCCCAGTCGCCAATCGGTACCAGGTCGAGGAACCTCCACCGCAGCCAGAATTTCTCCGGGCTGGAGGGCTGTGTGGCGGTAGTCGAGAAAGAACCGGTCGAGCGGTACCCGACGTTCACCACGATCTGAGAGCAGCACGAGCTCTGCGTTGAGTGCCATCAGAACCGGGGCCAGGTCGCCGATGGGCGAGGCATTGCACAGATTTCCGCCTACCGTTGCCCGATTCTTGATCTGTCGCGAGGCAAAGAAGCGCAGCATTCGTGCCAGTAGAGGTAGCTCAGTGGCGGCGCTGGCTTCCAACTGGGAGAGCGTGGTTGTCGCGCCGATTCGCAGACCATGATCCGTTTTAGAGGTGCCTCTCAAGCAGTTAAGTCCCTCTAAGGAGATCAGCTGCGGCAGGGGTTGAAAATGCTTGGTCACAGTGAGCGCCAGGTCAGTTCCCCCGGCGATCAGTCTGGCCTCAGGATGGGCCTTCATGGCTTGCCAGAGGTCAGCCAATTGATTGGGGCAGTAGTAGCTCTGCCCCTGGTAGTCGTAGTGTAGTGGCGAGCAGGGAGCGGCCGGACCCTGCAGGCGCTCGCTGAAGTGGTCTTTAGGAACTGCCTCGGCGAGGGAAAGAGCAGCTTCTCGAATGGGGCGATAGCCGGTGCAGCGGCACAGGTTGCCGCAGAGTTGGTCATCTACCTTCCAGTCCACATCCAGGTCTTGCCGATAGCAGGTCTCAAACAGCGACATGACCACTCCAGGTGTGCAGTAGCCACACTGGGAACCAAGTCGCTGGACCAGCGCTTGTTGGGCAGGGTGGAGTTGGTCGCCACTCGCCAGGCCTTCTACGCTCCAGACTTCACGTCCATTGAGCATTGGCAGAAAGATCAGGCAGGAGTTGACTGCACGCCAGGCCGGTCGGTCTCCAGGCCCGCTGTCCAGGAGGGCGACTGAGCAGGCGCCGCAGTCGCCTTCAGCGCAACCCTCTTTGGTTCCAGGATGTCCAGAGCTTCGCAGATACTGCAGCAGCGTGGTGTTCGTCGAGATAGCGTCCAGTACAACGAGTCGGCCATTGAGGGTGAATTGCAAGCTGGGCATGGTCCAGACCTCTGTCGATTGTCGTGGTGTCCGAGACTCCGTTTGCGATCCTGAGGATGCCGTTTGACGCCGATTCCTGTGAACCGAGTATACAGGGAGTGGTGGAGCGCAAGTCCTGTGATTCGCTGATGGCGATCAGAACAGCCTGTTGTCAGGCTAATTAACTTAAAAACGCGGCCACTCGTCGTCTCGCGCGTACGTGTATATAATGATCTCGAGGAGCAGGCCTGGATCGATTCGGGGGAGTCGACCAGGTCGAGCGCAGCGGTGGCGCTCAGCATCAAGAAGGCAAAGCGGCAAGGACTGTCCTACAGGTCAGTCGATGGAACGTAGAGGCGAGCTGGATGTCAAGTAAAGTTAAAGACTTAGGTGCTGGTAGCGCAGCTCGTCAAGAAGCGAGCCCAGCCTCTTTAGAGCGTTCTTTCGTGTTGCTTGTCCATGGCCGCAATGACGATCCCTGTGGCTTCGATGAGGTGGGGGCTGCCCTTGGTGAACTCTATGATCTCGAGATCTGTGGCGATTCTGAGGAGGCGCTCTCGCGGATCGTGGCGGGGGCGCGGCCGAACCTAATCATCGCCAGACAGCGCATGGCAGGCTTGTCGGGTGTCGAGCTGCTGCGTGCGGCGGCAAAGATTTATCCGCAATGTGTTGGCTTCATCCTCTCGGAAATCGGTCAGCGTGCTGAACTGCTAGGGGTTATCAATCAGGGGCCTGTGGTCGGCTCACTTTGCAAGCCCTGGCATCTGGACGAACTCAAGCAGTCGGTGGAGCAGGCCATTCGTATCGGTCAGCAGCGCTCCGTTGCGGTTGATGAGGGCGGTCAATTGAATCAGCTTCGGGCTGAGATCCGGCGCTGCAAGGTAGCGGCTCGCGATCTTGTGGAGCAGGGGGTGGAACTGCACGACCCTCAGGTACAGAAGCTGCGCCGGCAGATGCTTCGTTCCAGGCAGCGCCTGGCAGAGTTGACCGCGGTCAACCGGCCGGCCGCAGTTGCGGTTTCGCCGGAGCTGAGTGAGCCGGCTGTTGCCCTTGAGGCACCAGTGTTGAAGGGCTCTTGAGCCCAGCTTGGCCCTGTGGCTCTTGCAGTATCAGAGCCATGGTAGTTCTTCAGGTTGTGTGAGGTCGGCTCAGGTCAGCCCACTTGCTGGTGTTCTGCTAGACCCTTTCAAGTAGCTTCAGCACAGCGTCGGTGGTGGGCGCGACGTCGATCGGGCCGCCGACTGCACGCAGGGCAGCTCCGGTGTCTTTGAGGCCGTTCCCAGAAACGATGAGGCTGGCGGACTGGTCGGGAGCAACGATGCCCATCTTAACGGCGCGGGCCAGGCCAGCGCTGGCCGCCGCCGCGGCAGGCTCTGCGAACACGCCGCTTAGCAAGGCGGTCTGAGGGATCGCCGCGAGGATCTCTTCATCGCTGACGCTCACCCAGGCTCCATTGCAGCGAGTCACTGCTTGAAGGGCCTTATGGGGGTTGCGGGCATGGCCGACGCTGATGCTGTCCGCCACGGTGTGGGCTCTACCTGGTCGCCAGGCTCTGCCTTGGTTGGCAGCTTCGACCAGTGGCGCCGCGCCGTCGGCCTGGACGCCCAGGACTTTAGGCATAAAGGGAATGAGTCCTGCTGCGTGAGCCTCTTCCATGCCTTTTACCGCTCCGGCGATGGTGCAGCCGTCACCGACGGTCAGCACCACCCAGTCGGTCATCTCATCGCCCAGTTGCTCGGCCAGTTCCAGGCCAACGGTCTTCTTGCCTTCGACCAGATAGGGATTAACCGCGCAGTTGCGGTTGAACCAGGGCATCTCCTCGGCAATCTCAGCGCAGAGGTCCCAGGTGCGGTCGTAGTCTGCATCTACCCGGAAGACCTCTGCTCCGAACACGCGTAGCTGGGCGATCTTCGGTTCCGGGGCGCGCTTTGGCACAAAGATGGTTGCCGGTAGCCCGACCGAGGCAGCATGGGCGGCCAGGGATGAGGCTGCGTTGCCGGTGGATGCGCAAACGACCCGCTGCGCGCCGCTGGCCATGGCCAGCATCACTGCCATCGCGCTGGGTCGGTCTTTGAGGGACGCGCTTGGCCCTCTTCCTTCGTCTTTAAGGACCACTCGGCTGGCCCCAAGCCGGGCTGCCAGTCGCGGTGCTTCATAGATTGGAGTCCCACCGGTTTGCAGCGGTGGGAGTTCCGCTCCTTGTGGGATCGGAAGCAGTTCCCGGTAGCGCCACATGTTGAAGGGTCGCGCCGCCAGATTGGGTGCCAGAGCCTGAACGCAGTCGTCCGTGTAGACCACATCCATGCGGAATTCCGCCGGGCAGCTCGGGCAACGCCAGGCCCAGAAGTCCTGCGAGCTGAAGCCACAGCCGCAGCATTGGAGTTTCTCGACATTGGACGGTAGTTTCATGTCTCTGGAATGCGTCGGTTTGGGCTGGGCCCGTCCTCCTGGTCTCCCCTGTTTTGCCCAGCTTCAGGGCCATTGCTGTGATCGACCTTAGATTGTGCCGCTTACACGCAGTATGATGCACTCAACAGCAGCAGGGGGTGAACTTGAAGAAAATCTCCTTCCGTCTGAATGGTGAGCCAGCTTCTTTTGAGAACGATCCTGACCTGACCGCGCTCGCGGCGCTGCGCGATCGTCTAGGTGTTCTGTCCGCCAAAGACGGTTGTGCACCTCAGGGGCAGTGTGGCTGCTGTACGGTGCTGTGGAATGGTCGTCCTACTTTGAGTTGCTTGCGACCCGCAGCCAGCCTTGAGGGCATCGAGGTTACCACCCTGGAGGGCCTCCCTGAGCGGGAGCGTGATGTGCTGTCGCGGAGCTTCGTCGAGGTCGCTGGTTTACAGTGCGGCTACTGTATTCCCGGTATTGCGATGCGCGCCAAAGCCTTGCTGGATCGGCATTCAAACCCCGATGAACAGAAGATCCGCAAGTCACTGAATGCCCACCTGTGCCGTTGCACAGGCTACGTAAAGATCGTTGATGCCATGCACGAGGCGGCGCGTCATTGGCAGGGGGACAGCCTGCCAGCTCCTCACTCGGGGCCGGCGCTGATTGGCCAGTCGCTAGACCGCTACGATGGCGAGTCCTGTGTGTTGGGTGAGCGTCCCTACGTGGACGACCTGCGTGTTGAAGGGATGTTGGAGGGTGCGGTTCGACTGGCTGATCATCCGCGTGCCAGGGTGCTGAGCATTGACTTCGGCCCGGCCCTGGCTATGGACGGGGTTCAAGCGGTTCTGGGTGCTGCTGATGTTCCTGGCGAGCGCAGGGTCGGGCTTATAGAGAAGGACTGGCCAGTATTTGTCGCTGCCGGCGAGCTTGTCCATTGCCTTGCTTCAACTCTGGCGGTTGTGGCCGCCGATACCCGGGAGATCGCGCGCCGTGCAGCAGCCGCTGTGGTGGTCGAGTATGAGGTCCTGGAGCCGGTCACCGGTCCCCGCGAAGGCATGCAGGAAGATGCAGCTCAGGTGCACCCCGGCCGGGCCAACCATCTCCGGACCTGCGAAGTGAAGCGTGGTGATGTGGACGCAGCGCTTGCTGCTTCTGCGCACGTTCTCACAGAGACCTTCTCGAGTCAGCGCATTGAGCATGCTTATCTGGAACCAGAGTCTTGTCTTGCCCTTCCGCGTCCCGATGGAGGGGTCCAGGTGCACACTCAGGGGCAGGGTGTGCATGACGATCAACGCCAGATTGCTGCGGTGTTGGGGGTCGGTCTCGACCAGGTTTATGTGCAGCTTGAAGCCAACGGCGGTGCCTTTGGTGGCAAGGAGGATCTCTGTATTCAGGCGCACACAGCGTTGCTCGCGATGACTCTGTCGCGGCCGGTCAAACTCACGGTTTCACGCGAACAGAGCATGTTGATGAGCCCCAAACGACACCCCATCGAGATGGAGTACACGGTCGGTTGCGATGACAAGGGTCACCTGACTGCCGTAAGGGCCCGAATCTTCGGTGATACCGGGGGCTACCTCTCGGTGGGGGACAAGGTGCTGGAGCGGGCCGCTGGTCACTCCTGTGGTCCCTATTTCGTTCCGGCTGTGGATGTAGAGGCATACACTGTCTACACCAACAATCCAGTCTCGGGAGCCTTTCGGGGATTTGGGGTCAATCAGGTCGCCTTTGCCATGGGTGGCATGTTGGATCGGCTTGCCGATGCCGTAGGTATCGATGGCTATGACATTCGGGATCGCAACCTACTTGAGGTCGGCCAGCCTTTCGCCACCGGTCAGCTTATGGATGAAGGTCTGGGTGTGCGGCAGTGTCTTGAGGCGGTCCGAGATGTCTACAAGTCGGCGCGCTATGCGGGGATTGCCTGCGGCATTAAGAATACGGGCATCGGTAATGGCATGCCGGACATCGGCAGGGTACGCATTCAGGTCGATTCACATCAACAGGTCACGGTCCATACCGGCTACACCGAGATGGGGCAGGGCCTCTACACCGTATTGCGGCAGATCGTTGCCCACGAGACTGGAATCAGCCCAGATTCCATTCAAGTTCAGGTAAGTACCGAGTACGCGGTTGAGTGTGGGATGACGACCGCCTCTCGTGCCACGATGCTTGGTAGTGAGGCGACCCGTCGTGCCTGCGCTGCCCTTTGTGAAGAACTCAATGGAGGCGCGTCGCTCGCTGATCTTGTGGGTCGTGGTTTTCACGGTGAATTCATCTGCGACTTCACCAGCAAGCCAGGTGATGGTGGGGATAATCCCGTAACGCATGTCACCTTTGGTTACGCCGCTCAGGTCGTTGTGCTCGACGATGAGGGAGAGCTGTCTCGAGTGGTCGCCTGTCACGATGTGGGGCGGATCATGAATCGAGCGCTCTGTGAGGGCCAGATCGAAGGGGCCCTCCACATGGGCCTGGGCTATGCGCTCTGCGAGGACATGCCAACTGAGGGGGGGGTGCCAGTGTCCACCAAGATCGGGCACCTGCACATTCTCAAGGCCAAGCACACTCCGGAGATTGAAGTGAGGCTGATTGAGGTGCCTGATGTCCATACCGAATATGGCGTGAAGGGGGTTGGTGAGATCGGCCTGGTACCGACCGCTCCAGCGGTCGCCGGCGCGCTGCATTCGTTCGACGGGATTCGTCGTCACACCCTACCCATGAGAGGTTCGGCAGCCGGCCGTGCGGTGTTGCCCAAAGCCGCCCGCGAGGAGGACCACGCGTGACCTCGACTTTGCTGGCCTGGCAGGGCCTTATCACCTCATGAATGAGTCCGCACCGAGGGCGGGAGCCGAGCTTTTAGGAGATGTCACAGTGCTGGCCTGTGGCGGCAACGCTCTCATCGATCCATCACGCCCCCCTACGGTGGAAAATCAGTTTGCAGTGACCGCCCGGGCCATGGCACCGGTGGTTGATTTGCTTCAGGCAGGCGAACGGCTGGTGCTCACACATGGCAACGGCCCGCAGGTGGGCTTCATGCAGCTTCGCAGTGAGTTGGCCAGCGAGGCCATCCATGAGGTCCCCCTGGATTCCCTGGTCGCCGACACCCAGGGGGCTATCGGATACATGATTCAGCGGGCGCTGCGTGAGGAATTACTGTCACGAAACGTAGCTGCCGAGGTCATAAGTGTGGTCACCGAAGTGCTGGTCGACCCGCGAGACCGGGCCTTTGAGGAGCCTACCAAGCCCATCGGTCGATTTTACAGCGCCAGCGATGCGGCCAGCCTCGCCGAGCAGCGAGGCTGGGAGATGGTTGAGGACTCTCACCGGGGTTATCGGCGGGTTGTTTCATCGCCATCTCCGGTACGCATTGTTCAATTGCCGACCATTCGACGCCTGGTTGAGGCCGGGGTTACAGTGGTTGCCTGTGGAGGTGGTGGGATACCGGTTCATCGCACCTCCGATGGTCAGATAGAAGGTATTGAGGCGGTGATTGATAAGGACAGGGCCAGCGCCTTGCTCGCTGTCCGCCTTGGTGCACGGCGGTTGGTGATCACGACCGAGGTCGACTGTGTGTACCGGGACTTCCGCCAGCCGGGTCAGCAGTGTCTGGCAGAGACCAACATCGAAGAATTACGGCAGCTTGCCAGGGAGGGTCAGTTTCCCCCCGGTAGCATGCGACCGAAGGTTGAGTCTGCGATATTCTTTCTGCGCCGGGGAGGTCAAGAGGCGATTATCTGTCGCCCAGAGCACCTCGTAGATGCCTTTTCCGGCAAGGCAGGAACCCGAATACATAAGGAGTGAGGATGGCCCAACAATCGCTCACGCTTCCCGCCCTCGATGAGGCCGCTGTTGAGTCTCTGCGTGGACGTTCCATGTTCTCGACGACTGACTGGACGGCTGCTGAGCTGGTTACCCTGCTGCAGGTCGCAGATGCTTTTGAGGCCTTGGACCGGGCTGGCCGTCGGACCGAACTGCTGCGGGCTGAGTTGGCCTATGCCTTATTCTTCGACCAGAGCACCAGGACCAAGTCTGCCTGGGCCGGAGCTGCTTCACGGCTGGGAATGCAGCCCGTCATAGTAGATGGAGGTTCTACCCAGCTTTCCCACGGCGAGACTGCCGCTGAAACTGGCGCAATGCTGGGTATGAATTCCCATGCAATGGGGATTCGACACGACCTGATCCTCGGTGAGGGCAACGCTCTGATGCGGGATATGGGGAGCGGTATTGCGGCCTATCTTAAGGCAACAGCTGACCCGCGCAGTGTTCCCATTATTAACCTGCAGTGCGACCTTGACCATCCGACTCAGACGCTTGCCGATGCCATGTGGCTTCGCGAGCGGTTTCCAGGGGGGCTCAGCGGACGCAAGATTGCCGTGAGTTGGGCTTACTCACCAAGTTACGCCAAGCCGTTATCGGTACCCCAGGGACTTAGCATGCTCTTGCCTAGGCTTGGTGCGGATGTGGTGCTGGCCCATCCGCCTGGTTATGAGTTGCTGCCAGACTGCCTGGAGGCTGCTCGCCAGGGAGCTGTAGAGGGAGGTGGGTCCTTGGCCGTGGTCGACTCTATGGATGCAGCGTTTGCCGATGCCGATGTGGTCTATCCGAAGAGCTGGGGCCCGCAGCAGATCATGTGGTCGCGGGTGGATGCCAACCGCAGAGGCGACCAAGAGGCGATGAAGCATCTTGAACAGCAGGCTCTGGAACAGAACGCTCGGCATCGCGACTGGATCTGCGACGAGCGTGCCATGGCGCTGACTCGCAATGGCGCTGCCCTCTATATGCACTGCTTGCCAGCTGACATCGGCGATGAGGTCTCGGCAGGGGTGATGGCTAAGGCACAGGTCGATGTGGCCCGCGAAGCCAACAAAAAACTCTATGTGATCATGGCCCTGTTGGCTTCTTCCAAAGTGCCCCAACTGGCATCTAGACTTCGTGGTCTGGCTGGTTGAGTCCTTGCCTCAGGCTGCTCATCTTTTTTTACCCTGCTAGATCGTTTACTGGAGCCACATGTCTGCACTCGACCAGAAAATCTCTGAACTGGCCCTTCGCTACCGTCCTCTCGCCGCAGAGATTCTCGCCGAGACCATTCGGATTCCGGCAGACTATGTTGATCGCAGCCCTGAGGCCGGTGGCGATCCTGCTTGTGGCTTGAGCAATCACGAGGGTCCGCGACTTGAGTATCTGCGCCGAATGATCGTTGAGCATGACTGTGTCGCTGACCCAGCCGATGTTGACTTTGACGAGTTCGGTAATCTCGCTTGGACGGTCCTGGATCCGGACGACCCCACTCCGGTCGCTGAGCGCCGCATTATCTATTTCGATGGCCATACCGACACCGTAAAGGCTCTTCGCGATCAGTGGAGCGAGAAGGTCGGCGCAGGCATGGACGCCTATGATGGTCTCACCGACTCCAATGCCGTAGATGTGAGCTTTCTGCGGCGCGAACTTGGCCACCTGCCTCCAGATGAGGAGTGGGAACACATGCTCTTCGGTCGGGGCGCAGCGGATCAGTTAGGCGGAGTGATTGCCCAGCTGATCGCCACCAAGATTCTGGTCGAATTGTGCTCGGAAGGGTCTCTCCGAGGGGTTGTCGTGCGCTCCTTCGCTACCGTTGCTGAGGAAGATAACGATGGTGGCGGGCCTATGTACTTTGCCCGTGAAGTGTGGCCGCATGGTGGCGCCGAGCAAATCCCCGATGTGGTGATTCTCACTGAGGGTACTGGCGATGCGGCCAAGGGAGCCCTTGGCATCTATCGTGGGCAGCGGGGTCGTATGCAGATCGAGCTGAAGATCATTGGTCGCTCATGTCATGGGTCGATGCCCTGGGAGGGCCTCAATCCTCTGGAATACGGTGGCGCAATTGTCGCAGAAGCTGCCGCTCGGTATGAGGCCAGGGAGGGTTTCCTCGATCATGAATTCCTGGGT
This sequence comes from Deltaproteobacteria bacterium UBA6601, assembly GCA_002433485.1. GTDB lineage: Bacteria > Myxococcota_A > UBA796 > UBA9615 > UBA9615 > UBA6601. The sequence goes on from DJIF01000036.1 coordinate 19,617, forward strand.
CACGGTACCCGAACCGCGTCATGGGCACGGCTAGAGACGCCAAGTGACTGTGCGGTTCCAGATACCTTTACAGTGCGATTTGATCGGCGTCTGACCTTCGGCGAGAGCCCAGCTCAAGCAGTGGCAGATGTGGAGGCCCTGGACGGGGTCGAACGTGCCCGTAAGGCGGGGCTCACGGTAGAGGTTTCGATCCCTGAGTACGATGAGCCTACCTGGCGTGGTTATGTGCCGGGCAATCCCCAGGTCTATCCAGGCTGGATGACTCCTGAGGACCATCCAGCCATTCAGGCTGCTGTTGATGCCTACCAGCGGGTGGTCAGCCCGCATGTCGTTAAAGAGACTGCAGAGGCTGGTTCTTTGAGCAAACACTGCCGGGTCGATCGCTGGATATTCTCAACCGATGGGGTTGGCTTTCCTATTCCCAGCGACGACACCACGGTTGCAGTACCCGAGTCGAAGCGCTGGGTGGACTCGGGTCCGGTGCGGTATCCCGCCATGTTTGGCTGCGGTCCTGGAATTGAGCAGAACACGCACAAAATAGGAGAGTGTGTGGATCTTCGTGAGTTGCAGCATGCGATCGCGATGCTGTCGCGGTTTCCGAGTCTGTTTGCTGCCGAGTACTGAGTTGAATGGCGGCGGATTTCGCTCAGTCTCTCATGCGAGACCACACCGCCTGCGCATCGGCCGCTGCCCGTTGCTGAAGCGCTGCTGTATCGATCCCGCAGGGCATTCGATTCTGTAGTCGCCACCTGCCCGCTACCATTACATCTCGCACCGCTGACGAAGTCAGACGAAATAGAAAGGATGCCGCCAGGTTGGCATCGCTCAGCGGCGGTCCGGGGATGGGGTCGAGCACGACCAGGTCCGCTTCGAATCCGGGGCGGATCCCACCCAGACTCACGCCAAGCTTTTGGCTGGCCAGCGCCGAACCCTGATGCAGGACCTCAAGCCAGCGCTGCGGGCTCCAGGGGACTCCCTCATCCTGAGCCCTAAACCAGCCCGCCTGCAGTTCTGCGAACAGGTCGCCGCCGATGCCGTCGGTGCCGAGAACAGTGGTGTCCGGGAAGGACTCCAGCTTTGGATAGCCCACGCTGTTATTCTGATTACTGCGCGGTTGGTGACTGACCCAGATGCCCAATTCATCAAGGTGCTGGAGCTCGGTTCGGCTCAGGTGGACGCAGTGCGCAAAGATGCTGCCTGGAAGTAGGGCTCCGAGCCTTTCCATGCGGCCGATAAGCGCCTCCCCGGTGGCCCTGGCGTCGTCGACCGCCTCGGCGACATGAATGTGCAGAGCGACACCAGCCTCTTGAGCCAGCGATGCGCAGCGCGCAAGGCTCTTGTCGCTGAGGGTGAAGTTTGCGTGAGCACCAATCATCACGCCACGCATGGGGCTTTGCTTGTCCAGCATCGAGTAGTGTTCTTCGAGTCCTGCTAGGCTTTCCGCCTCGCCACCTCGATCGCTGACTTCGTAGCAGAGTACGTGCCGCATTCCCAGCCTTGTGAGCCCTTTGCTCACGGCCTCCAGGCTGCCATTTATGCAAGTAGGGGAGGCGTGATGATCAAAGATCGTGGTGACTCCGGCGCGCAGCGCCTGGAGACCTCCGACCAGCGCTGAGGTCTCGACGCTGGGCAGGTCCAGGGCCCGATCAAGTTTCCACCACACGCCTTTCAGCATCTCGGTGAAGCTGGCCGGTGTTGTGACGGGCATGGGCATTCCGCAAGCGAGCGCCGAGTAAAGGTGGTGATGGGCCAGGCACAGGCCCGGCATGAGCCAACGCCCCGTGATGTCGAGGCGAACTTCGTGAGGCTTGAGCGGTAGCTGGGACCCTACCTCGACGATGCGCGTTCCGGCGATTCGCACATCGGCTTCAGTCACCGTGCCAGAGTCCAGATTCAGCAGCAGGCCGCCGGTGATCAACATAGATCTTGCCTAGGCGCTTTTGCGCAGGTCGAGGGTGCGTGAGTCAAAGTCCGCAACCAACTCAATTTGTTGCTCCCAGAACTCGGGCTCCCATAGCTGATTCAACTCGGCTACATCCTTGCCCTGCTGTTCTACCCAGGTGAAGTACTTCTGGTTGTGCCAGCGCAGTCGAACCTCTTCGCTTCCCTCGAGTAGCCAGCAATCAATGGCACCGTTGAACAAGCTGATGCGCTGCGCTGCGCGGTCCGGGCTCATTTCACCCTGCTGTCGGTCGAGTCGTCGGAGCACCGATGGGTAGCGGTCAAAACCATCAGTGGCGACGGTAAAGACGCGGTCGTCGCGGTCGAAGCCGTAGTGTCTCGCTGCTTTAATAGCGCCCAGCACATTGCATACCCCGCTGATGCCGAAAACGCCGTCAAGGCTAGCGATGAACTCACTGTCCAGGCCCAGTTCGCGCTGGAGGGTCTCGCGTCCTTCCTGGATTAGCTGTAAGCCTTCGAGGCAGGCCTGATCATCGATGCAGATCAGCAGATCCATGTTGCGGACATTGTGGATCCAGGTGACATGCTTGTCGCCGATCCCCTCGATAGCGTGAGCGCCGAAGCCGACGTTGTAGAGGGTCGGGCACTGGATGGGCTCAACGCCTACCACCTTGCAGTCTGGGTAGTCTTGCTGGATGCGATCTGCCGCCGCTATGGTACCGGCGCTCCCCATCGCCGAGACGAACGCGGCGATGCCTGAACCTTCTGCCTTCATTTCCCGGGCCAGGGCCACTGCGCTGCCTCCCGTTACGTGGCGGTGGAACCGGTAGTTGCCGAAGTCGGAAAACTGGTTGAGGATCCGGTTGTTAGGATCGCTGCGAAGCTCAGCGACCTTGTCGTAGATTTCCTTGACGTTGGACTCCGACCCTGGAGTAGCGATGTAGTCGGCTCCATAACCACGAATCTTCTCGAAGCGCTCCTGGCTCATCTCTTCCGGCAGGACAACCAGTGATCGGAAGCCGATTCTGGGACCGACCCAGGCCCCACCGATGCCGTAGTTGCCGGTTGATGGAAAAACCAGGGTGCTGCCGTCGACGCTGATCTCGCCGCTAACAATGCCTTCGCGCAGGCAGCTGTAGGCAGGCCCAACTTTATGGCTTCCGCTGGGAAAGAGGCGACCGCTCATGACCACAATCTGGGCCTCGGTGCCTGTGAGCTCACGGGGCAGTACGAGATGCTCGATGTTTCCATTGGGTCTGCGCCAGCACATGTTGAACAGCTGGATGGGGTCTAGCGGGTCCTCACAGGTCAGCGCTGACCTACGAATTTCCGGTGGTTGTTGTTCCGGGTGCAACAGCTCGTTCAAGGTCGGTAGGGTGGGTAGCGTCATGGTTCTCGTCCGGCCTCCAGTGGATTTGTCTCGGGCAGTGGGGGCAGCCAGATGGAACTTCCTGCTTCACTCAGAGCCGAGAGGTAGAGCCTCATGGTGATGATGTCAGCGAGCTGGACCTCACCCTGGCCAAGACTGGATAAGGGCTGATCATCGAGCAGCTCCAGGGTCCCTGCCGGCGTCTCCAGCACTGCTCGCTGCTCATCTCTACGGCGATAACGGATGGTTTCTCCGTGCCGGCGCCAGCTGATCTGGTCTCGTTCCGGAGACAACAGGAAGGCGTCCCTATGGGGGTGGTCGGCGAAGGACTGCTCGGTTAGAAACACGGTTGGCTTGACGATGTAGGGGCCGCCATCTTCCGGGCACCAGGTGTCGCATTCACCGCATAGGTTACAGAGGTCGCCGGTGTTGCCGATTTGATGTTTCTTGGCAATCAGGAGGGGAGCTCCAGGCTCCATCTCTATGTGTTGATCTTTCCAGCGCAGCAGGGCTCCCTCATGGTGACCAGTTGGAAGGGCGACGGTGAAGTTGGCTGCGTTTGGACAGACTGGCACGCACTTGTCGCAGGTGATGCAGTCGAGCAGTTCCAGGTCTGAGTTGATCTTGTTGGGCGGCTTTTGATTTCGCTCGCGCCGATATCTGGGGTCGGCAACGGCGGCATCAACCATCTCTCGGAGCTGTCGCTGAGCTCCTTCTAGCGGGCTGTTCGCTGCTCCAGTGAGGTAGGTGTCCAGGTCCCCGCAATCGCGCAGCTTCATCTCCCGCTCCAGGGCTCGAACTTGCTTTGTGAGTCGCCCGTAGCCGCGGCCCTTGAGCAGGTCCGAACAGCTGGTTACAGGCATCAGCCCCGAGCTGATCGCTGCAGGCAGGTTCTTAGCGTCGATCCCTGCTGAGAAGGTGATGGGTAGTTCCGGGCGGGTAGCTTCCCTGAATTCTGCGGCGAGTGTCGAGGACAACACGAACAGAGGAGGGCCGCTTAGGTAGCAGGCCTGATCGCCAAAGGGCGCTTCCTCACTGCGGCAGATCAAGGTGTTGGAGAACTTGACGCCAAAGCCTAGGCCTGCTGTGTCAGCCAGTGCCTCGAGGCGGGGCAGCATGTCCATCAGCTGATCCCACTGCAGGTCGTTGTCGAAGTCCTGAGCTTCCAGTTGGATGTAGTCGTAGCCCATCTCATCGAGCATGTGACGGGCTCGTTGGTAGCCCAGTAGAGTCGGGTTTAGCTTGACCACGGTGTGCAGGCCCCAGTGCATCAGCTGGGTGGCGATGGCTTCGATCTCGTGAGCTGGACAGCCGTGGAAGGTCGAAATCGTGACCGTATCACTCACGCATGGTGGGCAACTGACATCGGCCCAATGGCGTAGGTGTGGAGGGAGCTCTGAGCGTAGGGCCGCAAGCACACCGCTAGCGTCCCTCAGGGTCTCGATGTAGCGGCGCACCGGCTCGCTCCTGATGCCGTCCAGATCGTAGCCCACGCTCAGGTCAAACAGGCACTCCGCCCCAGGCCAAAGACCTGGGCCGTGCTCACTGGCGAGCACGTGAATGAGGTACCAGCCCTTTATGTATTCCAGGGCCGACTCTGGAATGCGCAGTTCTTGAGACCACTCGACGTTGTAGCCGATGTGCGGGACATGAATGCAGGGCCTCGGGATGACCAGTTGGTCGTCGAGTTGGACCGTCTTAAGCTCCATAAAACGCCCACCTGCGAGCCACGAAAGCACAAGGTTCTGGGCGAGCTGTGTGTGTGGACCTGCGGCCGGGCCTACCGGTGTCGCGATGGACTTACCAAAGTGCTTTCGATGCAGGTCGCGGCTTGGGTCCGGTAGCCACCAGTCTCGCCGCGGCAGATAGTAGATGCTCTCGCCGTTCTCGATCTCGTGGAACAGGCGGTCGGCAAGAGTCGCGAGGGGAATTGGATATAGGTCAGGAGTCGGCATGGAGTGCGGTTCCGCTTGCCATTATCCCTTAATTGGGCCGCTCCTGCTGCTTGGTTTATAGCGGCGCGCTTCATCGAGGCTCAAATGTCGGGTTTGGATGGTGTTGGTCTGGTCGACGGCTGGTCGCCGCTGACCTATGGTGTGCGCGTTCAGCGCGTCCGATGCGTCTGAACGAGCGCAAAGGGAGATTGAGATGGTGCGGAGCAAGATGATGCTGGTTGTGGGATTTGCAACGCTGACGGTAGCCTGCTCGGGAGCTGGGGAGTCAACTCAGGTAGATGCTGTTGAGGAGCCTGGTGGGACAGTGGCTGAGGCTGCTGATTCCAGCGGGGACGCCGGGTCTGGCGAAGCGCCAACGACGGCGAGCGAGCTGCCCGTTGGCAAGGTAGCAACGGCCGCTCAACGTAGTACACCTCCGGCCGCCAGCGCTGACGCTGGCGATGGCCTGCGCTTTGAGGTGGTGGGCTTTGAGAATGGCGCCACCATTCCCGACTCCATGGCCTTTTGCATCCCCGCTGATAAGGGCCATGTGACCCTGGGACCCAACCAGAGCCCGGAACTTCGCTGGTCGCAGGTGCCTGCAGGGACGAAGTCCTTTGCGCTGGTGTGTCATGACAGCGAGGTGCCCACCAAAGGCGACGATGTGAATCAGGAGGGCAAGACCCTCTCAGCAGCCATGGAGCGAACCGACTTTTATCACTGGGTGCTGGCGGATATGAGGCCTGAGCTGCGCAGTCTTGCGGCTAGCCTCGACTCCAAGGAGGTCACTGCTGGCGGCAAGGCTCCGGGCCCTACGGACTATGGAGCCAGAGGCTTAAACGACTATACGGTCTGGTTTGCTGGGGATGAAAAGATGCGCGGCGAGTACGGTGGCTACGATGGGCCCTGTCCGCCGTGGAACGATGAGCGGATGCACGAGTACCACTTCACGCTCTATGCTCTCTCCGTGGAGAGCATCGGCATTGACGGCACCTTTAACGGCAAGCAGTTGCTCGCTGCGATGGATGGGAAGATTCTCGATCAGGCGAGCTGGACGGGCACCTATACCCTCAACAAGAACCTGAGGGGAGCTGTTAAGGCTGCTCCTGCGGAAGCAGCTGCCGTACCTTCACAGCAGTAAGGTGGTCAGCAGGGCCGAACCCATGGCAAGGACCGTCATGATCGAGAAACAGCCCAGCCCTCCGCCTGAATTGTTGTCGTAGCTACGTGCACTGGTGCCGCTGTAGGATTGCTCTGGTCCAGACCAGCGGGTTTCAGGTGCCGGGCTGGAGCTTGCCTCAGGCCCTGCTGGCGGCTGCGGGGTAGTTGGGGCTTCTGGAGTTGCGGTGGCCGGGGCCTTCTTAGCTGCGG